>JAFTFO010000035.1 GCA_017449495.1 Prevotella sp. | reverse complement strand
GAAGAATGCTCTCCAACTCAACCTTATATAGTACACCTATTTTCTTTATATATTCCTGAGCGAAAGGATCTTTATAGTCCTTAAGAGCTGACCAAAATATTCTGCGGACATGTGCCCAACAGCATGCATGCGTACAGCCATCCAGTTTGCTGAAATAAGCATACGCATTGTAAGCATCGGTCATCAAAGTACCCTGGAAGTCACCAAGGAATTTCTCTATCACCTCACGCTTTCTACGACCAAAAAGGTAATAGCAAACCTTTGTGGCCAGGTTCACAATCACCCACATATAACGCTTCTCATATCTGAATGAGCCATCCGGCTGCTTGACCTTTGTGTCTACCCACGTTTCGTCAACATAGATGGCTGTTCCTTTCTTCAGAAGACGCCTCTTGATGTGACTCATACCACCCTTTAGAAACTCTGAGCCTTCCTTCAGCCAGTTCAAGATCGTCTGGGGCGACACCTTCATCTTCTCATCTTATACCTCCTAAAAAGGGGTTGGATGCTTACCCTACTATCAAGTAATCGTATTGTTTCATTATTATAACGCTAAGATTCGAAGAAATAGCCCAAAGAGATCCAACTCAGGATCGTCCAAACTATATGACCGTAGATATTCAGCTGATGGGGGTGGTGAGGGCGTGGTAGAGGGACTGGACGTATTTGTCTTCAGGGGTGAGGGCGTCGGGAGACCAGGTGGACATAAGACCGTCAATCTGGGATTTGAGCTCAGGCGTGGGGGCATCGAGCCAGAAGAGGAGGACGGACAGGTAGCACTGGAGGGTGTGGTTATCGACCTTAGGGAGAATTGCATAGGAACGACCTACCAGATCAATCGGGTTGTCGTTGTAGGGCCGGCCGTAGAAGTCGGCCAAGAAGGCTGTGACCAGAAGTTCTGCCAGGGTATCGGCCTTATTGGCTGGTGGACGCTTCATGGAAGGGTATTCGGCCCGCAGTTTCTTGAAGATGTGTTGGCGCATAACACAGGCGTCGCGGAGCAACTGGTCGTAGTCTTGGATATAGTGGTCGTGGGCTGTGTCGCCCAACTCACACCAGCACCGCATGCGGAAGGCGGTTAGAGTGGCAGAATCGAGTGTCATAATTCGTTGAGTTCTTCGGGGTTGAGGATACGGAGATAACGGGAGGGAACATTTCGGATGGCGACAGCGGCAACTTCGTGGATGGGAATCACCACACCCTTGCTGCCATTGATGCGCTTTACAATACCACGAACACCTGTGAAATAACCATCCATAATCTCGACATAGATACCTTCACGGAAGGCGTATTCGAGATTGTCCATATAGGCGATACGGTTGTCGTGGACAGAGGAAACCCGGATAAAGTCGTTCATCTGACGGTCGGGGACATAGAGGGGTTCGGAATAGGAACTATGGTCGTCATAGACCTCATGCATGATGTAACGGATGTGGTCGAAACGTGACTCATGCTTCACTTCACTGAGGGTCTGGTAGGAGGACCTGACGAAGATGAGATTGCTGATGGCAGGCACCAACTGCATGGAGAAACCAACCTTCTTATAGGTCATCGCCACGTAGTTCTCAAGCTGAAGCTTATCGAACTCTTGCTTAAGACTCATCAAACGGGTCATGTGGGAATAGCTGACCCGCAGAGGGAACCATAACTGCTGATTTCGATCGATCATAATCCTGCGCTACGGAGCGAACACTCCTTGGGGTCACCACCATGAAGATGGTGGAGACACTCATTGAACCTAAATAAAGAAATCGCTCGTTTTGCCTGAAAAGACAGTGACATACTGAAGCTATTTCACACATTTCCTGGCTGTTGATGCCAGAAATTCGCCGGAAACAGCAGGATACAAAAAGAGCGTGAACCCTCATTCTGCTTGTTTGTCTCTTAGGTCCTGAGAAAACCTGTGCTATAACAAACAGAAGATGACGCCCACGCCGGTATATATGGTACACCCCGTAAAGTGTGCTTGAGGCTGCACGAGCCTCCGCACACTAACGGGAGATGTATATACCACCCGTAGCATCCACTCTGCAATGTTCTTGATAGCACATTTGAATTTCTCAGGTTCAAGAAACCAAAAACAAAGCGTTGTAAGACGCTGTTCCACTATGTCATGGCCCACACCTTCACGGCCTCACAAGGCACGTACGGCGTGAACTCGGCTGCAAAGGTACAAATTAATCCCGAAACGACCAAGCATTTCGGGATTAATTTGTGGAAAGTGGAAAGAGGAAGGTGGTAATTTATTTCCTCTCGTATAGTACGCTGAGCGTGGGCTTGTATGTATTCTCAAGGGTGATGGTGATGAAGCCGCCATCGGTCTCGAACTTCGCAATCTTATGGTCATCGCCATGCTTGGGCATGTTGGGCCAGGCATCAAGCTCTTTCTCAAAGCCATCGCGCAACTGCTGCCAGAAGCGGCGCGTGCTGTCGTTGGTAGAGAGGGTATAGTTCTCCTGCAAGGCCTGAAGCTGTCCGTTCTGCTGGGCAAGCATCAAGCGGTAGTGGTCGCCAGTACGCGCCATCACCACACGGGTAAAGGCAGAGTCGGTCTTGGCAGAGTCAATGGCATAGCCACGACCTGCGAGAGAGTCGCAGAAGGTCTGGAAAGGCAGGGCCATCGACAAGCCGCGATACTTCAAATCTTTCTCTCCACTGCTGCAGGCATATAATGCCATCACGGCTACTAAGGCCACAAAATACTTCTTCATAATCGGTAACATTTAATGATTGATGGGGCAAAATTACAAAAAAAGCCCCAGATTACACAGAATATCAAAGTTTTTTTTTAATTTTGTGCCCATGTTTTTACTTAACATCCTGCTTTCGGCATTTCTGGTTCTGCCATTGGCAGAGGGAGACACCATTCGCACAGAGCATCTGGACGAGGTGGTCGTCACGTCCAATTCTGCCCGCCAACGCATCCAGAATGTACAGACTGGTGCTGAGGTCATTCAACTGGAGGACCTGACATCGGCCCCGCAACTGTTTGGCCAGGCCGACATCATGCGGAGCATCCAGCTGTTGCCAGGCGTGAAGGCGGAGAGCGACGCATCGAGCAGTTTCCAGGTGCGTGGTGGTACGTCGGCACAGAATCAAGTGCTGTTTGACCTGGCACCTGTCTATAACTCTGGTCATCTGGCAGGACTCTTCTCTGCCTTCAACGACGACGCCTTGGTCTCTGCGACCCTTTACAAGGGACTGCTACCCGCCCAGTATGGGGGTGCCTCGTCGGCAGTGCTCGACATCACAGGCAAGACTGGCAACAGGAATGAATGGCATGGTGGGGCGAACGTCGGACTGTTGTCTGCCAAGGGTACGCTCGAGGGACCCATTGTGAAAGACAAGGCCTCGCTGTTGGTGACGGCCCGCCGATCCTACATGGACCTCTTCCTGAAAGCATCGAAAGACTTCAGGGACAATACTCTCTATTTCTACGACGTCAACGCGAAACTCGACTGGTCGCTCAACAGGAGGAATCAACTCTATCTGACATTCTTCACCAGCCACGACCGTACCTCGGTGGAGAAGATGGCAGATATCCGCTGGAGCAATATGACGGCCAATCTGAAATGGCTGCACCACTTCAACGGCGACTCCTACGCCCAGACTACCGCCTACCTCAGCAACTACCAGACGGAGAACGGCGTGGACTTCCTGCGGATGAACCTGTGGTATAAAGGTCATATCCGTCAGCTCTCCCTTCGTCAGGACTTTGCCCTCCAGTTCCTTCCCGCCTCCCTCCAACTTAGGGCTGGTCTGCAGACCTCGCTCTTCAACGTGAAGTCAGCAGAATGGCAGGTGCTTACCAAATATGACAAGGAGCAGCGCCGTGCCTGGGAGAACACTGGCTGGATAAACGGTACATTCAACCTGCGCCCAGACTTGCAAGCCTCCGTAGGACTGAGGATTAACGCCTTCTCACCCCTTGGTGGCTCACTCTACTACGACGTCGAGGACAACGGCGATATTGGCTGGTACTACAACTACGGCACGAATGAGATTGTGAAGACGCACCTGACACTGGAGCCACGCGCCAGCATCAGCTGGCAACCCACGTCGCAGACCAGCATCAAGTTAGGCTATGCGAGGACCTCACAGAATCTGCACGCCCTCAGGAACCAAAGTACCTCAACACCTTTCGACCGCTACACCATGAGCAGTAACATCGTGGAGCCAGAGTTGGCAGACCAATGGAGTGCAGGAGTCTATATGATGACACCTCAGCAGGACTATGACTTCAGTGTGGAGGGCTACTATAGGAAGATACGGAACGTGCTGGACTATAAAGACGGTAAGTCGTTTAGCAGTGAGATAGAGATTGAGCGTCTGGTATTGGCTGGCGACGGTAAGAGCTATGGCGTGGAGTTCTGCGCTCGTAAGAACAGTGGACGTCTGACAGGCTGGATCGGCTATACCCTCTCCTGGTCGAAGACCCGTATCGACGGCATCAACGGTGGACAGTGGTATGATGCCAACAACGACCGCCGCCATGATATCAACATCGTAGGCATATTCCGCCTGAACAGGCGCTGGACCTTCAACGCCTCCTGGGTGTTCAACAGCGGACAGGCCTTCACGGCTCCCAGTGGCAAATATCAGATCATCGACAACTGGATCTACTATTATGCCGAGCGCAATGGCTATCGGGCACCGGACTATCATCATCTGGATGTCAGTGCCGTTTGGAAAAGCGGAAAGAAGAAAGGCGGAAAGAGAAAAGTGGAGACGGAATGGGTGTTTGGTATCTATAATATATATAATAGGTATAATCCTTTCCTGATTAATTTTGAGGATAGTGCTGACGGAGCCCGCACCAAGGCAAAGCAGTACTCGCTATTTGGCATTGTACCGTCGGTAGCGTTTAACATTCAGTGGTGAGATATGAGGAGATTAGGGCTGTTAGGGTTAATAGGACTGTTAGGGCTGGTAGGGTGTGAGAAGGAGATCGACATCGACTATCGCAACGTGGAGCCAATCTACGTGGTAGAGGCTTCTGTCTCCACCGACGGGATGAAGGCACGCGTCAGCCGGACACAGGATATGGACGATAACAATACGACGAGTGACGTGACAGATGCCCATATCATTGTGACAGGCAATGACGGCAGCGAGTCGATACTCACCCATCAGAAGAATGGCAACTACCTGTCGACAGCCAAAGGCAAGGAGGGGGTGACATATCAGATTGATGTAGATGTGGACGGTCGCCATTTCACCTCAACCTCAACAATGCAGCGTATGCCGAAAATCAACCGCTTCCATTTTATCTGGAAGAAAGTGTTAAGTGAACGATTCCTGACAGGAGAACTGCTGTTTCAGGATATTCCCAATGAGGACAACTGGTATTTCACGCATATCTACCGTAACTCCCTCGGCTTCCGTTGGGCCGTAAAGCGAGATGACCAGAATCCAAACAAAGAGCTGCAACAACTGTTTTCCATTGCCAGAGAAGGCGACAACGACAAGGACATGCTTGTGGAAGGTGACAGACTCCATCTTGAGTTGCGCGCCATTGACCAACGGGCCTACGACTATCTGTACTCCATGCAGATCATGGACAACACCAATACGAATCCCGTCCCCAACTTTACAGGCGGATGTCTGGGCTATTTCTCTGCTTTTAATCAGGTGACCATCGACTATGTCTTCCATCTCGCAGAAGTGGAAGAGGATGAGTAAGTAGTGGAAAGAAAGAAGTGGAAAGCTTAGAGCTTGCGGACAATGAAGGTAACCGTGATGTTGTAATCCTCGTTCTCATAGCGCAGCTGGAGAGTGTCGTCGGTAAAGGTTACCACTTGTGCCAGCATCTTCCCCTCACCAGTAGAGGGCTCCAATTTCAGGTTGTGATTATCACACTGGTAATTGCCTTCGTAGACGATACTGCCATAAGTGTCATAAGCGACAAAAGTGCCTTTACGCACCATGCCATTATAGCTACCATCGTCGTGGAACACGAAGAGATCGTAGGCGAAGTTCTCAGGTTGCAGTTCCGGGTTACCTTCGATGATGACATCACCTTCTCCCCAGCCACGCTGCCAGGTGCCTACTATGATCTCACCCAACCGTCGCCCATCGTCATCGCCCCCACCACAGGCAAGGACAAATAAAAGGGCAGCCAGAAAGGCTGCCTTATATATCATCTTACTTAACATTACCGACCTTCACGAGGTACTCTGCTATCTGTACAGCATTCAGGGCAGCACCCTTACGGATCTGATCACCTGAGAGCCAGAACGTAAGACCGCAGTCATCGGTGAGATCCTTACGGATACGACCAACGAAGACATCATCCTTACCTGCCGTCTCGAGAGGCATGGGATAGGTCAGCGTGGCAGGATCATCTTTCAGTGTACAACCAGGAGCAGCGGCAATAGCCTTCTGTGCCTCCTCAACACTGATGGGGCGCTCTGTCTCAATCCATACGGACTCTGAGTGGGAGCGCAAAGAACTGACACGGACACACATGGCCGAGCACTTGGCATCGGTATGCATAATCTTGCGCGTCTCATTGTACATCTTCATCTCCTCCTTCGTATAACCGTTGGGCTGGAACACGTCAATCTGGGGAATCACATTGTAGGCCAACTGATGGGCGAACTTCTTGACGGTTTTCACCTCACCATCCTCAACCATCTCCTTATATTGTTGCTGGAGTTCTGCCATAGCAGCAGCGCCAGCACCAGAAGCACTCTGGTAGGATGCCACGTGGATGCGCTTGATATGAGAGATGTTCTCTAACGGCTGAAGCACCACAACCATCATAATTGTCGTACAATTCGGATTGGCGATGATACCACGAGGCCTATTCAGGGCATCCTCGGCATTGCACTCTGGCACTACGAGGGGGACGTCTTCGTCCATACGGAAGGCACTGGAGTTATCAATCATCACGGCACCGTACTTCGTGATTGTCTCGGCGAACTCCTTAGATGTGCCTGCACCTGCAGAGGTAAAGGCGATGTCTACATCCTTGAAGTCATCGTTATGCTGGAGTAACTTCACCTCAATCTCCTTCCCCTTGAAGGTGTATTTCCTGCCCGCACTGCGCTCTGAACCGAACAATACCAGTTCATCCATCGGAAAATTCCTCTCGTCAAGAATCCGCAAGAACTCCTGTCCTACGGCTCCACTTGCACCTACAATTGCTACTTTCATCTTACCTTAAATTCTTTAAATGGTTACATTTTGGCTGCAAAGTTACGAATATTTTTCGTAATAAGAAAAAAAAGTCGTAACTTTGCACTCAGAATGACATTATTGGTATCATATTTACCCATCACCGACCCCACGTTGGTCTTCTTTGTGGTGTTGCTGATTATCCTCGTTGCACCGATCGTGATGAGTAAGTTGCGTATCCCACATATCATCGGCATGGTGCTGGCGGGTGTGATTATCGGTCAGTATGGCTTTAATATCTTGGTGCGTGACAATTCTTTTGAATTGTTTGGCAGGGTGGGACTCTATTATATCATGTTTCTGGCTGGACTGGAAATGGACATGGAGAGTGTCAAGAAACAAACACGCTCGTTTGTCATCTTTGGCCTGCTCACCTGTTTCGTTCCGCTGATCCTTACGTATGTCATGGCCATCACCGTACTCGGGTACTCCTCATCAGCATCTTTCCTATTAGGCTGTATCATGGCATCGAACACATTGATCGCCTACCCTATTATCGGACGGTATGGCCTGCAACGCCATCAGAGTGTCATGCTCAGCGTCGGGTCTTCGATGATCTCCTTGTTTATCGCACTGATGATGTTGGCAGCTCTCTCAGGCTCCTTCAATGAAGATAGTGGATGGTGGTTCTGGCCGCTATTCCTCTTTAAGTTCGCTATATACTGTATCGGCAGTATATGGCTGATCCCGAAACTGACCCGCTACTTCCTTCGACGGTATAGCGACGCTGTCATGCAGTATATCTTTGTACTTGGCATCATGTTCCTAAGTGCAGCCCTGACCTCGATGATTGGTATCGAAGGTATCGTTGGTGCTTTCTTTTCCGGACTGATCCTTAACAGATACATCCCTCGTGTGTCGCCACTGATGAACCGTATTGAGTTTATCGGTAATGCCCTGTTTATTCCTTATTTCCTGATTGGTGTAGGCATGCTTATCAATGTGCGCACACTCTTCTCTGGCCTTGATGTGCTGTGGACAGTGTTCCTGATAGTATTTATAGGAACTTTTGGAAAGGCTGCTGCCGCCTATCTGTCGAGCCTGCTGTTCCGCCTGACAAAGGCGGACGGGAACATGATGTTCGGTCTGACCTCAGCCCATGCTGCCGGTGCCATTGCCATGGTGATGGTGGGTATGCGCCTGGAAGTGTCGCCTGGCGTGTATCTCATCAATGATGATATGCTGAACGGTGTCGTGATGATGATTCTTTTCACCTGCGTCATCAGTACCCTCATGACAGAACATGCTTCGAAGCAGATTGTCTTAGAGGAAAGAGGAAAGTGGAAAGAGGACAGAGATTTCATAGGGGATGATGATGAGAAGATTCTGTTGTGCGTGAAGTATCCAGAGATTGCACCGCAACTGCTGTATTTCTCCATCTTGCTGCGTAACGACCGGCTGAACCGCGATATCGTAGCACTGAATGTAGTATACGATGATCAGAACAGTTCCCATGCCAGAGAACAGGGGTTACGACTGCTGGAGAGTCTGCAACAGCAAGCCAGTGCCTCGGAGGTGAAGCTATTGACACAGGTGCGACTATCGACCAACATCGCCAACGGCATCAAACATGCTTTCAAGGAGTTCGGCTGTTCAGAGATTATCATGGGCATGCATATCCATACTGATGTCAACCCACGGTTCTGGGGAGAATTCATCCAAAGCCTCTACAACGGCTTGAACCGCCAGATCATCCTGACGCGCTTCGTACAACCCCTGTCGACACTCAGGCGCATCCAAGTGGCGGTGCCCTCAAGGGCTGAGTTTGAACCTGGTTTCCATCGCTGGATGGAACGTTTAAGCCGTGTGGCAGGACAGCTGGACTGCCGGATTCAGTTCCATGGAAGAAACGAGTCTCTGGTGCTGATTGCCGAGTACATCAACAACCGCCACCCTCATGTGAGGGCTGAATACACATCAATGGAGCACTGGAATGAGTTGCCGAAGCTGGCGGCTGGCATATCAGTAGATCATCTGTTTGTAGTGGTCACTGCACGTAAAGGGACTATTTCTTATAAGTCAGCCCTGGAACGTTTGCCAGATGAGTTACAGAGGCACTTCTCCGGCAAGAATCTCATGATTATCTTCCCTGACCAGTTTGGTGATACGAAGGAAGACCGTATGAGCTTCACAGAAGCACAGCACCATGAGGAAAACAGCATCTATGATACCATATCAAAGTGGATGCATAAGAAGTGAAAGGTAAGAATTATGATTGACATTAAGAATATAACAAAAAGCTTTGGAGCACTACAGGTACTGAAGGGCATCGACCTCCATATTGACAAAGGAGAGGTGGTCAGTATCGTTGGTCCCAGTGGTGCAGGAAAGACCACCTTACTGCAGATTATCGGAACCCTTGACCGCCCGGACACAGGTACTGTGCTTGTGGATGGTATTGATGTGACATCTCTGTCATCGAAACGTCTTTCTGATTTCAGGAATGCCCATTTAGGCTTTGTGTTCCAGTTTCATCAGTTGTTGCCTGAGTTCACAGCTATTGAGAATATCATGATTCCAGCCTATATAGCAGGAAAGTCCCAGAAGACTGCCAGGGCTCGGGCTGATGAACTACTAAGTTTCATGGGGCTGAGCGATCGTGCCACCCATAAGCCCAATGAACTGTCGGGAGGTGAGAAACAGCGTATAGCCGTAGCCCGAGCACTTGTCAATAACCCTGCAGTTATTCTGGCTGATGAACCTTCCGGTTCACTTGACACGAGAAACAAGGAGGACCTGCATCGGTTGTTCTTTGATTTACGTGATCAGTTCGGACAGACCTTTGTCATCGTCACACATGACGAGTCGCTCGCAGCTATTACAGACCGTACCATCCATCTGCGTGACGGCCTTATAGAGATTCCATCCATTGAAACCCCACAAAACGCGGAAGAATGCTCAGACTTGGAGACTACAACACCCTCAGAATAAAGAAACGTACAGACTATGGTCTGTATTTAGACGGTGGCGACGAGGGAAATATCCTATTACCAAACCGTTATGTCACACGAGACATGCACATTGGTGACGAACTGGAAGTGTTCATCTATCTTGACCAAGATGAGCGGACCATTGCCACTACAGAGCATCCTATTGCCAAGGTGGGTGAGTTTGCTTATCTGGAGTGCGCCTGGACAAATGAATATGGGGCCTTTCTTAAATGGGGGCTGATGAAGGACCTTTTCTGTCCCTTCCGTGAACAGAAACAGCGGATGGAAATAGGAAAGACTTATTATGTCTATATCATGGAGGACGAGAAGACCCATCGCCTGATGGCAACCGCGAAGGTGGAGCGTTATCAGAAAGATGACGGGCGTCAGCGTATATTGGATTTTGCAGAGGTGCTACTCCGTTATCTTTATGAGCATGACGGCAAGTGTGAACTTGGCGACAAATCGCCTGCCGAGTTGATCTACGAACGTTTTCAGGTCTCGAAGAAAGACTATAAAAAAGCCATCGGCGATCTCTATCGCCGACGGCTTATCACTATCTCTGAAGATGGTATTCAGTTAGTCAGCTAACTCTTGGCTCCGGTTCTTCGTCATCAGCCGTAAAGAGAGGTATGAGGTCTCCCTCTTTGTGGAAAGCATAGGCTGTTGTGGCGAGGAATGCCAGGAACAAGAATATCAGACAAATACGTGAACGTTTAGGACCGTCTTTCAAAATAGGTACAGTGGCGGGCTGAAGCGTGGTAAAGGCTGGCGTATCTTCCTGAACTTTTGCTTCAGCCAATTGCAACTGTGCAGCAATCTGTGAGTAGGCACGCTGTTGGAGTTGAAGCTCATTCTCCAGTTCGGACTGGCGACTGCGCACGCTCTCAAGGAAAATCTTCTGGTTGGCATCGGTGAAGGCAGCATACTTCTTTCGAGCATTGTCATAACGTTCCTTCGCCTCTGCACAGATCTTCTGATTATACTCAAGATCGATACGAGCCTTACGAGTACGATAGTCAGTGATGAAGCGCTGTAGGCGCATCTGAACAGAATCTGCCATCATCGCTGCAATCAACGGATCCTGGTCTGTGACGTTGATAGTAATGACCATCGTCTTCTTGTCGACATCGCAGACCACCTTCTCCCCAATGGCCTTTACTATTTGAGACTGCTCTTTTGTCAGCTTGAAAGTGTTTACCTCATCAACCTCCATCTCCTCTTTTCCAAACAATGATTTAATAGCCTCACCGATAGCCTTCTTGCCTTCTGACCACCAAGGTGCCTTCTGGCCATCCTTCAGATAGTCATAGTAAGTCATCTCTGTCTTAGTGCTATCATCTTCACGATAGACTTTCACGGGGAAAAGAGACGCCCGGAAGGTGACACTGTTCATCAAGTCTGGATAAAGCGTAGGCATCAGAGCGTCTGCTCCGGCTGAAGCGCCACCCAAGTTGATTCCAAAACTGCTGGCAAGGCTGGAGAGAGAACCACCAGCTTTTGCTCCGGAAAGTTCTGGGGCCAACATCACTGTACAACTATAATAGTTGGGCATGCTGAGCGTGATAATGGCAGCCACGACAAAGGTGATAGGTAACACCTTATAATATAGGCGCTTATACTTCTTGACATCAGCCCAAAGCTTCGCAAAACTTGGACGTTCTGTCCTTGTAGTCTGCTGAGATTCGTTGTTCTGTATCATATCCATACTGCTCATGTTTATTTAATGAGGTTTGCAATAGACGCAGCCATCGTTCCAAGTGATGCAGCTGTTGTTGCTACGCTAAGCCATTGCTGGAGAGCACTGGCATCACGCGGTGCCTTGGTCGGCACAACTATTTCGCAACCAGGTTCTACCTTACCTTTCTTAGCCAAAGCAATCGTTCCGTTCTGATAGACGATATAAGCATGGCCTTTCTTAGAACGTTCTGCGAAACCACCAGCCTGACGAATGTAGTACTTATATTTTTCGCCATCAGCATAAGCAACCGTGTTAGGAGCATTCACACTACCACTGATACGCACAGTATGGTTGAAGCGTGGAACAATCAAACGATCCCCGTCCATCAATTCAATATCCTGTGTAGAACCTGGGTTGGCAAGAGCCTCATCCAAATGGATACCTACACTATAAGTATTTTCCAGTTCCAGTTGTTCCAGATTGATGGAATCCTTGCCAGTAGCGCTCTGTTTAGCCAGTTTGATAACCGCCTGCATACGTGCTTTTTCATCCTCACTCATCACTCGTACCAAACGAGCGCCTCTCACATAACCACCAGGAATGACACCACCCGCTGACTTAATCACATCGGAGAGTCGTTGATTCTTCTGCTCCATGGTGTATCTACCAGCAAAGGCGACCTCACCTTCTACGGACACGCGGATAGGATTTTGATAAACTGGACTCCTACGGACTTGAACGATATCGTAAGGTTCAAGGGTAAAGCTACGATCACCATCAGTAGAGAAGTCTTTCTTCAGAGAGAAGCTGAACGTCTTGGCTATCTCCATATCAGCATCAACAGCTTCCGGGTTATGAATCCGACGCGACACGTCAACTTTCACAGTAGAGGCGGCATCTGTCAGTCCACCAGCCTGTAGAATCAGATCCTCGATGGTCATGCCAGCCGCATATTCATAGGTTCCCGGGAAGATAACCTCTCCATCAATGGTCAATGTACGGAAGTTCTGGTGATCAGCCAAGGTGGGGATGAAAAGAACATCCTCATTCTCCAAGGGCACATCGGCTACAGAACCATTCATGATGCCCTCCAAATCGATAGAGAGGACTTCTTGTGTACGGTTTGCTTTCATTCGCCGCATCACGGCTCTTGTAATCATCGCCTCCTCTGTCAAGCCATCGGCACTTTCTATCAAAGAGCGCACGCTATTGACTTTTTCACCCAGTCTATACATGCCTGGACGGAAAATAGCACCCTTGACTTCAACCATATTCTCGAAACGGTCGATAATAGAGTCGACTATAACAGAATCACAATCTGCCATCTTAAAGTCTGCCAGTTCGAACTCCTCCACATTATAGACACTCTTCATGCGACCACTCTTACGGAGGACGCGCAACGACTTTTTATAAGCATCACCTGCAAATCCGCCACTATACTTGAGCAATGTGGACAGACTCTCTGTTTTACGCAACTCATATGCCATAGGGCGTTTCACACGACCTGTAATATCGACGATACAATCATAGGTCCCTACCTGAACCACGTCATTGTCAGCCAACCGGACATTTCCTGCTAAACGACCATTGAGGATAAACTCATAAATATCTACGGTAGAAATAAGTTTGCCTTGACGGAAAACCTTAATATTTCGAAGTGTTCCGAGATCGCTCACGCCACCAGCCATATAAAGCGCATGGAATACAGTGGCAAAAGCGCTCAACGTATAAGTACCGGGAGTCTTTACCTCACCCATGACATTAACCAGAATGGTACGGGTCTGTCCGAGTGATGCCTTGATACTCGAACTCTCATAATAGCTGCCAAGTTTACTGCGGATACGGCTTTGAGCGGCAGAGACTGTCAAACCGCTGACATGAACAGGACCGAAATCAGGCACCGTGATGTCACCATCAGGACTAATGGTAAGCGACATAGATTCTTGAGACGCCCCATAGACATCAACGATGAGTTGGTCGCCAGGGCCAAGCACATAATTCTGTGGGGTGGCGATATTCATCTGGGGTTCAAAGGTAAGTGACTTATTATTAAAGATGTCACGACCAAACACTTTCTTTCCTGTCGTTTCCTGTTGACTAATGAGTGAGTCAACCGTCAAAGGATAGGCATCTCCATATAACAATTCTGACGGAACTCTTTGGCCTAATTGGTTCTTCTTTTGATTGTCATCAGACTCACGCAGAGGGCCATTATTGATACGCATGCGATTAGAGGCATCATTGATAGCCTTATCTGCTGTACCACCAAGACTTCTGCTTTCCAGCTGCTTGCTGTACTTTTGGCGGAGGCGCTGGATCTGGTCAATAGTTGCACCCTGCTGAAGAAGCTTGGTAGCAATGTTGTTATCTGCCGTTCCAGACTTCTTCTCCTTCATAATGAACTGGAGCACCTGGGTGTCGCTCATGCTCTGCCCGAATGCCATAACTGCTGTGCTCACAGACAGTAGAACAATCATTAAAAACCTTTTCATACCTATATTATAATAAAATGTTCCTATATTTTCTTTAGAACTCTGCGCTCTTCGGCGTTCTCGGGAAGGGGATGACGTCGCGGATGTTCTGCATACCTGTGACGAACAGGATGAGGCGCTCAAAGCCCAGGCCGAAGCCGGCATGGGGGCATGTACCCCAGCGGCGGGTGTCGATATACCACCATAAGTGGGTCTGATCCATCTCGCGGCGTTTAATCTCACCCACCAGCTTGTCATAGCTCTCTTCACGGACAGAGCCTCCGATGATCTCACCAATCTGCGGGAACAGCACATCAGTACCCTGCATCGTAGGTCCAGGAGCCACTGCACCCTTGTAACCTACAGAGCCTCCGTCGGCTGTATCCTGGTTCTGTTTCATATAGAACGACTTGAAGGCACGCGGATAGTCGGTCATGATGACTGGCTTTTTGAAATGCTCCTCCACAAGGAAACGCTCATGCTCGGAAGCCAGATCGTCGCCCCAGTTGCAAGGGAACTCGAATTTCTTGCCGTTCTTGATAGCCTCCTGCAAGATGTTGATTCCTTCTGTATAAGGCAGACGAACAAAAGTTTCCTTCAACACACCCTCCAGACGAGCTATCAGCGTCTTATCGATCATCTGATTAAGGAAGGCCAGGTCATCCTTGCAGTTATCCAGTGCCCAGCGGACACAGTACTTGATGAAGTCTTCCTCAAGATCCATCAGTTCCTCCTGATCGAGGAAGGCCACCTCAGGCTCTACCATCCAGAACTCTGCCAGATGGCGGGGCGTATTGGAGTTCTCGGCACGGAAAGTCGGACCAAATGTATAGATAGCTCCCAGTGCCGTAGCACCCAGTTCACCCTCCAACTGACCAGAAACCGTCAGCGAAGTCTGCTCACCGAAGAAGTCGTCATCGTAGATAATCTTTCCGTTCTCGTCTTTCTTCAGGTCGTACAAGTTCTTCGTGGTTACCTGGAACATGTTTCCAGCACCCTCACAGTCGCTGGCTGTAATCAGCGGTGTATGGAAATAGAAGAATCCATGCTCATGGAAATAGGTGTGGATGGCCATGGCCATGTTGTGACGGATACGCATGACAGCTCCGAAGGTGTTGGTACGAAGACGCATGTGGGCATTCTTACGCATCACCTCGAACGACTGACCCTTCTTCTGCATGGGATACTCATTGTCACAGAGGCCATAGACCTCAAGTGATGTTGCCTGAATCTCACTGGCCTGTCCGGCACCCTGGCTCTCCACCAGCGTACCTATGGCACAAATACATGATCCTGTCGTAATTTGTTTCAAGAGCTCATCGTCGAATTTCCCAAGATCAACAACAATCTGGACATTCTTAATCGTTGAGCCGTCATTGAGGGCGATGAAGTCTACAGCCTTACTGTTACGGTGCGTACGCACCCAACCTTTCACACAGACCTCCTTGCCATATTCCGTGCTTTTCAGCACATCGATAATCTTTGTGCGTTTCACTTTTTTACCTTTTTACTTTTTTACCTTTTTACTTTTACTCGTAAGCACCCATTCTCAGACGATCCACCTCTTCCTCGGTCAGATAACGCCAGTCGCCGCGCTTCAGGTTTTTCTTAGTCAGACCAGCGAACTGTACGCGGTCAAGCTTCTGTACCCGATAGCCAAGCGACTCGAAGATACGGCGCACGATACGATTCTTACCACTGTGAATCTCGATACCCACCTGCTTCTTGTCCGTCGGGCTGGCATACTGCACGTCGTCGGCCTTGATCTCGCCATCCTCAAGTTGGATGCCATCAGCAATCTGCTGCAGGTCGTGAGCCGTCACGTTCTTGTCGAGGAACACATGGTATATCTTTTTCTTCAGATACTTAGGATGGGTCAGCTTTGAAGCCAAATCACCGTCGTTGGTGAGCAGGAGCACACCTGTCGTGTTACGGTCCAGACGACCTACAGGATAGATGCGCTCAGGACAAGCGTTCTTCACGAGGTCCATCACAGTCTTACGCTGCTGCGGATCATCGCTGGTAGTCACATAGTCCTTGGGCTTGTTGAGCAGCACGTAGACCTTCTTCTCTATCTTGACGGGCTGATCATGGAACATCACCGAGTCTGTGCGCAGCACCTTTGTTCCCAGTTCAGTCACCACCTCTCCATTGACAGTTACGACACCAGCCTGGATGAACTCATCAGCCTCACGACGGCTGCAAATGCCAGCATTAGCCAAGAACTTATTCAGACGAAGGGGCTCGTTTGGATCAAAATTCGTCTCCTTATACTCAATACGCTTCTTCATGCTATACTTGGCATTCGGATCATAGTCGGCTGAATGTTGGCGGGGACCTTTCTTATAGGGACTGCCGGGCTTGCCATAAGGCTTCTGATACGGTTTGTACCCGCCGGGACGCTGATAGCCACCCTGTCCTTGACGGGGCTGATAACCCTGACGAGACTGTCCTCCGTATTCTCCATCCTGTCCCTGACGCTGATAACCGCCCTGACGAGGCTGGTAGCCCTGACGGGGCTGATAGCCGCCTTCCTGTCCCTGGCGCTGATAGCCTCCCTGACGCTGGTAGCCACCCTGACGGGGCTGATAACCACCCTGACGAGGTTGGTAACCACCTTGACCCTGACGGGGACGATAGCCACCACCGTAGTTGTTACGTGGACGGAAATCCTCATGCTGGGCCGAGCTGTCATGAAGGGCTGCTCCGAATCCTTCGGGACGGAACCCGCCTTCTTCATCGTCATGACGACGATAGTCCTGACGCTCAAAAGAAGGACGGGTGGTATGTATACGGGGACGCGGACTGCGTCTTGCTTCTCTCTGAAAACCTTCCTGTTGTGTTGTTTCCTCTTGCTTCTTCTCGTTATTCTCGAAATCCATTTCTCTTATATGTTTTTATGTTGATAATGATTTAAATTCCTGTATATGTCAAGGGGCTGATGGCACGGAGTTCCTCCTTCACATCCTCACTGACCTCAAGGGTCTCAATAAAGTTGTGAATCTTCTCGGCCGTCAGTTTCTCATTCGTTCTTGTCAGCGCCTTCAGTGTCTCATAGGGATTGGGATAGGCCTCACGGCGCAGGATAGTCTGGATGGCCTCAGCCACCACAGCCCACGTATTGTCGAGGTCTTCCTGAAGCTTCTCCTCATTAAGGATCAATTTACGAAGTCCTTTCAGAGTACTCTGGAAGGCTATCAGGGCATGGCCCATGGGAACGCCTACGTTACGCAGCACGGTAGAGTCTGTGAGGTCACGCTGTAGTCTGCTGACGGGTAACTTGGCAGCCAAGAACTGCAGTATCGCATTGGCAATGCCAAGGTTTCCCTCAGAGTTTTCGTAGTCGATGGGGTTCACCTTATGCGGCATGGCACTGCTTCCCACCTCTCCAGCCTTGATCTTCTGCTTGAAGTAGTCCATGGAGATATACATCCAGAAGTCACGGTCGAGATCAATGACGATCGTATTGATGCGACGCATGGCGTCGAACAGGCCTCCAAGCCAGTCGTAATTGGATATCTGCGTTGTAAACTGCTCACGCTCCAGTCCGAGTTTCTCACTGACAAAACTGTTACCAAACTCTCGCCAATCGTACTGGGGATAGGCCACGTGATGAGCATTAAAATTGCCGGTGGCCCCGCCGAACTTCGCCGTGATAGGTGTTTCTTTCAGTCCGCGCAGTTGTTCCTCCAGGCGATACACATAGACCATGATCTCTTTTCCCAAACGAGTAGGAGAAGCAGGCTGCCCGTGTGTCTTGGCGAGCATCGGGATGTTCTTCCACTGCTCAGCATAGTCATTGAGCTGTTCGATCAGTTCCTCAATCAGCGGGACGTACACCTCGTCGAGTGCCTCCTTGATGCTCAAGGGCACGCTGGTGTTGTTGATGTCCTGAGAAGTCAGTCCGAAATGGATGAACTCCTTGTAGGCTGTCAACTCTGAAAGCTGTGGCTGCTGGTCTATCTGTTCCTTGATAAAGTACTCCACTGCCTTGACATCGTGGTTGGTCACTTTCTCAATGTCCTTGACACGCTGGGCGTCGGCAGGAGTGAGGTGACGATAGATGTCACGGAGCGGTTCAAACAGAAGATGGTCGACGTGTTGCAATTGCGGCAGGGGCAGTTCGCACAAGGCAATGAAATACTCTATTTCCACACGTACCCTATAACGGATCAGGGCGTATTCGGAGAAATAGCCTGCCAATGGTTCGGTTTTACTTCTGTAACGGCCGTCAATAGGCGAGACGGCTGTCAGTGCATTCAATTCCATGTTCTAAATAATCCAATAATATATAAGCGCTTATACTATATCTTAACCCAAAACCGCAACCTCCACGGCTGCGGACGAGTCTTTCTTTGTGTTGTGGGCGCTGACGGATTCGAACCGCCGACCCTCTGCTTGTAAGGCAGATGCTCTAAACCAGCTGAGCTAAGCGCCCTGTCGAATTGCGGCTGCAAAGGTAAGCTAAAAAAACGAGACTGCAAAATTTCCAGACGGAAATTTTGCAGTTCCCGTCGTTTTTATAACTGATAGAGGTCGTTTGCTGCCATCAGCTCCACCTTCTTGGCTGCCAGAATCTTCTCGCAGGCGTCCAGGTCGGAGGGGCGAATCACCACCGTTGCCACGTCGCCATTGGCAAATGAATACATATACTCAATAAACACGCCATTGTCTGAGAGATGACGGAGCACCACAGCCAGCGACCCACTGGTATTGGGGCAGACGAAGCCGATGACATCGGTAATCTTAACGGCAAAGTGCTGTTCCTTCAGCACCTGATAAGCCTTATCAGGATCAGAAACGATACAGCGCAGGATACCAAAATCACTGTTGTCTGCAATACTCATAGCCGACAGGTTGATGCCAGCGGCACCTAATGCGTCGGTGACCTCAGTCAGACGACCAGACTTGTTCTCAAGGAACACGGATAGTTGTTTTGCTTTCATATCATATATTTATTACATTATTCTATATATTAGAGTTGGCGGTTGTCGATGACGCGCTTAGCCTTGCCAGTAGAGCGCTCGATACCCTTCGGCTCAACGAGTTTCACCTTGAATCCGAGGCCGATGACACTACGCAACTCGGCTTCCAGTTTCTTCTGCAAGCCAACCATCGTAGCCATGTCGTCGGTGAAGTACTCTTCCTTCACCTCCACCTTCAGTTCCGAAGTATCGGTGTTGTTCACACGGTCGACGATCAGCAGGAAGTGCGGCTCGTACTCGGGCAACTTCAGGATGACATCCTCGATCTGCGACGGGAATACGTTCACACCACGGATGATCAGCATATCATCGCAACGGCCCAGGATGCGGTCCATACGGACAAGTGTTCGTCCACACTCACACTTCTCATAGTGTAAGGCCGTCAGATCGTGGGTACGATAGCGCAACAGCGGCATACCCTCCTTCGTCAGATGGGTGAAGGTCAGTTCGCCCAGGGTTCCCTCTGGCAAGGGTTCACCGGTATTCGGGTCGAGGATTTCTGGATAGAAGTAGTCTTCATTCAGGTGAGTACCGTTCTGGCACTGACATTCGTATCCTACGCCAGGGCCGGCAATCTCGCTCAGTCCGTAGATATCATAGGCCTTGATGCCCATAACCTCCTCCAACTTCACGCGCATCTTCTCCGTCCAAGGCTCTGCACCGAAGGCACCGATCTTCAACTTGAACTCACTGCGCGGCCACCCGCACTCGTTCATGGCCTCGCCGAGGAACATGGCATACGAAGGTGTGCAGCAGAGCACCGTTGCTCCGAAGTCGTGCATCAGCGTAATCTGCTTCTGGGTGTTACCCGACGACATCGGGATGACCGATGCACCGATATTCGTAGCACCGTCGTGGGCACCGAGACCACCCGTAAACAGGCCATAGCCATAACTCACTTGGAAGATGTCATCCTTCGTAGCGCCATAGGCCGTGAAGGCTCGCGAGATCGACTCGGCCCACATGGCCAGGTCCTTACGGGTATGAAGCACCACCACGGGCTTTCCCGTTGTACCAGATGAAGCGTGGATACGCACAATCTGGCTCATAGGCACAGCAGCCAGTCCGAAAGGATAGTTGTCGCGCAGGTCGAGCTTGTTGGTAAACGGCAGTTTGGTGATGTCGTCAATACTCTTGATGTCTCCTGGCTCCAGTCCCATCTCCTGGAACTTGTTCCGGTAGAACGGTGTGTTATGATACACATACTCTGCCATCTTGACCAGACGGCGACTTTGGATCTCACGAAGCTGTTCGCGATCCATGCATTCAATGCTTTCGTTCCAAATCATAGTTTGTTATCTAGTTTATTATAATCTCTCAACCCTGTTGAGGCTTGTTTTCTGCGTCGATAGCCTTGATCTTCTCCTTGACGAGGTTCAGATCGTCCTTCAGCTTCTGCACCTTACGGTTCATCTCGTCGATAAGGCTACTACCCTTCTTCGAGCTGGCATTCAGGAAGCCCAGATTGTTCTCGTAAGTCTGAATCTCCTGCTTGAGTGTCTCGTACTGACGGAACAGTCTTGCACGCTCCGTGTCGAGGGCGTTCTCGCCACGTTCAGCCACTTGCTTGAGGTTCTGTTTGAAGTTGTTCAGACGACGCTTGGCCACAGAGATATTCAGATCCTTATAGAGACGGTCAAGCACCTCATGGTATTCTGCATAAAGCTTATCCTTCTCCTTGAAGGGCACATGACCGATGGACTGATACTCCTCGACGAGTGCCTGTACCTTCTCCTGAATATTGTCACCAGCCTCTTCTGCGATACCTTTCAGTTTCTCAACGACTTCCTTCTTCTTTTCCAGATTAGCATATTCCTCACTGTGCTGACCAACGCCAGCAGCCTTACGGGCCTCGAAGAACTTGTTGCAGGCGCCAAGGAACTCTTCCCACAGCTGGTCGCCCAGTTTCTTGGGCACCATACCGATGGTCTTCCACTCCTTCTGGAGGGCGATGAGTTTATCGGCAGTCGACTTCCACTCGGTGGAGTCTTGCAGGGCCTTGGCTTTCTCGATCAGCGCCCGCTTCTTGTCTGCGTTCTCCTTGAAGGAGTCCTTCAGCGTCTTGAAGTACTCAGCTTTACGTCCGAAGAAGTCGTCGCAGGCAGCACGGAAACGTTCGAAGATCTTCACGTTCATCTTCTGGGGCGCAAATCCGATGGTCTTCCATTCGGCCTGCAACTCAATGATCTGCTTGGTGTGCTTCTCCCAGTCGCCGCTACCCTTGTTTTTCTCGGCAGCGATAGCCTCAACCTTCTCACAGAGCTCAGTCTTACGGGCCAGATTCTCCTCTTCTTTGGCACGGATGCCCTCGAAGTGCTGCTGATGGCGCTTGTTGATAACCGTGCTGGCAGCCTTGAAACGATTCCAGATCTCTTCACGCTCCTCCTTGGCCACAGGACCGATCTCACGGTATTCCTGATGGAGTTTCTGCAACTGATGGAAGGCGCTGATGATATCTGCCTCGTCAGCCAACTTCTCTGCTGCCTCACAGAGGCGTATCTTCTGTTCCTTGTTCTTGCGGAAGTCGTATTCGCGGGCCTCGCTGTTCAGGCGAAGCATATCGTAGAACTGCTCCACGTAGAGCTGATAGTTACGCCACAGTTCACTGGCCTTCTCGGCCGGCACGTTCTTGATCTCACGCCACTGCTGCTGCAAGGCCTTGAACTCCTGATAGCTCTTGTTGGCCTCCTCAGGAGTGGTGATCATGGCCTTGATCTTCTCGATAATCTCGAGCTTCTTAGCCAGGTTGGCCTGTTTCTCGGCCTCCTGCTCCTTGAAGAGCTTGGCGCGCTTCTCCTTGACAATGCCCATCTCGGCCTTGAAGGCCTCTTCCTGTTCATCGGGAGTGATTTGATATTGCTCTGGATCGCCGCCACCATCGACGTATGCCTTGAAGCTGGCTTCGCGCTCGGCGATATGCAACTTGTAGAAGGAGGTCTTCAGATAGTCCACTTCCTCCTTCTGGGGAGCCTCGTCGCCATGGGCGATCTCCCTGATACGCTCAAGAATCTCGGCTTTGGTCTCGTAGACCTTGCGGGGCGTTTCCACTTGAGAAGCGGCTTCCTCTTCTGCCAGTTCCGTCTCGGGTGTTGGCTCCTCGACGGTTGTTTCTACTGTAGTGGCAGGCTCCTCTGCCGTCGTTTCCTCTGGCTGGAGAGTCACTTCTTCCTTCATCACTTCACTGTTGCCCGGTTCTTCGCTTGGCGAAACGGCATTGCCGATTACGGGGGCATTCTCTTGAGAGTCCATCATTTAACTTCTTTAGTTACTGACACAAATTCTTATCAACGATGCGGGGCATCGTCACATTTGGCGTCAAAATTACAAAAAAAAGTAAAGATAGGCGTCTGAAACAAAGTTAAAAGATGCTAAACAAGCCGTTTATGGCGGAAAATCCACCAGCAGATGACCGATACGACCACCGAAATGCACAGTGCAAAGACAAATCCCCACGATTTTTCCTCCATACCGTTGATAAGGTTCATACCGAACAATGAGGCTATCAGCGTGGGGAACATCATGATAATCGTCACCGAGGTCAGCGTACGCATCACCGTATTCATATTATTATTAATAATAGAAGAATAGGTGTCCATCGTCGACTCCAGAATGTCGGAGTAGATGGAAGTGGTCTCCCGAGCCTGCGACATCTCGATGTTCACGTCCTCGATCAGGTCTGCGTCCAGTTCGTCGATCTGGAGTTTGAACTTCAGTTTCTGCAACAAGTTCTCGTTGCCACGGATGGAAGTCTGGAAGTAAGTAAGCGAATCCTGCAGGCGACTGAGGCCGATCAGGCTCTCGTTGTTCACCTCGCGGTCCAGGTTACGCTTGGCCTTGTCGATGAGCATCGATATCTGCTTCAGGCGCTTCAGGTACCAGACGGCAGATGAGAGGAACAGACGGAAGATCATGTCGACATGATCGGTGAAGCCCGTCCCCCGCTTCTGCTGGAACGACACGAAGTCGATCATCATGTTCGTCTCGTAGTAACACACGGTGATCGTCACGTCGCGCTTGTGGATGATACCCAGAGGCACGGTGGTATAAGGTGTCCGCGAACGTATCTCCTTGACGTAAGGGATACGCAGGATGATCAGCATCCAGCCGTCGTCGTACTCATAACGGGCACGCTCGTCGGTATCGCTGATGTCCGACATGAAGTAGTCGGGGATGTTGAACTTCTCTTCGAGTTCGTGCTGGTCGTCTTCGGTGGGGCAAGTCACCTGTATCCAGCAATTGGGCTGCCACTCTTGGAGCTGGGTCAGTCCGCCTTGGGTGTTCCAGAAAGTCTTCATTTTGCTAATCCTTTTTTCGTTCGTGAAATGGTTTTAGCGGCAAAGGGATTAGCAGCCTTGCTCGCCATCCCCCGCCATTACTGTTCGTAATAATCCGCCGGGTAATCGTCCATTTGTTTGTAAATATTTTGGTTATTTCGGCTGCAAAGATACGCTTTTTTCCTGAAATCTGCAAGTTTTTCGGGTATTATTTTGCTTCGTCGTGTGGTTTGAGCAGAATCTGCGATTGTTTTACAACTTGCTCTTTATCACGATATAGGCTCGTCTCTACCTCGAAGATGGCTGCTCTCTACCTTGAATCAGGCAGGAAGCTATGTGTCTGACTATAGTCGGACAGTCGGCTGACTATAGTCAGACAGGTGAACGACTAAAGTCAGCCACCTGGCTGACTTTAGTCGGATAGGTAGACACAAGGCTACTCTTAGATAGACACAAGGCTGTTCTTTTGCAGTCCGCAGGCTGCTCTCATGCAGTCTGCAGGCTATGCAGCGGCGAGGGCATCAAGGCTGATAGGCGGGATTCAGCGTGTAGTAGAGGCTTCCCATGCGGTTGTCCTCTATCAGCAGGGGGTTGTCGCCGCTGGAGAGCTTAGTGAGCCATTGGGCGGCCATGTATCTCGTGACATGGGTACAGAAGCGCAGCATGCGACGGTTGATGTAGCCGTTTTCGTTGAGATAGCCTGTCAGGAATGTTTTCATCTGCTCCTCCGTGTAGCCAAGTGAATGGCCTACGGCGCCTTTGCCGCCTGTCTGCGAGAAGTGGGGATGCCTGCTTCTGATCTTGTCCATGAACTCCTTGTCGGGCACGAAGCTGACACCCGTTATCTCCACATCGTTGCCCGTGATCTTCTCTGGGGCAGTCACCACCCTTTTGTGCTTCTTGCCCTCCTCGTCGACCTCGGGCTTCAGCCCTAAGGTCAGCGAGAATACGCCGAGTCCCTCCAGGTGGACTTTCGCGTTTCCCACCATCTTCTCGGCCAGCAGTTCGCCAAGTTCTTCGATGACGCCGCCCAGTTCCACAGTCGGCAGGATGTGGAAAGTCTTCATATAGTCTTTGAGCCCCTTCGTGCTGAGCGACCCTCGCGTGTCCTGTCGTACCTGATAGGTGGTCTCGCCATCCTCATTCTTCAGCGGATTGGCGTGTACGGTGAAATTGATTGTCAGTCCCTGTGCCATAAGAATCAGTATTTTTTCGTTGTCGTTTGTATTATGTTACTAATTTGGTAGATGAGGGTGCAAAGATAATTAAAAAAATCCGCAGATGCAAGTAATCTGCGGATTTTTTAGGAGAGTGGTGCTATTTGTGCAGGATGGCAGATCCCCCTGTGCTGCCAGCCTCTATGTCCTGACGGCTGCTCTTGCGACCATAGTCTATCGAATAGGAAAGGCGCAGGTAGAGCCAGGGACCGTTGGCATCGCGCAGATTCTTGATGTCGTAATGATAGTAGTCGTGGTCAAAGTAGGACTGGCGGGCCTTGTCTTGCAGGAACATCCGTCGGGCACCTATTTCTGCATAAAAGCCTTTATTGCCGTATGCGGCGCTGATGCCATAGTCGGCTGCTGATTTGCTGAAGTTTTCGAAGAGTTTTTTCTGCGGCGTCTGATAATAGCCGTTCAGTGAGAAGTTGCCGATATGATAGATGGCCTTCAGGTTACAATCGATGTGGCTCAGGGTGGCTCCTTCTTTTGTGGCCAGAATGTTGCGCTCCAGATTAATGCCGCCTTTCAGTTGAAGGTTCCTGTTCAGGAGAAACAGCGTCTGCTGGATATTCAGACTCAGGTTATGCAGGCAGCCATCGTTGCCGAAGGAGTGGACCAGCCTTTCTCCTTCTGGGGTATATGTGTCAACCGTCATGTTATCCAACCGTTCGTATTCCAGATGTGCCATCAGTTGCCAGTTTCTTTGTGTCAGGCTATAGTCTATATAGTTTGTACTGAAAATCGTCTTTTTCAATTCAGGATTTCCCCTGACAACCTCATAGCGGTTGACAATCTGCTCCACCTCGCTTCTCGCGGCGGCATTCGGATTACTGTTGCCTACATAGATGCCGTATTCCAGACTATTGTGCTTGTCTATCAGATACTTCATGGTAACGGCTCCCCTTGAGGAAAGATAAGTCTCGCTGTTGGTCTGGGTTTTCCAGTAGGCTACGCTGAAGCCTAACGGGCGGAAGTTGAACATCCACTTCTGATTGGGCTTATAGGTATAGACGGGCCATACGATGGTCTCCGACTGACTGGTGTTCTTGTCTGCAGGCAGGGTGCCCCGATATTCGTCGTCGTAATGGCGATAGAATTCCATGACACGCAAGGAAAGGCTGTTTCTCGGGTTGAGGTTGTTCACGTAGCCTATGGTGCCAAATATGCCAAAGGTATTCTCTTTGGTATGCGAAATGATGTCGTAGCCGTCGCTCTCAAGATAGGTGTTGTCGTAATAGTTACGTCCAATGGAGATACTGGCGTCATAGAAAAGCCGTTGCCTGTCGGTGATATTCCAGTCTATCGATGTCTCAGCGTATGTCGTCGTGCTTTTTTCGCCAGTCGTACTCTTGGCCGTATTCTTGGCTGTGATGTCACCGCTGTAGGTCAGGTCTTCTGTGTAGCCGTATTCAGGTGTCCTTTGCTGCGTAATGCCAACCTCGCCTGTCACGGACAACTTCTCTGTGCGATATCGAGTACGGAATACACCATAGTTGCGCCATTCCTTGATATGGTCATACTCGCTGGTGGTCGATTTGTGGAATCGCTTATCTGTCAGCAGGTCTTCTTCCTTCTCTTCTGTGGCTCCACGTTCGTTCTTGTAGCCGTTACCCACCAGCAGCGTGTAGTTCATCTTCTTGTGGTCGAGGCTGGCCTGGATGCTGTTCTCGCCCAGAACATGCAAGAAGCGGCTGTGATTCTTTGCTTCCACGTAGCCGCCATAGTCGTAGTGGCGCATGACGAAGTTGATGACTATTTCCTTGTCGGCAAACTTGCCTGACGGCATGTCGATATATTCCACGCGAAGCACATCTTTGGGTCGAATCTGTTCAATCTCCTCTTTGTCCACCACACGCTCGTCGATGGCGAAGGTGATACTTCTGTTCGTCAGGCTTTTCACCTTGCCTGTCATACGATTGACATCCAATTGTGGGATCATCAGATTCTCCAACAGGCTGATACCTCCATTGGCAGCGTTGCGCTGACGCTGGTTGGGTATGTAGACATCCTTATCCTGTTTGGCCGTGTGCAGATTGCCTTCTACCACTACCTCGTCGATATGCTCGGTGGTCTCATGCATGACGATGGTGCCAATATCACCCGTCTCGCAGTTCAGTATTTGGGTCTGATAGCCTATACAACTGATGCGGATGCGTAACTGGCGTTCTGTCGTAGGTATCACGAAGTCGCCGTTCTCATTGCTCACACCGCTGCTGACGATAGCGGAGTCGCTGATATTCAGCAGTGCGATATTGGCATAGACCACGGGGCGTTTCTTCGTGTCGACAAGCCGCCCAATGAGTTTGCCTTCCACTTTCAGCATGGCTTCAACGAAGATGAGACTGTCACCCACGTTCTTCATCGCGATGGGATAATAACCGATGCACTCTTTGATAGCCTCGGGGATAGTCAGTCCGTCAAATTGCTTCGTCACGGTGTAGTCCTCCAGTTCGTTGTGAATAAAGGCAATTTTGTAGTGCTTGGTACTGCGACGCAGGTCCATGAGTACTTTGGACATCGACTTGTCCTTATAGTTACGAGACACGCGCTGAGAGTTTGCTGCCTGTACTATCGTGCAGAACAGCAGCAGAATCATCATTCTCTTCATGATTGACAGACCTCCTTTACTCAATGATGATACTATCACCCTTCAGGCTGATGCTGACGCGGTCGAACTGACTGATCTGACTGGCGATGTCGTCGATGCTGTTGCGCTGATCCCACTCGTAGTACAACCGTAGGTGACGGGGGGCATCGTAGCGGTAGACTGGCTTTATATTATAATAATAGGTGAGACTGTCGACGATCTGCTGTAGTTCGGCATTCTCAAAGACTACCGTGTGGGGCCTCTCTCCCATCTCAGGTTGTGCTTCGCCAACACCTTGAGTACTGATGGTAGTGGCCGGCATCGTACTATTGTCATCATCGTGGTGACTGCTGGCGAGGTGTATAGCCGCCAATGCGACGCCAGAGAGTATCAGCACGCCAATGAACGAGGCCGCAATCTTCAGCCATTGGCGGTTATGTTGGGAGAAGTGCTGTTGCTCAAAGCGCTCCCATTCTGCTTCAACCTGCTCGTCGCTGACGGTCTCTCCATCGAATATCTCCTGCCACTCTTCGTCGCTATACAGCTCAGGGTGTTCAGTCATCTGCGTCAGTTTTCTTAACTTTTCCATACAAAATGCTTTTTGAGTTTCGTTAATGATTGGGTAATGTGCTTATAGACGGCGATGCGGCTGATGCCGAGGCCATCGGCGATCTCCTCATACTTCTGGTTCTCATCGTATCGGCGGAGCATCACTTCGCGGTTACGTGGAGTCAGGTTGTGCTTGATGTAGTGAAGGATGTCGTCCAATGGCAGTTCTGTATAACCGTCATCGATGCTGTCGCGAGGCAGCAACTCTTCGACACGTTCAGCCATCATCTTGTGCTTTACCAGATTCAGACATTTGTTGCGCACACTGACCAGCAGATAACTCTCCGTCCGTTCCGGATCCAGGCGGCGGTCACTCTCTATCAGTTCAGCAAACACATCGCTCACCACATCACGGGCTTCTTCTGGATCGCGGAGTAGCGTCCGTGCCGTTAGCAGCATCCGCTCATAGTGCCGGCGAAATAGTGTTTCGATGAGTCGTTCGTCTTGCATTTCCTTTTTTAATAGTACAATTGAGAAGTGGAAAAGTTAACCTCTTGGACTTGAAATAATCCAAAAAAAAATAGGAGGCATCCCTTACTCGGACGCCTCCTATCAGCTTATTTCTCAGGAATGTCTTCCAACGTCTTCTTCAGTAGTTGCCAGAAGGGTTCGACGGTGGCGATGAGGGCGCGCTCCGTGGTGGTGTGGGGTGACTTCATCGTGGGGCCGAGGCTGACAACATCGAGATGTGGATACTTGCCGAGGATAATCGAACACTCCAGACCTGCATGGTCTACCTGGATGATGCCGTCCTGTCCGAACAGTTCCTTGTACTCCTTCAGCAACAGGTGCAGGATGGGGGACTCGGGGTTGGGGTCCCAGCCGCCATACGAGCCAGCGGTCTCCACCTTCATGCCTGCCATGTTGAAACAACTCTCGAGGGTCTTCACGATGTAGTCCTTCATATCCTCACGGCTACTGCGGGCCAGGATCTGCAGCGAGGCCTTGCCGCCACCGATGTTGATGATGGCGAGGTTCGAGGATGTCTCTACGACGCTGGGGTACGAGGGGATCATGCGAATCACGCCGTCGTGGCAGCCGTAGATGGCATTGATGAGGTTGTCCTGAATCTCAACGGGCACCTCCTTGGCGGGTGTCTCCACGTCTTCGCAGATAACTTCGATACCGCTCTCGATGCCTTTGTACTCGTCGGTGAAGTCCTCGAGCCAGTCCTGAGCGAGTTCCTTCAGGGCTTCGACGTTCTCCTTCGGCAGCGTCAACACGGCCTCGGCCTTGAAGGGGATGGCGTTACGCATATTACCACCCTGCCAGCAGGCCAGACGGGCGTCGAGTTCCTCAATGGCCTCACGCACCAGACGGACAAGCAGTTTGTTAGCATTGCCACGACCTTCGTGGATCTCCAGACCAGAGTGTCCGCCACGCAGACCTTTTACCGTCACCTTCACGGCAGCATCTTCGGGGTCGGTCTCAGCCTCCTGATAGTCGAGGGTGGCAGTCACGTCGATGCCTCCGGCAGAGCCAATCACGAACTTGCCCCAGGTTTCAGAGTCGAGGTTCATCAGGATGTCGCCGTTGAGTTCGCCTGCGGGCAGGGCGTTGGCACCAAACATACCCGTCTCTTCGTCGGCAGTAATCAGGGCTTCGATGGGGCCGTGCTTCAGCGTCTTGTCCTCCATCACGGCCATGATGGCTGCTACGCCGAGGCCGTTGTCGGCTCCGAGGGTCGTACCCTTGGCCTTCACCCACTCGCCGTCGATCCAAGGCTGAATGGGATCGGTCTCGAAGTTGTGGGTCGACTCTGGCGTCTTCTGGGGCACCATGTCCATGTGGGCCTGTAGGATGACGCCCTTCTTGCCCTCCATTCCTGGGGAGGCCGGCTTGCGCATCACGATGTTGTCGGCGGGATCCTTGAAGGCCTCGACACCTGCTGCCTTAGCGAAGTCGAGCAGGAATTGCTGTACTTTTTCCAGATGTCCGCTGGGACGTGGAACTTGTGTCAGTGCATAGAAGTTCTTCCAGATGCACGCTGGGTTCAGATTCTTAATTTCACTCATAGTTTTGTATCTTAGGATTGTTACGTTTCGTAAATGAGAGTGCGGCCCAGGCATAGATGCCGAGGGCAATGACGAGCATCGTCTGGACGGTGTGCACGATGAGTACGAACCAGAGGGCCTGCTCGTCAACGACACCATAGAGGATGAGCATCGTCTTGATGGCGAAGTGCCAGGGGCCTGCACCGTTAGGCGTAGGTACGATGACGGCAAAGTTGGCCACCACGAATGATACCAACGCACAGCCGATGCCCAAGTGCACCGTGAAGTCGAAGCAGAAGAACGTAAGGTAGTAGTGCAGGAAGTAGCACACCCAGATGCCGATGGAGAAAAACAGATAGAGCGGCAGGTTCCTGACACCCTTCAGCGAGAGCACGCCCTCCCAAATGCCACTCAACGTCATCTTCACCTTATTATATATAGAGAAGTTCTTCAGCAACAGGTGCAGCAAGATAAGCACGGCGACGGCGCAGACGGCTGTCACGAGCCATCCCGTCAACGAGAAGCCGCTCAGGATATGGTCGAGCGAGGTGCCCGTCTTCTGGAAGAAGGTACCAAAGGTGCTCATGGCCAACAACAGAATCAGGCCCGAGTAGAGCATCACGATCAGGGTGTCGACGGCCCGCTCCGTCACCACTGTGCCTAATGCCTTGGTGAAGGAGATGCCCTCATAGCGCTTCAGCACGGCGCAACGGGAGAACTCACCGATACGGGGAATTACCAGACTGGCGGCGTAACTGATGAAGATGGCGTTGATGGTCGTCGAGGTGCGCGGGGTTTCGCCGAGCGGTTCCAGCGTCTGCTTCCATCTCCAACCACGGAACATCTGGGCCAGAATGCCGAAAGGAAACGAGAGCAGCATCCACGTCCAGTCCATCTCCTCCATCATCACCTGACGGATACGGTCGAAATCCTCGCCTCTGTACATCCAATAGAGGATGGCACCTCCCAGCAAGATAGGGAAGATGATCTTAGCGGCATTGGTGAGAATGGTCTTCATTTCCATGGTGCAAAGATAGTGCAAAATTTCCATATGGCGAAAAGAAATCAAATATATTTTGTATTCTTGAGCATGAGAAAGCTATTCAAATTGGGCTAATAACCAAACTTTTTAATTGATACGTGTCAATGAAACCTCCCTTTTTTGCCCTTTCTCGGCCTTTTTCTTGGCTGTGTACGCAAACAGCCGTACCTTTGCACCGTCGTTAAGACAAACAGGATAACATTTAAAGATTTGAGAAAGGAAAAGATTATGGTATTAGGATTTATGGTAACATTCGTTGTTGCAGTATGTATTGCCGAGGCCGTTAAGGTGAACAACGACATGAATTTAGGACTTAAGTAGAAAGTAAAAAAGAGAAAGAAAGCATAGACGAAGGCGGGCTGGATGTGAATCCAGCCTGCTTTTTATTCTATTGGTACCTTAGTTAATGATGGGAACCGTGAAGGCTTGACCGTCTGTAAGGGTAATCGTAATAGATTTTCCATCTTCCGATTCTACGATTGTCTCAAAGATATCATCAAGACCGTCCGCACCGTCCTTACCATCTTTGCCGTCAGATCCATCTACTCCATCCTTACCATCTTTGCCATCCTTGCCATTCTGACCATTTATGCCATCCTTTCCGTCAGCAGAAACGCCTGTGTTTTGCCAAGTCTTACCACCATCTGTGGATATCTCCCAGAGACGGGTATCCTCATTGATGCGAACCTGTGGAATGATAGCAGGGTTGTCAGGATTATTCTGTCCGTCGTGCCCGTCCTTGCCATCTCGCCCGTCCTTGCCGTCAGTAGCTGATGCGGGGAACTTGTTGCCTTCTGCGTCAAGCATCCACTCGCCGTTCATAGTCCAATACCAGATACCGTCAGCGTCTTTTGCAACACTGATCATAAAATCTAATACCTGCCCATCGCGTCCGTCTTGTCCATCACGACCTTGTTTGCCATCACGGATGGTTATAGTCTCATTTGTATTAAACGTCAAGGTATAGCTGCCGTCATTATGGTTCGTAATGTGGGTGATATAGCCTTGTGTCTCTAACGTGTTGACGATGACTTGAAGAGCACTCAGGTCTGCGTTGTAGTCGCTCAGCGTCTCTTCTAAGACTTCCACACGCCGACCAAGGTTTTGCAACTGTTCGGTATAGTTATAGTCATTACATGATGTCACCATCACGCTTGTTAGAAGTATGAGCGACACAGTAATGCTTTTAGTGACAGTATTCATTGTCGTGGTGTTTAGGAGTTCTTGTAAATAGGTATTCTAAAGGTCTGCCCTGATTTGGTGACAATAACCATGAACTCACCTTCTTCGTTGACCTCATAATTGATAGACGAAAAGAACTGGTTGCCGTTTTTACCGTCAGCACCGTCTTTACCGTTGGCTCCGTCCTTACCATCAGCTCCGTCCTTACCGTCCTTGCCATCTTTACCGTCAGCTCCGTCTTTGCCATCTTTGCCGGTGGCAGATGTTCCCGTCGTCATCCAAGACACACCTCCGTCAACGGATATCTCCCAGACACTCGTCTCTTCATTGATGCGTACCTGAGGCGAAACAGCGTCTTTGCCATCCTTACCGTCCCGGCCGTCCTTACCGTCTTTGCCATTAGCACGGATCTTCTCCCCGTTGGTATTGGTAATCCATTCCCCATTAAGAGCCCAGTACCATAGCCCATCTTCACCTTGTTTGACAGAGATGTTTGGTGTCTGAGCGTCTGTGCCGTCCCTGCCGTCACGCCCATCTGTGCCGTCTTTAATCACGATGGCACCTGCTTTGTTGAAGGTGATGATATAACCTTCACTATTCTCTGTTACATTGGTGATGTAATCATTTGTCTCCATGACTTCAACGATAGTCTGCATAGATTCCAAGTCGAGATTCATTTGATTGACCAGATTCTCCAAGACTGTGATACGATAGTCAAGGGCGTCAATTTCGTCCTGATAGTCTGTACAGGCTGTGAATGCTGGTGCCATTAGTGTAAGAATGGCCGTCAGCAGAATTGATTTGATTGCTTTCATATGCTATATATCATTTATATTAATAATCAAATGCTTGTGGGACAGGGTTGTCCGGATCATAGACATAGCAGATACATACGCGGTTGTCTTCAGGGATGTCGAAAGGCTGAACCTTATCGCCCTTAGCGAAGCGCCGGATACGCCACTCCTGAATGCCTGCATCCTGTAGATATTGTGACACCACTTGAGCACGTTCCCTCGAGAGTCGCATGTTAATTAGCGGCGTTCCCGTTTCTTTGTCTGCATAGCCGGAAAGGCGTATAAAGGCCTTCGGATGCTCTCTTAGATACTGAAGCAGACGCGACAATTTGGGTATTTGGTTAGAACGGATGACACTTTGGTTGATAAGGAAGTGAATATTAACATTGAAGGAAATCTTCTCCACAGGGACATCCACGAACTCTTCTTGTTTGACGGGCTCTGGCATAGGCAGATGATATATCTCTTCGTAGACATCCTCTGTCCGTCCATGGCTTTTGCCAATGGAATACTTCAGACTGATAAGAGCATTGAAATGCCAGTCACGATTGTCGTTACGCCCTAGCTTCGAATTGAAATGGTCAGGAAGCATATTGACGTTCACCTCTGCACCAAAAGACAGATTTTCCGTCACTTTATAGTCTGCGCCAAGACCGAATTTGGCGACGGGATTCCAACGTTGGCCCGTCCAAAGTTTCTTGAAATCGATGCCATAGCGTTTGTCGGCTTCCACAGCTTCGTCATTGTTGAAAGAGTAGGCTACCCCCAATCCTGCAAAAGCAAAAAGACTTGCCACTCTTTCTGGATTCCTACCCAAAAACAGGGGCAGAAGTTCTACCTCTGCTTCTAAGGAAGGCTGGATGAAGTTCCATTTGTATTTCGCCTCGGGGTACGCATAGCGGTTTTTAGCCCATATTCCACTTAGGCTTCCTCTCAGACCCCAAAGTTCATCAAACTGATAGCCTGCGACGAGTTGAATGGCGGGTGATAATAACTGTGAGAATATCGCCTCACCGACGTCATAAGCAGCTCCTCCTTGGGCTTTGATATACCAATGGGGCACGAAAAACGGTCGCGACGCATAGACTAACTTGCGCTCTACGATAGTGTCTTTCTGGGCACTGACAGACAAGACAGCACCGGCAATAATAGATAATGTGATAAGCAGTCTTCGCATATTTCTAGTTTTTTCAATTTCTTAGAGGCGTTTTTCTTTGCAAATATATAAAATAAATTTGATTCGAATACACTTTCTGGCTTTTTTTTCTCCATTTTATCTAAAATAGTGACTTTTTTTGATGAATGTGGTATATTTTTCGTAACTTTGGGGCCATGAAACAAGTAAGACCAAAGAAAAATCTCGGCCAGCACTTCCTGACTGACCTGAGCATTGCCAAGAGAATAGCCGATACCGTTGACGAGCCTTTTGCCGAGTTGCCCGTACTCGAAGTGGGGCCCGGCATGGGAGTGATGACGCAGTATCTGGTGGAGAAGCCTCGTCCGCTGAAGGTCGTGGAGATCGACCGTGAGTCGGTGGCATACCTTCAGGCACAGTTTCCTCGTCTATATAATAATATAATAGGTGGCGACTTCCTGAGGATGGACCTCCATGAGGTTTTCGACGGACAGCCTTTCGTGCTGACAGGCAACTATCCCTACGACATCTCCTCACAGATCTTCTTCAAGATGCTCGACAACAAGGACCTGATTCCCTGCTGCACGGGCATGATCCAGCACGAGGTAGCCCTGCGGATGGCCTCACAGCCTGGCAACAAGCAGTATGGCATCCTCTCCGTTCTGATTCAGGCCTGGTATCACGTCGACTATCTCTTCACCGTCGAACCTGGTGTCTTCAACCCTCCCCCAAAGGTGCAGAGTGCCGTCATCCGCATGGCCCGCAACGACGTCACTGACCTTGGCTGCGACGAACAACTCTTCCGTCGTGTGGTGAAGACCGTCTTTGGCCAGCGCCGTAAGATGCTGCGCGTCTCCCTCCGCCAACTCCTGCCACAGGAGTCTCCTTTCTTCGAAACCCATGCCTCTCTCCTCACCCGTCGACCAGAGCAACTCTCCATCCCAGAGTTTGTCGATCTGACCAATAAAGTGGCTGAGGCACTTTAAGTGTTAAAGTGTGTTGTTTTCGCACACAAACAACATGTGTTCGCACACAATCGATTGACTTATATCAAAAGAAAGCTCCTTTTTGAATAAAAAAGGAATAAAAATATTGCGCCTTTCTGGAAATCGTCGTACCTTTGCAGTGTCAAAAGACAAAAAGATCTTCAAAGATACAATACAGAGGTATTAGTAAGGTAAAAGATTGAAATAAGTTTTAGTTTAGTTATAGTTAGTTAGAGTTAATTGTTAGTTAGATTTAGGTTTTAGGTTTATAATTTTTGATTGGCAATAGGTATTTCTAAGGCGTTAGGAAGAAGATTGCAAGTAAGGATAACAGACGCAGTGGTGACACTCCGTTTTTCTTAGAAAAGGTTTTTAGTTATTCATAGATTGTTGGTGCCGCCCTTGAGTCGTTGATGACCCTTGAGCGGCTTTTTTTATCCCTTTATCTTCAGTTTCTCAGCCCAACTGCCCTTGAAGAGCCTCATCAGGAAGATGCTGCCACGGAAGATTAGTTCGATGGCCATAGCTGTCCAGACACCCTTCAGGCCGAACTTAGGTGCCAAGGAGGCAGCGAGTGTCAAGCGGACAAACCACATCGAACAGAGACTCATGACGGCAGGGATGAGAGTGTCACCAGCACCGATAAACACACCATTGCAGACGATAGCCGCAGCAAACATTGGTTCTGCCCAAGCTTCGATACGGAGCACCTGCGTACCCAGGTCAATTACCTCCTCGACGGGCGACATTAGGGCCATCAGCTCTGGAGCGAATATCCACATCAGCACACCCATCATCGTCATCACGCCTATGCCCAGCCCAACGGACATACGGGCAAACGACCGTGTCAGTAGCCTTTGTCCTGCCCCGATACCCTGTCCTACAAGGGTGGTGGCAGCCTCAGCAATGCCATAGCCCGGCATGTAGCACAGGCTCTCGACGGTAATGGCCAGCGAGTGGGCAGCGATGGCGATGGTACCTAAAGGGGCGACAATCAAGGTGCTGACGATTTGTGCTGACCCCATCAACAGATGCTGTAGTCCCATCGGCGCGCCTATCTTAAAGGCCGTGAGAATGGTGTCCGACTTTGGTTTGAACGAGCCAGGACGCCCCACCAGCGAGAGCATCTTCGACCTCACAATCAGGAAGTACATCATCAGACAGGCCGTTACCAGCATGGCAAGACCCGTTCCTATGGCGGCTCCCATCACACCCAGTCCGAGTATATATATAAATAGGTAGTTGAAAATCACGTCCATCACACACATGCCAATATTGAGGAGGGAAGGGATCTTCATGTTGCCAGAGCACTTCAACATCGAGCCCGCCAGCCCCTCCATCTGGAAGAAGATGCCACTCACGCCGAAGATAGCGAAATAGAGCGAGGCATCATGGGCAATCTCTTCGCTACCCCCCAACCAGTATGGCAGGGAGGGGGCGACGCAAAGCGATACGATGGTGATGATAAGCGCCCAGACGGAACAGCATACGATCGACTGGCGCAGCACCCGCCGGGCCGCCTCCATGTCGTTGGCACCAATGAAGTGGGCCACCTGTACAGAGAACCCCATGTTCGCAGCAGAGCCTAATCCCCCCATCAGCCAGCCCGACGTCTCTACCAGTCCGATGGCCGCTGAGGCCTTCGCACCCAGATGCCCCACCATTGAGGCGTCGATAAAGAACATCACTGTAGCCGATATCTGTGCCAGAATGGAGGGAATACTCAAACTGACGATGAGCCACAACTTCTCGCGCTGCGTCATCGTACGCCCTTCCCTGATGTAGGAAAGCAGCAATTCGCTGTTCTTCACTTTCTGCATTTCTTAAACAATGTTGCAAAAGTACATAATATCAGTGATATTTGCAACTTTTTCACTAATTTTGTAGCGAAAATATGATGAATATGACACAAAAGTCTCTTTTCCATTGGAGTTGTCTTCTGACCCTCCTACTCGTCGTCGTATCCTGCCACTGGAGTGATTCGACGGGCACCCGCATTGCCCTCACCCCTGAGCAGATACGCCTCGAACACATCAGCGACATCGACAGTACTATGCTTCTCACCATTCTTAACTCCGATACGACTGTAGACAAAGAGCCGCTTCGTACGCTCTCTGCCGATGCATGGATGCTTATCGACGATGCCACTGGCTGCGTCATCAGCCAGAAATACGCCAACGAGCCACGCTTCATGGCTTCACTTACAAAGATGATGACTTGTCTGCTGGCCATCGAGAATGGCAATCTGTCAGATACCATCAGCATCACAGACGATGTTTTCGTCTGTCGTGACTCCAGAGTCCGCCTGGGCGAAAGCTATCTGCTGGGCGATCTTCTCTATGAGATGATGCTCCAGAGTGATAATGACGCAGCCTACGCCTTAGCAAAGCACATCGGGGGCGATACCATCCAGTTCTGTGAGATGATGAATGAGAAGGCGGCCTACCTCGGCATGGAGAACACTCACTTCGCCAACCCCAACGGCATGCCTGCCCCCGACAACTACAGCACGGCGAGTGATATAGTACGATTGGCCCGGTATGCGATGCACGACAGTCTGTTTGCAGACATCGTAGGTACTCCCGAAAGGAAAGTCCCCATGACCGACGGGCGCCACATGGACTGCCAAAACACCAACGTTCTACTCAGAACCTATGAAGGGTGTTTTGGCATTAAGACTGGTTATACCCGACAAGCGGGTAACTGCCTCGCCTCCGTTGCCACCCGCGACGGCAAGACACTGTACTGCGTACTGCTCAACAGCCGCTCAATGCGGTCACGCTTTACGGAGTCTGCCATTCTGCTCGACTACGGCTTCAATGTGATGAAGAACCTATAGACTGGTGTTTTCCTTCTCTATCACCAACTGACGCATGTTCTTCAGCAAATCGCTGGCAAAAATAAAATCTGTCAGTCGGGTGTTCGGCGAATGTAATATCTCACTACTCACACCCTGCCACTCCTTGTGGCCTTCATAGATGAAGATGATATTCTCACCGATACCCATGACGGAGTTCATGTCATGAGTATTGATGATGGTGGTAATATTAAACTCTCGCGTGATGCCCTGCAACAAGTCGTCGATGACGAGCGATGTCTTGGGATCAAGACCCGAGTTGGGCTCGTCGCAGAAAAGATATTTGGGATTCAGTGCAATGGCTCTGGCGATGGCGACACGCTTCTGCATACCACCCGATATCTCGCCTGGGAACTTCTCCTCAGCCCCCACAAGGTTTACACGATCCAGACAGTCCATCGCCCGTTTCGTACGCTCCCGTAGGTTCATTGTCGAGAACATGTCGAGGGGGAACATCACATTCTCCAGCACCGTCAGCGAGTCAAAGAGAGCTGCACTCTGAAAGATCATGCCCATCTCGCGGCGCATCCTCACCTTCTCATGCTTCGACATCTGTACGAAGTCACGCCCGTCGTAGAGTACCTGTCCACTCGTCGGGTCGAGTAGTCCCACGAGGTTCTTCATCAGCACCGTCTTACCCGATCCGCTCTGGCCGATAATCAGGTTCGTCTTACCGTCCTCAAAGGTCGTACTGATATCCACCAGCACCTCTTTGTCCTCAAAACTCTTATACAGGTTCTTGACTTCTATCATGACAGTAACTGGGTTAGGAACACATCACTGAAGAGGATAAGCACACTCGATGACACGACGGCATCTGTCGATGCCTTGCCCACATTAACCGATCCGCCCTCAACGGTATAGCCACAAAAGGCAGGCACACTCGATATAATAAAGGCAAAGAACTGGCTCTTGATGATCGACATCCACATGAACCAGGGGTTAAACGCATGCTGCAGGCCGAGCGTCAAGTCGTCGGGGGGTAGCACATGGCCGACATAGGCTGTGGCATAAGCGCCCATGATACCCGTTGCCGAAGAGAAGATCACGAGGAACGGCATGATCGTCAGCATACCCATAATCTTTGGCAGAATGAGGTAGCAGGCCGAATTCACGCCCATAATCTCCAAGGCGTCGATCTGTTGGGTGACACGCATCGTACCTATCTCCGAGGCGATGTTCGATCCCACCTTGCCAGCCAAGATCAGACACATGATCGAGCTCGAGAATTCCAGCAGCAGAATTTCACGCGTCGTATAGCCACTCACCCAGCGGGGCATCCACGGACTCTGGATGTTCAGTTTCATCTGGATACAGATCACAGCACCGATGAAGAACGAGATGAGCAGCACGATACCGATGGAGTTCACACCCAACTGCGCCATCTCCTTCACATATTGTTTGAAGAACATGCGCATCCGTTCAGGCACGGAGAACACGCGCCCCATAAGCATCAGATAGCGGCCCAGAATGGCCAGATATTTTGTAATGATCACGCTTCTATTAACTCTTAGTTGTTAATTCTCCAATACCACTCCATCATCTTGATGTCCTCATTGTACCGTCCATAGTACCCCAGCGCCTCTTGCGGCACGAACATAGACACACCATGATATTTCTCCTCCGTCATATCAAAGGCTGTATAGTGGCTATTCCAGGTCTTGTTTGTAGTCCAAGTCTTGGAAAACACCTTGTCGGTGACCACACGGTCGAACGCCTCTTTCCACTGGGCATACTCCGTTGCCGTGGCATACTTTTTCACAAAGTCGCCCGCATCGTAAAAAATATTGTACTGAGGCAAGAACTTCGACCTCGAGCTCTCATTATAATAATAAATCAACCCCGTCATATCGGGATAGTCCGTTTCTTGCCGGCCGTAGATGGCCTCCAGCACAGTACGTGTAGCCTCTGCCAGCGCGTCCATCTCACTCGTTTTTGCCAATGACAACGGCAAATAGTTCTTATAGGCATCAGCATATTTAGTCAAAATACCCTTCGCTGCGTCCTGTCGTTTGAACATCTCAGGCACGATCTTGTCGTAGGGAGCACCCCAATCGGGGATCTCAGCTGGGGAGCCCACGACATAGTCCGTCACCTTCCGCAGCTCATAGACCGTCTCAAGGCACATGAAGTTACAGCAGTCGCCCAGTATGAACTCCAGGTGGGGCTGTTTCTCCAGCACACGTCGCAACGTTGGAATGTTCATCCAGTAACCCATATCTTGGTTGGTACTGTTCACGCCGTTGTCGATGCCATAGGCTCTGGTGTATGCGATGGAATCAGCCTTCAGCCAGCCAGAGGCATGCCCCCAGAACGTCAGTCCGTAACCAGCCGTAGCAGGATAATGACTGTAAGCATAGCTCAGTACCTTTTCGAACACATGCGGGTCGCTGGCATAGTCATCCTTGTCGCTGATCTGCATGTCAACAATCGAGACAGAATCCCTCAGGTCTCCGTTCACAATGCGAGCCAGCCAAGGCATCTCGTCCCGTCTAGCACGGTCGTAGTATACTAACAGATAGTCGTCTTCCGTCAGCGACATAGAGCCATCGCGAATCTCCTGTAGGTCACTCTCCGAAATAGACGACAGCGTGTTTTCTGCCGACATGTAGATGAGCACAGTCCGCGTCTGTGGCGTCTTCTCGTCATCGTCCTTGTGGCAGGAGCATAACAGCGCCAAGGTTGTCAAAAACAATAGTTTCTTCATCAAATTCTTCTAAAGTCGATGCAAAGGTACAACATTTTTAGAGAGTTGAAGAAATTAAAGGAGTTAAAGGGAGTTAAAGCACATGACTTTTCATTGAAAATGCGTAACTTTGCGGTCGAAATGGAAGAAAGTCAGCAACAAGAACGACTGGTATTACGGACGGAGGGTCTGGTGAAGCGGTATGGTAAGCGTACCGTAGTGAACGACGTGAGTTTCGATGTGAAGCAGGGTGAGATCGTGGGACTTTTGGGTCCCAACGGTGCCGGCAAGACCACTTCGTTCTATATGACCACAGGTCTGATCGTACCCAACGGCGGTCATATCTATCTGGGCGACGAGGAAGTGACGAAATATCCTGTCTACAAGCGTGCCCGTGCCGGGATCGGCTATCTGGCGCAGGAGGCGAGCGTGTTCCGTAAGATGAGCGTCGAAGACAATATTCTCTCGGTGCTCGAGATGACGGGTAAGCCACGCGACTACCAGTTGGAAAAACTCGAGGAACTGATCAAGGAGTTCCGTCTGGGTAAAGTGCGCAAGAACAAGGGCGACCAGCTCTCGGGTGGTGAGCGACGCAGAACGGAGATTGCCCGTTGTCTGGCCATCGAGCCGAAGTTCATCATGCTCGACGAGCCTTTCGCTGGTGTCGACCCCATTGCCGTGGAGGACATCCAGCAGATTGTATGGAAGTTGAAGTACAGGAATATCGGCATCCTGATTACAGACCATAACGTGGACGAGACACTGACCATCACCGACCGCGCCTATCTGCTCTTCGAGGGACGCATCCTCTTCCAGGGTTCGCCCGAGGAACTGGCTGAGAACAAGGTGGTACGCGAAAAATACCTCACCAATTCATTCGTTTTGCGCAAGAAAGACTTCCAGGAGCTGGAAGAGGAGCGCAAGGCAAAGGAAGAAACGGATAGTTGAACTATTTAGGGGTTTAATTAAGGGCCTTCGTTTCAATCAGGAAAACTTTAAACCTTAATTTAATTTAATTCTTAATTCTTAATTCTCAATTCTTAATTAAAAGTAGTATCTTTGCACCCCAAAATTTGAATATATAATATAATAAGGTATAAAGAAAGATGAAAATTACATTTGATTGCCCTGATAAAATCAATGGCATCATGACTATGGTCATTGAGCCTGCCGACTATCAGGAGAAGGTTGAGAAAACACTGAAAGACTATCGTAAGAAGGCCCAGGTGCCTGGCTTCCGTCCAGGACAGGTGCCAATGGGACTGATCAAGCGTCAGTATGGAACCGCCGTGAAGGTGGAGGAAGTGAACCGCCTGATCAGCGAAAAGCTCTATGGATATATCCAGGAGAACAAGATACAGATGCTAGGTGAGCCCCTGCCGAATCAGGAGAAACAGAAGCCGCAGGACTTCGAGAAGGAGGGCGACCTAGAGTTCGTGTTCGACATCGCCGTAGCTCCTGAGATGAAGGCCGAGCTGACAGCAAAGGACAAGATCACCTATTATGACATCAAGGTTGACGACAAACTTGTCGATGACCAGGTGCAGATGTACTGCTCTCAGGCCGGTGAGTTCAAGGAGGCAGAGACCTTCAGCGGCAATGATACGTTGACAGGCGAGCTGCGCGAACTCGACAAGAAGGGGAACACCAAAGAGGACGGTCTCTCCAACGAGGCTGCGATGATTATGCCCGCCTATATCAAGGAAGAGAAGCAGCGCAAGCTCTTCGACGGTGCGAAGAAGGGTGATATTATCACCTTCAACCCAAAGAAGGCATACCCCGATAACGATGCTGAGGTAGCTGCCCTGCTGAAGGTACAGAAGGACGACGTGAAGGACCTGAAGAGCGACTTCAGCTATCAGATCAACGAGATCCGCCACTTCCAGCCCGCAGAGCTGAACCAACAGCTGTTTGACCGCGTGTTCGGTGAGGGAACGGTGAAGGACGAGAAGGCCTTCCGTGAGAAGATTGCAGAGACCATCAAGCCTCAGCTCGAGAGCAACAGCGACTATAAGTTCTTGCTCGACCTGCGTGCATACATGGAGAAAAAGGTGGGCGAGGTGACATTCCCTGAGGCTCTGCTGAAGCGCGTGATGCTGCAGAACAACCAAGACAAGGGTGCTGACTATGTGGAAAAGAACTTCGAGGGCAGTATCAAGGAACTGAAATGGCATCTGATCAAAGAGCAGCTCGTCGCTGCCAACGAGATCAAGGTCGAGGATGCCGACGTGAAGGCCATTGCCAAGGATGCCATCCGTCAGCAGTTCGCCCAGTACGGCATGTCAAACGTGCCTGACGATGTGCTGGAGAACTATGCTGCTGAGCAGCTGAAGAAACGCGAGAACATCGACGGTTTCGTGGATCGCGCTGTCGACCAGAAACTCGTTGAAAAGCTCAAAACAGTCGTTAAACTGACGAAGAAAGAGGTCAGTTTGGAGGACTTTAACAAGATGATGCAAGAAAAATAAGTATTTTTAGGAAAAAATAACCACTTAATTAGGGCGGTTATCGACTTTTTTATGTAACTTTGTGTCCCAAACACAAGTGAAAAAGGTCGGTAACCGCTCTTTTTCCATTAAAATGATATTGAATTATGAACGATAGAAACGATTTTAGAAAGTATGCAGTCCGGCATTTAGGAATGGACGGGCTGACCGTTGACGAAGTGATGAAGGCTCAGGCCCAGTACCTGAACCCCTATATCCTCGAAGAGCGCCAGTTGAATGTGACGCAGATGGATGTCTTTTCACGTCTGATGATGGATCGCATCATCTTCCTCGGCACGCAGATTGACGACTATACCGCCAACACGTTGCAGGCCCAGTTGCTCTACCTCGACTCCGTGGATTCCGGCAAGGACATTAGCATCTACATCAACTCGCCTGGTGGCAGCGTCACTGCCGGACTGGGCATCTATGACACGATGCAGTTCATCTCCAGCGATGTGGCGACGATTTGCACAGGTATGGCCGCCTCAATGGGAGCCGTGCTGCTCGTGGCCGGCAAGGAGGGTAAGCGCTCAGCACTGCCCCACAGCCGTGTGATGATCCACCAGCCCCTCGGAGGCGTACAGGGACAGGCTTCAGATATCGAGATTGAAGCCAAGGAGATCCTGAAATTCAAGAAGGAACTCTACACCATCATATCAGAACACTCGCACACACCTTATGACAAGGTGTATGCCGACTCGGACCGTAACTACTGGATGACTGCCGAGGAGGCTAAGGCCTACGGCATGATCGATATGGTGCTGAGCAGGAAGCAATAAGGAATATGGCGAAACTGAGAAAGGAATGTAGCTTCTGTGGACGGAGCGAAAGGGAAGTAAGACTGCTGATTACTGGCCTCAACGGTTATATCTGTGAGGACTGTGCACAGCAAGCTAACCGGATCGTGCTGGAGAACATGCCATCACTGAACGACACGGCCACCCCTGGCAAGCAGGAGCAGAGCAAGACGCCGAAACCGAAGGAGATAAAGGCCTACCTCGACGAATATGTGATCGGGCAAGATGAGGCAAAGCGATATCTATCGGTGGCGGTGTACAACCACTATAAACGACTCGGACAGGCACCAGATAAGGACGGGGTGGAGATCGAGAAGAGCAACATCATCATGGTAGGCTCTACAGGTACGGGCAAGACACTGCTGGCACGTACCATTGCGAAGATGCTCGACGTGCCCTTTACCATCGTTGACGCGACAGTACTCACAGAGGCTGGCTATGTAGGCGAAGACGTGGAGAGTATCCTCACCCGTCTACTACAAGTGGCCGACTACAATGTGGAGCGCGCCCAGCAAGGTATCGTGTTCATCGACGAGATCGACAAGATTGCCCGGAAGTCCGACAATCCCTCCATCACCCGTGACGTCAGTGGTGAAGGCGTGCAGCAGGGACTACTGAAATTATTAGAGGGTACCATCGTAAATGTGCCGCCCAAGGGAGGCCGCAAGCATCCTGACCAGGATTATATCCATGTGGACACAAGGAATATCCTGTTCATCTGTGGCGGTGCCTTCGACGGCATCGAGCGGAAGATTGCCCAACGGCTGAACACCCATGTGGTGGGATATAACTCTGTCCAGAACGTGCTGAAGATCGACAAGAAGGACTTGATGAAATATGTGCAGCCACAGGATCTGAAGGCGTTTGGTATGATCCCGGAGATTATCGGACGTCTGCCCGTGCTCACCTATCTGAACCCGCTTGACAAGGCCGCACTCCAACAGATTCTGACCGAGCCAAAGAACTCGATTGTAAAACAATATAAGAAACTCTTTGAGTTGGATGGTGTAGAGCTGGAGTTCACACAGGAGGCACTTGACGTAATCGTGGACAAGGCCATAGAATTCAAGCTCGGCGCCCGTGGACTGCGTTCAATCGTAGAGAACGTCATGATGGAAGCCATGTACTCAACACCCTCACAGAAAGTAAAGAAATTTACAGTGACGCCTGAGTATGTGAATGAGCAACTGGCGCAGTCACGTATGTAAAGGAAAAAGCCTAATGACAACTATATGAGCGAAAAGAAAAATCTGACTGAAGCCCTGAAGAAATACTTTGGTTTCGACAAGTTCAAGGGAGACCAAGAACAAATCATCCAAAACCTGTTGGATGGTAACGACACGTTTGTTCTCATGCCCACAGGTGGCGGAAAATCGCTGTGCTACCAACTACCCTCGTTACTGATGGAAGGAACAGCCATTGTCATCTCACCCTTGATAGCCCTGATGAAGAATCAGGTGGATGTCATCACAAACTTGAGCGAACACGAGGGAACGGCCCACTATCTGAACTCGTCGCTGAACAAAGCCGCCATCGATCAGGTGAAGGCAGACATTCTCTCTGGACACACCAAACTGCTATACGTCGCTCCAGAGTCACTGACGAAGGAGGACAATGTCGAGTTCCTGAAAACGGTGAAGATATCCTTCTATGCCGTCGACGAGGCCCATTGTATCTCTGAGTGGGGACATGACTTCCGACCAGAATACCGTCGTATCCGACCTATCGTCAACGAGATCGGCAAAGCACCCATCATCGCCCTGACGGCCACAGCCACTGACAAAGTGCGCTCAGATATCAAGAAGAACCTTGGCATCATCGACGCCAAGGAGTTCAAGAGTTCATTCAACCGTCCGAACCTCTATTATGAGGTGCGTCCGAAAACGAAGGATGTTGATAAGGACATCATCAAGTTCATCAAGCAGCATCCGGGCAAGAGTGGTATTATCTACTGCCTGTCGCGCAAGAAGGTCGAGGAACTGGCGGCTGTGCTTCAGGCCAACGAGATCAAGGCGGCAGCTTATCACGCAGGCCTCGACTCTGCCACAAGGACACAGACACAAGACGACTTCCTGATGGAGAATATCGACGTGATTGTGGCCACCATTGCCTTTGGCATGGGTATCGACAAGCCCGATGTGCGCTTCGTGATCCACTATGACATTCCCAAATCTTTGGAGGGCTACTATCAGGAGACTGGTCGCGCGGGCCGAGACGGAGGCGAAGGTCTGTGTATCGCCTTCTACTCAAATAAGGACCTTCAGAAACTGGATAAGTTCATGGAGGGCAAGCCTGTAGCAGAACAGGATATCGGCCGACAACTGCTGGTGGAGACAGCTGCCTATGCAGAGACTTCTATCTGCCGAAGAAAGATGCTACTGCACTACTTTGGAGAGACCTATCCGAAAGACAACTGCGGGAACTGTGACAACTGCCTGCATCCAAAGACGGAAATCGAGGCAAAGGACCAGTTGGTAACCGTTTTGAAAGCCATCCTTGAGATCAAGGAGAACTTCCGCGCCGACTATGTCATCGACTTCATCACAGGCAAGGAGACCGACGAGATTCTCGCCCACCACCATGAGGACTTTGAAAACTTCGGAGCTGGTGCTGACGACGACGAGAAAATATGGAATCCCGTCATCCGCCAAGCCCTCATTGCAGGCTATCTGCTCAAGGAGGTAGAGAACTATGGTCTGCTGAAGGTGACTGCCGCAGGAAAGAAATTCTTGAAGTCGCCCAAGTCGTTCATGATTGTGAAAGATGCAGAGTTTGCAGGCGACGACGAGGTGCCCGACCAGGAGGGTGGCATCAGTGCCCTCGACCCCACGCTAAGTGCGATGCTGCGTGAACTGCGCAAGAAGGTGTCGAAGCGGTTGGAGCGTCCGCCTTACGTGATCTTCCAGGATGTGTCGCTCGAACAGATGGCGACAGACTATCCTGTCACCCTTGAGGAGTTGAAGAACATCCAGGGTGTGGGTGAGGGCAAGGTCAAGCAACCCTATGCCAAGGAGTTCGTCGACCTGATCCGCAACTATTGTGAGGAGAACGAGATCGAGCGACAGGTGGACATGCGTGTCCGTACTGTGGCAAAGAAGTCAATGCTGAAGGTAAAGATCATTCAGAGCATAGACCGTCAGATCGCCCTCGACGACATCGCAACTGCACAGGGCATCGATTTCGATGAACTGCTCGACGAGGTGGAGGCCATCGTCTACAGCGGCACAAAACTCAACATCGACTACTTCCTCGACGAAGTGATGGACGAGGATCATGTCGACGACATCTACGACTATTTCTGTGAGTCAGACACCGACCGTCTGAGCGTGGCTCAGAAGGAATTGGGCGACGAATACTCAGAGGATGAGATCCGTCTGGTAAGGATCAAATTCATCTCAGAAATGGCGAACTAAGTGTTAAGAATGAAGAGTTAAGAGTTAAGAATTAAGAAAAAATATCGAGCGGTATCGAATTTCTTAATTCTTCATTCTTAATTCTTAATTAAAATGAGTACCTTTGCACGCAATATTTTAAGAAAGGTATATATTATGGCTTCATTTATTGCAGACAAGATCGTGATGGACGGCCTCACTTTCGACGACGTCCTTTTAATTCCAGCTTATTCGGAGGTACTGCCTAAGACAGTAGAGTTGAAAACCCGTTTTTCGCGCAACATTGAGTTGAACGTGCCCTTTGTGACGGCTGCTATGGATACGGTGACAGAGTCGCAGATGGCCATCGCCATTGCCCGTGAAGGTGGTATCGGTGTGATCCATAAGAACATGTCTATCGAAGACCAGGCCCGTCAGGTGGCCATCGTGAAGCGTGCCGAGAACGGTATGATCTACGACCCCGTGACCATCCCCTTAGGTTCTACTGTGGCACAGGCACTTGATATCATGTCGGAGTATCATATTGGTGGTATCCCCGTGGTTGACGACCAGAAGCACCTCGTGGGTATCGTCACCAACCGCGACCTCCGCTTTGAGCGCCGTCTGGACCGTCCTGTCGAGGAAATCATGTCGAAAGACCATCTCGTGACCACTCATCAGCAGACGGATCTGATGGCGGCCGCAGAGATCCTGCAGAAGAACAAGATCGAGAAGCTGCCTGTTGTTGACAAGGACAACCATCTGATTGGACTGATTACCTATAAGGACATCACGAAAGCCAAGGACAAGCCCATGGCCTGCAAGGATGAGAAGGGTCGGCTGCGTGTGGCAGCTGGCGTGGGTGTGACTGCCGATACGCTCGAACGTATGCAGGCCCTCGTCGATGCCGGCGCTGACGCCATCGTCATCGATACGGCTCATGGTCACTCGAAATCAGTGATTGAAAAACTCGTGGAGGCCAAGAAGTCATTTCCCACGATCGACATCGTCGTAGGTAACGTCGCTACAGGCGAGGCTGCGAAGATGCTCATCGACAACGGTGCTGACGCCATCAAGGTCGGCATCGGCCCGGGCTCTATCTGCACCACCCGCGTGGTGGCTGGCGTGGGTGTACCCCAACTCAGCGCCATCTACGATGTCTATAGTGTGCTGAAAGGAACTGGCATCCCCCTCATCGCTGATGGTGGACTACGCTATTCTGGCGATATTGTCAAGGCGCTTGCCGCTGGTGGCAGCTGCGTGATGATGGGCTCCCTCGTTGCCGGTACAGAGGAGAGTCCTGGCGACACCATCATCTACAACGGACGTAAGTTCAAGAGCTATCGTGGTATGGGTTCCCTCGAAGCCATGGAACAGAAGCACGGCTCTAAGGACCGTTACTTCCAGGGTGACACAAAGGAGGTGAAGAAACTGGTGCCCGAGGGTATCGCAGGCCGCGTGCCTTACAAGGGAACGGTTCAGGAGGTGATCTATCAGATGGTAGGCGGTCTGCGCTCTGGCATGGGCTACTGCGGTGCTCCCACCATTGAGGCACTCCATAATGCTAAGTTCACCCGAATCACCAATGCCGGCGTGAACGAGAGCCATCCGCATGACATCACGATTACCAGTGAGGCTCCCAACTATTCAAGACCAAACGACTAATATCGATGTTGATATCGATAAATGGATAATTGACAATTGAAAATGAAAAAAACTGTTTTGTGTGCAGCCTTGTGCCTGTCGGCCCTCACGGTGAAGGCTCAGTCTGATCCTGTGGTGATGACCGTCAATGGAGTGGACGTGACGCGTTCTGAGTTCGAGTACTCTTTCAACAAGAACAACACCGATGGTGTGATCGACAAGAAGAACGTCGACGAATATGCCGACCTCTATGCCGTCTATAAGATGAAGGTGGCAGCAGCCCTCGATGCAAAGCTCGACACGCTGACCTCTTTCAAGAATGAGTTTGCCACCTACCGCGATCAGCAGGTGCTGCCTACGATGACAACCGATGAAGAGGTGCTGTCTGAGGCTCGCAAGGCCTACGACCGGGCAAAGGAGCAGATCGGTCCGAAGGGACTCATTCTTCCAGCCCATATCTTCCTCCGTCTCTCCACCAAGGCAACGGCAGAGGAGCAGAGAGTGGTCGCACAGCGGGCAGACTCCATATGGCAGGCCATCCAACAGGGGGCAGACTTCGCAGAACTCTGCAAGAAGGTGTCTCAGGATCGTCGCAGTGCGGCCAATGGTGGTCAGTTGGCTTGGATAGCTCCCAATCAGGTTTTTCCTGAGTTCGAGGAAGCTGCCTATGCCCTCCAGACGGGAGAGGTGAGTCGTCCTGTCTTAGCCCCCGACGGCTACCATATCATACTGATGAAAGACCGTAAGCAACTCGAGCCCTTCGAGGAACTCAAAGACAACATCGTGCGGTCTTTCGAGCAACAGGGGATCCGTGAGGCCATCGCCCGTCAGAAAATCCAGAGTGTCGCAGCCTGTGGACAGATGACGGCAGAGCAGTATATGACGCGCCGCGCTGATTCCTTAGGTGCTGTCGACACGGAGATGAAATACCTCATCCAGGAATATCACGACGGACTGCTGGTCTATGAGATCAGCAACCGCCATGTGTGGGAGAAAGCTGCCAAGGACGAGGCAGGACTCGACGCCTGGTTCCGCGCTCACAAGAAGGATTATACGTTCTCTGAACCTCGTTTCAAGGGCATCGCCTACCACGTGAAGGACCAAGCCGACGTCAAGGCAGTAAAACGCTGCGTGAAGGGACTGCCCTTTGGCCAGTGGGCTGATGTGTTGCGCTCAACCTTCAATCCCGACTCGATTATCCGCATCCGTGTGGAACAGGGTCTCTTCAAACCTGGCGACAGTCGTCTGGTCGATCACAAGATATTCCGTACAGCCCTCGACCAGCCCATCGAAGTCAATAAGGACTACCCCATCGATGCGGTCTATGGCAAGAAATTAAAGAAGCCGGAGGATTATACGGACGTGCGCAGCCAGGTGGTTGAGGACTACCAGCAGGCACTTGAACAGCAGTGGGTGGCAGCCCTCCGTCAGCGCTATGACGTGAAGATATACAAGGACACATTGAAAACAGTAAACCAACACTGATGAAGACAACAAGGAATCTGATAGTAGCCCTGCTCATAGGTATCCCCTTTATGGGAGCGGCCTCAGGTTTTTCTAGTAGTGCTAGTTATACTAGTCTCACAGACAGCGATTCCATCCACATGGGTACGGTCATCGACGAAGTCATTTGGGTCGTGGGTGACGAAGCTATTCTGAAGTCTGATGTGGAGGCATACCGTATGCAGGCAGCGATGGAAGGTGTGAAATGGACGGGAGATCCTGACTGCATGATTCCCGAGCAGATCGCTGTCCAGAAACTGTTCAAGCACCAGGCCCAGATCGATAGTATCGAGGTGACTGATGCCGACGTGGCACCTGAGGTAGAGCAGCACATCAACTACTGGCTCGAGATGGTCGACGGTTCTCGTGAGCGTCTTGAAGAGTATCGCCACAAGCCCCTGTCACAGATCCGCAACGACCTGCGTGAGGAGTTGAAAGACCGTCAGATGGTACAGAAGATGAAGCAGAAGCTGGTGGAGGATATCGCCGTCACACCTGCTGAGGTGCGCCGCTATTTCAAGGACCTGCCTCAGGACAGTCTGCCCTTCATTCCCACAGAGGTAGAGGTGGAGATTGTACAGAACACGCCGAAGATTCCAGCAGAGGAGCTGAACCGTGTGAAAGACGAGCTCCGTGAGTACACCGACCGTGTGAACCGTGGCGACGCTTCGTTCTCCACATTGGCCCGACTCTATTCCGAAGACCCCGGTACTGCCCGCCGTGGTGGCGAGCTGGGTTTCTCGGGACGTGGCATGCTCGACCCCGCTTTTGCATCCGTAGCCTTCAACCTCACTGACCCTAAGAAAGTGTCGAAGATCGTGGAGTCTGAATTTGGCTTCCACATCATCCAGCTCATCGAGAAACGCGGTGATAAGGTCAACGTGCGTCATATCCTCCGCAAGCCCATCGTCTCTGACGAGGCCATCGAGAGTACCCTGGCCCGCCTCGACTCCATTGCCGATGATATCCGGGCAGAGAAGTTCACTTTCGAGGATGCCGCCTCGATGCTCTCCGACGATAAGGATACACGCAACAACAAAGGTCTGATGTCAAACAGCGATCAGGCAGGGCGCGTCACCTCACGGTTTAAGATGCAAGACCTACCCCCAGAGGTGGCTAAGGTGGTCGATACGATGCAGGTTGGTCAGGTGTCACGCGCTTTCCAGCTGATCAACCAGCGAGGAAAGACTGTCTGTGTCATCGCTAAGCTGAAGAATCGCATTGAGGGACATAAGGCCTCCATCTCTGAGGATTTCCAGACGCTGAAAGACGTGGTGTTACAACGCCGTCAGAACGACCGCATCCATCAGTGGGTGGTCGACAAGATCAAGAGCGTCTATACCCGTCTGAACAACGGTTATCAGGACTGCAAGTTCGAATACGAAGGGTGGATTAAATAGAGGTGAAACGATCTTTTCTATATCTGCTGAGCCTATTGTGTATACTGGTGTGTTACACCAGTCTCGATGCTTATGCCCAGAAAGGAAAGACGAGGCGCCCTGCCCGCAGGGCCAAGGTACAAGACAGCCGTGTCTACCTCGTCCACGCCGACGTGCTCCATTATGACCAGCGCATCAACGCCGATGCCACCATCCTCAACGGTAAGGTACACTTCACCCATCAGGGGGCGCGCCTCTACTGCGACAGCGCCTATTTCTATGAAGCCTCCAACTCTTTCGAGGCCTTTGGACATGTCAAGATGTATCAGGGCGACACCCTGTCACTCTTCAGCGACTACGCCTACTACGACGGTAATGAGCAGATGGCGCGTGCCAGATACAATGTAGTCCTGAAGCATCGCAAGACCGTCCTCTATACCGACAGTCTCGACTTCGACCGTATCTACGACAACGCCTATTTCTTCGAGGGTGGTAAGATGATTGACGGGAATACGACGCTCACCTCCGATTGGGGAGAGTATAACACAAAAACGAAGATGTCGGTATTCAACTACGACGTGAAGATGAAGAACCCGGACTTCTTCCTCACCACCGACACCCTCTATTACGACAATCACAACTCGATGGCCCACATCGTCGGCCCTTCCGACATCATCTCCGGCAACAATCATATCTACTCTGAGTTAGGCTTCTACGACACAAAACTTGAACGGGCACGCCTGATGAATCGCTCTGTGCTGACCAACGAAGGGAAAATGCTTGTGGGCGACAGTGTCTACTACGACAGTAAGATGGGATTCAGCCAGGCTTTCTACGATGTGGTCTATGTCGACTCCATCAATCGAAACAAGCTCACAGGCAACTATGGTGAGTACTACGAGAACACGGGCTATGCCATGTGTACAGACAGTGCTGTGGCTATCGACTACTCGCAGGGCGACTCCCTCTTCATGCATGCTGACACGTTTAAGGTCGTCACCTTCAACATCGAGACCGACTCCGTCTATCGCAAGATCCATGCCTACCACCACGTCAGGGCATTCCGCACGGACGTGCAGGCCGTCTGCGACTCACTTGTCTACAACTCGAAAGACTCCTGCATGACCCTTTACTACGACCCCATCCTGTGGAACAACGGCCAGCAACTGGTGGGCGACCTTGTCAATGTCTATATGCGTGACTCCGTCATCGACCATACCCACATCATCGGCAACTGCTTCTCCATCCAGCAGCTGAAGTCCGATACGGCCTGCTACAATCAGGTGTCCTCAAGAGAGATGTTCTCTTACTTCGTCGAGGGCAAGATACGAGAGGCCAGGGCGAAAGACAATGTGCTCATCGGTTACTTCTTCGAGGAGGGTGACACATTACCTATTATATATAACTACCAGGAGACCACCGAGCTCCGGATGTTCCTCAAGGACCAGAAGCTCGAGAGTGTCTGGACGCCCAAGACCACCGGCACGATGTACCCGCTGAACCAGATTCCTGCAGACCGTCGCCGCCTTCCCGGCTTCGCATGGTATGACTACATCCGTCCCCTCAACCGCTACGACATCTTCAACTGGAGAGAAAAAGTTAAAAAGGTAAATAATTGAGCCGCCCCCATAATTATCAATTGTCAATTATCAATTTACAATAAATATGGATGTGATTTCCCTTCTCCCCGATAGCGTCGCCAACCAGATTGCTGCTGGTGAGGTGATCCAGCGCCCTGCCTCTGTCGTCAAGGAGCTCGTCGAGAATGCTGTCGATGCCGGGGCAAAGACCATCCATGTCATCATCGTTGACGCAGGACGTACCTCTATCCAAGTCATCGACGACGGACGAGGCATGTCTGAGACAGATGCCCGTCTGGCCTTTGAGCGGCACGCGACATCGAAGATCCGTCAGGCTGACGATCTCTTTGCGCTCCACACGATGGGATTCCGGGGTGAGGCCCTCGCCTCCATCGCTGCCATCGCTCAGGTTGAGCTACTCACACGGATGGCCGATGAGGAGATTGGTACGCGCCTCCAGATCGCGGCTTCAAAGGTGGTGGCACATGAGCCTGCCGCCTGTGCGGTAGGTAGTAGCTTCAAGGTGGACAACCTATTTTATAACGTCCCCGCACGGCGAAAGTTCCTCAAGTCTAACACCACAGAACTGAGTAACATCCTCCAGGCCTTCGAGCGCATCGTGCTTGTCTACCCCGACATCCATTTCATCCTCCATCACAATGGGGCAGAACTCCAGAACCTCAAGCCTGTCAGCCTGCGCCAGCGTATTGCCGATGTCTATGGACGGCAGTACAGTCAGGATTTGTTGCCTGTGGAGGTACAGACCACGCTCTGCAACATCACCGGCTTTGTCGGCAAGCCAGAGACGGCCCGTAAGAAGGGCGGTCACGACTTCTTCTTCGTCAATGGCCGCTACATGCGCCATCCGTACTTTCATAAAGCTGTCATCACCGCCTACGACCGCATGATCCCGGAAGGCATGCAGGTGCCGTATTTCCTTTATATCGATGTCGATCCCGCTGCTGTCGACGTGAACATCCATCCCACGAAGACAGAGATCAAGTTCGAGAACGAACAGGCCATCTGGCAGGTGCTCACGGCGACGGTTCGGGATGCCTTAGGACGGTTCTGCGAGGTGCCAGCTATCGACTTCGACGTACAAGGTAAGCCAGACATCCCCGTATTCGATCCCACTCGAGAGACCATCTCGGCCCCCCGTGTCAACTACGACCCTGACTACAACCCCTTCCGCAATCAGGGTGGCTTAGACAAACCTCTCACCTCTAAGACGCCCTCTGGTTGGGAGCAACTCTACGAAGGCCTCGTCACTCCTCGCAAGGAAGATCAAGCCCTGTTTTCAGAGGAAGAAACAAATCTCTCTCCCCTCTCCTCCCACCCCTCACCGCTCAATGTCGACTTGTCGCCATTACACTATCAATACAAGGGCTGTTACATCATGACTGCCGTCAAGTCGGGTCTCATGATCATCGACCAGCACCGGGCCGATGTGCGTATCCGCTATGAGCGTTATCTGCAACAGCTCGAGAACCATACTGCAGCCACGCAACAGGTGCTCTTCCCTGAGTCCGTCCGTTTCTCACCGGCAGAGTCTGTCATCCTCCAGCAGATGCTCCCTGACCTCACGGCCATCGGCTTTGATCTCTCCGACCTCGGAGGCAACACCTTCGCCGTCAACGGCATCCCCGCCGGCCTCGAAGGCGTCGACCCAGCCAGCCTACTCCAGCAGATGCTTGAGGACTCCACTTCTGATTCTGCCTCAGATAGTTCTCACTCCACACTCCACACTCCTCACTCCTCGAAAATTGCCCTCCACCTCGCCCAGAACGTCGCCACCCCCTATGGCCAAGTGCTTTCCAACGACGAGATGGAACAACTCATCAACGAACTCTTTGCCTGTTCCAACGTGAACTATACCCCCAACGGCAAACCCATTCTTAGCATCCTCCCACAGATTGAAATCGAGCGACTTCTTGGCGGAAAGAGTTAACGATTGTTAAGTAGCAGCAACTTTTCATTCTTTCATTTTTTCATTCTTTCATTTTTTCGTACCTTTGCACTCGCATTAAAAAAAGGGGCGCTTAGCTCAGCTGGTTTAGAGCATCTGCCTTACAAGCAGAGGGTCGGCGGTTCGAATCCGTCAGCGCCCACCCAGAGTTAACATGTCTTACTATTAAAAATGCAGAACTATGAAGAGTTTAATGATTCATTCCGTCGCAGTTATCTGTGGCTTTGTGTGTCTTGTCAGTTGTAACGAACAGGAGTCAGACCTCCAGTCCGTCAACCAGTCAGCCAACAATCAACTCCGTATCGTCACCCATACCAGAGAGGGCGAGGAGGCATCATCGCCTATCGCTTCCGTCTACCTCTTTAATGGCAACAACGAGTACGTCCGTACCCTCCAGACGGATGCCGATGGCAACTACACGTCGGCCTCAGCGTCTGTCAAACTGCCAGAAGGTTCCTATACGCTCTGTGCCGTGAGTCCCAGCGACCTCCCTTTTTTTCGACTCCCGGCCGCGCCTGTGCCTACATCAGCCATCGCCCTGGCTGAAGGCCAGGCGATGAGCGATTTTCTCATGGCCACCTCAACGGTCACCGTCGCTGACGGCAACGAAAGAACCGTCGATATGGTGCTCCAGCGCAAGGTACTCGAACTCTCGTCTGTCACCATCAGTCAGGTGCCAGCCGATGTCATTGGCGTCAGCGTCTCCATCGCCCCGTTCTATTCCGCCATCCAGTTTAATGGCACCTATGTGGATGACAATCCCCTCTCCTACACCTTCGACCTCACCGCTACCGCCACCACAGGCGTTTGGCAGGCCACCCCCCAGCAGCTCACCTTCCCCTCGAAGGGTGTCCCCACCATCACCGTCACCTTCACCCGTAGCGAAGAGGACACCCCTCACACTTATACCTGCACAGCCGAAGATGCCCTGTCTGCCAACAACAAATACAACATCGCCGGCACCTATACCGAACCCCTTGGCATCACCCTCTCAGGTTCCATCACCCTCCAACCCTGGAGCACCGATCCCTCCGATGTCACCTTCGACTTCGACGAAACCAACGCCACCAACAATTCCAACACAGGCCCCACCTCAGATACTGACGACCCTAATGCGGGCTCAGGTAGCTCAGAGACAACCAATCCCCCCGTCGCAGGTCAACTATATAAAGGTTGTTACGTCGTTTCCGTTGATGAAGAGAACCACACAGCAGTACTCCTCTCTCCAACAGAACAAAATAATTATAATGCGAATAGCTCATCAACGTCTGTTTGGTTAACATACTTAACAGGGCAACTTTCATCATGGCCTTCTATTACAGGAGTAACAGGAACATGGCGAATTCCAACTCTAATCGAAATTCAAACAATAGCAAATTACCCTGAAGCATATGACATTCCGGTTGGCTCAAGAAATTATTTCTGCCTTATAGATTCTGTACTTAAAGAAGTTCAATTAGGTAAGAAAGGCACAGGTGAAGTTGAAGTCAAAACTGATAAGATTTCTGTGAATTATTCTCCAGGTACTTATCTCCGTCCCGTGATTGACATTAGCTATTAAGAAGTAGACAACGAAGCCTCTGCAAAGCTTCATAAAATAACAAAATTCCTTCCACACAGTCATTAAGGCCCTGTGCATTTACACCACTTCGGGTATAATTTTAGTTAAACCGCTAAAGTTTATACCCGATTTGGTGTATTATTTCAAATTATTGTTTACCTTTGTACCCGTTAAGGTATAATAGCTATGACATTATCGGAGCATATCAAGGAAAAACGGAAGAAGAACGGCCTCACTCAGATTGAGTTGGCTGAGCGTGCTGGGGTGGGGCTCAGGTTCGTGAGGGAACTCGAACAAGGGAAGCAGACCCTGCGTATGGACAAGGTCAATGAGGTGCTCGCCCTGTTTGGCGAACATCTCGGACCTGTAAAAAATGAACTCTTATGAAGCAGGCAGGAATATATGTCAATGACAACTTTTGCGGTATCCTTACAGAAGATGAGGAAGGATTTCATTTTTCTTATGATGTCGCGTATCTGACCCGTCAGGATGCTGCTCCGGTCAGTCCTACCATGCCTCTAACAAACCAACAATACGACAAGGAGATGATGTTCCCCGTCTTCGACGGACTCATCCCAGAGGGCTGGTTATTAGACATTGCCTCCTCGTCGTGGAAGATTGACCCGCGAGACCGCATGTCACTGCTGATGGCCTGCTGCAAGGACTGTATCGGAAACATCAGCGTAAAACCATTAGATGACCATGAGTAAGTGCTTGTATTGCTATCAGGAATTAGAAGAAGGGCAGGTGGATTATCACCCAGCTTGTGCCCGTAGATTTTTCGGCAGCGACGTAGCCCCCATTCTCCCCTATACCCGGGACAACATGTCGGAACTGGCCCGTCAAGTGATTCGCACCAGTTCGTCGGTGACGGGTGTACAGGCCAAAATGTCGCTCGACGTGAACCGTGGTGGGAAGCATGAACCAGACAAATTCACCATCGTTGGTCTTTGGGGCAAGTATATCTTCAAACCACAAAGTGGCCGCTATCCATGCCTGCCAGAACTGGAGGATCTCACGATGAAGATGGCCGAAGCCGCCCATATCCGCACAGCCCGCCACACGCTAATACGCCTTGCCGATGGAGAATTGGGCTACCTGACCCTAAGGATGGACCGTGGGCGGAAGGGCGAGAAGATATCAATGTTGGATATGTGCCAACTGACCAACCGCCTCACTGAGCACAAGTACTACGGCACCTACCAGCAACTGGCAGAGACCGTCAAAAAGTACTCATCGGCCCCTATGCTCGATGTGCAGCGCTATTGGGAAGTGGTCTTGTTCTCTTGGATTACCGGCAACTCCGACATGCACTGCAAGAACTTCTCGCTGATAGATACCGGTGGCGGCGAGTATGCCTTGGCTCCTGCCTACGACCTGCTGGCGGTGCTGCTGGCAGACCCTGCGGATACGGAGGAGATGGCTATGACCTTTACTGTGGGCGGCGAGAAAAGCAACTTCGACCGCAATACCTTTATGACCGCCTTTACACAGAGTGGTATTCCAATGGCTGTAGCCAACAAGATAATAGAGCGGATGAAAGGCAACCTACCCAAATGGCAGGAACTCATCAGCCATTCATTCCTTCCTGAAAAGATGAAGACCGACTACTGCATGTTACTGAGCAAGCGGACTGACAAATTGTGAAGGACTATGCCGTCTGCGCCGTCATTAGGTTTAACGCTCTGGTTTTAAAGAACTTAACGACGGCATAGTACGTGTAAAACTGTGCCGTCATCGTGCCCCTACCCTGCCCCTTGCAACACCTCTAAATGGCCCTTAAAAAAATCGGCGTTAGCGTTTGAGTATACGCGAACAACCGTTTGAGTATACGCAAACGGTCATTTGAGCCAAGGCAAACGGTAGTAAGGATAGGGTAAACCCCCTGTGATAATGCCTGTTAACCCCTATAAACAGGCATCAGTATCCCTGTTAACAGGCATCACCAACAACGTTACAAGGCATTAGCAACAACATAAGAAGGCACCTGCAACAACGATGGGAGTCATCAGCAACGGCGTTTTAACGCGCCCTTGCATCATCAAAAACCGCTCAGTAGCGCCATCTGGTGCAAGATAGGTGCAGGATAGTAGCTCGATTTTGAGTCTATCCTGCACCGTACTTTGCCTGATTACCAGTAACTTACACGCCTCAGTAGCTCCAGTAGCTCTATTTTTCTTTATTCGCCTATGCGGCTTTCTCTTTGGTCTGTGGCAGCAAGAGGTTGAGCAGCACACCGATGACGGCCGAAAGGCCGATGCCACTGATGGAGAAGGTGCCGAAGCTAAGGACGGCACCGCCGATGCCCATCGTCAGCGTGACGGAGACGATGATGATGTTGCGCGTCTGGTTCAAGTCCACCTTATGCTGAATGAGGTTCTGCACGCCCACAGCGGCGATCGTGCCGAAGAGCAGCAGCATGATGCCACCCAGCACAGCGGAGGGTATGGACTGCAAGAGGGCACTCAGCTTGCCAATCACCGAGAACACGATGGCTGTGGCAGCGGCAATACGAATGACCTGCGGATGGGTGACACGGGTGATCTGCATGGCTCCCGTCACCTCAGAATAGGTGGTTACAGGAGGGCCACCGAAGAACGAGGCTAAGAGACAGGCCAGACCGTCGCCAAGCATCGTGCGATGAAGACCGGGCTCCTTGACAAAGTCCTTGTCGGCTACGGCAGAGACCACATAAACATCGCCGATATGCTCAATCACCGGGGCGATGGCCACTGGGATCATGAATACGAAGGGCTCCCATGCAAACTGCGGCAACTGGAAATGGGCGATGCTACTGGGTAATGCGAACCACGGGGCGGCGCCAACGGTCGAGAGGTCGACCACACCCATGCAGAGGGCGACGATATAACCCACAATGATGCCGATGACCACAGGCACGAGCTTCACCAGCCCCTTGCCGAAGGTGAGCACGACGATGGCCGTGATGAGCGAGATGAAGGCCAACAGCCAGTTCTCCTTCGCCATATTCACGGCAGCAGGAGAGAGCGAGAGGCCAATGAGGATAATCACAGGACCAATCACCACAGGCGGGAAGAGACGGTCGAGCAACTTGCGGCCCTGCCACTTGATGAGAGCCGACATGAGGAAGTAGACCAACGCCACACCTGCAATACTGGCGATGGTGCCGGGCATGCCCCACTGCTGGGAGGCCGAGATGATCGGCGCGATGAAGGCGAAGCTACTGCCGAGGAAGATAGGTACCATCCCCTTGGTGACGAGATGGAAGATAAATGTGCCGACGCCAGCCGTGAACAAGGCGGTGGCGGGGTCGAGACCAACGAGCAGAGGCACCAGCACAGTAGAGCCAAAGGCTACAAACAGGAACTGTACGCCGACGATGGTCTTACGGGTTGGGGTTAGAAGTTCCATTTGAGTGCAAGTGTTGGATTAATAAAGAATGACTGGTCGTCGTAGGTGTTGTAGATGAAGTTGTTGCTGAACTCGATCTCCGTGCCGATGCTAAAGTGATCAGTAAAGTTGTACCAGAGCTGAGGCTCAGAGAGGATGACAAGCTGTCCGTGACCGTCGGCCTTCTCGCCACGCCAGAAATCAATGAAGCCAGAGAAGGTGCATTTGTTCTGGGCAAAGTTCAAGCCCCAGACGCCTGTCAGTTGCATGCTGTGGTAGGCAGAGGTGTAGTCGTAGCTCTTGAAGTAGCGCTTATACAACAACTGCACGCTCCAGGTCTTGGAGAAGTCTGCTGTGTGACCATTATAGGCAAGACCGGCGAGACCAGCCTGCTGGAAACTGCCGCTCTTGTTGAGTCCGCCATCATACTCGATGTGGGCGGCGAAGGGCGACTGCTTGCCGAGGTTGAACTCACGCGATATCTCAGTGTAGGCACTCTCGGTAAACTTACGGCTCATGTCGACATCGACGAAATAGTACCAAGAACCCCATTTGTCGGCCTTGAACTGCTCGAGGGTGACGGTCACCTTCTGACGTCCTGACTCCTGATCGGAATAAAGGTTACGACCGAAGTCGTAGTGCAACTGGATGTTTTGTGCATGGACCGTGAGGGCTGCTACGGCCATCAGGGCGAAAACAAAAATCTTTTTCATAATGATTGACTAATTAATTGATTTGTCTATTATTTATTTTAGTAATTTGAACATGATTCTCGCAGCATTATCAGGTGCCTTCTGGTCGCCCAACCTACGCCACACTTCGGCATAGCCGTTGAGCATCTGCTCACGACCCGGTCCGTCGAGGATTTTCTCCAGTTCGTGACGGATATGTCCGACGGTGAAGGTGTCTGCCAAGAGTTCCGTGACCACCTCGCGGTCGGCAATCAGGTTGACAAGTGATATATAAGGTACTTTGATGAGATGGCGGCGCACTACACGAGCAATCTTCGGTAGAGGCAACTTGTAGCACACCACCTGAGGCACGTTGAACAAAGCCGCCTCGAGCGTCGCCGTACCGCTGGTGACAAGGGCAGCATGGGCTTGTGAAAGTAGGTCGTAAGTCTTGCCATGAACCACCTCTACCCCACTCCCAGCCATAAACGGTTCGTAATAGGCAGGTTCGATGCCCGGTGCCCCGGCAAGGACAACACGATAATCCTTCACATATGGTTTCACGGCCTCGATCATCGCCGGCAGGTTATCTTTGATCTCCTGTTTGCGACTGCCTGCCAGCAGGGCGATGACTTTTTCCGAGGAGGGAGGAGGGATGAGTGTGGAGGAAGAAAACTCGCGGACCTCATCTGCCGTGGGATTCCCCACATAGTGAATGGGATAATGGTGCTTCTTCTCAAAGAAGTCCACCTCGAAGGGGAGGATAGAGAAAAGTTCGTCGACGTCGCGACGGATATTCTTGATGCGGTACTCCTTCCACGCCCATATCTTTGGCGATATATAGTAAAATATTTTGGGCTTCTGACCGTTGGCCTTCTGACGCTGGCTGTGTACATATTTCGCGATATCCAGATTGAAGCCCGGATAGTCTACCAAGATGACACAGTCGGGTTGCCACGATTGGATATCCTGTTTGCAGAACCTCATGTTCTTCAGGATTGTCGGGAGATGCATCAGCACAGGGATCAGTCCCATATATGCCAGTTCCCGATAATGGCGGACACGGGTGCCTCCGACCTCAGACATCAGGTCACCCCCAAAGAAACGGAAGTCTGCCTCCTTGTCAATTTCCTTCAATGACCGCATCAGGTGCGAGGCATGGAGGTCGCCAGAAGCCTCACCAGCTATGAGATAGTACCGCATAGATTACTATTTGACAATTTCACAATTAACATTCCAACCCTTAATGATATCCATGGCCGAATAGGCGGTGACGTCGATCTGGGTGGGAGTGATGGCTACAAAACCGTGGTTTAAGGCCCAGTTGTCCGTATCCTCCGCCTCCGGCTCATCGTTCTGGTAGTGGCCCACCATCCACCAATAATCGTAGCCTCGCGGATGGTGGCACTTGGTCACCTCACTTCCCCATGTGCCATGGGCCATACGACAGACACGGACTCCCTGGAAGGTGGAGGCTGGGAAGTTCACATTCAGGCACACGCCCTGAGGCAGTCCCTCGACCAGCACCCTCTCTGTAATGGTTTTGACAAGCGGGCGAAGTGGTTCGAAGTCCGCATCATCGCGATGGTCACAGAGAGAGAAGGCCACAGAGGGGATATATTTCATACAGCCCTCGAGCGTGACTCCCATTGTTCCGCTGTAATGCGTGTTGACAGAAGCATTATCACCATGATTAATGCCGCCGATGACCATATCAGGTTTTCTGGGACATAGTTCCGCCAGAGCCATCTTCACACAGTCGACAGGCGTGCCGTTACACGACCACACCTCGACACCCTCGCGCTTCTCCCTTAGATGCAGCCTCAACGGAGTCGTGGCAGAGAAGGCACAAGAGAAGCCGCTGCGGGCCTCGTCAGGGGCACAGACGATGATATCGCCATAGTCATACACCATCTCCACCAACTGCCGGATACCTTTCGCCTGATAACCGTCATCATTGGAAATAAGTAGTAAAGGTCGTTTAATTTCCATAAAATATCAATGATTTGACTGCAAAGTTACAAATAATTCCTAATTCCTCATCCCTAATTCCCAATAATTTTGTAACTTTGCAGTCAAATTTCTTTTTTAGGACAATATATATAAGTAAGGATTATCAGAAATTAAGATGAGTAAAATAATAGCATTAGCAAACCAGAAGGGCGGCGTGGGCAAGACCACAACCACCATTAATCTGGCAGCCTCACTCGCCACTCTGGAAAAGACCGTCTTGGTAGTAGACGCTGACCCGCAGGCCAATGCCTCCAGTGGACTGGGTGTTGATATCACGGAAGTAGAGAGTTCCATCTATGAGTGTATCATCAATAAGTCTGATGTCAGGGATGCCATCTATACGACAGACATCGACGGACTGGACATCATCCCCAGCCACATCGACCTGGTTGGTGCAGAGATAGAGATGCTGAACCTGGAAAACCGAGAAAAGATCCTGAAGCAGGTCCTTGAGCCTGTAAGAAAGGATTACGATTATATCCTCATCGACTGTTCGCCGTCGCTGGGGCTTATTACCGTCAATGCGCTGACGGCAGCCGACTCCGTCATCATCCCCGTGCAGTGTGAGTACTTCGCCCTCGAAGGTATCAGCAAACTGCTGAACACCATCAAGATCATCAAGAACAAGCTGAACCCGCAGTTGGAGATCGAGGGGTTCTTGCTGACGATGTATGACAGCCGTCTGCGTCTGGCCAACCAGATCTACGATGAGGTGAAGCGCCACTTCCAGGAGCTGGTATTCAAGACCGTCATCCAGCGTAACGTCAAACTGTCGGAGAGCCCGAGCCACGGTCTGCCCGTCATCCTCTACGATGCAGAATCTACTGGAGCGAAGAACCACCTCGCCTTAGCTCGTGAAATCATTCACAAAAACAAATAAACCTATAACCATATGGCTGTTAAGAAGAAATATGACCGTAATGTCCTCGGACGCGGTCTGGACAACATCGGCACTGGGAAGGGACGCGGACTCGACGCCCTGATAGACACGAGTGATGTCCACGCCCAAGGCTCGTCCAACCTGAGTGAGATCGCCCTCAGTATGATCTCGCCCAATCCTAATCAACCACGAACAGACTTCGACGAAGCAGCATTGCAAGAGTTGGCTGCCAGCATCCGGGAGATCGGCCTTATCACGCCTGTCACCCTCAGGCAGATGGGAGAGAACGACTACCAGATCATCGCCGGTGAACGCCGCTGGAGAGCCGCACAGCTGGCCGGACTCACCTCCATCCCTGCCTATATCCGTACGGCAGAAGATGAGAAGGTGATGGAGATGGCGCTGGTGGAGAACATCCAGCGTGAAGACCTGAACCCCATTGAGATTGCCCTGGCATACCAGCATCTGTCGGAGACGACGGGAATGACCCAGGAACGGATCTCCGCCCGTATCGGCAAGAGCCGTACGTCTATCACCAACTACATGCGTCTGTTGAAACTGCCTGCACAGATTCAGATAGCCCTGAAGAATAAGGATATCGACATGGGACATGCCCGTGCACTATTGGCCATCGACAGTCCGTCGACACAACTCAAGCTATTCAAGGAGGTACAGCGCAACGGCTACTCTGTGAGAAAGGTGGAGGAGATGGTGCAGAAGCTGAAGAATGGTGAGAGCATCCAGACCGTCAAGAAGTCCGACTCACAGCTGTCACTGGAATACAGCATCCTGCGTGATCGTCTGTCAGACCTCTTCAAGGTAAAGGTGCAGATGACCTGCTCTCCTCAGGGCAAGGGTAAGATCAGCATCCCGTTTGCCAATGAGGACGAGCTGGAACATGTGATGAACATCATCGACAAGATCAAGAATTAGTAAGGAACAAGAGGTGAGGCGTGAGAGAATGTACATACTGATTGCTGTCTGTCTGCTGTTTGGTACAGGCACCCAACAGATCAAGGCACAGGACCGTTACGACAGCGACAGTCTGGACGTCACAAAGTTCGACAGTCTCTCCGTCGTCGCAGACACCACATTCAGCGAGAAGAAAGCGTTGAAACAAGACTGGTCAACGTGGCGTCCCAATCCCCAAAGGGCCCTGTGGCTGGCCCTCGTCATCCCCGGAGGGGGACAGATATACAATCGCAAATACTGGAAACTGCCCATCGTGTATGGTGGATTCATCGGTTGTCTGTATGCCATGAACTGGAACAACACGATGTACAAGGACTATTCACAGGCCTATCTGGACCTGATGGACAATGATCCCGGCACACAGAGCTACAACCAGTTCCTGCATCTGGGTGTGCAGATCACCTCTTCAAATGAGGACCGATATAAAGATATCTTCAAGAAGCGTAAGGACAAATTCAGACGCTGGCGCGACCTGAGCTTCTTTGTGATGGTAGGCGTCTATGCGCTATCGGTCATCGATGCCTATGTGGACGCAGAGTTGTCCGAGTTTGACATATCCGACGACCTGAGTCTGAGGGTGGAGCCGACGATACTCAACAACCGTTCATCCAACAACCCACTGGATGCTTCGTCAATAGGACTGCAATGCAGCCTGAACTTTTAAAAGGTAAAAAAGTAAAAATCAAAAGTAAAACTAGATAAAGAATGAAGAAAAAACTAATGATAATCCTCGTTGCCGCTTTCCTGGGATGGAACCTCGGCCTGAATGCACAAGTCGTCAATACTGACATTCCGACAGAAGAAGACATCGAAGCAGAGAGTGAAGAAGAGGATGAAGAAGATGAAGAAGAGAGCACAGATGAACTGAGTGAGGACGAGTTTGCCGTCACAGACGAGGAGGGCAACGAGGAAGTCATCGAGTTCCCTGAAGCCATGACCTATGACCTCGACAGCCTGCTCAACCTCTACATGTCGAAGGCCTACCTGTCGCCGGGCGACTGTGAGATGAAGAATGAGAATCCCACCTATCCGAAGGAGGTCTATATCGAACGCCTCAGCCGCATCCCCTCTGTCATGGAGCTCGCCTATAACGATATTGTCCAGCGATTCATCGACCGGTATAGTGGACGGTTGCGCTACTCCGTCAGTTACATGCTGGGGGCTGCCAACTTCTATATCCCCATCTTCGAAGAAGCCCTGGAAGCCTATCAGCTGCCCCTCGAACTGAAATACCTGCCTATCATCGAATCGGCACTGAACCCGAAGGCCGTGTCACGGGCTGGTGCCACAGGACTATGGCAGTTCATGCTGGGAACAGGCAAGCAGTACGGTCTGGAGGTCAACTCCCTCGTCGACGAGCGTCGCGACCCTGTCAAGTCGTCTTATGCCGCAGCCCGCTATCTGCGTGACCTCTATAGGATCTTCGGTGACTGGAACCTTGTGATTGCCGCCTATAACTGTGGACCAGAGAATATCAACAAAGCCATCCGCCGCTACCGTGCTGCCTCTGGCCGCACACAGGAGGACGGGCTACTGACAGCTGCCGACAAGGACTACTGGCAGATCTATCCCTATCTGCCGGCAGAGACCCGTGGTTATGTGCCGGCCTTCATCGCCGCCAACTATATCATGACGTACTACTGCGAGCACAATATCTGTCCGATGACCACCCGTCTGCCAGCCCAGAGCGATACGGTGATGGTACATCGTGACGTACATCTGGAACAGATAGCAGGTGTCATCGGCACTGATGCCGACCTGTTGCGCTCGCTGAACCCTGAATACCGCCGTGACATTGTGCCGGGTAACACCAAGCCTTGTGCAATCCGTATGCCACTGGCCGATACGGGCAAGTTCATCGACAATGAAGACTCGATCTATAACTATCGTGCCAGTGAACTGCTGACGAAGCGCCTGGTGGTGGATGTCAACGACGACCAGCCCACCTTCTCCCGCAGTCGTGGATCCTACAGCAAGAGAAACGGCCGATACAGCCGTCGCTCAGCCCGCAACTCACGTCGTGGAGCCAGGGCAGCGAGATCGTCGAGAGGTGGCAGTTCTGTCACCATCCAGCGCGGACAGACCCTGTCGCAGATTGCCAAGCGCAATGGCACCACCGTTGCCAAGCTTCGTAAGCTGAATGGTCTCAAGGGTAACAACATCCAGGCAGGCAAGAAGATCAGAGTCAGATAAGGAGTATTGAATTGTGTTGAGTGAAAGGTTATGGCAGAGGAAGAGCTTAGACTACAAGAAGAGGCTGATGACAAGCTCATCAACGAGGCGTTCGAGAAACTGTTGAGTGACTATATCAACTCGCGTCACCGTAAGAAAGTAGACCTCATCACCAAGGCCTTTAACTTTGCACGTCAAGCCCACAAGGGCGTTCGCCGACTCTCTGGCGAGCCTTACATCATGCACCCCATCGCCGTTGCACAGATTGCCTGCTCGGAGATAGGCCTCGGTTCAACGAGCATCTGCTCGGCACTCCTGCACGACGTTGTCGAAGACACAGACTATACCGTTGAGGATATCGAGAACATCTTCGGTGCAAAGATTGCCCAGATTGTCGATGGCCTGACCAAGATCAGCGGTGGAATCTTCGGCGAGCAAGCCTCTGCCCAGGCAGAGAACTTCAAGAAGTTGCTACTGACGATGAGCGATGACATCCGCGTCATCCTCATTAAGATCTGCGATCGTCTGCACAACATGCGGACGCTGGACTCCCAGCCCGCCAACAAACAATACAAGATTGCCGGTGAGACGCTCTATATCTATGCCCCGTTGGCCAACCGCTTAGGACTGAATAAGATCAAGTCGGAACTGGAGAACCTCAGCTTTAAGTTCGAGCATCCCACCGAATATGCCAATATCGAGACCAAGCTGGAGTCTACCCACGCCTCCCGTCATGAGCTCTTCGACCAGTTCACGGCTCCCATCAAGGAGGCGATGGATAAGATGGGCATCCAGTACGAGATTAAGGAACGCGTCAAGAGTCCCTACTCTATCTGGAACAAGATGCAGAACAAGCACGTCACCTTCGAGGAGATCTATGACATCCTGGCCGTGCGCATCATCTTCACGCCTAAGGTCAGGGAAGAGGAGATCAACGAGTGTTTCAAGATCTACGTCGCCATCTCGCAGATCTACAAGTCGCACCCAGACCGTCTGCGTGACTGGCTCTCGCAGCCGAAGGCCAATGGTTATCAGGCCCTGCACGTCACGCTGATGTCGAAGCAAGGCCGATGGATCGAAGTACAGATACGCTCAGACCGTATGGACGAGGTGGCAGAACAAGGCTTTGCCGCCCACTGGAAATACAAGGATGGCGTGGAAGAGGAGTACACGGAGGACGAGAACGAGTTGAACGACTGGCTGCGCACAATCAAGGAGATCCTTGACGATCCCCAGCCCGATGCCATGGATTTCCTCGACACCATTAAGCTGAACCTCTTCGCCAGTGAGATCTTCGTATTCACGCCGAAGGGAGAGATCCGGACGCTGCCCGCCGACTGTACGGCGCTCGACTTCGCCTTCTCCATTCACACCTTCCTCGGCAGCCACTGTATCGGCGCCAAGGTCAACCACAAGCTGGTGCCCCTGAGCCATAAGCTGAAGAGCGGTGACCAGGTGGAGATCCTCACATCGAAGTCACAGCACGTCAGTCCGGCATGGATCAACTTCGTCTCCACGGCCAAGGCCAAGGCCAAGATCCAGGCCATCCTGCGTCGCGACAACAGAGAGGTGCAGCGCAAGGGTGAGGAGATACTGAACGCTTTCCTCGAGAAGAACCACCACGAGCCCAGTCTTGCACTGGCAGACCGTCTGGCGGAGTTCCATGACTACAGCAAGCGCAATGAGTTCTATCAGGCACTCGGCGAGAAGATCGTCATCCTGGGCGACAAGGATCTGGACGAGTTGAGTGGCAAGAATAAGAGTACGGAGAGTACAGGCTGGCGCAAGTTCGTGCCCTTTGTCGGAAAGAAGAAGAAAGAGGAAAGCCACAAACAGGACCTCTTCATCGTGCCGGAGAAGTTCAATCGCAAGAAACCCATCTACATCAGCGAGGAGAACATCAACCAGTTTAAGTTCGCCAGTTGCTGTCATCCCATCCCCGGCGATGATGCCTTAGGCTATATCAACAATAAGAACCAGATAGAGATCCACAAGCGCAACTGTCCTGTTGCTGCCAAGCTCAAGACCAGCTTCGGCAACCGCATCATCGACATCAAGTGGGACATGCACAAGATTCTCTATTTCGACGCTACCATTCGCTTAGGCGGCATCGACCGTGTAGGCATGCTCAACGAGATCACACAGATCATCTCTTCCCAGATGAACGTCAACATCCACAAGGTGACGATCACCTGTGAAGATGGTATCTTCGATGGCAGCATCGAGCTGCGCGTCCATGACAGAGAGGATGTGAAGAGCATTGTCAACAATCTCAAGGCCGTCGCCGACCTGAAGGAAATATCTGAAATCCTATAGTTATATGAATCCTATCAAGAATCTACTCACCCTTCTCGCCCTCATCACCCTCCCCTCAGCCGTCTCGGCAGCAGGAAAGTATGATAACCCAGACACCATCGTCGTGGCAAGAGACGGCACGGGCGAGTTCCGTACCGTAGACGAGGCCATCGAGGTGTGCCGGGCTTTCATGGACTACCATAAGGTGATCTATATAAAGAAAGGTACGTATAAGGAAAAGCTTATCATCCCCTCGTGGCTGCAGAATATCGAACTCTGCGGCGAAGATGCTGAGACGACCATCATCACCTACGACGACCACGCCAATATCAAGATGCTCTTAGGCACGGCGGAGCCACGCCTCCAGCCCATGGGCACCTTCCGCACCTATACCCTGAAGATAGAAGGCAACGATATCACCCTGAAGAACCTGACCATCGAGAACAACTCCGCCCGTCTGGGGCAGGCCGTCTCACTGCATACCGAAGGCGATCGCATCAAGGTGGTGAACTGCCGGATCATCGGTCATCAGGACACGATCTATACCGGTGTGGCAGGCACACGACTCTATTTCAAGGGCTGTTATATCTGTGGTACTACCGACTTCATCTTCGGCCCGTCGACAGCCTGGTTCGAGGACTGCACCATCGAGAGCCTCATCAACAGCTACGTCACCGCTGCCTCGACACCTAAAGACCAGCCCTATGGCTATATCTTCAACCACTGTCGCCTGATTGCTGCGGATGGAGTGGACCAAGTGTACCTCGGCCGTCCCTGGCGCGACTATGGCTACACCCTCTTCATGAACTGTGAGCTGGGGCGTCATATCCGTCCCGAAGGCTGGCACCACTGGGAGAAACAGCGCGAGCAGACTGCCCGCTACTTAGAGTACAACAACCGAGGAGAGGGTGCCACGACAAAAAAACGCGCTGCCTGGAGTCGGCAACTGACGAAAAAAGAGGCCGACCAGATTACGCCTGCCTCTGTATTCAACCTCCAAAACGAGTGGGATGACTACTGCAAGTAGTCGAGTTGCTTCTTCATTGCCACCAGCTCCGCACAGATATCCTTCAGAGAACTGATAACCTCAGCCTTCTTCTCAACGCCCTTACGGTTGGCGTTGATCATCTTCTTGGCCGCTGAAATCTTAAAACCACGTACCTTCACCATGTTATGGATCAGGCGTACCTGCTCGATATCCTTTTCCGTATACTGGCGGATCTTCGACGGTCCGCTGGTCTTCGGCTTCAGGAAAGGGAACTCCTGCTCCCAGTAACGAAGCGTACTCTCATTGACATCAAACATCTTTGCGACTTCTCCAATGGAGTAATACAATTTGAGGTTTTTATTCAGATTCAGTGCCATAACGATGATATTTTGGTGCAAAGATACAAAAAAAGCCAAAGATAACATCGTTTATCCAAGTTTTTTTATAATTTTGCAGCCGAAAATGAATAGACAGAGCAAAAGAGTCATCGCAGCTTGGTGGCTATTGTCGGTATTCGTATCGATGATGGCGCTTTCCTCGTTGCACCGTCACCAGCCTGTCGCCAACCCTGCTGCCGACTGTGTAGAGTGCGCCCACCACGTGCATCATTCCGGTCACTTCACCGTTGCCGGCAACGATGTGCACGAATGTGTGCTCTGCCAATTCCTCAGCAGTCCTGTCATCCCGGCCACCCTGCTGGCCATTGTCTTTACCACCAGCCCTCAACAAAAGGGACTGTTCTTCTTGTGCAACGGTATTGCACAAAGAAAGCCGACCCTGTCGGGCACCCGTGCGCCACCTTATTTATTATAGAATACTGCAGTTATCAAAGTAATTTTATAATAATAAATAAGGTAAAACAAACAGAATGAAAACAAGCTATATCATTCTGCCACTGTTGTGCATCAGCATGACCGTGGCAGCACAAGAGACACATAGACATCATCACCATGAGCACCCGTCGGATTCGACCGACGTGTTCTTTCGTCACCTGAAGCTCAACGAGCTGGTGGTGACCGGCGTCACTGGCGATACGAAGCTGAAGAACTCGACGGCGCCCATCTCCATCGTCTCGGGCAAAGAACTGCGCCAGACCACATCCACCAATATCATCGATGCCATCGCCAAACAGCCCGGCATGTCTCAGATTACCACGGGCGGCGGTATCTCCAAGCCCATCATCCGCGGACTTGGCTATAACCGCATCATTGTCATGAACGAGGGCATCCGCCAGGAGGGCCAGCAATGGGGCGACGAGCACGGCATCGAGATCGACGGTGCCAACGTGAACTCCGTAGAGATCCTGAAGGGTCCTGCCTCGCTGATGTACGGCAGCGATGCGATGGCCGGCGTGCTGATCCTGCACGGCGCCCCCATCCTGCCGGAAGGAGAGATGAAGGCGAGCGTCTCGACAGAGTACCAGACCAACAACGGGCTGTTCGACTACTCGCTGAACTTCGCCGGCAACCAGCAGGGCTTCGTCTGGGATGCCCGCTTCACCGATAAGATGGCCCATGCCTATAAGAACAAATACGACGGCTATGTGCCGGGTTCACAGTTCAAGGAACGTGCAGGCAGGCTGATGCTGGGCCTCAACAAGTCGTGGGGACACTCCCACCTGATCTGGTCCGCCTACCATCAGACACCCAGTATCATTGAGGGAGAGCGCGACGAGACTACGGGCGAGTTAGAATGTGCGACGGACAACGTCAAGACGTACAGCAAGGCCCTGCCCTTCCAGCAAGTCAAGCACTACAAAGCCGTGTGGGACAACTCCCTGAACCTGCCCAAAGGTTACCTGAAGGCCGTCGTCGGCTACCAGCAGAACCGCCGACAGGAGTTCGAGGAATCAGAGGAGGACTACGAGCTCTACTTCAGGCTCCACACCCTGACCTACGACCTGCGCTACCTGACGCAGGAGTTCGACGGCTGGAAGATCGCGGCGGGTGTCAACGGTATGTGGCAGCAGTCGCAGAACCTCGGAGAGGAGACGCTGATCCCTGAATACCGGCTCTTCGACATCGGCGGCTATGCGACGGTGAGCAAAGCCTTCGACGATTTCACCCTGAACGGTGGTCTGCGCTACGACCACCGCCACCTCGACTTCAACGACCGCAACTTCTCCGGCGTCACGGGCAGTATCGGTGCCGTGTGGAACGTCTGCCAGCACACCAACCTGCGCCTGAACCTCGCCAGGGGCTTCCGGGCCCCGAACATGAGTGAACTGGGCAGCGATGGTGTCCACGAAGGCACCTTGCGCTACGAGATCGGCAATCCCCAGTTGAAGCCGGAATACAGCTGGCAGGGCGACCTCGGCCTCGATATCTCGGCACAGTATGTCTCGGCACAGATAGCCCTCTTTGCCAACCGCATCGAGCACTATATCTTCGCCAAGCGTATCGATGAGGTGATGGAGGAAGGGCTCCGTACTTACGAATACGCTCAAGGCGACGCCCGCCTGTTAGGCTTCGAGGCCGGCATCGACTTCCACCCCATCCACAGTGTCCACTTCCAGAACACCTTCTCCTTTGTCGACGCCCGGCAACTGCATGCCGACGCGGATACCAAGTACCTGCCGATGACCCCTGCACCACGCTGGACCTCGGAGTTGAAGTACGAGATCACCCACCACGGACATACGACCTTCAACAACGCCTATGTCGCCTTGGGCTTGGAGTGCAATCTCGCCCAGGACCACTATTACAAGGCTGACGATACCGAGACCCGCACACCGAGCTACACGCTGCTCAGTCTGTCGGCCGGTACCGACCTGAACATCCATCACAAGAAGGTGGCGGAAGTCTACGTGACGGCCGAGAACCTACTGAACCGCGCCTACCAGAACCACCTGAGCCGACTGAAATACTGCGACGTCAACAGTCAGACAGGCCGCCAGGGAGTCTACAATATGGGCCGTAACGTGGTCTTCAAGGTCGTCTTGCCTATCTCATTATAATTTAAATCCCCGCCGTTTGGCGGGGATTTAAATATTACAAGTTAGCCAGTTCTATGACTTTGTCGATGGCAGCGGAGAGTCCGTCCGGATTCTTACCGCCGGCGGAGGCGAAGTGAGGCTGTCCGCCGCCGCCACCCTGCATCAGTTTGGCGGCCTCGCGAACCAGTTGTCCGGCATTCAGACCGTGGTCTTTCACCATATCGTCGCTCAGCATCACGTTCAGCAACGGCTTGCCATCGAAGACCGTACCCACGACGCAAAGCAGGCTCTCAGGATGCTGCTCGCGCACCTTGAATACCAAGTCCTTGGCCGAATTGGCCATCATCTCGAACTTACCGGTGACAACGGTCACACCATTGATGGTGCGGGCCTTGTCGAGGAGTTCCTTCGAGAGGCTCTGGACGCGCTGTGCCTGGAACTGCTCAATCTCCTTCTTCATGGAGTCGTGCTCCTCGATGTATTTCTGGATCACGCCCTGCAGGTCCTTGGCATTATTGAAGAAAGCCTTCACCGTGCGCAGCATGTCCTCCGTCTTATAGAGCAGTTCCTCGCACTCCTTGCCTGTCTTGGCCTCGATACGGCGGATGCCGGCGGCCACACTGCTCTCTGCGAGAATCTTGAAGAAGCCGATCTTACCCGTTGCCGAGGCATGGATACCGCCACAGAACTCACACGACGGACCGAAGCGCACCACACGCACTTTGTCGCCGTACTTCTCGCCGAAGAGGGCGATGGCACCGAGTTTCTTGGCCTCATCGAAAGGCACATCACGATGCTCGTCGAGTTGGATGTCCTGACGGATCATATCGTTCACCATGCGCTCCACCTGGCGCAGTTCCTCATCGGTCACCTTCTGGAAGTGAGAGAAGTCGAAACGCAGGGTGTCGGGGCTGACGAACGAGCCCTTCTGCTCTACGTGGTCGCCCAGCACCTGCTTCAGGGCATAGTCGAGCAGGTGGGTAGCGGTATGGTTGGCGGCAGAGGCGTCGCGCTTGTCGGTATCGACACAGGCCATGAACTGGGCTGAGGGATCCTTCGGCAGTTGCTTCACGATATGCACGCTCTGGTTGTTCTCACGCTTGGTATCGATGATCTCGATGGTCTCGGCCTCGTTGACGAGCACACCCTGGTCACCGACCTGGCCACCCATTTCACCATAGAACGGTGTATAGTCGAGCACGAGCTCATAGAACTCGTTCTTCTTCTGCGTCACCTTACGATAGCGCAGGATATGGCACTCATATTCCGTATAGTCGTAGCCCACGAACTGCTGCTCGCCCTGAGCCAGTTCCGTCCAGTCGCTGTTCTCCACGGCAGCGGCATTACGGGCACGCTCCTTCTGCTTCTGCATCTCCACATTGAACTGTTCCTCGTTCACGGTGAAGCCGTTCTCACGACAGATCAGCTCCGTCAGATCGAGGGGAAAACCGTAGGTGTCGAAGAGACGGAAGGCCTGTGTGCCGTCGAGTTCCGTCTTCTTCTCCTCACGCAACTTGTCCATCGCATCGTTCAGCATGCCGATACCCTTGTCGAGGGTGCGCAGGAAGGCTTCTTCCTCCTCCTTCATCACCTTCGAGATCAACTGCTGCTGGGCCTTCAACTCTGGGAAGGCATCGCCCATCTCGGCCACCAGCGTGGGCACGAGCTTATAGAGGAAGCCCTCTTTCTGTCCGAGGAACGTGTAAGCGTAGCGGACGGCACGACGGAGGATACGGCGAATGACGTAGCCTGCCTTTGCGTTCGACGGCAACTGACCATCGGCAATCGAGAACGAGACAGCCCTCAGATGGTCGGCACAGACACGCATCGCCACGTTGACATCATCCTGTTCCTTCGTGATGGGAGCGTCCTGCTCTTCCTCGAAGGTCACGTACTTCAGGCCCGTCAACTGCTGCTCAGCCTTGATGATGGGCTGGAACACGTCGGTATCGTAGTTCGAGTGCTTGCCCTGCATCATACGGACGAGGCGCTCGAAGCCCATACCCGTGTCGATCACGTTCATCGAGAGTTTCTCCAAGGAGCCGTCAGCCTTGCGGTTGAACTGCATGAACACGAGGTTCCAGATCTCAATCACCTGCGGGTCGTCCTTATTCACCAGGTCACGACCGCTGATGCCCGAGGCCTTGCGCTGCTCGGGGGTACGGCTGTCGACATGGATCTCAGAGCAGGGACCACAGGGACCTGTGTCGCCCATCTCCCAGAAGTTGTCGTGTTTGTTGCCGTTGATGATATGATCCTCGGGCACGTGCTTGGCCCAGTACCGGGCGGCCTCATCGTCACGAGGGATATTCTCCTCGGGCGAACCCTCGAAGACCGTCACATAGAGGTCTGCCGGGTTCAACTTGAGCACATCCACGAGATACTCCCAAGCCATGTCGATGGCGCCCTCCTTGAAGTAGTCGCCAAACGACCAGTTGCCGAGCATCTCGAACATGGTGTGGTGGTACGTGTCGTGTCCCACCTCCTCCAGATCGTTGTGCTTGCCGCTCACACGGAGGCACTTCTGCGTGTCTGCCCTCCGGCGGGGCTCCGGGTCACGGGTACCCAAGATAATATCCTTCCACTGGTTCATGCCTGCGTTGGTGAACATCAGCGTAGGGTCGTCCTTGATAACCATGGGTGCTGAGGGCACGATGGCGTGCTGCTTCGACTCGAAGAACTTCTTGAATGAGTCGCGAATCTCGTTTGCTGTCATGTTGTGTATCGTATTTTTATATGATTTCCTTCTATTTGCAAATAGCGGTGCAAAGGTACTTATTTTTTCTGAAACGACCAAATCTTATTAAAAATATGTGGAGTAAGTGATTTAGTCACGGAAAGTATCTCAGTAAACTCAGTACATTCATTTTGCAAACTCAGTGTATTCAAAAAGCAAATTCAGTGTATTTGCAGAACAAATTCAGTGAATTTGGTCAGCAATTTCAGTGAATTTAGTGAGGAAATTCAGTGAATTTGCAAACACACTGATAATGAATGACTTAGGAAACCACTATCGGCAAGGCACTCGGAAGGGCTGATTTAAAAGGAGATTTCGATAATTTAAGGCCTAAAACTTGCACGTCTCCGTTTTTTTTATTACTTTTGTAGCCGAAAAGAAGAAATCCATAAATAATTAAGAACCCCACATCACATGGACGACGAGATAAAGGATGGCGAGATAAAGAACGACGAGACCTTGGAACAGAAAGAGTCGGAAGAACCCCAGGAAGGCCACTCCGACTATAAGCCCGTGAACCGCTTCGATGCTGCGGCGGTACACCATCTGAGCGGCATGTACCAGAACTGGTTCCTCGACTATGCCAGCTACAGCATCCTCGACCGTGCCGTACCCCATATCGAGGACGGTCTGAAACCCGTGCAGCGCCGTATCCTGCACTCGATGAAGCGCATGGACGACGGTCGTTACAATAAGGTGGCAAACATTGTGGGACATACGATGCAGTTCCATCCCCACGGCGATGCCTCCATCGGAGATGCCCTGGTACAGCTGGGACAGAAGGACCTGCTCATCGACACCCAGGGTAACTGGGGTAACATCCTTACCGGCTCCAGCGCAGCAGCACCACGATATATCGAGGCCCGCCTGTCGAAGTTCGCCCTCGACACCGTGTTCAATCCCAAGACGACGGAGTGGAAGATGTCGTACGACGGCCGTAACAAGGAGCCTATCACCCTGCCCGTGAAGTATCCCCTGCTACTGGCACAGGGCGCAGAAGGCATCGCCGTGGGACTCTCCACAAAGATCCTGCCGCATAACTTCTGCGAGATCTGTGACGCAGCCATCGCCTACCTCCACAAACAGCCTTTCCAGCTATACCCCGACTTCCCGACAGCCGGCAGCATTGACGTCAGCAAATACAACGACGGCCAGCGCGGCGGATCCGTGAAGGTGAGGGCGAAGATCGAGAAAGTAGACCAGAAGACACTCGTCATCCGTGAGATCCCCTTCTCGAAGACCTCGGAGACCTTGCAGGACTCCATCGTCAAAGCCGTCGAGAAAGGTAAGATCAAGGCCCGTAAGGTGGAGGACCTGACGGCGGCTAACGTCGAGATTCAGGTGCATCTCGCCCCCGGCGTCTCGTCGGACAAGACCATCGACGCCCTCTACGCCTTCACCGACTGCGAGATCAGCATATCCCCGAACTGCTGTGTGATCGAGGACAACAAACCGAAGTTCCTCACCGTCAGCGACGTGCTCCGCCACAGTGTGGACCGTACGAAAGACCTCATCCGCCAGGAACTCGAGATCCGCAAGGGTGAGCTCTTAGAGCAGCTGCACTTCCAGTCGCTGGAGGAAATCTTCATCGAAGAGCGCATCTATAAGGACAAGAAGTTCGAACAGGCACCCACTATCGACGCTGTTTGCGAACATATCGACGAGCGGTTGACACCGTTCTACCCACAGATGATCCGCGAGGTAACCAAGGACGACATCCTCAAACTGCTGGAGATCAAGATGCAACGCATCCTGAAGTTCAACAAAGCCAAGGCCGAAGAGCTCATGGCCCGCCTGAAGGCAGAAATCGAGGAGATAGACCGTGACCTGGCAAACCTCACGGAAGTGACCGCCAACTGGTTCCAGTTCCTCAAGGACAAATACGGCAAGGACCATCCGCGACTGACGGAGATCCGCAACTTCGATACCATCGAGGCCTCAAAGGTGGCCGAAGCAAACCAGAAGCTCTACATCAACCGCACCGACGGCTTTATCGGCACAGGGCTGAAGAAGGACGAGTTCGTGTGCAACTGCTCCGACCTTGACGACATCATCATCTTCTACAAAGACGGTAAGTACAAGATCATCCGTGTGGCGGAGAAGGTGTTCGTGGGTAAGAACGTGCTCTACCTCGACGTGTTCAAGAAGAACGACAGCCGGACAACCTACAACACCGTCTACCGCGACGGTAAGAAGGGATACTGCTTCATCAAGCGTTTCAACGTGACCAGCATCACCCGCGACAAGGAGTACGACCTGACGCAGGGCACGCCGGGCTCGAAGGTGATGTACTTCACGGCCAACCCCAACGGTGAGGCGGAAATCGTCAAGGTGACACTCGAGCCCAACCCGAAACTCAGGAAGATCTTCGTCGACAAGGACTTCTCGGAGGTGATGATCAAAGGGCGCACGTCGAAAGGCAACCTGCTGACGAAGTTCCCCGTCCATCGCATCGGCCTGAAGAGCCGCGGGCACTCTACCCTCGGTGGCCGGTTGGTGTGGTACGACCCCGACGTGAAACGCCTGAACTACGAGGGGCACGGACAACTGTTAGGCGAGTTCTTCGATGACGATCAGATCCTCGTTGTCCTGCAGAACGGCGAGTGCTACCTCACGAACTTCGATCTGAACAACCATTTCGAAGAGAACATCCTGCGCATCGAGAAATATGACTCGTCGAAAGTGTGGACAGCCATCCTCTATGACGCTGACAATCAGGCCTATCCATATATGAAGCGCTTCCAGATGGACGCCACGAAAAAGAAGCAGAACTGGCTCTCGGAGAACCCGCAGTCGCAGCTGATCCTGCTGACAGACACCGTCTATCCGCTCATCAAGGTCACCTACGGCGGCAACGACGAGTTCAGGGGCTCCGAGGAGATCGATGCGGAGCAGTTCATCGCCGTCAAGAGCTATAAGGCGAAGGGTAAACGTCTGACAACCTGGCAGATAGAGAGCATCGAGGAACTGGAGCCCGTGCGCTTCCCGGAAGAGCCAGAGAGGACGGAGGTCGCTGAGGATCCTGACACGGACGACGAAGGAGAACAGCCCGTCGACGAGGAGCAGACAGCATCGCCCGACACTAAGAAAAGCCAGCCACGGGAAGAACTAAGCCTCTTCGACGATGAAGAATAAGCTACTGCTACTGCTTATCACGCTGGTCCCGCTGCATGCCGCTGCACAGGAATCGACCTCTGCCAATATCATCGGCGTGGGTTCCTCGGGCATCCTCGACACGTATATCAACCAGGAGAAGTTCTCTGGCATCGGCTTCACCTATTTATATATAAAGGAACACGCAAAGCCGGAGAAGCGGTGGAACAGTATCATCGAGCACGAGCTGGACCTGTCCACGACCAAGGACAGAAGCAAAGACAACCAGATGATAGAGGGGAGCTATAATCTCTACTGGGGTCGCTACCGCCATTGGCAGCTCCTCGGAGACCGGCTTTTGCTACAGGCAGGCGGACTGGCCAACGCCAACCTCGGCTTCCTCTACGACATGACCACCTCGAACAACCCCGCCCAGGCCAGGCTCAGCCTGAACCTCATGCCTGCCGGCATCGCCACATACCACTTCCCACTCTTCGGAAAGCAGTTTTCGCTCCGCTATGAGCTGAACGTGCCACTCGTCGGCATCATGTTCAGTCCGAACTACGGACAGTCGTACTACGAGATATTCAACCGAGGGAACTACGACCACAACATCGTGCCCACCACCCTCGTCAGTGCACCGTCCTTCCGTCAGATGCTGTCACTCGACTGGCATACATCCGAGAAATGGTCGCTGAGAGTAGGCTATCTCGGCAACTACCAGCAGGCAGAGGTCAACAACCTGAAGCAGCACATCTATGCTCATCGTGTGATGATTGGCATCGTCGTGAGAAGATAAGAAGGTAAGAAAATAAAAGATCAAAGTCGAAAAAGGGTAAAAAATGAGAGCAAACCATCAACATCGCATCTGGCCGAAGGTAAAGGCAATAGCCATTTTACCTATTTGCCTTTTTACCTTCCTGCTTTTCTCTTGCGTCGACGAGGAGGAGTTCCCTGATACGCCCCAAGGGAATTTCGAGGCTTTGTGGAAAATAATTGACGAGCACTACTGCTTCTTCGACTATAAACAGCACGAATATGGCCTCGACTGGAACGCTATATATAATATATATAAGGTACGCGCGAGAGAAGAAGCCGACAAATATCAGCTGTTCGAAGTACTCACGGACATGCTGAGCGAACTGCGCGACGGTCATGTGAACCTCTACTCCGCCTTCGACAGCGGCCGCTACTGGAGCTGGCACGAGGACTTCCCGTCGAATTTCAGCGACACACTCCAGCGCAGATACCTCGGCACCGACTACCGTATCGCATCCAGCATACGCTACCGTATCCTCGACGATAACATCGGCTATATGTACTACGGCAGCTTCTCTAACCCTGTCAGCGACGGTGGACTGAACGAGATTCTGCGCTATTTCGCCTTTTGCAACGGACTGATCCTCGACATCCGAGACAATGGAGGAGGCGACCTCACCAATGCCGAACAGCTCGCAGCACGCTTCTGCAACGAGAAGACACTGGTGGGATACTTGCAGCACAAGACAGGAAAGGGGCACTTCGACTTCTCGGAGATGGAGCCACAATACATTGAACCATCGTCTAATCTCAGATGGCAGAAGCAGGTCGTCGTACTGACCAACCGCGGCGTGTTCAGTGCAGCAAACGACTTCGTCAAGTACATGAAGTGCTTCCCACTGGTAAAAATAGTGGGCGACCAGACTGGAGGCGGGGCTGGCATGCCCTATACCAGCACGCTGCCCAACGGATGGACCGTCCGCTTCTCTGCCTGTCCCTCCTACGACAAGGACCGCAGGCAAGTGGAGTTTGGCATCTCGCCGGACTATGCCGTCGGTCTCGCTGACGACGATTTCCGCCAAGGAAAAGACACTCTGATAGAATTTGCCCGAAATCTTTTGGCGGAATGAAATATTATTCGTACCTTTGCACCCACTTTGGGCTCGCTGCCCTAAGAACAGAGCGGTCTTTTGCGCCTGTGGCGGAATTGGTAGACGCGCCAGACTTAGGATCTGGTGTTTTACGACGTGCAGGTTCGAGTCCTGTCAGGCGCACAAACCCAAAATATAGGCAAAAGTGGATGATAAACATACCACAAATATGCTATTTTGATAGAAAATTGAGGTTTTTGATAAAAAAAATTAAAATTTTCTTGCATAATTAAAAATAATTGCCTAATTTTGTCACCGATTTATGGGAATAAATTATGTGAGTAAATAATATTAAAATGTTTAATTATAATTTTTAAGTTCAAATGAAAAAGAAATTTATCAATGGTTTTTTGATGGTAGCAATGGTTTTTGCCACCACATCATCATTTGTTTCTTGCAAGGACAACATTGACGACGATCTGTCCGACGTCTATGCTCAGCTTGGCAAGAGAAGCAGTGACCTCCAGTCTAAGATCAACGATCTGCAGAGACAGATCGACGATATTGATCCGAGGGTTGAGCAGATCTTCTATAACTATGGTGACACGATTATCAATCAGATCACCCAGAGATTCGACACGACCATCGTGCAGAAGATTGACAGTATTGACTTTGACCTTCAGAACATCAACAATCAGATTACCAACATGGCTCTGACTGTTGACTCGATTACTAACGCTCTGAACAACATTGATCTCCGCATCAATAATATGAGCGACTCAGTAAATGTCCTGTGGGCAAGAGTCGACAGCATCGTCGGTCTTCTGGATGCCCTGGTTGATGGCAACCTTATTACTAGTGTAAGTATCGATGCTACACGTAATGACGTATTAGGCATCGTCAATACACCTGCCATTAAGATTGACGGTCTGGTCACATATTACGGAACCAACGATACTGGTATCGACAAGTTCCCGTATGCTGGTATTGACTTCAATGTTGGTGGTAATGGTTTCGCCGAATATCTTGAAGTGAACGAGTTGCCTTACGACGGTTATGCATCTTTAGATGAAAGCGACTACATCACTGACGCGTACGGAAACGCCGGTCAGCTTTACTTCACTATTAACACTACTGATTACGAGAACTTCGATGTCAGTAAGATTGCGAAATTCCAGATTGAGAACAGTGTAGCTAAAGTTGCTCCTATTGACCTCAAAGTCAGGAAGTCTAGCGCCGTGCTCAACTGGGGCTTCGGCAAGGCATTCCTTGAGGAGACTGGCGTAGATGCCAAGAATGGTTTCTACGTGGCTGACGCTACTATTAAGGAGAATGATCTTGACCCGAGCAAATTACAGGTCGAGAAGTTCATCAACTTCGAGAGACTGAAGAGTGAGATTCAGGCTGAGATTGATGACATCCGTGCTCGTGAGGGTGAGCCTCTTGGAGATGGCACGAACAATACGGGCATTAAGGCTACTTTCAAGAACACTACAAGAGAGCTGATGAGCATCATATTTGACCTGGTTCATAACCAGCTGACCAAGGAGGACTTAAGGAACAATCCCTCATATTCTCCTCAGCGACTGGCATTATATGTTGAAAAGGGTGGTGAACTGAAGAGAGTAGCTCAGAGTGATTTCGATTTGTTCACAACAGCTGTGAAACCTCTGTCATACAACACGTTCTGGGAGTATGAGAACACCAAGGATGGCAACTGGATTATCGAGAGCGTTCTTGAGCGTGCTATCTCCAGACTGGCTCTGGAAATCCGTGAGAGATGGGGTGACACAGGTGTAACTGTTGAACTCATTTCCTTCAACGACGGAGACAAGACTCTCACTGCCAAGATTAACGGTAACACAGAGAACCTGAAGTGCCACAGCACAGAGCAGTACAACAACCTCAAGTCTTCTGTTGATGCAAACGGTGGCCTGAGCGGTCTGAACGAGAAACTGGAGAAGTATCTGAAGACCTACACACTGGGTAACGCAACTGGTAAGGCATCTGATCGTATCAACGATTACCTGACCAAGGGTTCTGAGTATCTCTCCAACCTGATCAACAAGCACCTCTTCACACGTGCCGTTGCTCCTATCATCATCTTTGAGACCAATACTGGTATGGATCGTCTGTGCGAGGGTATGTTCATCAAGAAGGGTGTGATGCACGCTTACCTGACTTCAGGTACCATGGAGATTCTTGTTCCTGCATACAAGAAGTATGTAGCTCTGGAGAAGAACGGTATGCTCCTGCAGTCTGAGGTTCTGCCTGGCAACACGCTGACTTACGACTACGATTTGAGTGAGAAGGGTGACTATCGGATCATCATCAGCTGCGTTGACTACTTCGGCTTCGTAATCACAAAGAAGTACAATGTACACGTGTATTAATTAACATTCGAGAACTAAAAAATTAATAACAGATATGAAAATGAAGAAAGCAATATTGTCTTGCCTGATGCTGATGGGAGTACTCTCAGTATCCGCTCAGGAGCAGAAGGGCACGACAGAATATGTCTTCGAGCCGCACTGGTACCTCCAGCTTCAGGGAGGTGCACAGTACACCACGGGTGAGGCAAACTTCGGTGATATGATTTCACCCACCATCCAGGGTGCCGTTGGCTATCAGTTCTCACAGAGCGTTGGCGCTCGTCTGGGCATCAATGCATGGCAGAGCAAGACTGGTTGGAAGCAGGAGCACATTGACAAGGTGCATGAAGATGGTTATTCCATCGATAATTTCAAATACACCTACTTTGCACCTGCAATTGATCTGACATTTAATCTCTCAAATATTATTGCCGGTTTCAATCCTGCACGCAAGTTGAACTTCGGAGCTTTCATCGGTGTTGGTCTGAATGTTCGTATGCAAAGCGACGATGCAAAGAATCAATGGAGTGAGCAGACTGCTTATCAGCATAATCATGACTATGGATGGGATTGGGCTCCTCTCTACAACCATACTGCAAGTGAGGACGAGTCAAAAGTATTCCTTCTTGGTCGAGCAGGTTTGACAGCAGACTACCAGCTTACTGATGCTTGGAGTATTGGCTTAGAACTAAACGGTAACATCTTGAGCGACAAATACAACTTTAAGAACGCAGGTAACCCCGACTCGTACTTCAACCTGCTTGCTGGTGTTAAGTACAACTTCGGTCCCACCTACTCTACTCGCTTCATCCCGGCTCCCGAGCCCGAGATTCGCTACGTAGACAAGATCGTGGAGAAGATTGTTGAGGTTCCCGCTCCCGCACCTGCTGCTGTTGAGCCGCTGCGTCGTGATATCTTCTTCGAGATCAACAAGACTATCATCCGTGACTCTGAGAAGCAGAAGGTACAGGATATCGCTGACTACATGAACGCTCATCCGACATCGAAGGTGATGATTACCGGTTATGCTGATGCTGGAACTGGTAACAACCGCATTAACGATCGTCTGGCTAAGGGTCGTGCACAGGTTGTCGTGAAGGCTCTGAAGGAGCAGTATGGCATCGCTGAGAGCCGTATCAGCTGGGATAGCAAGGGTTCACGTGTACAGCCGTTCGCTGAGAATGACCTGAACCGTGTATCAATCTGTATCGCTGAGTAATCTAAGAATCAGATAAGGATTTCAAAGCCCGGTCCCAAAATGGGGCTGGGCTTTTATCATAACAAAACATAAATAGAAATGAAGAAAGTATTAACTACACTATTATTGTCGTTTTGTGGTATCATGATGGCTAATGCTCAGATTGCTGATGGCTTTTATCACATCAGGAATGCTGGTACAGGCAGATACATAAGCATAAACGATACTAATCCCGAGAACTATGAAGTCAGTCAATCCGGTACAGTGAACATGGGTGGCATCAGAACCTATATTAACTACGACTCAGTTGCCGTCAGTCCATCCTGCGTTATTTTCGTCTCAGCTTTGCCAGGTGGTGGTTATAATCTGTCAGGCCAGGGTTCAAGTATATATGCAATGACCAGCAACAGGCTACCCATAGACATTACATCGAATGGCAATGGAACATATAAGATATCTGGAACATATAAAGGTTTCACCAAATATCTGACCGACAGATCTCCAAGTGATGAAGATGGCTATTTGGTTAGCACTGAGACAGGCATGTCCAATTGGACTTTCGAACCAATCAACACATCTAATGAATTTATAGCTATTCATCCTGACGTTAAAACTGCCGATGGCATTTATTATGGAACTATCTATGCTGCATTCAATTTCAGGTTAGTCTCACCAGGTATGAAAGCATTCTACATAAGTAACGCCGGTGGAACTGGATTTACAATGAATCCAATTGAAGAAGAAGTCATTACTGCAGGTACACCGGTAATCATCAGATGTAATTCTTCAAACATAGAAGACAATAAAATCGAGCCCGTTATAGGATATTATCCTTTTGATTCTCCTAATTGGCTGAAGGGAGTATATTGTTCACTCAAAGCATCAAAACACAGTAATTATAAACTGTTCGATCGCATCACCATGCGTATTCTTGGCTTGAGCGACGATGGAGAATTAGCTTTTATCGCCAATCCCCCTCTAGAACGTTTATACAGTGGCCAATTCCTAATGGCCAACAAGGCTTATCTGGAAGTAAGCCCCGGTGATGCAGAGGTGATGCTCCATGGCAAATATGACCCACAAGCTATTAACTCTATCCAGTCAGAGGGCAACACTTCTGCAGCCATTTACACGCTGACAGGCGTTCGTCTGCCTGACGGAGTCACTTCACGAGCTGGCATATACGTTAAGGACGGCAAAAAATTCATTATCAAATAAAGGTCTTTCAACCTAATATACAATAAAGCCCATTTGAATCGTAACGTTCAAATGGGCTTTCTGATATAACAAATCATTCAGAATATCCGCTTCGTAATGCGGAGGCTGAGAACAGGATAAACCTTAAAGGCCTTAAACAGGTCAACATAAGTACCCACCTTTCCGCTGATATTATCCACGTCCTCTGTCAGACTAACATCCCTATAGCGCCCGTTTGGGAGTTTCAGACCATGATAAACAACTAATTCAGGAGTCCCCCCCCAGAACATAGCGCCACAGTCAAAGGAAATCTTCCAGTCATCACGCTTTTTCAAGAGATTACCGCCATAGCCAAATCCAAGATACGGTTTAAAGGAGTTCGATCTAGCAGTTACGCGAACCATACCATCTTCATCTGGTCCGACAATATAAGGTCTCCGTACAGTATTGCCATTAGAATCGGTCATGGTCTGACTTATTAAGACATTACCATCTGCATCGGTAATATCATGAGTAAAGTAACCAACAACGAAACCCATATCACCAAATTCCAGGAACTTAGCCCTGACTTCTTTAGTCATACTAATACTAGCCCCAGCCAAAGAGGGGAACTGTTCTGCATCGAAACTAATCAAAGGACCTCCACTCTTAGCACTTTCGTACATCTTATTATAAATACCAGCTGACACAAGTGATACCATTGCCTCAGTAGAGTTCTCTGCCTCTGCAAACTGAGAGGGTCCCCAATAAAATCCTGCAGTAAGGTGCCAACGCCTGTCATTCTTAAATGGAAATACATCAACCAGGAACTTCAAGTTATTTAAAGTCGGTTTACCTATCATGTCTGCATGGTCCTCGATGTCATAACCCGTATAGCTATACATAAAGTTCTTGAGTTTGTCAAATCGTGTCTCCTGACGGTTTCCTTCCTCATCATAGCTCCTTGCAGGTTGGCCGTTGATGGTCATATCGAATGGCATCCGCTTGGTGAAGTGCGGCATAAACTCATAACCAAGTCGTAGCTGCGCCCACTCAGTAACAGGAGAGGCTACATCAATACCAATACCTGTAGTACCAAGCGTCACAGATGCATCCAAATGTTGGAAGATGTCGTGTTCCTTCCAGTATTGGAGGACTGGTATAAACTTGGAATGATTCATCTTCTCCAACTCATTCAGAGTTGAATTCGTTGTCTTGACATCGTCAGTCTGCGCAAAAACACCCATCCAAGAGCAGGCTAAGACCAACAAACTTACTAATCTCTTCATATCCTTAAGTTTTTAACTGTTATCATTTATTTCATCAACCATCGGCCATTACGTTCTACCATTGGCACGACAACCTCTTCGTTAGTAGAGTCACCGAAACAGAGCATCATAAACACATTGGTATACTTCTGCAACGTATCGGTCTTGGCATTGACGACTCGCACCTCATGGATACCACGATGGGCTATCTCCTGCTGATGTATGAACTGATGGCAATTGTCTTGCAACTGCCCCCAGTATTCCTCTTCGTCGTTTCTATTCAGACCGTCCTTCCCCTGAAGGAACTGTTCATACTCCCCATGTATCAGATGTTCGTAATAGCCTTTGGCAGCTAAGGAAGCCTGTTCCTCAGGCGTCACCTCCGAGCATCCAAGCATACTCACACATCCGATAAGGCCCAACAGCCCGACTTTCCATCTCATCACTTCTGCCGGATAAACACATTGATAGGCGAACCTGTCAGCGACCAGTTCTCACGGATTTTGTTCTCCAGGAAACGCTTATAGGGCTCTTTCACATACTGTGGCAGATTGGCATAGAACACAAAGGTCGGAATCTGTGTGTCAGGCACCTGCGACACATATTTGATCTTGATGAACTTACCTTTTACTGAAGGAGGCGGGAAGGCCTCGATCAAGGGTAGCATTACCTCATTGAGCTTCGTCGTACCTATACGAGCCTTACGGTTCAGATAGACCTGCTTAGCTGTTTCAAGCACCTTAAAAATGCGTTGTTTCGTCAGTGCTGAAGCAAAGATAATGGGAAAATCCACAAAGGGGGCCATACGCTGACGAATGGCGTTCGTGAATGTGTCAATGACGATCTGTGACTTGTCCTCCACCAGATCCCACTTATTGACAACGACCACCAGCGACTTATTGTTCTTCTGGATCAACTGGAAGATATTCATATCCTGCGCCTCAATACCACGGGTAGCGTCAATCATCAGGATACAGACGTCTGAGTTCTCAATCGATCGGATGGAACGCATCACACTGTAGAATTCCAAATCTTCCGTGACCTTATTCTTACGACGGATACCTGCGGTATCAACAAGATAGAAGTCAAAGCCGAACTTATCATAACGGGTATAGATGGAGTCACGAGTTGTACCAGCGATATCAGTCACGATATGTCGCTCCTCGCCGATAAAGGCATTGATAAGACTTGACTTACCAGCATTTGGACGACCGACGACGGCGAAACGGGGTATGCCGTCTTCCGCATCGTCATCGCTCTTCTCTGGCAGCATTTCCAACACCTTATCAAGCAGGTCGCCTGTACCACTACCCGTAGCAGCACTAATGGGGTAAGGATCACCCAGACCAAGTTTATAAAAGTCATACTGGTCGTACAAGTCCTTACCGTCATCGGCCTTGTTAGCCACGAGTATCACCGGCAATTTCGCACGGCGCAATATCTGGGCAACATCCATATCCCACCCTGTCACACCGTTACCGATGTCACACAGGAAGAGTACCAAGTCTGCCTCTTCTGTAGCAATTATCACCTGCTTTCTAATCTCCTCCTCGAATATATCGTCAGAGTTCACAACCCAGCCGCCCGTATCGACGACTGAGAACTCCCTACCATTCCAGTCACATTTGCCGTACTGACGATCACGCGTCGTACCAGCTTCACTGCTGACAATCGCCTGACGTGTCTTGGTCAAACGGTTGAACAGTGTTGACTTTCCCACGTTCGGTCGTCCTACTATCGCTACTAAATTTCCCATCCTAACTCTCTCTTATGTCTTATTCGGGATTATACCCAAAGTGATTTAATTCTCTCTCTGAGGAGCGCCAGTCCTTATCGACCTTCACGAAGACCTCCAGATAGATGGGCTTCCCAAAGAATTTCTCCAATGCTTTACGTGACTCCGTACTCACTTTCTTCAGGGCCACACCCTGATGACCGATGATGATGCCTTTCTGACTGTCACGCTCCACATAAATAACCGTATTGATATGGATATGCTTCTCGTCCTCCTTGAAGCGTTCCACGCTAACCTCTACAGAATACGGAATCTCCTTATCGTAATATAGGAGAATCTTCTCCCTGATGATCTCCGATACAAAGAACCGGGCTGGCTTGTCCGTCAGCTGGTCCTTGTCGAAATAGGGCGGAGAGTCTGGCAGTAACTCCAGGATTCGCTTCAGAAGCAATTCCGTACCGAACTTATTCTTGGCAGAGATGGGGAGGATCTCTGCATTCGGCAACAGGCCATGCCACTTCTCCACAATAGCCGTCAATTTGGCCTGACTATTCCCCTCGCCCTTTGAAGATGAGTCAGGGGTGAGGTTATCAATTTTGTTGATCAAAAGCAATACAGGAACAGTCATGCGGGCTACCTTCGACAAGAAATCCTGATTCTTGTCTGGATTCTCCACCACGTCGGTCACATACAGCAGCACATCAGCATCCTGCAGAGCCGACTCAGAAAAAGCAAGCATCGATTCCTGAAGCTTATAGTTAGGCTTCAGCACACCCGGCGTATCTGAGAACACAATCTGGGCTTCTGGCGTATTGACGATACCCATGATCCTGTGACGGGTAGTCTGAGCCTTAAAAGTGGCAATGGAAATCCTCTCACCAACGAGTTGATTCATCAGTGTCGACTTTCCCACATTCGGGTTTCCCACTATATTCACAAATCCTGCCTTGTGCATCTGTTTCCTTTTAGACAAAAAAACGCATTGCCCATAGAGCATGCGTTTTTCTATTGTTAGACATTTATCTCCTACTTGTTCCCGTCATAAGCCCACTTATAATATGAAGCACCGTGAACAAATCCAGCTCCGAAGGCTGTGAAAATCATGTTGTCGCCTTTCCTCAGCTTACTCTCATTGTCCCACAGAGCCAGCGGTATCGTGGCGGCACTCGTATTACCGTAGTGCTCGATGTTTACCATTACCTGATCCATCGACAAGTCTAAGCGCTTGGCTACTGCCTCGATAATGCGCATGTTTGCCTGATGGGGCACCACCCACTGAATGTTCGTCTTATCCAGTCCGTTACGCTCTGCAACCAGTACACAGTCGTTACTCATATTCGTCACAGCATACCGGAATACCGTGCGTCCCTCCTGATAGAGGTAGTGCAGGCGATGATCAACGGTGAAGTGCGACGGTGGACATACCGAGCCACCAGCCTTCATGTGCAGGAACGGGAGTCCCTTTCCGTCTGTACGAAGATAGGAGTCTATCAAACCTATGTTCTGTTCCTCCGTAGCTTCCAAGAGCATCGCAGCTGCACCGTCGCCGAAGAGTGGACAGGTAGAACGGTCCTTATAGTCAGTGACCGACGACATCTTGTCTGCGCCAATGAGGATGATCTTCTTATAGCGGCCGCTCTGAATCATCGTCGCAGCCACGTCAAGAGAATAGAGGAATCCGCAGCATGCACCCCAGAAATCGAATGCCATAGCATTCTTCAATCCGATCTTGCCCACTACAATGGACGCCGTGGATGGGAACTTATAATCCGCCGTAGAGGTAGCTACGATCAGCGCATCGATTGTATCGGGGTCCACACCTGTCTTCTGCAGCAGCTGCTTGGCAGCCTTACGGGCCATGTAACTGGTACCTAAGCCCTCTTCTGTCAGGATGCGACGCTCCTTGATACCGACACGTGTCATAATCCACTCATCGTTGGTGTCTACCATCCTCGACAGTTCCTCATTAGTGAGGATATAGTCGGGAACGTAGCCACCAACGCCGGTGATTATCGCATTGATTTTACTCATTACTCAGCGACTTCGTCCTCTTTCTTGATAGCGACCTTACCGCGATAGTAACCGCAGGTGGGGCATACTGTATGATATACATAATATGCGCCACAGTTGGGGCATACTGCCAGCGTAGGAGCTACAGCCTTGTCGTGAGTACGACGCTTGGCCTGACGAGTACTTGATTGTCTTCTTTTAGGATGTGCCATAATTCAATTACTATTTAAAATTACTAATTACATTTTAATTGTTCAGAGTGGAAGCAAATTCTTCACTCTTCACTTTTAACTTCAAAAGTTCACTCCATCGGGGGTCTATTGCTTGGTCGGACTCCTCATCGCTGCTTCGGTCAGCCGACAGTTCTTCCAGAACATTCGTCATAGCAGTGTTACACTTGCCAGGTGCATGCACATGCCTGATGGGTATAGCCAATGCCACAGACTCATAGATGATCCACGTCAGGTCGAGTATTCCTTCGTCCTCAGCCACAACGATGGTGTCACCATCCTCTGAGTTCTCGCTACCAAGTCTCACCACCTGTCGCAAACCCGTATCCACAGGTTGTTCCATGTCATCAAGACATCGGTCGCAAGGTATGATTACTGTGCCTGCTGCGTGAATCAATAACTCGAAAAAGCCGGAAGCCTTGCGTATAGACACCGACACATGCAATGAGCCACTTCTCACTTCTGTCTGGTCCAAAGCACTGAAGAATGTATCGTCCAGATCGAAGACCAATGAGGTTTCATCGTCTTTCAGACCTTTCAGATCAACCTTCAGACACTCTAAACTGCACATCATCACACTTTTGGGTTGCAAAGTTACAAACTTTTTTTCATTTAAGAGTCGCTTATTTGTTTTTTTTATGTTTTTCCTTCAAAATCAGGCATATAAACAAGCCGATATTACACACTCGAAGGGGATAGTGTGCAATTTCAGCAACTATTTAGGCATCTCTATGCGGAATGTGGTACCCACCCCCACTTCCGATGACTTGACATAGATACGCCCTTTATGATATTCTTCCACGATGCGCTTAGCCAGCGACAAGCCAAGGCCCCATCCCCGTTTCTTCGTTGTAAAGCCTGGGGTAAAGACGTTCTTGATGTCTTTCTTGCGGATGCCCTTTCCGTTATCTGCCACCTCTATACTCACCTTCTTATCCTCATCGTACAGGGAGAGTACAATCTTTCCACGACCTTCCATCGCATCAACAGCATTCTTGCAGAGATTCTCTATCACCCACTCGAAGAGTGAGGCATTCATCTTCACCATCACCTCATGCTCCGGCAACTCCCTAACGATCTCCACCTTCTTTGATGTCCGACGGTCCATATAGTCCGTCACATGTGTTAGCACGTCATTCATCGAGGCATTCACAGGCTCTGGCAGCGAACCAATCTTTGAGAAGCGGTCTGCAATCAGTTCCAGACGCTTCACATCCTTATTCATCTCCGGTATCAACTCATCGTCCGGATAGTTCTCCTTCAGGATCTCCACCCAGGCCATCAGGCTGCTGATGGGTGTTCCTAATTGATGAGCCGTTTCTTTCGACAAGCCCACCCACACCTTGTTCTGTTCGGCCCGTTTCGAAGACAGCAGGGCGAAGATAGCCACCACAACGAAGATCATGACAATTCCCAACTGCCAGTAGGGCCATGCCGACAGACGTTTCAACAGGGTCGACTCGTCATAGCACACAAGCTGGTAATCCACCGAATCACCGATTTGTATATACTGCCCTCCGTCATACATCCTGTGCCCATAGTCAAACACATAGCGGGCCGTATCCCTCTCACGTATCTCAACATTACGGTAATCCATCACCTCCCCATCATGGTCAAGCACAATCACAGGAATCGTCTTATTACCTTGAATCACACTCAGCACCAGCGCCAGGTCGGTCGTCTCGTCAGCCTCCTGCAGCGTCTGCATGGCCTGAGCCCATACCTCCATCTTGTTTCGCTCCTCCCGTTGCAGGTCCTTGACGAGCAGGTGCGACACCACCAACGAAGCCACGGCAATCACAATGGCCGTCACCACGAGTACGATCTTAACCTGTCTGATTCTGTCAGTCCACTGCATATCTCCCAACCTTCTTTCGTCTTATGGAGTGAGGATTGCCACCCAACCGCCACCACTACTGAGGTGAATGTGGAGGCAGCTTTCCTTGTCGACCTGCTGTTGATGATGCCGATAATCCGTTCCGTCTTTCAGGGCATTCACGCCATCGGCAAAGATATCGGCCCGATAGGTCCCAGCCCCCAGGAAATGGAGCGGCACATCGATGTCACGCTCCGTCCAGTCCGTCATTGCAGCGACATACCATATCGTCCCCTTCCTTCGGGCTATCACCGTGTACTCCCCCATCTGTCCGTCTATCGCCACCGTCTCATCGAAGGTAGTAGGGATACGGGCGATGAAGTCCGTACACGACTGGTTTTGCATATACTTCGTCGGGCTATCGGCCAACATCTGCAGAGGGGCCTCGAACGTGACATACATCGCCATCTGATGGACACGGGTACCCTGACTCATCGGGTGGTCATTATTACCAAAGAAGTTATCCTTCATCGCATTCGTCATCGCACCTGGGGTATAGTCCATCGGCCCTGCCAGCATGCGGAGATAAGGAGCTGTCACGTCGTAGCGAGGCTGGTTGTGGAGAGGACCGTCGCCCACACGGGGTTCCCACTTCGAGTTTTCCAGTCCCTTCACGCCCTCAAAATTCAAGACGTTCGGATAGGCGCGTTGGATTCCAAACGGCTTCAGGCCGTGGTAGTCGAGATGGAGGTGATATTTGGCAGCACACGCTGCTACCTGATAAGCCGAGGCAATCACCTGCTGGTCGTCACGGTCGAAGAAGTCCACCTTGAAACCCTTGATGCCCATGTCGGCATAGTGTTTCATTACCCGGTCCGTCACCGTCATGCCCGACAACGGATCATTGCCTATCAGGTTGCGCCAACTCGACCAGAGGATAATGCCTACGCCCTTCTCCTGGCCGTAGACAATCAACCGTGGCAGGTCTATATCCGCGTTCAAGTCCTCCAGCAACGACTCCTTACCACTCCAACCCTCATCGATGATGATATACTCAATCGCGTTCTTTGCGGCAAAGTCTATATAATATAAATAGGTGTCGGTGTTCATGCCCGACAGGAAATCCACACCCGTCACGTTACAGTTGTTCCACCAGTCCCAGGCCACTTTACCCGGACGGATCCACGACGTGTCGCTGATTCGGCACTCCGGGGCCAGACGCCGGGCCATGTCGCAGCCCAGGATGTCTGCATCCCGTTCCGTGACGACCACTGCCCGCCAAGGCAATGCCTGTCCGGGACTTAACTTGGCAATATAGTCGGCTCGTTTCGTGGGGATGAGGTTCAAACGGTCGTAGCCGCCAATCTCCTGTTCCAGCGGATAGGGAGCGAACTCAGCCACCAGCTTCTCACCTCTCACCTCTTGCTTCTCACCTCTCACCCTCTTCAGGAACATCCCTGGGTAGTTCTCCACGCCGGCATCCATCACGATGGCCTTAACGCCTCCTGGCAGACAGACAGCCAAAGGCGTTATCGCCAGCGAGTCGCTGAACATGGCCGACAACGGCTGCTCGTCGTAATACGACTCAAACGAATAGCAATAGCGCTCCCCGCCACGGTTGTCGTTCACATAGGGCACGAAGGCCTGATAGTCGTCGGCAAAACGGAATTCTGCCGTTTCCCCCTTCACCAGCGAGGGCTTCGAAGACGTGCTGATCAGACGATAGGCGGCCCCGTCGTCATAGGCTCGCACCTCGATCATCCATTTCTGATTAGTGTGCATCAGCAACTGACCATACGCATCCTCAACGACAGTCCGCTTCACCACCTTGCCAACCTTACCCAGCGACAACACCTTCAGGTTCTGTTGCAAGCAGATATTGATGGCCGACGGCAGTAGCACCGGAGTCTCGCCATAACTCACCGACCAGTACAACCCCTTATCAGTATCCACCACAACCTTCACCTTACCATTTGGTGAACAGACCTCATAATTCCCTGCCGACATCACTCCTGACGTCAGAAGGAGACCCATTATAACCAGCCACTTCTTCATCACACTATACCTTAATTTAATTACTTGTTGTCGATTTCAACCAATGTGTACTTGCGGTTGCCAAGACCAATCTTGGCGGCATGCTCAATGGTGTGAACACCGTGCTGCTTGTCAATGCGGTTCAGCAGGTCGGTGGGGTCGTTGGTGGCGGTCACCTTCTGCTGGTTAATGATGTCGATGCAGGCCTGGTCGAGTGCCACGGGGTCAGTTGAGGCCAGGATACCGTAGTCCTCCAGTTTCACGGGCTCAGGATGGTCCACGCAGTCGCAGTCTATCGACATGTTGTTCATCACCGAGATGTAGATGATGCCCTGCCTCTTCTCGAAGTAGTTCACCACAGCCTGTGCAGCGGCGGCCATCGACTCGAGGAATCCGTCCTGGTCGCCGATGTACTCAGGCGTCCATAGCTTACTCATGTCGAGTTTGGTCATCTTGCCGGCGGAGTGGATGTAAGCCTTGCCGTTCTGTGATCCACAGCCGATGGAAAGGTTCTTCAGTGCACCGCCGTAGCCGCCCATGGGGTGACCCTTGAAGTGGTTCAGTGCAATCATGAAGTCATAGTTGGCGATATGGCCACCCACTATGTCGTACTTGAGATGGCTCTGGTCTTTCACGGGGATTCGTATCTCATCATACTCGTCCATGATGTCTACGGGGAAGTATTTCAGGAATCCGTGACGCTCAATCACCTTCCAGTGGTTCTCCGATGTGGTGCGCTCATCCTGCTTGTCTTTGGGAGCATTGCCGTAGGCAGTGTTACACTCCACGATGGTGCCGTCAACCTCGTACACCAAGTCTTTCACGAGTTCCGGCTTCAGGTAGTTGGGATTCGAGCCCTCACCGGTCGACATCTTCACGGCCACGCGGCCCTTGGCCTCCACACCCAGTGCCTTGTAGATGTTCACCAGTGCCTCTGGCGAGATAGTCTTAGTCAGATACACCGTTGAAGTGCCGTTGTTTGCTACTGTGCCCTGCTGGGCATTGTTCTGTGCGCGACCCGTCAGCATCATGGCTGCAGCGGCTGTCAAAATCATGAGTTTCTTCATACGTCAAACCAATTAACGGTGCAAAGATACGAAAAAAGGTTGTAAAGAACAACTGATTTTGGAAGATTAACGCAATTCGGCCTGAAATAAAGGCAAAGAGGGGAAGAATGAGGAAGTTTAATTTGGGGCAAAAAGCAAATTGGGGAGGATTGGTGAAGGAGTTAGGTTGCCAAATCGTAACCCAAGAAACGGGTTTCTGAGGAGGGTTAATCTTCCCAAATTGTAACGCAAATTGTGGCAGAATGGGGCATCTACAACCGCCTGTTCACCACCCGTTTCTTATTCCGCAAACTGCTACATTTTGCATAGCGATGGATGCCTAAAAAGATAGTAGTTTTGCAGCCAGAATTAAAAAAGGAGTAAGAAACATGAGAAGTACTTTTAACATTCTGTTCTATGTGAACAAGAGTAAGGAGAAAAATGGTGTGGTGCCTGTGATGGGCAGGGTTACGATTAACGGCACGCAGAGCCAGTTCAGTTGTAAGAAGACGATTCTGCTTGATATGTGGGACGTGAAGGGCAATTGTGCCAAGGGGCGTAGCAAGGAGGCATTGCAGATTAACCGCGAACTGGATAACATCAAGGCGCAGATTATCAAGCACTATCAGCACCTTTCGGATAGAGAGGCTTTCGTGACGGCAGAGATGGTGCGCAACTCCTATCAGGGTTTCGGCTGCGAGTATGAGACGCTGCTGAGTGCTTTCGACAAGGATATTGCCAACCAGAAGAAGCGTGTGGGCAAAGACAGATCAGCAAGCACTCTCTGGGCTATGGAGCGTTCGCGGAAGGATGTGGCAGACTTCATCCAGTCGCACTATCGTCGCACGGACATGTCGATGCTGGAACTGACACCTGAGTTCATCAAGGACTTTGCCGCTTACCTCAGCACAGACCGAGGACTGGCTAATGGCACTATCTGGCAGCGGTGTATGTGGTTGAAAGGTGTCATGATGAGGGCGCACTACAACGGCAAGATTCCTCGTAACCCGTTCGCGCAGTTCCATATCAGCCCCAATTGCAAGGAAAGGGAGTTCCTGACCGAAGAAGAACTGAAGGCTGTCGTAACCCATGAATTCGACGACGACAATCTGGCCTTCGTTCGTGACATTTTTGTATTCGTATGCTTCACCGCCCTCTCGTTCATCGACGTGAAGAACCTGACCACGGACAACATCGTGGACATCAACGGTGACAAGTGGATTATCAGCAAACGACACAAGACCAACATCCCCTTCCAGGTGAAGCTGATGGACGTTCCCTTGCAGATTATCGACCGCTACAAACATCTACAGGAAGACAAACTGGTGTTCGGCAAAATGAACTACTGGTCGATGTGCAAGAAGCTGAAAACGGTGATGACAGCCTGCGGCATAGAGAAAGCCATCTCCTACCATTGTGGTAGTCACAGGAATTTTAGTAACCCAATAAAAATCAACTTGTTAGGCAGTTCTCAATTGGTAACTGCTAACGGATAAGAAACGAGCTAATTGCTTTCGTCCGCTCCAACTTGCTTCTTAACCAAAGAACACCTTTTCGGTTGCAAAGGTAGTAAATTATCTCGAATTATAACACGTTTGCCCCTACTTTTTTGATTTTTATATTTTCAGTCGGCAAGCGAACAATTTCCACTTTTCTTACAACCTATTCTTGGTTCCTCCACATCTCACGACTGACTGCTTTCGTCACCAGTGATGTCCTATTGCTGTGCGATACTCTTGGGACAAGCCTAAGAGAATGGCACGGCAATGGAGCGGTGAGAAGAAAGCCTTGCTCACTTCTCTGTTGCCACTCCTGTAGGACATCGCTTGGTGACGACAGTCGGTTGTAGAAATGGTCAGAACGGAGGAAAAGCAGTCAGGCATACGACATTCCGTGTTTTGCTCATCACAGTAGTGTTGGGCAAGACACGGAGAGTTGTCTGCTGTCTGGCAATCCCTGCCATGAGTACAATGGAAAGGCAGACGAGTAAACTTGCCCACCTTTCCAATGCACATTTGGCTTTAGGGCTTGCTGTCCCTGCTTTTCTGAAGTTCATCTGTAGCGTTGTCCCTTTTACGATGCAGTTTCCACTTACTTGATTTCCAATGGAAGAGCTATATCAGTAGAAGCAAATCCTTTTTCTTCTTTCCATTCTCCTACAGACAAGTTTCATTTCTACATGTTGTTTCTCTTTCCACAGTTGCCTCCCAAGTTCCTCCAGTTGCCTCATTGCTGACGGCTTCGTCGTTGGTGTTGTCCTTTCTGCCATCTCATACTCCAGGGACGAGCCTCAGAGAATGACATGGCAGCGGATTGGCGAGAAGAGAGCGAAGCGAACACCTGCCTGAAAGTATTCGGGCAGACTCTTCCGCTTGGCTCATTTCTCTGATGCCAATCCTAAAAGGACATCACTCAACGACGGCTGTCGGCTATGAGGTTACGAGGAACTGACTGAAAAGCAATCAGGCATACAACACTCTGAATTTCTCGCATCGTACTGGTGCGACGGGAGAGATACAGAGAGTCGTCTGCTGATGGGCAATCCCCACAAGAGTACGTCGGAAGGGCCAGACAGATGGTATCCATTTGCCCGTCCCTTCCGATGCACACTTGCTTCATGGGCTTGCCGTTCCTGCTTTTCTCTGTTCATTGGCACACAGTCAGCATCCATTTTTGTTGTATGTTCCCCCTTTCACACATCCAGTAAGATTCAAAACTCTCGTTTTTAGGCTTTTGTCAGGAAGGTGGGCGAGCCCACTTGGTTGCAATCCGACCGCGAACCTCCGCAGTGTATTTCAAAACGCTCGTTTGATACGTTCCAGTGGCAAAGGTAATCCCGCAGATTGGAATGTCAAGTTCGAGCCACAAGGGTTTTCGGGAAAATCTCCACGCCCGCTGAAGGGGGGTAGTATTTTGCCGAAAAAACTTGCCGTATCCAATCAGCAACCTTTTATGAAGCCACAGGAACGAAACAAACGGCGATAGAAATACGCAAAAAAAAACGAAGGATTCACGGAGTTCGGATTAGTTTCAGTAGGAACTCACTTCACAGCTCCTGAATCCACATAAAAATAAAAGTTGAACATCAAAACAGATTGGATATGAACAGTACATTGACAACAACAGCGGTTATCTGCTTCATCACCTACCGCATCCTCCTGTGGGCAGCCCGAATCATGTGGTTCTGCTTCAGGGTAGCGATTAACCTCGCCATCTGGCTTATCTCCACCACATTCTGGACGGTGGTATTCCTCACTCGTATCATCCTCTAACCATTCCCCACCATGTTCAAGTACGCCCTCCTCGACTATGTGCCAAAACGCTATCTCCGTCGTGCATCATTCGACACACAG
>JAFTFO010000034.1 GCA_017449495.1 Prevotella sp. | reverse complement strand
CTCTGCCATCCCCTCGAAGCAGGGCGCGTCGGACTTCGACCAGAGCTACGACCGCTACAGGAATGACCACATCGTGTTCGAGCATTGCCTGACGAAGGCCTTCGACGAGACGGAGGACGTGGCCGACAGGGAGGAGCGGGGGCATGCGGCGCTCATCCGTCTGGCCCAATACTGCATGGAGTCGGGCGTGCCGATGGCCGTGGCCCGCAGGATGGCCACGCTCTATGCCAACATCGGTGCCGATGCCGAACTGGTGGAGCGGGTATTCGACAACGCCTACCGTGAGAGCCACGTCAGGCGGTACATGGAGAAGAAGGGCATCCAGCGTACAAGGCACATCTCGCCCGAGGCGCTGCTGACGATGAAGATCAATATCTTCCTCAACGCGAACTACGAACTGAGGAAGAACGTAATGCGGGGTGTGGCCGAGTACCGCATGAGGACGGGCGTCGGTTTTTCTTTTCAGGATCTGACGGAGGAGGCCCGCAACTCGATCACGATGCGGGCCCTGGAGCAGGGCATCCGCTGCTGGGACAAGGACATCAGGCGCTACGTGAACTCCGACGACATCGAGCGCTACGACCCGTTGAACGACTACTTAGAGCACCTGCCGCGCTGGGATGGGAAGGACCGTGTGACGGCTCTCGCCCAGAGGGTGCCGACGGAGTGGGAGGAATGGACGCACCTGTTCCACGTCTGGATGCGCTCGATGGTGGCGATGTGGTTAGGAAAAGGCCAGTTGACGGGTAATGCCCTCGTACCTTTATTAATAGGAAGGCAGGGCTGCGGCAAGTCGAGTTTCTGCCGCATCCTGCTGCCCCGCGACCTGTTGGACTACTATAACGACCGCATCAACTTCAAGAACGAGCAGGACCTGAACCTCGGGCTGACATCGTTCGGACTGATCAACCTCGACGAGTTCGACAAGATCACGAGCCGTCAGCAGATTGTGCTGAAGTACCTCGTGTCGACGGCCGACCTGAAATACCGTCCGCCCTACGGCAAGGCCTACACCGTGAACCGCCGCTACGCCTCGTTCATCGGCACCACCAACGAACAGACGCCGCTGACTGATCCCTCAGGCAGCCGCCGTTTCGTCTGCTGTCTGGTGGATGGCGACATCGACTTCGAGACGCCCGTTCAGCACGACCAACTCTACGCCCAGTTGCTCAGCGAGATCAGGGACGGCGAGCACTACTGGCTGACGAAGGACGAGGAGCGGGCGCTGATGGAGCACAACCTGCAGTACCAGCGGCTGAACGGTCTCGGCGAGATGCTCATGGCCGTCGTGCAGAAGCCCAAGACGGCATCCGCCACCGCTTCCAAGGAGAATGAGGAGGGCGAGTGGCTCTCACTCAAGGACCTCTCCGCCCTGCTGAAGGAACACTTCAAAGGCTACAAGGAGGACACCACCACCTTCCAGAAGATCGGCAATTACCTGAACCGCCCGGAATACAAGTTCGAGAGCAAACGCGTCACCGCTGGTATGCTCTACTGGGTGCAGAAGAAGGTGTGATATAAATAAAGAATAAAAAAGTTACCCTTTGGTAAATTACCTTTGGGTAACTTTTGTAACCGTTGTACCTGTTGGTTAGGAACTCATTTCTCAATCTTCCAACCGTCGATCCGTCTGGTCTTTGTTGAGAAATTGACACCTATCTTATATATATGGCGACTGTCGTGCTCGAAAGGCTTGGCATATTGCTTCTCCTCAATCTGTCGCAGGGCTTCGTCGGCAGTCTTGTCGAGCTTAAACTCGAGGATGTAAATGTAGTCTGAGGTCTTGACAATCATGTCAATACGGCCGTCGGTAGTGGCATGCTCTACTTCTACATAGAAGCCCAACAACTGGAATACGACATAAAGGGCATTGCTGAAGTATAGTTCGGCGTTGCCTGCTATTTGATAATTACCATTGGCGAAGAGTGTCTCCAGGCGGGTCATAAACTGTTCAGGTTGCCCTTCTTCAATGTCTCTGACAAAACCTTTGATAAATGTAACTGTCTGTTCTTTCCTTAAGGGGGTATAATATGGAACAAGATAGCGCGTGAAGCCTTCTTCCACCTCTCGGTTTGGGAATCCCAGGCGATAGGTTTCAAATCGTTCGTCATAGCCCTTGATGGTAAGATAGCCGCTCTGGTAAACGAGGGCAATGGGGCTGTTCTCAATGTCATCGAGGTTGCCTAACAGGTCTGCAGATGTCTCTTCATGTGATAGTTGCGACAATGAGTAGTCTGTGCGTTTAAGCACCTCGACAAGGATGGTGGGAGTGCCTGTCTCGAACCAATAGCTGCCGAACTCGCTGCGTGACAATGCACTCAGAAGGCTAAACGGGTTGTAGACTCCCTGAGCTTTTTGGTGGAAATGATAACCGTCATAACTATCACGGAGCCGTTCATAGCATGCTTCCTTGCTGATGTCATAGGCTTTGCCCAATAGGTCGACGGCCTTGTCGAGGCAGTTGTGGATTTCCTCATCAGTAATACCGCAGAGAGTCGCATAGCGCAGGTCAAGTGAGATGTCTGTCAGGTTGTTCAAGTCACTAAACACACTTACTTTCGAGAATTTGGTGACGCCTGTAAAGAAGGCGAACTGGATGTAGGCATCCAATGTCTTCTCTACACCGTAAAATGCCTTCAAAGTCTTGCGATAGTCTTCGAGTAACGGTTTGTTGTCAAACGTTTGTAGCAGAGGCTTGTCGTACTCGTCGACAAGGATGACCACCTTTTTGCCGGTCTTCTTGTAAGCATTGACAATAACGTGCTGAAAGCGCTCTTCTGGAGCCCTGTCCTTGTAATCGCTTCCGTATTCAGTTTCCCATATCTCCAAGTGCTTGTTCAGTTCTGCCAATAGGGCTTCCTTGTCGGAATAGTTTCTCGCGTTCAGGTCCAGATGAAGTACTGGATAGACAGTCCAACTCTGTTCCAACTGTTCCATCTTCAGTCCCTCGAAGAGTTCTTTCTTTCCTAAGAAGTATGCTTCAAGAGTAGATATTAAGAGGCTTTTACCGAAACGACGGGGACGGCTTAAGAAATAGTATTTCCCATTCGTTGCAATCTGATGGACAAGGGCTGTCTTGTCAATATATAAGAATCCGTCTTTTCGGATATTCTCAAAGCTCTGAACACCTAAAGGATATTTCATACTTTCCTTATTTTTCCGCAAAGATACGACAAATAATTGAAACAAGCAAGAAAAAGCCCGAAAACTTGCTTAATGCACGTATGCGAACCTTATTTATATGATAAGGGTTGTAAAAATAAAACAGTATTTATTTGGTATTTCGGTTGTTTTATATTAACTTTGCAGCAGAATAAGGAAAGGATTAATTTATGGAACAGACAAAATGCTTGATTATCGGCAGCGGCCCGGCGGGCTATACGGCTGCCATCTATGCCGGACGTGCAAACCTCAGTCCGATAGAATATTGTGGTATGCAGCCGGGCGGACAGCTGACGCAGACTACAGAAGTGGAGAACTTCCCCGGTTATCCGCAGGGGGTGGACGCCAATCAGATGATGATGGATATCCGTGAACAGGCTGAGCGCTTTGGGGCCGACATCCGTGACGGTGAGATCGTGAAGGTGGACTTCTCGAAGGCGCCTTACGTCTGCACGGCTGATGACGGGACGGAGATTGCCGCAGAGACGGTGATCATCGCCACAGGTTCTTCCGCTAAATACCTCGGCCTCGACGACGAGCGCAAATATAATGGTCAGGGTGTCTCGGCCTGTGCCACCTGCGACGGCTTCTTCTATCGCAAGAAGACGGTGGCCGTTGTCGGTGGTGGTGATACGGCCTGTGAGGATGCCCTCTATCTCTCTGGTCTGGCCAAGAAGGTGTATATGATTGTCAGAAAACCCTACCTCCGTGCCTCTCAGGTGATGCAGCAGCGGGTGATGGAGCGGGAGAACATCGAGATCCTCTTCGAACATAACACGCTGGGCCTCTTTGGAGAGAACGGTGTGGAAGGTGCCCATCTGGTGAAGCGCAAGGGCGAACCCGATGAGGAACTGGTGGACATCGCCATCGACGGTTTCTTCCTGGCTATCGGCCATACACCTAATACTAAGATCTTCCGCGACTGGCTGGAGACAGACGAGGTGGGCTATTTCAAGAAGATCAATGGCACGCCTGAGACTAAGATTCCTGGTGTGTTCGTGGCTGGCGACTGTGCCGATCCTGTGTTCCGTCAGGCCGTGGTGGCCGCCGGCAGTGGCTGTCAGGCTGCCATCCTTGCAGAGCGCTATCTATTGGGAAGGTAAGTTTTAATACATGCTATATGAAAAAGGGATTGAATCAGATTGTACGCTGGGTCTCCACGAAGGGACTGGTGTGGCTCGGCTTCGGAGCGACGCCCTTCATCTTCATGGCCTGCTATGGAGCCGTGCCGACGAGTTACTCAGAGGCTGACTTTGCTGAGGAGGTGGTCGACAGTACAGATGCCACGCGCTCTGGAGACATCGCCGAGGAGGAAGTCGTAAGCGATTCCCTGAGCACTGAGGATCAGGTTTAGACCATCATGAGATCGCTCATCACCATGTCGCTGACGAAGAGTCCGCGACGGGTGAGGCGTAGGTGAGAAGTGAGTTCTAACAGCCCGTCGTCCAAGTAACGGCGGGCGTTTTTCATGCAGTAATCCTTGTGCTTGTCTGAGAGCAGACTGAGGTCGAGTCCCTCTTTGGTTCTCAGCGCGACGGTGATGGTGTCGTTGTAGCGGGTATCGTCGTCGAGCAGTTCTTCCTCGAAGAGGCGCTTCCCTTGTTCTATCCCCTCGATATAGGCGGTGATATCCGCCACGTTCCACGAACGGCTCCGGCCGTCATAGGAGTGGGCAGCGGCCCCCAGTCCGATATAGGGCGTGCCGTTCCAGTAGCTTGAGTTATGGCGGGAACGGAAGTCTGGGCGGGCGAAATTGGAGATCTCGTAGTGCTCGTAGCCTGCAGCCGCCAGACGGTCAATAAGGGTATAGTACATCTGGCGCTCAGTTTCTTCAGTCGGTGGTGCGGGGGTACGTGGGTTCGGTGGCGCGAGATTACTACCTGCGTCTGGACTATTCTCGTACTCCCGTACCTCCGTACCTCCGTACCTCCGATACAACTGATGGAGTGGCGTCCCTTCCTCGATCATCAGGCAGTAGGCCGACAGGTGCTCTACGTTAAGGGCGAGGGCAGCCTCGATGTCTGCCTCCCAGTCTGCCAAAGTCTCCCCGGGGAAGCCGTACATCAGGTCGATGCTGATGTTCTGGAACCCCGCAGCCCGTAGTCTGTCGACGGCCTCGATGGCCTGCGTAGCGGTGTGCCGGCGATGAAGGAACCGCAGACGTTGGTCGTCGAAGGTCTGGATGCCCATCGAGACGCGGTTAATGGGAAACTGCTGTAACACAGCAGCAAACTCAACGGTTACATCGTCCGGATTCACCTCGATGGTGATCTCTGTGTTAGAAGTGAGAGGATACACCTTATTAATATATATAAAGAGTTGACGAAGTTGCTCAATGGTGAGTTGGCTGGGCGTTCCGCCGCCGAGATAGATGGTACTGATTCTCTCTTCGCTCGATTCTATTCTCTCACCTCTTAACTCCATCTCCCTGCACACTGCATCGACATACCTCTGGCGCAGTTCCAGGGATGTGGTCGAATAGAAGCCGCAATACACGCACCGACTCCTGCAAAACGGGATATGTATGTAGATACCTGCCATATTTTTATGCAAAAATACTAATTTAGTTTAATATTTGCAAGTTTTTCTTGGCTATTTCTCGAAAAATGTCTACCTTAGTGCCCGCTTTACAAGAATATTCATCTAAAACCTAAATGATATGAAGATCTATCAAACAAACGAAATCAAGAACATCGCCCTGCTTGGCAGTGCGGGTAGCGGCAAGACGACTCTTGCCGAAGCAATGGTCTACGAGGCTGGCATCATCAAGCGCCGCGGCACCGTAGAGGGTAAGAACACCATGAGCGACTACTTCCCTGTGGAACAGGAGTACGGCTACAGCGTGTTCTCTACTGTTTTTCATGTAGAGTGGAACAACAAGAAACTGAACATCATCGACTGTCCGGGTTCTGATGACTTCGTGGGAGGTGCCATCACCGCCCTGAACGTGACAGACCAGGCCGTGCTGCTCATCAATGGTCAGTATGGTCCTGAGGTGGGTACGATGAACGCTTTCCGCAATACGGAGAAACTGAAGAAGCCCGTCATCTTCCTGGTGAACCAGTTGGATCGCGACAACTGCGACTTCGACCAGATCCTCAACCAGTTGAAGGAGGTCTATGGCCCGAACTGCGTCCCCGTGCAGTATCCTATCGCTACAGGTGCCGGCTTCAACAGCGTGATCGACGTGCTGCTGATGAAGAAATACTCTTGGAAGCCCGAGGGTGGTGCTCCTATCATTGAGGATATCCCTGCTGATCAGTTGGATAAGGCCAAGGAGATGAAGGCTGCCCTCGTGGAGGCTGCCGCTGCCGGTGACGACTCGCTGATGGAGAAGTTCTTCGAGACCGAAGACCTCTCTGAGGACGAGATGCGTGAGGGTATCCGCAAGGGTCTCGTTACCCGTTCGATCTTCCCCGTGTTCTGTGTCTGCGCAGGTCGTGACATGGGTGTCCGCCGTCTGATGGAGTTCCTCGGTAACGTCGTGCCATTCGTCAGCGAGATGCCTGTCATCAAGAATGCTGCTGGTCAGGAAGTGCCTGCCGACGCGGCTGCTCCCACATCACTCTATTTCTTCAAGACAGGTGTCGAGCCTCATATCGGTGAGGTGAGTTACTTCAAGGTGATGAGTGGTACCGTGAAGAGTGGTGACGACCTGACGAACGCTGATCGTGGTTCTAAGGAGCGTATTGGTACACTGTATGCTTGTGCAGGTGCCAACCGTATCCAGGTAGACGAACTCAGGGCTGGCGATATCGGCTGCACGGTGAAACTGAAGGATGTGAAGACGGGTAACACCCTCAACGGCAAGGACTGCGAGAACAAGTTCGACTTCATCAAATATCCTAACTCCAAGTTCTCTCGTGCCATCAAGGCTGTCAACGAGGCTGAGACCGAGAAGATGATGGCTGCCCTGGCCAAGATGCGTCAGGAGGATCCCACATGGGTTGTCGAGCAGTCGAAGGAGCTCCGTCAGATCATCGTTCATGGACAGGGTGAGTTCCACCTGCGTACTCTGAAGTGGCGTATGGAGAACAACGAGAAGATCCAGATAGAGTATATCGAGCCGAAGATCCCGTATCGTGAGACCATCACGAAGATGGCTCGTGCCGACTATCGTCATAAGAAACAGTCAGGTGGTGCCGGTCAGTTCGGTGAGGTACACCTCATCCTGGAGCCCTACACAGAGGGCATGCCTGATCCCACGTCGTTCAAGATCAACGGCCAGGAGTTCAAGATGAACATCAAGGGCAAGGAAGAGATCGACCTGGAGTGGGGCGGCAAGCTCGTCTTCATCAACTCGGTCGTTGGTGGTGCCATCGACCTCCGTTTCATGCCTGCCATCCTCAAGGGTATCATGGAACGTATGGAGCAGGGTCCGTTGACAGGTTCTTATGCCCGTGACGTCCGCGTCATCGTCTACGATGGTAAGATGCACCCCGTTGACTCCAACGAACTCTCGTTCATGCTGGCAGCCCGTAACGCCTTCAGTGCTGCCTTCAAGGAGGCTGGTCCGAAGGTGCTCGAGCCGATCTACGACCTCGAGGTGCTCGTTCCTGGCGACTATATGGGTGATGTGATGAGCGACCTCCAGGGCCGCCGCGCCATCATCATGGGTATGGACTCTGAGGCCGGCTATCAGAAACTGTCTGCCAAGATTCCTCTCAAGGAGCTGGCCAGTTACTCTATTGCCCTCTCTTCTCTGACGGGTGGCCGTGCATCGTTCACCACCAAGTTCTCGAGTTACGAACTTGTGCCGAACGACATCCAGCAGGCACTGATCAAGCAGCACGAGGAGGAGATGAAGGAGGAAGATTAATTGAGAATATGCAACTATAATTGCGTATCTCTGTTAATATTTTAAAACATGCGCCAGATATTTAACATATTTGGCGCATGTTTTTAAGATTTATCGTACCTTTGCCTCCAGAATTCAGACAGAAGAATGAAGAAAAGTACGATTTGGATCATAGCGACCATCATGGGACTCTCGTTCCTGGGACTTCTCATCTTGCAGATCTCTTATATCGAGGAGATGGCGAAGATGAAGAAGGAGCAGTTCGACGAGTCCGTGAATCGAAGTCTCTATCAGGCGGCTCATAACCTGGAGATGAATGAGACGCAGCGCTATCTCATGAAGGACGTGAACGAGACGGAGCGCAAGGCTTTCCGGCAGGACTCCATCACGGTGGACGGGCTCGACGGCACTATCAAGCAGAGTCATCAGTTTGCTGTGGCGGCCGATGACGGCACCGTCTATTCCAGCTTTGAGCTGAAGACCTTCGCCATCAAGCCAGCCAGCGTGCCCAAGGCCATGATTCTTCGGACGGATAAAAACTCCATCTCAGAGGCTTCGAAGTCGCTTCAAGAGATTGTGCATAACCGTTATCTCTATCAGAAGGGTCTGCTCGATGAAGTGATTTATAATATATTGTACACTGCCAGCGACAAACCCTTGAAGGAGCGCATCAACTTCAAACTGCTCGATCGTGACATCAAGGTGGAGCTGATGAATAACGGCATCAACATACCTTATCATTTCCGTGTGGAGACGGCTGACGGTAGGGAGGTCTACCGCTGTCCTGACTATAGCGACGAAGGGGAGGAGTACACTTATAAGCAGACGCTCTTCCGTAACGACCCGTCGCCGAAGATGGGGGTGGTGAAGATTCACTTCCCAAACATGAGCTCCTATATCTTCTCCTCGGTGCGATTCATGATTCCGGCCATCGTGTTCACCGTTGTGCTGATCATTACCTTCATCTTCACGATCTTTATCATCTTCCGCCAGAAGCGCTATACCGAGATTAAGAATGACTTCATCAACAATATGACCCATGAGTTGAAGACACCTATCAGCAGTATCTCGCTGGCTGCACAGATGCTCAACGACGAGGCTGTGCCTAAGACACCCTCAATGCTGAAGCACTTGGGGACGGTGGTCAACGACGAGTCGAAGCGTCTGCGCTTCCTCGTGGAGAAGGTACTGCAGATGTCGATGTTCGACAAGCAGAGTGTGTCGTTCAAGAAGAAGGAACTCGACCTCAACGAGTTGTTGGAGAATATTGCCTCGACATTCTCTCTGCGAGTGGAACATACGGGAGGACATATATTTACGGAGATCGAGGCCGTAGACTCGGCCATCTATGTAGATGAGGTGCACTTCCAGAATGCTATCACCAACCTCATGGACAACGCCGTGAAGTATCGCAAGCCGGATCAGCCGCTTGACCTCTATATCCGTACCTGGAACGAGAAGGAACGACTCTGTTTCAGCATCCGTGACACGGGCTTGGGCATCAAGAAGGAAAACGTGAAGAAAATCTTCGACAAGTTCTATCGTGTCCACACCGGTAATGTCCACGACGTGAAGGGCTTCGGTCTCGGACTGGCCTACGTGAAGAAGATCATCAACCTCCACGAGGGTGACATCAAGTGTGAGAGTGAACTGGGAAAGGGTACAACTTTCACCATCTCGTTGCCTGTTTTAAAGGAAACATCATAGTATTAACAATTTAAATAAGTAGAATTATGGACGACAAAATGAAAATCTTGCTTTGCGAGGACGACGAGAACCTCGGAATGCTGCTCCGCGAGTATTTACAGGCCAAAGGCTATGTGGCAGAACTCTGTGCCGACGGCGAGGCAGGCTTCAAGGCCTTCCTGAAGACCAAGTTCGACATCTGCGTACTCGATGTGATGATGCCTAAGAAGGACGGCTTCACGCTGGCTCAGGAGATCCGTGCTGCCAGTCCCGATGTGCCCATCATCTTCCTCACCGCCAAGACGCTGAAGGACGATATCCTCGAAGGTTTCAAGCTCGGTGCCGACGACTACATCACCAAGCCCTTCTCTATGGAAGAACTTGTGCTCCGTATCGAGGCCATCATGCGTCGCACCAAGGGTAAGAAGTCGAAGGAGTCGACCGTTTACCACATCGGCAGCTTCACCTTCGACACCCAGAAGCAGCTACTTAGCATCGGTGACACCCAGACGAAGCTCACCACGAAGGAGAACGAGTTGCTCGCCCTGCTCTGCTCTCACTCCAACGAGATCCTGCAGCGCGACTTCGCCCTGAAGACTATCTGGATCGACGACAATTACTTCAACGCCCGTTCGATGGATGTATATATCACCAAGCTGCGCAAGCACCTGAAGGCTGATCCGCAGATTGAAATCATCAACATCCATGGCAAGGGATACAAGCTCATCACACCGGAGGAGGAGTAGGGGAGAGGTTTACAGTTTACGGTTTACAGTTTACGGTTTACAGTTTACGGTTTACAGTTTACGGTTTACAGTTTACGGTTTACAGTTTATAGTAGATGACTATTATAAAACCTTATATCGGAGTGGCGCTGATTGTAATCGGCGCCCTCCTTTTGGCAGTCAGTTACGTGGCGGGATGGACGTCGTCCAACCTGGTGCTGCTTACGGGCTTGATTATCATCGTCTTAGGAACCTTTATGCACGTAAAACGCATAAAATCCGATGGAAAGTATTAAATTATATTAAAAGTAATCATCTGTAAACCGTAAACTGTAAACCGTAAACAAAAAAAGTAGTACCTTTGCACCCGCTTTTCGAAGCACATTATTAATTATTATTTATTAAAGAAGTATGAATCAATACGAAACCGTTTTCATTTTAACTCCCGTTTTGTCTGATGAACAGATGAAGGAAACGGCCGCAAAATTCAAGAAGGTCCTCACCGATCAGGGTGCAGAGATCATCAGTGAAGAGGCCTGGGGATTGAAGAAAATGGCTTATGCTATTCAGAAGAAGTCTACAGGTTTCTACTGCCTGGTAGAGTTCAAGGCTGAGCCAGAAGTGATCAAAGTGCTGGAGACCGCTTTCCGTCGTGACGAGAAGGTGATTCGTTTCCAGACCGTTAAGCTCGACAAGTATGCCATAGAGTATGCTGAGAAGCGTCGTAACAAATTTGGTAAAAAAGAAGAGGAGGCTTAATTATGGCAGAGCAAAGTGAAATCCGTTATTTGAACGCTCCTACTATCGACACGAAGCGAAAGAAGTACTGCCGTTTCAAGAAGAGCGGTATCAAGTACATCGACTACAAGGATCCCGAGTTCCTGAAGAAGTTCCTTAACGAGCAGGGTAAAATTCTTCCCCGTCGCATCACTGGAACATCTCTGAAGTATCAGCGTCGCGTGGCTCAGGCCGTGAAGCGTGCCCGCCAGATTGCGCTGCTGCCTTATGTAACTGATTTGATGAAGTAATTAAGGAGGACGCAAGATTATGGAAATTATACTGAAAGAAGATATTATCGGTCTGGGATTCAAGAACGATATCGTCAACGTGAAGTCAGGCTACGGCCGTAACTACCTCATCCCTCAGGGAAAGGGTGTCATCGCCAGTCCTTCTGCCAAGAAGGTTCTCGCTGAGAACCTGAAGCAGCAGGCTCATAAGCTGGCTGCCCAGAAGGCTGCCGCCGAGGAGAAGGCCGCACAGCTCGAAGGCGTGGCTCTCGAGATTGCCGCCAAGGTCAGTGCTACCGGTCAGCTCTACGGTTCTGTTGGTGCCGCTCAGGTGGCTGACGAACTTGTGAAGCAGGGAAAGGATGTTGATCGTAAGATCATCACGATGAAGGAAGCCAAGAAGTTGGGTGACTACGAGGCTCTCGTACACTTCCATAAGGAGGTGACTGTCGTGATTCCCGTGAAGGTTGTGGCTGAGAACGCCGCTGAGCTGAAGGCTGCTGCCGAGGCTGAGGAGGCCATCAAGGCTGCTGCTGAGGCACGCACGGCTGCTGCGAAGGCTGCTGCTGAAGTTGAGGAAACAGAGGCAGAGGCTGAGGTCGAGGCTGCTCCCGCCGAGGAGGAGGCTCCCGCAGAGGCATAACCGCATCGATTTTTAAATTAAACAATTAATAATTAATCACTGCTGTAAGGCATCATTATTTATTACAACAGCGTCCCGAGGGCTCCGGCCTTCGGGATTTCTTGTTTCCCTTTGCTAAGATCTTCGCAGAGCAAATAAAAAGAAAGGCCGCTGGACTCCCGTCCAACGGCCTCTTTCTCTCAATTGTTCGTTGATTACTGAACAGAATCAGCAGCAACTGAATCAACAGCAACGCTGTCAACAATGCTATCAACAACCTCTGCGATAGAGTCAACAGCCTCCTCAACAGGAGCCTGAGCCTTGTTACCACAAGATGCGAAAGAGATAGCAGCAACTGCTACGAACATAAATACTAATTTCTTCATTTTTCTAATGCTTTTAAATCTGTAAAACAATCATTTGTTTATTAAAACGCTGCAAAGTTACGCATATTTTTAATACGACGTATCATTTTTTTCGATTTTTTTTTGGTCTTTTTTGTAACTTTTTAGCAAAGCACTGAAAATCAGGCAGATACGAAATGTTAAATTTTGGTGTATTTTTGCCCTTTAATCGAAAATTGCTAAAATTTGGTGAATTTTGAGAAAAAAGATGTACCTTTGTGCCCGTAAACAATAGGGCATGATAGATACCTCAGTTTTTCAGGGCAAGACAGCCGCTTATTACACGCTGGGCTGTAAGTTGAACTTCTCAGAGACATCGACTTTTGGGAAGTTACTTCAGGAGTTGGGTGTGCGGACAGCTGAGAAGGGTGAACAGGCTGATATCTGCCTGATCAATACCTGCTCGGTGACGGAGGTGGCGGACCATAAGTGTCGTCAGGCCATCCACCGGATGGTGAGAGAGCACCCTGGTGCTTTTGTCGTGGTGACGGGCTGCTATGCACAGTTAGAGGCTGAGACGGTAGCGAAGATAGAGGGCGTCGATCTGGTGTTGGGCTCTGATGAGAAGGCACAACTGGTTCAATTCTTGAGTGAGAGATTGAATCAGAGAGGTGAGTGGGGAGAGATGAGAGGTGAGAGAAATGATTTGGCGCACCAGACACCTTATTATTATAAGAAGACAAAGGATATTTTAAGTTTTGCACCGAGTTGTTCAAGGGGCAACAGAACCAGATATTTCCTGAAGGTGCAGGATGGCTGTGACTATTTCTGTACCTATTGTACAATACCCTATGCCCGTGGCTTCAGCCGAAATCCGACCATCGCCTCCTTGGTGGCGCAAGCTGAGGATGCTGCTCGTGAAGGGGGGAAGGAGATTGTGTTGACGGGTGTGAACATTGGCGACTTCGGCAAGACGACGGGTGAGAAGTTCCTTGATCTGGTGAAGGCCCTTGATGCTGTCGAGGGTATCAGCCGCTATCGGATCAGTTCGCTGGAGCCTGACCTGCTATCGGACGAGTTGATTGCCTACTGTGCAGAGAGCCGGGCGTTCATGCCTCACTTTCATATCCCTCTGCAGAGTGGCAGTGACACGGTGCTGAAGTTGATGCACCGTCATTACGACGCCCAGTTGTTTGCCGACAAGATACACCGTATAAAGGCGCTCATGCCCGATGCCTTTATCGGGGTCGACGTGATGGTGGGCTGTCGGGGAGAGACACCGGAGTGCTTTGAGGAGACATTCGACTTCCTCAACGGTCTGGACGTGACTCAGCTGCATGTCTTCCCTTACTCAGAACGGCCGGGCACCTCGGCACTGAAGATTCCATACGTGGTGAGCGACAAGGATAAGAAACTACGCTCGAAGCGGTTGCTCGACCTGTCGGACCAGAATACGACAGCATTTTATCAGCAGCATATCGGTCAGGAGGCAGAGGTGCTGTTTGAGAAGGCGCCAAGGGGTAGGGCGATGCACGGTTTTACGCGGAACTATATCCGAGTGGAGCTGTCGGCCAAGGAGGCAGACCCCACACTCGACAATCAACTGGTGAAGGTCAGGTTGGGTGAGATGACAGCAGACAAACAAGCTCTGAAGGCTATTATATATAAATAAGGTACGCGAGAGATGGAGAAAGTGGCCATAGTGATTCTGAACTGGAATGGATTGGCGATGCTTGAGAAGTATCTGCCTTCAGTGATACAGTATTCGAGAGACGAGGCAACGGTGTATGTGGCTGACAATGCTTCGACAGACGGGTCGTTGGAGATGCTGAGAAAGCACTTCCCGGAGGTAAAACTTATCTTGTTGGAGAAGAACTGGGGGTTTGCCGAGGGTTACAACAAGGCTCTCAAGCAGATCGAGGCAGAATACTATCTGTTGCTGAACTCCGACATCGAGGTGACGCACCACTGGCTGACGCCGATGATTGAGTTTCTGGACAACCATCAGGATGTGGCCGCCTGTCAGCCGAAACTGCTCTCCATCTTCGACAAGGATCGTTTCGAATATGCCGGAGCGAGTGGGGGATTCCTTGATAAATACGGTTATCCCTTCTGTCGTGGCAGGATTTTCGAGACGGTGGAGGAGGACAACGGGCAGTACGACTATCAGGCGGACTGTCTCTGGGCGACGGGTGCTGCGCTGATGATCCGTTCGAAGGATTACTGGGATGCCGGTGGTCTTGATGGCCGCTTCTTCGCCCATAATGAAGAGATCGACCTGTGTTGGCGATTGCACATTCGTGGCCGTCGGGTCGTCTGTCTGCCAGAGAGTTACGCCTATCATGTGGGTGGCGGCACACTGCCGAAGGGCAATCCGATGAAGACCTTCCTGAACTTCCGCAACAACCTGACGATGCTCTATAAGTGTCTGCCAGAGGAAGAACTAAAGTCTGTGATGCGGTGGCGTTGGTGGCTCGATTATCTCGCAGCCTGGGAGATGCTCATCTTGAAACAGAATGTGGGCGACTTCAAAGCTGTCTATCGGGCTCGTCGTGCCTTTAAGCAATGGAAGAAGGACTTTGTCGAGGATCGCCGGCGGATACAGGCCAGCCGTGTGGTAAAAGAAATACCAGAGCGAAGGAACTTCTCCCTGCTCTGGCAGTATTATGTGAAAGGTCGGAAAGCGTTTAATAGGTTACCACAATAGGCTTCTCCACTTCTCTCTTCCACGCTTTCAGAAACTCGAACCATTCCTTGGCGGAATGGTATCCAAATGTCTCGTTATCAGAGCAATAAATAACCTTGTAACTCAGTCGATCTGTGTCGGTGCCGACGACAAAGGCGTAATTATCTTTATTGGCAGGCTCTTCGCTCTTGATGTACTTTAGAGGGACGCAAATGCCCAGACCGACAGTCTCACGTTTGAAGTTGATGGTATCGCCAGAGGGCCAGTCGGTGCCCCAGCAGGCACGCAGACCTTTCTGGTCACTGAATTCTTCGGAGCCCTTGACATTGATGATGCCAGTGGAGAACTTTCGGTCGGACACATTCTTATTGAAGAACACGTCGACGTCAGTATCTCTATGGCCGGCATACTGGGTATAACGGATGGTCATATTCAGAGGTGAGGGGTGAGAGGTGAGAGGTGAGGGGGCAAGCCAGCCTCGGTCGAAGAGTTCGACGATGGTGCGCAAAGGTCCATAGCTGATGACGCGCTGGGTACGGCTGCGGACAGGATCGATCATCGTGGGTTCCTTGCCATCCCAACCACGGAAGGCACCGAGGCCGAAGGTGTTACCCACCCATAGCACATCGTCGCCATAGCCCTCGGCCTTCTGGTCGGGCTGGGTATAGAACTGTGTGGCCTCCAACTCCAAGCGTTTCTTGAACTTGCCATAGAGATCGAGCGTCTGCCGTTTGTCGAAATAGATGCGGATACCATTGAGTTCACTCTCAAAGTCGACCCCATGATGATGCTGGATATTATAGGAGTTGGCACAGTCGCCACGGACTGTGATTGATTCGACGAAGTTGTTGTGCTTGTTCTTCTCCTTCACTTTGTCGTTGCGGATGAGCATCTCGGCAAAGACACGGGCAGGGTAGGGACGGGGCTCACCCTCGTCGAAGAGTTTGACTTCATAGTCCTTGGTCTCCTTGCCTTTCAGGTCGGTTAGGAAACAGAGCTCGTCGAAGGTCTCGTCCTGATTCAAGTCGTCGAGCTGGCAGGGTATCTCCTGGCCGTCGACGGTGACAAGGGCAGAGCGGATGTCGCCATAGCCATTCAGAGGAATCACAACAGGTTCGTCAGAACGAGCTGTCGTCGAGGGGTTGCTGACACGGACGGAGACCGTCTGTTGTGAATAGGCTGTTGTGGTCAGAGTCAACAGCAAGAGGGAGAGAAATTGTTTCATCATACCATCTGTTTTAGTTGCCTACAAAAGTAAGCAAAAAGGCTGAAATATATGCAGTTCTTTTACACAAATAAACAAAAGTGTGCAATTTTAGCTCTTATTTTTAAAATAATTAGGTTAAAATTTGGTTTTATGAATAATTTTTAGTAAATTTGCACGGTCTTTTAACAAATAGATAACATTAGAAACAGTTTCGCAGTGCGTAAGATATATTATCTGGTGTTTGTCATAATGCTCGGGTGCATTAGCTGTGAATGGCAATTCAAGATGTCCGACGAAGAGGATGGAACGGTTGCCGTTGACCGCTATGACCGTATCCAGACCTTATATCTGACGACGGGTGACTTCTCCGCCTTACAGCAGATGAACACAGTCTTCCCGATGCAGACGCGGACGCTGATAGAGGATGTGCTACGCATCGGAAAGGTGAATGATCCGGAGATCAACAAGACGTTCCTCAGGTTCTATCAGGATACTACACTGCAGGCTCTTATCGCCGAGTCGCAGCAGCAGTATGCCAGTATGGACGATATCAATGACCAACTGACACGAGCCTTCCGTTATCTGAGGAAGAATATCCCCAACCTCGATATGCCTGAGGTATATGCCCAGATAGGGTCTCTTGACCAGAGTGTCATCGTTGGTAATAACACCATCGGCATCTGTCTCGACAAATATCTGGGAAAAGACTTCTCGCTGTATCGAAAGCCGGAGTATGGCTATTCGGAAGAGCAGTTGAAAATGATGGATCGAAAGTATATTGTGCCAGACTGCATTGGTTTCTATCTGCTAAGCCTCTATCCGATGCCGCTCGACAGTGTTATGACGCAGCAGGAACGCGACATCTATATCGGAAAGATACAGTGGGTCGTTGACGAGGCAATGGGCGAGGAGGTATTCTCCACCAGGTTCACCCGTATGGCGGATCGCTATATGAAACGTAACAAGAATGTCACCATTGACCAGCTATTGCGAAACAACGAGTTTTCGGATTTTTATTAAAAAGGAAAAACAAATATGACCAGACTTAGAGTGTTATGTCTTTCGGGGGCTTTGTGCCTTGTTAGTTTATCACTGTTCGCAGGAGGACAGTTAGAACTGAAAGCTATTACCAAAGGGGCGTTTTCACAGAAGACGATGACAGCCGTTCGTCCTATGGCTGACGGTGAAACCTATACTCAGATCAGTGCCGACGGTAAACAGATCGTCAGCTATTCCTTCCGTACTGGTAAACAGGAGCGTGTCATCTTTGATGCTACAACTGCCAGAGGTGGGCAGGTGAACAGAGTCGACAATTATATCATGAGTCCAGACGGTGGCCGTATCCTGATCCAGACCCAGACGAAACCCATCTATCGGCGTTCTTTTACTGCCATCTATTATATCTATGATATCAGGAATAATAAACTAACGCCCCTGAGTGATGGAGGGCCACAACAGACCCCAGTGTTCTCACCCGATGGTAACCAGATTGCCTTTGTCAGGGACAATAATATCTATTTGGTAAAACTACTGTACGACAATGCTGAGAGTCAGGTGACGAAGGACGGGAAGTTCAACGAGGTGCTTAATGGTATCCCCGACTGGGTATATGAGGAGGAGTTCTCAACAAATTCGTCAATGGTGTTTTCGGCCGACTCGAAGCAGATTATCTGGATACGCTATGACGAGACAGACGTGAAGCAATACTCCCTACAGTTGTTCAAGGGACAGGCTCCCGAGCGACTGGACTATGCAGAGTATCCCGGGTTCTACACTTATAAGTATCCCGTACCAGGACAGGTGAATTCGAAGGTCAGCGTGCATAGTTTTGATATCAAGTCGCATCAGACGCGACGGATTGACCTACCGTTGGATGCCGATGGCTATATTCCACGTATCAAGGCTACCAGTGACCCGACGAAGATAGCTATCTTCACACTCAACCGTCATCAGGACGTGTTGAGGGTCTATATGGCTAATCCACTCTCGACTGTCTGCCAATTAGCCATTGAGGACAAGGTGGACAAGTATGTCAAGGAGGAAACCTTCGAAGAGGTGAAGATGACCGACAAGCATATTCTCCTGCCCAGCGAACGGGATGGCTATAATCATCTTTATCTGTACAACCTGAACGGACAGTTAGTGCGTCAGATCGTGAAGGATAAGTACGTGGTGCAGCGTGTCTATGGTTACGATGAGCAGACGGGTGACACCTACTTCGCAGCCAATCCCAACGGCCCTACTGACCAGCAGGTAATGGTTGCACATGCCAATGGAAAGACGGAAGTGTTGTCGAAGAAGGCGGGCGTGAACAATGCTGTATTCAGCGGCAACTTCAAGTACTTTATCAATACATGGAGTGATCTGAATCATCCCATTCAGTACACCCTTTGCCAGAATAATGGTAAGGTGATACAGACACTAATAGACAATCAGGAACTGGTAGAGAAACTCTCTGACTACGACTTGGGCACAAAGGAACTTTTTTCCTTTACCACCTCGGAGGGTGTGCAGCTGAACGGCTGGATGGTAAAGCCCAAGGACTTTGATCCTGCCCGAAAGTATCCAGTCATTATGTATCAGTACGGTGGTCCGGGCAATCAGCAAGTACTCAATGAGTGGGGCATTGGTATGAGTGGTAACGGTGCTATTCTCGAACAATATCTCTGTCAGCAAGGGTATCTTTGCGTCTGTGTCGACAACCGAGGAACGGGTGGCCGCGGGGCAGAGTTCGAGAAGTGTACCTACCTCCGTCTGGGTGAACTTGAAGCCCGTGATCAGGTGGAAACAGCACTTTGGTTAGGAGAACAATCGTATGTCGACAAGGAGCGGATAGGCATCTGGGGCTGGTCGTATGGTGGCTGGAACACGCTGATGTCAATGTCTGAAGGGCGCCCCGTCTTCCGGGCTGGTGTGACCATTGCTCCCCCTACTTGTTGGCGCTTCTATGATTCGATCTATACAGAACGCTATATGCGTACTCCCCAGGAGAACAAGGCGGGCTATGATGAAGTGAACCCCATCGCCAGGGCATCGCAGTTGCATGGTGCTTTGTTGCTCTGTCATGGTCTTGCCGACGACAATGTGCATTATAGGAATACGGCAGAATATGTGGAGGCGCTGGTGCAGGCTGACAAGGATTTCAGGCAGCTGGTCTATACCAACCGCAACCACAGCATCTTTGGCGGAAACACGCGAAACCACCTGTTCCGCCAGGCTGTGAACCACTTTAACGCTACATTAAAATAAATGGCTTCTTCTGAAAAAATAATAAATAATTGTATGAATCGTGTGTTTTAAGCAAAAAGTTTGTAACTTTGCACCCGATTTCTATATATATAGTATTATAAGATGAAAATAGTCAAATGGTTAGGAATATGCCTGCTTGCCGTTTTGGTCTCTGCGGGGCTTGAATCATGTAGCGGTGAGGAGGAATACAGCAGTCGCCTCAGGGAACTGATTATTAAAGACCTGACGTTCGATCCGGACGAGGTAGAGAGTTCATTGTCTCGTACTTCAACCTTCCGCAATGAAGATCTGACGAACTATATGGCCGTTTCTGATGCATCATGGTGCCATGTGTCTTTCGACGTGGAAAAGTCACAGATGACGGTGACGGTGGATGAGAACACTACTTTCGACCAGCGTAAGGCTACCGTCACACTATCGGATGTCAAGGCTCCAGAAGTTACACGTTCTTTCACGGTGACGCAGAAGCAGAATAATGTCATTCGGTCGAATACGACGGAAATAAACGTGCTTACGGAAGGTATTATTGATAAAGAAATCGAGTTTGAACATAATGTAGACGACTATGAGCTCAGTTGTGATGCCGACTGGGTGGTTTTTAAAGTCAAGGCTGGCACTAGAGGACTTTCTAAGAATGTGATCTCTATCAGTGTGCAAGAGAACGAGTCAGGTTATCGTCGTCAGGCAGTACTTACTATTGATAGTAAATCTGCTTATGAATCTGTCTATATCACAATCATTCAGGAGTATGTGAAGAAAGAATTTTTCAACATGTTGAATACTAACTATACGATTGATGAATTAGGTGGAAATATCTCTGTCAGTGCACAAACCAATAAGACTCAGTTTGACATATATCCCCCCCAAGATTCTTGGGCTAAACTTGGTGAACTTGAATTCTTCACGGATTTGGCGGCCGTTATCCAACATGTTAATGTTCTTCCTTTAACGGATAAGGTGGCTAGCAGATCTACTATTATGTATATGGATGAGTATACAATCAATATTACTCAATATCGGAATCTCTATATCAAGGAGTCTGGTCTTAGCATGCTCCGTCAGGAGTCAAGCCCACTGAGTATCTATAGCAGAGATGTTGATGGTGTCAGTTGGTCTTCGTCTGACGAAAGTATTGCAATTGTGGATGCTAATGGTCTGGTGACTGGAGTAGGTGTAGGTAATGCCACCATCACTGTTACATCGTCAGACGGCAAGTATATGGATAGCGTACCTGTGACAATAGAAAAGCCTGAAAACCTTAGAAACGATTTCAGTATTGAGTGGCAACCCTATTTCGATGGCAACGATGTCTCGTCATTGAGTTGTACACTGAACAATGAAAGCAAGTACAACATCCAGTTGACGAGGTGCGAGATTTATTCTGATTTGAAGATGTTAAGCTATATGGATTACACCGAAAAGTCAGGTGCGCTGAAAGCTGGTGACAGTAAGAAGGCAAGCTTCGACAGTCTGAAGGGAAAGGGCACTAAGTTCGGCTTCACAATGGTCTGGTATTATACCTTCAATGGTGAGAACTTCACCTATCGATGTGAATACACATTATAATATATATATGACTAAAAAATCCCCGCCGATCGGCGGGGATTTTTTAGTCATATGCTCGAATATGTCTTATTAGGCCTTAATAGGCAAAGAGAGGATAGCTCTTCATCTTCTCGTTGACCTCACCACGAACCTTGGCAATCACCTGCTCGTTCTCAGGATCATTCAGCACTTCCTCAATCCATGCGGCAATCTGAATCATCAGGTCTTCCTTGGCACCACGGGTGGTGATGGCAGGTGTTCCCAGACGGATACCACTGGTCTGGAAGGCGCTGCGGCTGTCGAACGGCACCATGTTCTTGTTCACGGTGATGTCGGCAGCAACGAGGGCATTCTCAGCCACCTTACCTGTCAGGTCGGGATACTTCGAACGGAGGTCGACGAGCATCGAGTGGTTATCGGTACCACCGCTGACAATGCCGAAGCCACGCTTCACAAGTTCCTCGGCCAGCACCTTGGCATTCTTCTGAACCTGTTTGGCCCACTCCTTGAACTCGGGCTGCAGAGCCTCGCCGAAGGCAACGGCCTTAGCAGCGATGACGTGCTCTAATGGACCACCCTGCTGGCCGGGGAAGACAGCACTGTTGAGCAGGGCCGACATCTTCTTCACGACACCCTTCGGCGTGGTGTAGCCCCAGGGATTGTCGAAGTCCTTACCCATCAGGATGATACCGCCACGAGGACCACGCAGGGTCTTGTGGGTGGTCGAGGTCACGATATGAGCATACTTCACAGGATTCTCCAAGAGTCCGGCAGCGATGAGGCCAGCGGGGTGTGCCATGTCGATCATCAGCAGGGCGCCCACCTTGTCGGCGATCTCACGCATCCGCTTGTAGTCCCACTCACGGCTGTAGGCCGAGCCACCGCCAATGATGAGCTTCGGCTTGTGCTCCAGTGCCAACTGCTCCATCTCGTCGTAGTCCACGCGGCCCGTCTCCTTGTTCAGGTTGTAGCCGATGGGGTTATAGATGATACCAGAGGTGTTGACGTGTGAGCCATGGGAGAGGTGCCCGCCGTGGTCGAGGTTCAGACCCATGAAAGTGTCGCCGGGCTTCAGCACGGCCAGCAGCACGGCGGCGTTGGCCTGTGCGCCAGAGTGGGGCTGCACGTTGGCATACTCTGCATCGAAGAGCTTGCACACGCGGTCGATGGCCAGCTGCTCCACCTCGTCTACCACCTGGCAACCGCCATAGTAACGATGGCCAGGATAGCCTTCTGCATACTTGTTGGTCAGGTAGGAACCCATAGCCTCCATCACCTGGTCACTCACGAAATTCTCACTGGCAATCAGCTCGATGCCTTTCATCTGGCGCTGATGCTCTTTCTCGATCAACTCGAAGATAGTGTTGTCTCTGTTCATCTTTGTCTATCTGGTTTTTGATTTTTGCCTGCAAAGGTACTAATAATTCCCGAAACTGCCAAGCGTTTCGGGAATTATTATCATTCAGCGTGAGTGGATTCTTCCTCTATCTGATAAGTATCTTCTGTCCGTGATGCAGATAGATGCCAGGAGTCGTCGGCTTTTTGGCAAACCGGCGTCCCTGCAGGTCGTACCAGCCTTCTCTGTTCTGGTATGGGCTGACGGTGATACTCTCTATGCCTGATCCACTATCTCCCGTTGGGACGATTCGGAACTTTACGGCAACGGGGAAGTGGTCGCCAAAGGGCTTGTCAGGGTCGTCACTACGCATGTAGCCCGTTTTGTCGAGACTATAACTAAGTGCCGTCAACTGGCCGCCGTCCGTGGGGTTGATGAACAGGATCTTATCGTACACCTCCCCGCGGTGCCCCCAGCCATTCTCATCATGCGTCACGGGGCCGTCTACCTTGGCTAGATATTCTCCGTTCCGCTCTAACTCTACCCAGGCGTCAAAGACTCTGGCCTTGCCTGTCGACTCGATATAGTCGATAAACTGCGACTTGATGTCGTCGCGAGGGTAGTAACTGTTCATATCGCCCAGCACGATCACGGGCCGTTTGTCAAGACGAGCCATAATGCTGTCGCGTATCTGCCGCCATTGGGCGATGCGTGCCTCGCGGTCGGGGCCGTCACGGCCAGACTCTTCGTCCTTGTCATAACTGGCATCCCAGTGCCCGTTGTAGACGACGATTTCCGAACCGCCTTTCAGGGTGAGGTCATAGCGGCGGAAGCCCTTATCGGTAAGTGCGTCGGCGGCATGGCTGAAAATACCGTACGACTCATCCCAGCAGACGCTTTGGGTGTGCTCACCCTGGATGCCATGATGCCAGATGAGGCTGATGCCGTCGTAGGGGAAGGGGAAGGCAAAGGACTCGAGTGAGATCTTGCCCAGGCACTGGTCGTGGTGGTAACTGGTCGCGAGTTTCGTAAAGAGCAGGTCGTAGTAGTTGAAGTTTTCTTGCAGGCCCACGAGGTCATAGTCTTTCTGTAGCAGATAGTCGGCAATCTCTGGCGTATATTTCTCGCCAGGCCCGTCGATGTTGACGGGGATTCCAATCACATGGGTGGGCAGTCCGTCGATGTTAAGCGTTGCCACGGTGAATTCTTCAGTCTGTCCCTGTGCCAGAGCGGAAAGGATGCTGCCCCATAGGATAGCAGCTGTGGTCAGCAAGAGATATCTTCTCATTTTTGTCGATAAACGTTTAGGCGGTGAACGTGTAGCGTCTGAGTTGTCGTAGTCTCATAAGCGAAAGATTGTTCCGTCTGCAAAGTTAATGATTTCTACTGGATTATCCAAGTTTTTATCTCAGAAATTGCTCAACCGTGCAAGACGTACAAGTTTAGCAACGCGAAACTTGTCTTTAAAACAGATATGCCAATGGACAGATAAAGATATAAGGACTTTACTCTTTTAAGCAATATAGGTTATCCCCGCTCGGCTTCCCGAAGGGTGACGCTTGCTTTAGCAAAATACATAGAACAATGTGAGCGAAGCAGATAACAAAGGGAAATAGCAGGAAAGTTCTAATTTTTAGAAATAATTATATAACAAAGGGACGGTTCTTTTGTTATACATCTCGCTTATTAGTATGCCGCTCAGATAGATGTACTCGCTTGCAAACGGGACGGCCATCACCTGCTCGTACTGCTTGAAGCCCTCAGCCCGCTCGAACTCCTCCATGTACTTGTCACGGATGTCCTGCTTGTATTGCCGCCGCAGACGGTAGATTTCCGACACGTTCTCGGCAAAGAGCACGTTGCCGAGAGTGTTGATGGTCTCAATATTCGTCGAAAAGATGCGCTCCACCGTCTCAGTATAGTTGACGTAGGGTGCTGACTTCACGAAGAGGAAGGGATTCTCACTGAGGAGCTTTGGATTCTTAGCCACCTCCAGTTGCAGCTTGAAGCCCTCACGGAGCAGCGAGTCGCACTGCTCGGCCTGCTCTATGCTGCTCGCCAGGTCGTAGAGTATCATCATCACCATCTCGTGCCTGGCCTCTTCCTTCTTCTTGTCGTCGAGCCATGCAGCGGTGCCGAAGGTGAGCACGATGGAGATGGTGGTGGCAACCAGCGACATAAGGAACTGCTTCAGGGTAGCCATGCCACTACCCATCTTCAGACTCTTTGGGGTATGTACTTTCACATTCATAACTCTATGTCTATTTTCTTACAATGATTGCATTTGATTATCACTTGTTATTTCTTCTTTTTTGACTCCATCTGCCAATGGCATAGCCGACGGCCAGTATGGCGGCACAACAGAGGCTTAACACCGCTACAGTAATCGACTTGACGAGCCATGCCGGATGCTCGGCTGTCTGTTTCTCAGTCATATCGACAATTAAAATTACGATCATCAGCACGATGAATGCAGCCGTGACGGAACACAGCAGCGTGCGCCAGAGCGTACCCCACAGGCCATAGCCGAACAATTGATAGTAGGTGATGAAGAAATACAGCGGAATCAGTGCGTATATAGGCATGAAACATTCAGCAAGGGTGACAAAGATGAGAGCCAGCGTGCTGAGGAACACCTGGATGAAGAATCCCTGTGGCAGTTTGTGGGCTGTGCAGCGTGGAGAATGGTGGAACAGCACCCATGTGGGCAGAATCATTGTGGAATAGATGATGAGGTAGCCCCAGCCCTGATTTCTTTCAGCCCAGTCGAGAAAGGTAATCACAGCATCCATCCCCTCTACCGACTGGGTTTCCTCGGAACTGTTACCCAACAGGTTGGCGATGAGCATACACACGATAGCCACGATGAGCAGCATCTTCACCGGTGGGAAACTCACCTGCCGCTTGCCGCTGATATAGTCGCGAATCAAGTAGCCGGGCCTCCAGAGCAGTTGCCACAGTGTGTAGGTCATGGAACGTGTGCCCATGCCCCATATCTCCATCACGTTCTCCCTGACGCTCGACCAGTTCACCTCGCCCAGCGTGGCCTTCTGTCCGCACTGTGGACAGAAGTTGCCGACGTACTCGTGGCCGCAGTTGCAACAGCGGTGGGTCTCTTCCTCGTTCATGGCATATTGGAACGGATTCTCCTGCCATACTCTGAAACGCCTGTACTTGCAGAAGGGGTTTCTCTTTCTCATTGCTTACTATAATGATTGCCCTTACTTGGGTTTTTATCGGTCGTCGCCTGGATCGCCCCAACCCCAGCCATCTGGTACGTTTCTGACGGGATTGCTACCTGTCAGCAGCATGGTATGGTGCTGTAAAAGTATGACCTTACAGGTCGGCTTTTCGTATGTTTTCTTTTTCATTGCTATATCCTCCAATCATTTAATGATGACCTTCTTTCCATTATTGATATACACGCCCTTTGCCGAGGGCTTATCAATGCGCTGGCCGTTGAGGTTGTACCACTCATCACGGTTATTGGTTATTGTTTCATGGTTATTGGTTATTGTTTCACGTTTATTGTCTCTGATGCCCGTCGTCCCGTCGTTGCCGAAGTTCACGACGGCACGCGTCATGGCCCTTGCGCCGCTGGTCGATGTCGTGGGCACGACGAAGTGGGCGCGGCACGAGCGCAGCGTCCTCGCTGCCGTGGCGTAGCCCAGTGTATTGTCGGCACCGAGGTAGATGATCTCGTCGATGTTCGCGTCGGTGATCTCGAACGGCGAATAACTGCCCACGAACTGCCCGTCGTCGCCGAAGGCATTGCTGAATGTCACAGCCTTCGTTGCGGGGCTGGTGCTTGTCACCGTCACGTTGCTGAAGGTGGGGCTGGTGATGGTCCCGCCCGTATTGTTCCACTTGATGATGTAGGGCTTACCCGCCGTCAGCGTCCCGCCCGTCACTTCCGTGAAGTTGATAGTCAGCTGACCTTCGCTGTCGAGGTTCGAATCCGTGCCGTTGAGTTCCTGCACCGTCACGCCGTCACCGTCAAGTGGGCTGCCACTAATCGTCACGTCGAACGGCAGGCAGAGCGTGTTCCACGAGCCGTCCTTCAGGAGCGTGCGGCCGGTGAGGGTGACGCTGTTGGCGGTCATGCCGAGGTACTCGACAAGCGTCTCGGTGTTGTCCGCCGCGTCTGCCAGGCTGATGTCGAGATAGCGGTAACGGGCAGTGAAGGTTGTGTTGCCCGTGATAGTGTATTCGTGGCCTTCAGCCAAGAGTGTCTCACCGCCGTCAGCGATGAACGAGCCGTTCGAGTGCGTACCCACGAGCCAGCCTGCAAACTCCAACTTAGCGGGTTCGGTAGGCGGGGCAGGCAGGTTGAACGTCGTGTTGGGCACCATCTGGTACGTAGTGCTTGTATAATCGTTGTCGCTAGCCGTATTGGGATAATAGATGGTCACGGTATAGGCCGTAGCCTCCACGCCGCAGACGGTACACCTGCCGTCGGTGAAGGTGTGCGTCTCGGCTGCGAATGCCGTGGCGCAGTAGGCGCAGTGCTTCGTGTGGGTGTCCTCGGTTGTGGTGCCGCTGACGGTGTAGGTGGCTCCGCTGTGGTCGCAGGGCATGATGGCGACGAATGTTTTATTCACGCAAGTCGACTTTCTGTTTGCAGCTGCGGCCTTGCTTTTATACTCAATGTCATATTTCACCATTGCCCCATCGTAAAGCTCCATCATATTAGAGACGAAATCGCTGGTATTGTAGCCACCGATAGCTCGTGCCCCCCCATCGGCATACACCGTACCACCAGTGATCTTGAGCGTTCCGTGATAGCGAAGGTCGCCTTTAGAAGTCTCAGAACCAGCTCCACCACCACCAATGCCTTGAGTTCCTGAGGCTGTCACTGTGCCTCCGCTAATCGTAATGTCGAGATTAGCAGCATCGCCTGCGGCACCGATGCCGGCACCATAACTTCTTTCTTTTGTAGTCTGAGCCGTCACATCGCCTCCGGAAATAATGATAGTGGCACTCTCGCCTCTGTATCCACATCCTATTGCAGCAGATTGTGAAAAACCAGTAGCGTTAACTGTGCCGTCGTGAATTTCTATCCGACCACCATTGCCTTTGCCACTATGGAAGGCACCATTCCCTCCACCGATGCCGGCTCCATCAACACTTCCTCTTGCTGTAACCGTGCCACCATAGATAAATGTCTCCACGCCATTGCCATAGCGGCCACCACCGATGCCAGCACCAGAGCCGACTTCCGGAGCGACAATACTCGTATATGTTATCCAAGCATAAGCGTTCACCGTGCCGCCAAAGATGCTTAGGCTGGCTCCGTTGCCTTTGTCTCCGCCACCGATACCAGCAGCTTCTTCGCCACCCGTAGCCGTGACCGTGCCACCGTAAATGGTGATGTAGCCAGCCACGTTGCTTTCGTTCTCATCGCCGCTGCCGATGCCGGCTCCATACTGACCTCCCTGAGCCGTGACGGTGCCACCATAGATGGTGAGACCGCCGTAAAAACCTTGGTTCTTGCCGCCGCCGATACCAGCACCCTTCTCGCCGCCCGTGGCATTGACGATGCCGCCGTGGATGACGAGCGTGCCGCAGCTCTTGCCCTCGCCGCCGCCAATGCCGGCAGCACCGCTGTAGCTGTTGGTGACGGTGAGCTTGCCCGTGTTATTCGTCTGGCCGTAGATGGTGAGCTTATGACTCGTCGTAGCATCCGACTCCAACTTCACGCCGCCCGTCAGGGTGAGTGTCACGCCGTCGGGGATGATGAGGTGGACATCGTCGCCCAGCACGTTGACTGCCTTATATTCGGAGTTGCCAGTCACCACGTACCAGCCACTGTACAGGCCTACCCAGCCGCCATCGCTGGTGTCATTGCCGTTGATGGCGGTGTAACTGGAGCAGGTTCTGGTCGTCGAGACCACCTGCTTGTTCGTTTCATCCCACGAGCGCTCTACGTAACTGACATCCTGCGCCTGTGCTGTCGCTACGCCGCATAGTGTCAGGATGGCGGTGAGCATCCATTGTTTCAGTTGTCTCATTTGCTTATACGTTATTATATATATGAATGTGCTACCCCTCTCAGAAGCATCCTGAGCACGGGGTAGCGCATTTGCTGTCAGCATCAGAAGTTGAAGTCCAGGCAAGCGATGGATATCCAGCAACGATAGGTAAAAAGATTCCATGCATTGTCGTTGGCTACCGTTTGAAACACCACCAGTCTGTAAACACTGTACTCACCAGGGAACTTCATGTCGTAGGTCTTGGTGCCGCTGTTAACGACGATCATGGCATCTTCAGGAGCAACGTCGGAATTACGGTAGTCAAGTAGATTCCATTCAGGGTCAGTGGCCTGCTTCTTGCCGTAGATTGCCCACTCCCTGGGGTTGCGGCTCGGATGGCTCTCCACATCGGTGGGGGCAGTGAGGGTATAACTCTTGGCAGTACAAGGAACGTTTGATGCGAAGTCCACAACCCAATTACCGTTTATCTTTTGTGCAGGCTGAGAAAACCACTTCGTGGCGAGGCAGTGGTCGAAGAGATGCTGTGGTATTTCCCCTCCGGTTCCAGACGAAGCCGTCCATCCTTTAGGTATGTATAGCCAGATGTTTTCTGTCTGCAGAGCATAATAGTTGGCATACATGAAGTTTAACTGGCTCTTGATGTGCTGCACCTGATATTCCTGCCACTCCGTCTTGTTCGTGGGGTCGGCCTTCAGGTCGGCCAGCCACTTGTCCAGTTTGTCATGCTCCTCCTTCAGACGGTGGTTCACGTCATCCTGCGTGTAGAGCGTATAGTTGGGCAGATAGGCGCGCGTCATGACAAAGGGTGTGTCGTAGTCCTTCAACTTGACGGTGACGGTAACGGTGACCTCGTAGCTGGGAATCCACCAGGGGCTTAACACCTCTCGCGTGAGAAGGGCTGTGTTGTCCCCTGGCTGGTAATCCTCCCACAGACTCGACGAGAACTGCGTGGGTTCCAACATAAAGTCGTCGTCGCCGCGCCCTACGAGGTGATGGGGGGCCTCGCCTTTGCGCGCAGACTCCGTATAGGTTTCCACTTTCTCCCAACATTTAGGGAAGGTCAGTCCTTGCTTGTCATCGGCATCGTATAGATAGTCGTAGCATGGGTTGTTATTGTCGACCTTATTGAAAAATGCTATGTTTTGGTAATCCACTGGGTCATTGTTGCTCATGCCAATGGCACTGCGGTAGGCGTTGTAGGTGTCGTGCTTGGTACCCTTTCTGACACCGCACACGGCTGTCACCCGCTTCCACTCTATCTGGTCTTTGGGGAACACGTTGGGGTTGAGCACCACATCGATGCTACGGGGGTCGAGTGTGTAGTGGATGCCTCGGTTGTCGTTGCCGTACTGCGGGAAAAGGTCTGTCAGTCCCGACTTGTTGTGTGCATCAGAATAGTTGAAGCGTCCGATGCCGATGAGCGTCGGCGGAGTCTTGAGGTTCCACACGCCCTGCCCCAGGGTGGAGTTGCTTACCTCAAACTGCGACATCGGGAAGGTG
>JAFTFO010000033.1 GCA_017449495.1 Prevotella sp. | reverse complement strand
GAGTCGGGTGCTCATTGAAAGGCAATTTATAGCAGAATGAAGAATTGAGAACGGTAGCCAAATCGTAACCCCGATTATTCTCAATTCCCCGAACTGCCTTTATACAAAGAAATCCTGAAAATTCTTCCAAAGTTACGAAAAATCTCAGCAACAACCTGCCCAATCATACTAAATCTTATTAAATCAACGGATAAAGGTACTCATTTTCGCCCGATTTTTCGTAATTTTGCACCGCCTTAGAAGGAGTCGCCGGAATAGTTCTGCAGCCCTCAAACAGGCAATCAGTAACCAAATGAACTGGATTATATTGATTGTAGCAGGACTATGTGAGACAGGATTCACTTGTTGTCTTGGTCGTGCAAAGTATGTGACAGGAACAGAATGGTGGCTCTGGATAGGTGGTTTCCTCGCATTCTCCATTCTCAGTATGGTACTATTGGCAAAAGCCATACAGACGCTTCCTTTGGGAACAGCCTACCCGGTATGGACGGGAATAGGTGCCGTAGGAACGGTTTTCATAGGCATCTTCGTCTTCCACGAGCCAGCCACTTTCTGGAGATTATTCTTCCTGACCACCCTCATCGGGTCAATCGTCGGACTTAAAGCATTGTCGTAAATATGAGCGAGTTTAGAGACATGAGACGCAAACGCCAACAGCTTTCTGAATCAGAGAGTATTGGCATATTACAGAAGGCAACTTCTGGCACATTGGCACTGCTGGGTGACAACGGCTATCCCTATGCTGTCCCCATCAGCTATGTATATCACGAAGGTAAGATGTATTTTCATAGTGCCTTGTCAGGCCACAAAGTTGATGCTATTCGTCAGTGCGACAAGGCCTCGTTCTGTGTCATCGAACAGGATGATGTTCAACCGAAGAAATACACGACCTTCTTCCGTAGCGTGATAGCTTTTGGAAGAATCCATGTCATCGAGGATGAAGCGGAGAAATTGTCAACAGCCCGTATGCTGGGCAACCGCTATAATCCCAATGATGATGAGAGCCTGAAAAAGGAGATAGAGAGCGGCCTTTCCCGTATGCTGATGATTCGTTTCGACATTGAGCATCTGACTGGCAAGGAGGCTATAGAACTGGTAAATCGCTGATATGACGTTACGTGAACTCATTCTATCCGTAGATTCTGAGCAGTACAGCGATTCTCCGCTATTTCAAAAGTTGCGCAAAACAAAACCCGAATACGGCTCAAATAGGCATATTCAGGTAAAGTTGCTAAGTGGAGAGGTTGCAATTACCAACGTTCATGTTGGCTCGTTGGGTGATATTCTGACTTATCCCATCGACGTTGAACCAGACTTGAACATCTCAAAAGTCCAACTTCTCGATGCCATTCTCCATGAATTGTCATCCAACGGTTTCAGCGATTCAGACGAGTCAGCCTTTTGGGATGAATTCGACAACCTTCAAAAAGCAAAGATTATCAGATAGTATGATTCATCAGACAAGCATAAAGGATATCGAGAAGGCTATAGCAGACAATCGCCTGTGTCTGTTCTACATCAAAGCTCCTGACTGCGGAGTTTGCAATGTTATGCTCAACAAAGTGGAGCGGTTGGCAGACAGTATCACTGCGGTATATTCCTTTTATACGGATATAACCGAAGAGCCTCTGATAGCAGGTCAGTTCCTCGTCTATTCAGGGCCAACAGTCCTGCTGCTGATGGATGGAAAGGAAGTATATCGTGGTTCCCAGTTCATTGACTTGGAGGAACTGGAATACAACATTAACCGATTTCTTACGCTTTCAGAACAATGACAGATTTTGATTCCATCTGGCCTTAGACGAAATTAGAACTGTAGTGAATGCTGTTCTGGGAGAATGTATCTGGAATCTGAGCTATAACGAACGACGGATGGCCATTGAACTGGAGTTGACCAAGTATCTGGAGGAGGAAGAGGTTGACATGCTTATCAACCAGTTCCCAGTTACGGCTGAATATGACGGAATAGGCTCGAAAGGAACAAAGTTTGTATTTTATATGTAAAAAGGGAACTCCCATTGCTGAGAATTCCCCATGTCCTTTTTTGAAGGCATATATAAAGGCAAAACGTGTGCTTTTATCTGCGTCCTCCGAAGTGGCCTGAACCACTGCGATTGTTGTTTGTATTCATTGCAATCTGGCGATTGCCGTTAGAATGACCGTTGGGCTTCGTTGTGGTAGCAGGACGAGAGGTATTTCCTGTATTTCTCCAAGTAGAGCCGTTGCTGGACTTGTTGACTTTAGCAGGAACGTTGTTAGCATGATGTACAGCAGGCTTTGTCACCTTGCGGTCAGCATAGAAGCGGACATCGCGGCGGTTGTTTCCACCCTTGTATGTCACGAACACCGTCGGCCGGTCATTGTAGAAACGGCCTCTGTTGTAGTGAGAGTACACTGCGAACGTCCAGCTGCCTGCCTTCCAAGCCACAGGACGATAGAAGTGTGAGAGTGCCACATACTTGTCGTACTGCCAGCTGTTCAGGACATAGCGGAGGTCAGCGTTACGGCGATCCCACCAGATGCCGAAGACATCACCGTGTCCGTTCAGGCTCATCAGGTAGTCGAGATTGATCTCATAGACAGCCTCATACTGCGCAGCGGTAAGGTTGAGCTCGTAAGCCATCTTGTCAGAGAGGAAGAGGGCTTCGTTCTTTGCTGCGTTATAGCTCATAGCGTTGGCCGAGATAGTCATGACCATCATCATTGCAAGGATCATCATCTTCTTCATATCTTTTTCTCCTATCTTTAAAGAGTTATACATTTTGTTTCTTGTTCACAGTGCAAAGTACGGCATTTTTCGGCTCATTTGCAAAGGATAAATCCTAAAGTGGAGGGGTGAAACTCCTAAACCTTAGTAGGATTTTCCCCTTTTGAAAAATATCTCTATGCAAATCTATAAATAATACCTGATGGTTGTCAATCTTCTTGAAATACTCCGTATGCTAACGCCCGTAAAAGCAGCCAGATGAAATTGGATGCGAATACTATAGGTAAGAGGTATATCAGCAGTTTTCTACCACCGATAACATCCAACTGCGACCACACGATATATACTATCGAAGCAAATGCCATTAATATAATGTATATGGCTTCTGATAATGTCACACTGAACACATTCGCTTTTCCCTTCTTTCGTTTTTCGCTGTCTGTGAAGTGGTTCCAAGCCATCATCCCATAATATATGACTTCTACGATAACAGCAACGGTCATATAAGTCATTGTTTCATCATTGTCAGGTGTTTTCCAGAACTTAAACCAGCACATGAATCCACAGAGGACAGTTGTCCCTAAAATGCAAATTATTGACCAGAACGGCATAGAAGGTATAATGATGCGATTTTGTTCCTCGATGGCCTGAGCAAGCAACTTACCTTGTTTACTTTCAAGTGTGTTGATGCTCTCTTCGTATTCATGCTTCAGTTTGTCAAGTGCCTGCCTGTGAGTAGCCTCGATAGTCTCAACCTTATTCTTCAGACCGTCCATATGGGCATCAACCTGTCCGACAAAATCTCCTTCCAGGTACTCTGCCATTTCCTTCTTGATGGAGCCTCCTGCATCCTGCAGAATTTCCATGGCTGATGCCGACAAACCAACACCCTGTTTTTTAAGTTCTGATATATCCTTCAGCATGTCGTCAGTGTTGCTGCCTGCCTCCCAGATCTTATTTTTAACCTCTGTTATGTCATGGGCGGCAATTCTAAGAGCATTGATGTCCGCAGTCCGCTGTTCCTCATAGGCCTTTCTTCGCTTATCATCACAGGCAACAAAAGCTTCCATTTTCTCCATTCTGTCAAGAATTGAAGAGACTTTCTCCAGATACTCCATATTAAGATCTGGTGCCTGATCAGGATTTTCCGATGGCAATGCATTTGATGTTGGCGGTACATAACCGCTAACATCATGTCCGCCGTACATGTTTCTGTTTTCTGCCATAGATATTATTTATTATTACCGTTTCCATCCGCTACGTCTTCCATGAAAGACATTTTTCTTCCACCACTCCCATTCATCATCCTTCTTCTTCGGTAGATCATTGTTGCCGCCACCTCCAACACCACCAGCAGATGGCACATAAGAAGGAATTGGAAATAGAGCAATAGCCGACAATGCTCCATCAACAGCCTTTTCGTCGAAGGCACTCAACAGATCACGTGCAGACAACTCCAGACCTGACTCTGTATTGGTTGCAAAGCCCTTGTTAATGGCATTCGCAATGATGCCTGGTATTATATCGGCACGTTCATCACCATCTAACACATTAAAGGTAGACTTGGCAAACTTCTGCAATACATCCAATGTCTTGTCGATAGCAGACCTGCGTTCCTGTTCGCCCTGAGTAGGTTCATGCATTATCACAGGAGACTGGATTGCCGATTCCTGCGAGGTGGATTTTGGCAATGCAGAGTTTTTTGTAACAGGCTGTTTCGTCTGTTCTGTTTTTGCCACGAGTTTGTCCTGGGCTGTTGCCTGTTGCCTAAGTTTTTCCTGTTCCCGCTTGATGCGCTCATATTCACGTAAAATCTTCAATGCCGTGACATTCGCACCAATCTGAGAAGCGTTATATATCCTGCCACCGCATTTGACGTTGTACCTGACAACGTCATCCTTGGAATCGCGTATCAGTTCAAGTTGATAACGGCCCGAGGACTCCATCATTGCTTTAAACTTCATCCAATCGAATTTCGGTGTGTCCATCTTACGCAGCACATCATAGATAGCATCCTTGATTTCTTCCTTGTGGTCTGCTGTGATGTTCGCTACCTTCTGGCCGAGCTGGTTAGCAGTATAAACACTGTTACCCCGTTTGACGGAATAACCATCGACCTTCCCGTTCTTGTCATGGTGGTACTGAAGCTCATACTGTCGTTCATGTCCTTTGTAGTCCTTGAATGTCTGTGCTTCTACCTTGGATTTGAAGTCAGGTAGATCGATATCATAGCCGTTAAGTTCTTCCATAATGGAGTTGATGACATTATTGATTTCCTCAATGTGTGCGGCCTGAATGTCCTTCGCCTTCGTCCATCCACGACTTACATTAAGTCTCTCGCATGCTTGAGCAGTCTTCTTGGCAATGTCAGTATCGCAGTTAAGCTGATTGTCCTCAGTATAGCGAGATATTGTTATGTGAAGATGGAGAATTCCGCTTTTGGAATCCCTATGCAGAAATGCGAACCACTTGCTGCTCTTCAAATCGGTTTTCGGTACTGGGAACTTCACCGGCTCACCGTTCTCGTCACGGATCCAGTCCTTGGTCTTGGGGCCTCGTCTCTGCTTGTATAGCTGAATGTCGTCGATGTTGTCAATAAGTTCCTCGGCAGCCTTCATCCAATCATCGAGAGTCCATCCGATAGACTCTTCAGAAGATGGTGAAAACTCTATAACAATGGTGTCGCGTGTGACATCCTTACCTTTGCGGACATAATCACGGCCAGCCTCTTGCAGTTCCAACCATAGGTCATCAAGTTGCGTCGGCTCGAAGATAAGGTCAATGTTCCCGACCATATTCTTGGCCCCAACAAACTCTGCTGTGGGGATGCCATTCTCATCTTTTTTCTGCGAGTATTCTGTGTACGCTTTTCCATGCGGAATACTTCGTCCTACTGCTGTTGCCATATTAGAATCTCCTTATCCATTTATTTAAAAAATCAAGCTCCTTCATGATGCCTTTAGACCATGTTTTAAGGAAGCCAATATCCCACAGTTTTTTCATGCGTTCATCCTGCGTCCAACGTTGTGCAGAGATGAAAGCAAAAAACTTCTTCAAGTCATCACGCACTGCCATCAACTCACGACGGAATTCTCTGTCAGGTGTGACGGGCTTATAACCGAGAGAAACTTCGCGGACATAAACTGAACGTTCCATGTCAAGTGCATTTGCCTTGCTTGTTATGGTTTTCCATTCATCATCCTTGAAGTAGATTTTGTGTGCCTTGCGCACATTCTCCTTAAAGCCGTCAGAAGACTTTTTTCTTCCACGACTTTTCTTGATATATCCAGATTTACTTTTGTCTACCATAATTATTTCACTTTAGTTTTTTCTACTATGAAAAGAGGTGCGAGCTTGCGAGTACTCTGATCCGAAATTTACCTTTAAAGGTGAATTTTGCAAGACGTTTTCGGGCCCTGAAAACAAGTCTTGATTACCCACGGGTGTGTAGATTGCTGCCCATCGCGTTTCGGCCTAACTGTCATGGCGTATCGGTGTTACTCCGTCGAGGTGCTCTCTGTTCACATAGGGTTGTCCATTCTCAATTCCTGCATAGTATTTACAGGTATTACAACGTAGGTATGCTACCCCCTTCAAATTCGCTGCCTGTTCTATCGTATGACCACATCTTGGACATTGGCGCTCTTTTAGCATTGCAAGCTGATCGTCCTCAGTTAAGACCTCCATCCTTTTACGCTTCTCAAGAGCGACTTCGAACGGAGTGTTGTTCTGCTTTATCTCAGTTGTTGTACAATGCGTTTCTTCTGTATTCTTATCACCATTCTTCTGAGGCAATGTCTGTAATCTGTAACGGAATGAGTTGAACTGAGCCTTATAGACATCATTGAGATGGAATATCGCTGATTCTCTGGCCCACTTGACGTATTCTTCTATAACATGCAAGTCGTTCTTTATTTTGTTGCCCAGTTCAGTATTGTCAACCTTGGTCTGACAAGAATAGGGAAACATGTACATCATCATAACTTGTTCGGTAAGAGTGAGACGCTTACGAGCACTCCTCTCATCAACATCTTGTTCTGAGGCTTGTTGATCGGAAGTCTTAGGACAATGGATCATTAATGTTTTCTTTACCAAATTGAGCGGAACAGGCAACTTCTCCCAGTCTGTACTTTCATTGCCCATGATGGTTGAAACGATAGTTTCTGGAGAAAGATTCTGTTCGCCTAAGATGTGTAAGCACTTGGTTAAGATGAGAAGAGAGCAACGAAGTTTTGACTTGGACTCCTTTAAAATACCGTTCACTACATCAACCAGATATTGTGGCTTAGATTGTTTCTTCAATTTCTTCTTTAGAGATAACAGATGTTTATGCCACATCGCAATCTGTGTATGATAGTATGCCCCATCTTTGCCACCCATGAGTGTCATCGGCTTGAAATTCTCAATAGCGATTAATAATTGGTCTAACTGAGCCACTATTGCAGCATCTTCTCTGCTTGGTAATCCTTCACCTTTAGAAAGCCTGAGAGTTACCTTGGAAGGGTCAATACCTGTGATTGCGGCCCATTTCTTGCTGCTATATTCAAACGCTGCAGCATCTACTTTGATTTTAACTTGTTTGCTCATGTCTATTTCTTAAATTAACTAATTGAACTAATATAACTATTGTTACTAAATTAACTATTACCTCTATTTATGTCTGACACACAAGAACCATATTGGGTCTCGTAATCAGCAATACCTTTTTCAAGAATCTCCAACACAATGCCTACTTCTGGCTTCCCGAAATAACCTGCAATAGCTTTCAGCTTGCTTATCATTTCCAATGGCATGACATACGTATGCCTGATAGAGCCAGGCTTGCAGCCAGCTGCTGCACCCTTTAAGGGACGATTCTTTAACCCAAGGGATTCGAGCCCCATCTGCTCTGGCGCTTTTTCTGAATTTATTTCGCCAAACGTACTTGTTGTCAATGCAGACTTGTTATCATTCTTTGCCATATTACAATTAACTAATTGAACTACTTTAGTTGAATTATTTAAAAGTGTTTATGCCACTAATTACACAGAAACACTCATAGAACTAAGGATTAACTGCTTTTAGAATCTCCTCAACGGTGTACATGATAGCCTTCTGCTGATATGTATCAATAGGTCTCAGCGTAGACACTCTCTGTATGGCAACGCCCTGCTTGATTCGAGGCAGAATAGCCCCGATCTTGCGGAACATTTCCCGTATTGACTCTTCGTTGGGATTCTTAACGCGAATGTCAATATTGTTCGGTAAGAATAACTTCTTTGCAGTAATACGGGCAACATTGAGAACCTTTACAAAAGTCATTGTGCGTAGCACAACGACATCGTCATATCGGAAAGGTATAACAATCGCATCTGCGTTCTGGAAGAAGGGCAGAAGGTTGGGATTTAGAGATCCAGGACAATCAACAAGAATATAGACTTCTCCCATAGCCCTTGCTCTCTCAACAAAAAGACGAGAGTTAGAGGTCGCATTGTAAACTTCCCATGGGAGAGTGGCATCCTGACTCTGACGGAGTTCCATCTGACGGAGTTCCATGACAGACTGACCTTCGTCACAATCGAGCACAGCGACTTTTTTGCCTTGAAATGCCAAATAATTAGCAAACTGCATACAGAGTGTACTCTTGCCTGTGCCACCCTTAGAATTTGAAATAACAATTACTTTTGCCATAATTACACTATTTTAAATAATCTATTTGAATTAGCTAATTGATATTTTATAATAATTTGGAGTCCCTTAAGTATTATAAGGGAATACTCAATGGGTAAACATTTTAGGATTATGTATGTTTGCTTCTTGAATATTTTGCCAGTTTGCCAGAGGACAGAAGTTCATCGACTTCGGTCTTTAAATATAAGTTACGCCTTCCGAATTTTACCTTCTTTATTACTCCCTCTCTTTCCATTCTCCATAATGTGCTTGAAGAAATATGCCCGAATTCACAAAGCTGTTTTCTCTCGTAATATTCAGGTTTAACAGACTCCTGCTGAACCACGCTCCTTACCTGTTTGCCAATTTCTTCACGAATGGCTTGTCTTACGGCTTCCTGAATGCCTTCGACATTAAATGAAATTAGTGACGTATCCATATGCCCTTCTTATGTTATTTATTAAAATTTTCTGCAAATTTCGGTTTTTTTAGAGATATAGGCAAAGAAAAAATATGGTATTACTATTAACCAAAAAGCACATCTATATTATTGGTTTCCAATTATATACAAAAAGTCCATACCTTTAATGGGTATGGACTCCATATGTACTCCCTATGGTATTTTTCAATTTTGCGTCTCTTTACCTTTCAAAATTGCCATAATATCATCCATAAATTTCTGCGAAGGTTTGTTTTTAGTTACATGGTTATTATCCACTTCTATTGACTCACACGCAGCCTTGCGCCACTCTTTTCCAAAGAAAAGATTGCCTAATTGTTCAATGACATACAACATATTAACATGATTCCCTTTGAAATAGATACTAACAAAGTTAGCATGGGTGATACAATCTTTGAAAGTTGATTCATCGATGTCTTTGATTTTGCCAGCCTCTATAAGATATGTGTAAAGTTTTGAATATGGGACAAATGTTCCTGTTTTTGGTGAATAACTGCGCATGACTTGAAAATTAATTGGTTGTTTTGCAGACAGACTCTCAGACCTCTCATCTTGTACCCTGCTTTCTTGGTCATTAATCATGTTCTCAAGTAATCCCCGATTCTTTTCCCATTCAGGAGTGCTCCAAGGCTGTTTAATTTTAAAGACATCACGTATATGTATTGCTGCTTGACAATAATTCCAACTTATATCATTTAGCTTCTGAAAATACATGTCAGCTTCTTCATTCGATATTATTGAGTATGATCTAAGTGGCACAATAAAAAACTTCATGTACCCCGACTTCTTCGATATGCCCTCTAAATCAATGAGGCTTTCTGAAATTTTAGATGTGAAAAGGTCTAATGCTTTCTTTAGATTACGAGAATTAATCGTCAGATAGTTATATTCTGATTCAATATTTCTCATACTCTCTATCAATGCAGGTAACACTCGATTGTATATGGCAACATAAATATTTGCATATTCATCGAAATTGTTTCTTAACCTTTGCCTGAGTGCAGGATTGTCCATGTCTTCTTCATCCAATGGCGTTGTCTTAAGTTCACGAGGGCAGAAACCGTATTCTTGAACAGCTTTTTTTATTGTTCTAAAAGCCTCGATGGCTACTTCGATGTTTTTAGTTTGTGAATTGTCTATCATAACTCTTACACATTATTAATATATACTATAGTTGACCACTCTTTAACTTTCTCAACTTCTCTGCTATCCTATCAGCTTGCTCAGTAGCAGTCATTCGAATATAATGCTCAAAGACCCTCTCGGATTTGTGTCCGCTGATACTCATCATTTCACGGGTATCAAACAACCCAGTCTTGTAAAGATTGGTAAGGGCTGAACGACGAGCTGTATGTGTACCTATCAACTCATACTTGGCCATGACTACTCTACCATTCTCATCACGCCTAAATATAGGACTTCCTTGTTGCTCTTCAGCGATACGTTTTAACTTAACATAATAATGACGATCCTCGCCTATCAACTTCTCCCCACTCTCTATCCTTCTTTGGTATGATAGATAGCGTTCTTCTTTCCTGCGTTCGATGGCTGTCAGAGTTGTTGGGAAATCTTGCTTTAATGAAGGTACAGAATCACTGAGGTGCTTAAGGATAACTTTAATATAACGGTTAATGTCTCGCTTGTTCACGTCAGGGAACTTGTAGTTATACTTTTCGCAAATTTCAAAAGCACGTTCGTCCACAATTGGAATCTCCACATAAGTCCCTGTCTTAACCTGATATAAACTAATGATATTGGTTCCCCTGTCTGTTATTTTGAAATTGCTCCGATTAAGGGAAGCATAGTCTGAGACACGTTGACCGCTGCAAATTCCAAGAAAGAATACGTCCCTTACTGCCTCTTCTATACCAGATAGTCTCATCGCATAGAGCGAATCTATTTCATGTTCTGTCAAGTACACTTCTGCCTTTGCCTCTGAACCTTTCACAGTACGCTCTTTCCATACTTTAAGACTCACGGCATTATTGTTGATACCTTCCTCTGCAGCAAGATTACATAATTTGCGGAAACAAGTCACATATTTGTTGATGGTCATCTCCATAAATTGTTTTTTTTCGAGGAACTGTCGGAAATTATCAGCAAATAGTCTTGTCACGTCATCAAAAGTTTTGTCTTCTGGGCAAAACTCTTTCAGGTAGCGACCAAATGTTTTCCATATCTGAATGGAACTCTTTGTGTACTCACTGCCCTTTCCGTAACGAATAGATCCTTCTACTATGCCATTTACAAAGCATTCATAGAAATGAACTATCTGTTTCTGTTTGCGTAGATTTTCGGCTTTTGCACGTTCTTGCTCCTTTTTTTGACGTTCTTTGATTTCTTCCTTGGCTTTTATGGCCTCATTGTTCGCTATCAGAGCCAAAGCATTCTCAAGAATTGTTTTATCAGAATTTGACTGAAGTTTATTCTCTGCGAAAAGCATATCTATGGTCTGAGAAACCCTGTCAAGTTTTACATTTAATTCCTTGCCTTCCCCTCCTATGAATTTATTCCATGTGATAATTGACCTGTTGGCTTTTTGCCATGTCTCGATGTCAACTCCAATGCCAGTATTTACGTATTCCCATTTGATGTATGGATTACGCTTCTTGACTCTGGTATAGAGGTTCGCTATACCTTCAGTCCTTTTAGTTCGAAGAAAAAACGCTGCCATAACTCATCTATTTTTGAATTCGCCGACAAATATACAAAATTATTTTGAAAGTTGTAGGCACATTGTAGGCACATTTTGAAAAACAATGCTATAATTTTAATTATTTAACTCTTTAAAACTTTATGTAACCTATTCATTACCAATTACTTTGAAAATATTTGAAATCTTCTGAAAACTAACAAAACTTTATCGAGTCCGTCCGGGCACCCTTCAAGAAAGTCCTGTAAATCAATGATTTACGGGGCTTTTTCTTTTTAATTATTGCATATTTGATACTGATTTGATACTGCTACGCCTATCACTCAATTTCAGCGGTGCTACTGGCGCATTTCCTCATAAAAACTTCTTTTCCCTTAAAGCCCATGAGGAACCTTAAGGGAAAAGAATATTATTCAACGTTGACAAGTTGATATTGTCATATAGGTGTCAACCCGTCAACCATCACTCCTTTCTTACTTTCCGATATTTCTGATTCTTGCTATTAGGCTTGTCGGGAATAGTTAATTCAACATCAACTTCGACATTTTTATCTCTGTCTGGATCTCTGTCTTCTCTGTCTGTTTTTGAGTTAGTTGAATTTCTTAAATTATTGTCGTTCAACGCCTTATCTCTGTCATCTCTATCATCAACTCTATCATTATCTCTATCACTAACTTCGACATTTTTACGCTCCACCGTCACAACGAACTCATTGAGCGTGTCGTCATATTTTATATGCCGCTCGACCCTAAGGATTCCCGCTGTCGCGCCTACCCGTATCCTTTCGCTTTGCTTTACAAAGAAAGTTAATCAATTATTTCGAAATATTAAGTATTACCCATTTACCTTCTTTACGGCCACCTTCACGAGTGAGGATGCCTTTTTCGTGTAGTGATGCCAAGTCTCTTTGAATAGTTCGTATCACCATGCCTGTCTTTTGTGACATTTCACTGGCGCTCAACGAAGGATTCTCTTTTATTAGTCCAAGTATAACTCGCTGTCTATCAGTTAGTTCTTTTACGACATCTTTTACGACATTTGTTGTTACAGCTGATACTGGCAGAACCAATTCCACCTCGTCTACCTCTATCTTGTTTTTCAACTCAGGCTCGCCCCAACCAGTCTCTTTCCAAGCAGCAATGATCTTGGGGAAACCAGAGCCAATGTTCTCACCAAAGCCTACCATGCGAAGCATATTCTGGATGCGAGGGTTACGGGCCTTGGAGTTGCCACCTTCGTAGATCAGCTCTATAGGCAATCTCAACAATCCTGGATTACGGAAGCAGAGACGGTCATCATGCTTCTCAATTCGTAAAATACCAGCATCCATCATCAGGTCTGCATGAATTATGGAGTTGGTAAAGGCTTCGCGTACAGCTTTGTGTTGAGGTGTGTCATCTACTCGCTGCAAGCCTTCCATACGGAACGGCCTCGGCAAGTCGAAAGTCATCTTTGGCAATACGATGCTGAAGAACTGATACAAGTTGTTTTCCCAACGCCCATCATAAGTCAGGCGGTCGCTATAGCGCTCCTCACCAATAAGGTTGCAGAAGTTAAGGTAGTCCATGCGGAAATTATCGAAGCGTTCCCGTATAGGCAACCCCTTTCCAAACATCATCAAGCCAGCCATCGACAAACCCTCTTTCCCTTCTTCTCTATTGACGATATAGCCTCCGAGATTCCTGAGGAACGTTTTGTCATCTACTTCGTTCCATACATGGTCATTGTTCCATACCCGGAACAATGTACGATAACGATGCAGCGTGTCGAGGTCAATATCATCCATGTTGTAATGCTCAATCAGGATGCCATCATTGCCATCCTCAAAAGAGTCACGTATCATGGCTCTCACCTGCCGCTCTGTGCAATGGTAATCACCTTCATGGTTACGCCTATACGTTCCCTTATAAACGTTGCCGTTCAGGTAGATTGGCTTCATGCGGAAATCTGCCATAGGCACATGGATACATATTATCTTCTTTCCATCCAGATCAATTACTTCAACATCCTTCTCAACAAGAATGTTTTCATTCACCTTGTCGCTGTTGATGGTGTTCCAGAAGTCCGTCAGAATCTTCTGATGATTGTCAACACCTATTATCTCAAAGCGTTTGGCAGGGTCAGTTTCCTTCCGATGCTCCTCTATGCCAAGCAATATTAAGCCGCCGATAGTATTCGCAAAGGCAGAGTACGTATTCCAAAGTTCTTTGGGAACCTCAGATTTTGCTTTCTTGCATTCCAGCGTTACACGCTCGCCTTTCAGCAGTGCTTCCTTTATCGTTTTCTCGTTCATATTCATATTTTGCTTGCAAAGTTACAAATATTTCTACTACTCAATTGATTTTGTAGTTATAAACATCTTTTTACACACGGTTTCCCGTTATGTTTAATAATTATTGTAACTCTTGCTTTGTTTATCTTGTACGTCTTTCCGACTTTATAATATAATCCTAAATGCTCTACATCTATACAAATTAGAATCCAAAGAATCTTTTTTCGCTTTAGAATTTACCTTCTCAACTATTGGGTCCCATTCATTTTTAAATGCTGCATACGCATCTGATATCTGTTTTTTTGTTACATTAGGGTCAATTCGATTTTCATATGTTGTATTGATAACTTTATTATCAACATCATATTCTAAGCATATCGCTTCATTTGCATGTTCTATGTCATATTTCCTGATATACGGGCATATCATACACGAATAATCTAAATAACTATCTAAATTTATATATTTATCTAACTTGTGTCTGTCGATTTGTAACACCTGATATTTTTTACTGCAGGGAATTAATTCTCTGGCACGCTCTTCCCTTCTTAAATAATTATACATCAATTCTTCTTTCGTTTCTTTTGTGTCATCAATTAAATCATATTCGGTTTCTTTGGATAGGATATATCCTCCCTTTTTAAATTGCAAGTGATAATTTGAAGATGCCATTTTTAGCATAAAATAGCAAATACTTCTTAGTCTATAATCAAATGCCATTGTGTATTTAGTATCTGTATAATCAAATATTAATTGATCCATTTCATTCTCTTTGCTTATATATTCTATTGTATTCGCCTGCAATAATTTCTCAATAGAAAACTTTTCGCTATTATCAGAGTCTTTTCTGTTTACAGTTAATTCGTAATGTTTCCAATTATCCCTATAAACAACATTTGCAATATCGTTTTTTGAAATAAACTCTTTTTGAGATTCTATATACATAGAAGCTAACTGCTTCCTTATATTATCAAATGTGTCAAATTTCTGGTTCAAATACCTAATCGCAGACTTTTTGATGTTATCGAAAAGAATTGGTTCGTATTCTCTCCTTATCTGATTTCGGCTTAGAGACAAGATGTCTTTTGCACTACCTTTTAATATATTAATATGCAAGGTTACAAAAGGAATGTACGGGTCGTAATTGCGTACCCATTGATTACGATAATATACCATTGAATCATAAGGATAGGATATTCCTGTATGAGATTTGTCCAAACACAATTGTAATCCCGTTTCTAAATCAATTTCTTCAAATTCAATTTTTGATTTCTGTAATTTACACTTTCTTTCTTTTCCCTCATAAATAAAATGAACAGGTATAAAAGTTCCACTTGCAAAACGTACAATTTCATCCATAACTTTCATGCCAATCAAATTAACATGTTCTGTTTTGGCAAAATCAAAAGAATTAAACTCTGACATAGAGTATCGATCCTCATAACCTAATAATTGATGTCCTTCATTCTCATCTTTAAAATCAAAGCATAAGGATGTTCCGGATCTGATATCTTCTTTATTTACAGATTTGATAAGAATTGCACCTTTTTCCTTTCCCGAAGGATTATGCATCTCTGCTTCTATATAATAATCTTTATTAAGTTTTCGAGTGATAATATTAACCTTATCTGTAATTAAAAAAACACTTTGAAATCCAATTCCAAAAGTTCCTGATGGCCATAAAAATTCAGGAACAGATTCTGTCAGTTGTTTTTTTTCTGTGTTCTTCCCAGAACTTCCCGTTGTAGACAGAAATTTCAAATCGTCTTTAGTCATTCCAATACCTTCATCTGCAATCTCGACATGCCAATATGTACATTTATTACTATTATCAGGATTGTTATGTTTATCCAACTTTACTACTATAGGATATTTTGTACATTCTTCTTTGAACTTTTTCAAATCGCTAATCCCTGGATTCTCTTTATATATGCGCAGGTAAGTCGCATCCACTGCATTCTGCAGTAATTCTCTTATGCATTCACATGAATCAGAGTACAATCCTGCGCCTTGCAACAACTCAATTGCTTTTGATGGATCTATATCAAAACTTGGGCGTTTTTTACCATCAAATGTATCATAACTAGCCAAATTAACTTTAAGGTCACCTACAGTTGGCAAATAGCTAAAGGATTCATGTGGTACAATCCTATGCCATTGTTTCATATAAAACACAAGTTCGTCATTTAACCATTGGAACCATCTATTTATCAAATCTGCCACATTATAATCGTCACATTCCGCTGTTATTTCAATAATGGATTTGTCAATCCTAATATGAGTTATTGCCCTATTGGTTTTATTGTAGTATTTTGAATCAGACGGTATACTTCCTAATGTTGATAAAAGAACTTCTGAAATGCGATTGCTATCTACATCCAGTAAATCTCCTAAACGTAACATTGCAGCAACAAAGCGTGGATGACAATCGTCAATACCGCACCCAGAAGATTCTACAGATTGCAAATCCATAACACTATTAATGTCTTTTGTATGACAACTACAAATAGATTTTAATATCCTTATTATTCTGTCTGGAATTGGGTTGCCAGGAAAATGTAAGGATTCTTCTGTTTCGATTCTATCTCCAGATCTTTCTGCATGTTTATTACGGATATAATCAGCAATTAAGAAACGAGCTCCTTCATAACTTTCACGAGTCAATAATTCGTCTTTATAATAAATCTTATTGTCTTTTATATTGAATAGAACTGCATATTGATTCATTGGAGATAGTAGATCATGTTGCTTGTCTTCGACAAATTTAACAAAATCGCTTCCTCCTTCAAACATTTTTTCTTTATCACTACCTGATACAGCCATTCCACAATCGTGATAATATGCAGCCGCCAATAATAACCATAAATCAACAACTGACAACTTTTTAATACTGTCAGTTCCTAATATTCTTATTATGTTATTAATGATTGCTTCCGAATGGGTTGAGTTATGTAAACTATAATGGGGAAAAATATGAGAGATTGTATCTAACACCTGAGGAAGATACGATTTGGCTATCTTCCATTGATCAGCATATACATGACCTTCATTGAAATCTTTCGTTTTCTCAAACAGCAATTCTTCTATGTAATTCATAATCTAATAATTGTTTTGTTAGTATTTGTAAAAACTAATATTTCTGTTTACTTGGAATCACACCTCTCACACCACCTTTCGGATTAGGCACATCGCCCTTGTACCTTGGTATCAAGTGCATGTGGCAATGGAATACCGACTGGCCTGCAGCTTCGTTGATGTTAATGCCCACGTTGTAGCCATCGGGATGGAAACGCTCGTCAACCTTTTGCTTCACGTATTGCAGTACGACGTTCATTGCTTCTCGCTCGTGGTTAGTGAGGTCGAAGTAATTAGCGACATGACGTTTTGGAATAATCAGGGCGTGCCCAGGTGAGACGGGATAGCCATCATAGAAAGCGACACAAGTGGCTGTCTCGCAAATAATCTCAACGCGTCGCGACAAACGGCAGAAGGGGCATGTTTCGCCTTCCTTACGAGGCAATTTGTTAAAGTGCTGATATTGATAGAGTTCATAACTTTTATTGGCTACCAGACTCTTATAGGGCAGCTTAACATTACACTGATAGGTGTATTGCTTGTGAATGGCATGTAACCTAAAACCTTCTTCCGTCAAGTCTCTGCGCACAGCAAAGTATGCCGTTCCTTTGGGCGAAAGCAGATTGGTGACGTTCATCATCACTTCTGCTTGTGCATACGGTTCCAGCACATTCAGGACATAATTGCAAATGATAGTATCAAACTTACCTTCGGGATAATCAGGGCGATAATAATAATCATAGCCCACTATGTCAAACCCCTGACGCTTCAAATCATCCGTGTCGAAACCAAAACCGCAGCCGAAATCCAGTATTTTCCCCTTTAGCAAGTCGTGCTGCAAAAGATAGCGTGTTGGTACGGATAATTCCGTTCGCTTGATAGCTGTCAGATACGGATGATTGATTTTCTCTGGTTCCATAGTCGTTAGTATTTCCACGTTTCGAAGCCCATATTGAGGGCTATCTGATTGATGGGGTTAAACGTTCTTTCGTAGATTTCACGAAACTTCTCCTCACTCATTGCAGCCAAATCTTTTGCTGAGTAGCCAAGAGACACAAAGTCCTCCATTACCTTCGGCTCCCTATCGGCATTGATTAAGACTTGCAAGGAATGATGCTGCAATGCTGCGAGTTTTGGCAGATAAAAGCCTAAGTCTGGCAACTTGTCGCTCTTAGATGAATTGATGCTACCATTCGATGGTATCAAATTCCATAGCAGATCATGACACACGAAACTCCACGGAATAAAATGGTCAAGATCATAGTCTTTTGGATGTAGCAACTTATCTGTATAGATACAATGAATAGGGCCTCCTATCGTCATCACCATATCCCAATAGTTATGCTGCTTTGTCAATGAGTTTCTGACTTCAGGGCGTATCAGTTTATTTGGAATGGCTGGCACATTGGGATTCCTTGTTTGTAGAAACAATGTCAGATTCCAATAGGCAAAATCCACCAGAATGTTATAGTGTGTATGCAGATAAGCATCCCAAGCCTGATTCAGAACGATATAGAAATCCGAGCCATTTTTATACAAAGCATAAAGACTTCCATTCTCCAATGTTTGGGAGCGTCTGACCATCTCCTTGTCATCAGAAGTATCAATCCATGGACGCAGAAAACGATAGGGGACGTTCAACGTAAGCGTATTCAACAAACGCTTTATTTGCTTGTCATCCAATCTGCTTTGCAAACCGTCAATAATCGTCTGAGAATTGGCATCAATGGGAATCTGAGTAATGTGCTGCAATTCCATCACAATATCAAACAGCGAATCGCTCTTGCCAAAGGACAAACGGAAATAGTGAATAGGATACCAAGCATTAGCCACCATTCTGATGACAACATCCCACACGCTGATTTTCGGGTTGTCCGATTTCGCATGTATCTGCATAATCGATACAAACCAAAAGAATTTGTATGTCGCCACCGTATTTGAGAAAATCTTCCCAAGTCGATTCGTGGTCAATATGTCGGATTGCGGTATCTGCATCGTTTCCTCTTGTTTAAGTTGATATTTTTATATACTCTATTCAACTATTATTTGGAATCATTCTGGAAGCACCGAGTTTGCATATTCTTTGTTTATTAAATCTTCTATTGAAATATTTAATAGTTTCGAAATCTTAATAAGAGTTCCAATATCAGGTTGAGATGTATTAGTACACCATTTGGAAACAGTAGATGGGGTTATCTTCAATTGTTCAGATAGCCATTTACTTGTTTTCTTTTTCTCTACGAGAACTATTTTTAGACGATTAATATCTTCCATCGCTTGGTTTCTAATTATAATTTCTGCAAAGATAGTGATTATTTCTCAATTATTTGTCTGATTTGGAAAAAATATATTCTTTGAAGGGTGTTTTTACTATATTTTTGCAATTCATGATGGAAAATCCGTTATAGACGAGTCAGTTTCTTGGCGATTTGATGTTGTTCTTCTTTAATGTCGTGCAGAAACTCTTGTATCTCTCTTACCTGAGGGAAAAGAACTTCATCAAAATAAGACTGAGAAAGTTCCTCGCTTTGAGCCATCTCGTTGGCTCGTTTCATTGCCTGGTTCAAATTACCGCCAAGCCAGCTTAGTTCTTGCTGGTGTTTCTTGTACAGATTCACCATTTCACATAGTGCTTCAAGTTTTCCTTTGGTTGCAAGGTCGTTAAACTGCTTGACAGCATCACGAATCATGCAGCTCATATACCTGTAGCGTTTAGCTTTCCTTTCAAAAAGGGCAGCATCCTTTGGCTTCAAATAGATCTCTATTCTTTTGTAGTCGTACTTAGTCTTATCTTCTTTTCTCATTCTTCTTATGATTTAATATGCCGAGTTGCGAGGTAAAATATTCCAACATCTGTAAGAGTTGGCAAGAATACTTTTTAGCGGGTTTACCGGTAAAAAGTACAACTTGCTATTCATTTCTCATAGAACAGACATCTTCCATCACCGATATTTCTTATTTCTTTACATATTTGTTCCTTGTGGCATCGTTCTTCGACCACAAACATTTTTCTCGTGTTTACAATATTACCGCATTTATGTATTATAGTATTTCTGTTTTACTATTTTATTGTTTTACTATTTTATTGTTTTACTATTATACTGTTTTACTGTAATACTGAAAAACTATAAAACTGTATTTCTGTATTTCATAATTATTGTATTTCTATATTTCTGTTTTTCGATTATTCAGAATTTCTATCTTTCTGCTTCCTACATTCTGGGTGTTTCTTCTCATACCTACTCACCCATTTACAGATGCCAGATTTGTTGCTATAGCCAAATTCCTCAGCAATCTCATCCTGCGTTTTACCTTGTGACTGCAATTCTTTAATACGGTCATATTTAACTGCATCTTGCTTGTCAGACTTCACAAGGAGATCAAAAGGGACATGCAAACCTGTATTCTCAAAAGTCATGTTCTCTTGGAATTTAAGTTTGATGGATGCTGACTTGTCTCGCTGAGAAAGATAGTTCCCCTTCACACAGCACAGATGCTTATATTGGTTGCTATCTATGTCTGTCCGTAACTCAAATACCAAACGCATTTTCCCTTCGAAAGCCTGTGAACCTAACAAGTGGTGCTTGGAAGGAGGTAAGTCTTCAGTACGTTTCCCACAATGATGCAGGAATAATACTAAACATTGATGTCTTTCGGCCAGTTGCAAATATTGCTGTAAGAATGTCCTCACTTGATTACTTTCGTTGATATTACCATAGTATAAATCAGCAAAGCAATCTATGATGATTAAGTCAGCAGGTTGCGCAGTCAGCCTTTCTTCAAGCTGCAGCAACAAGTCTGTTGCATCGAAGATAAAACGCAGTCCTCTCAATTCTTCAATGGGAATCTTTAAGTCTTTATTCTGTTTATAAAGAAGATAGGCTGTAGCAAGTGCGTCATCTTCTGTTGACACATAGATAACACTTCGATGGATGGGATGGAGTGGTATTCCCAGGAACTCGTCTCGACCTGCTGCAACGCACATTGCCAACTGGCGTAAGAAAGCGGATTTTCCCGTATCGGATGCGCCACAGATACATCCTAAACCTGCTTTCTGCATATAGGCACCCCATAATGTGGGTATCTCTGTCACGTTCTGCAAAAGTAAGTATTCTGCCGTTATTTCTTTTTCCATGCTTCTTCGTTATCGAGAATACTTTGCCAGTTTGCCAGATGCCAATAATGCATCTATTTCCTCTTTATCATACAGGTTTCTCCGCCCAAATTTCATCTTGTGGATCAATCCTTCGCTTTCCATTCGCCACAGGGTACATGTAGAGATGTGAGCCAGTCGGCACAGTTCTTGACGGTCGTAATACTCAGAGTGTTTCTCCTCGGTCTTTGCAATTTGTACGTTATTGCCCAAAGCCTCAGCAACAGCCTCTTTAATAGCTTCTTGAATGCCTTCTACATTCACTGAAATAAAGTCTTTTATCATATCCTGAAAATATTAAATGATTTGAAACTGGCTGCAAAGGTACGACTATAATTGCCAAATGACTAAAAGGGGAATGGAAACAGAAAGGCAAGTTGCTTATTATAAACAACTTACCTTTCTTTCAGGATACTCACAAAGGGGATTTGGGGGAGAAATTCCCTACTATAAGTAATACAATTCTTTTCTTAGGCTATCATGAATTATCAGTTTATTCGGCCTATAATGCGAATGATATTTGCAACCTATGCTTTTGCAGAATATCCGATACCATGTTGCAAAAGATTTTGGCCGTTTTTGCGGTTGCAGTTTATTGCTTTGATAGATCAGCAGGGCTATCCTGGCATAATCAATATCGTTCCTTTTCAGATGAAGGGCTTCTCTTAGCATGGCATAGAAATTGATTGGATGCGAAGGGCCTATCCCTTTGAATGAAGCGACAAAGTAGTCTGCAAGAGTATCTGGCTGATCTAAGGCCAAAGGATTCCCATTCAAGAAAAAACGCAGAAAGAGTTCACAAGCCAGTCCGACGACTTCCTGATTCTCTTCTACGAATGCTCTTGCAAGCCTTAGATACTCATTGGCATCTTCTTGGCTTAACATGCCTTTCTCGACCAATACATCCAAATAGTTCTCACCGTTCCTCAAAAAATCCGTTACATCACATTTCAATCCTTTACTCTTATCCATAATACAGTCTTTATATGGTTGACAAGTTGACAACTCATTAGAGAAATTCAATCTGTCAACATGGTTATTTTTACTTTTTCTTGGCATTCTTTAGTTTGGCGGCAATTCGAGCAGCCTGCTCAGAAGTTCCCACCTTGATATATTTCTCAAAAACCTTTTCTGACAGATGCCCACTGATACTCATCATTTCTCTCGTGTCAAGCAAGCCTGTTTTATACAGGTTTGTAACGCCGCTTCTTCTGGCGGTGTGGCTGGTTATCAGTTCATACTTTGGACGGATTACCTCACCTTTGGCATTACGTTCCCACAGTGGACTTCCATTGTGTTCATCAGCATAGCGTTTCAATTTGCCATAATGATTCAGTTCATTCACATTTAATGTTTCTCCAGCTTTTAAACGTCTGGTTAGTTCCTTGAAATATTCTTCAGACTGGCGTTCTTTTAAATATAATAATGTAGGGTGCTTTTCTGCTAATGAAGGAACGGTCTTTGCCAGTTCCTTTAGTGCCAGTTTGATATAGCGATTGATATGCCGACGGTCTAACTGCGGGAAGTTGTAATCATACTTTTGGCATAGTTCATGGACGCGTTCATCTACGATGGGGATTTCAACATATCGTTTGGTTTTCTGCTGCTTCAATCCTATCACCTCTACATCATCAATAACCGTCTTGAAATTAGAACGGTCGAGTGAACCATAGTCACTAAAACGCTGACAACTCAAATATCCTAAGAAAAAGACATCACGTACTTGCTCACGAATGCCAGACAATGGCATTTGGAAAAGTGCATCTAATTCTTCATCTGTCATATATAACTCTGTCCGTTTGTCATCTTGAGCAACCGTCCGTTCTTTCCATACTCTTAGTGAAACCGCATTCTTGTTTAGTCCTTCCTCTGCAGCGAGATTGCATAGCTTTCGAAAGCAATTCACGTTCTTATTGACAGTCTCCGGCATCAAGCCTTTCTTTTCCAAGAAAGAAGAGAAATCGTCAGCAAACTGACGCGTAATGTCATCAAACAATAATGCTTCATCACAGAATTCTTTCAGGTAAACACCAAATATCTGCCATACCTTTACACTTCCAGCAGTGTATTTTTCGTTGTGACCCTGACGGATTTTTCCATCATGGATTCCTTCATAGAATTGATCATAATAGCGAGTGACGGAATGCCTCTGTCTTTCTTCTGCTTCATTCTCCATCTGGAGCATTGTTTGTTCTGCTGCTATCGCTTCAGCATTGACTACTCTCTTGATTGCCTGGTCAATAACGGTCTTGTCTTTGACTGATAGGATCTTTCCGTCAACAAATAGTTTGTCGATAATCTGCAAGACCTCTTGCGTCTGCTCATGCACCTTCTTACCTTCCTCAGTATTTTCATACTTAGACATGGCAGTCAGACTCTTTTCTGCCTTCTGCCACTCTTTAATACTCACACTCACGCCTGTGCAGACAATCATGTTCATACCATTACGCTGCACCCTTGTGTATAGCTTGGCTATACCACTCTTTCTTGTTGTTCTCAAAAATAACTTTGCCATAATTCTCTTTTTTACGGTTACAGTGCCGAAAAAAGAAAATAGTCACAATATATCAATTATCGGCACCTTGAATTCTGAAAAACAGACTTCTCCGCACGCTGTGTTTCTGAAGTCCACGGTTCACCTCTGTCAATGGCCAATTCCAGGAATACAAAACCCGGGAGGGCGGGCCGATAATTAATGGTGCAAAGGTACAAATAATATTTGAAAAGTTGATACTGATTTGATACTGATTTTCTCAAAAGGTTGAAATTTAACGCAATTTAATGCATCGCATATCAAGCGGACTAAAATTGCAAATCATTGAATATCAGCACGTTTTATAAAACAAGGTTTCAACTAACAGGAACCGAGTCCGTCCGGGCACCCCACAAAAAATCCCTGCAAATCGATGTTTGCGGGGATTTTTTTACTCCAAATTTTGATGAAACATTTTTAAGTTAATTAGGGCCTCCGCTCTTTCTCACACATTATTGAATATTGGGAAAAGGATATTTTTTTTCTAATTAACATAGAAATAAGGTCGAATATCAAATAAATACATTATCTTTGCAGAAAATATGAGTAAAATAATTATTGCAGGCATAGGTCCTGGCAGCAAGGAAGACATCACTCCCGCAGTCTTACAGGCTGTCAGGGAGGCTGATGCCGTAGTGGGATACAAGTACTACTTCCAGTTCATAGAGGCGTATGTGAAGGAGGGCTGTGAGTGTATCGACACAGGGATGAAGAAAGAGCGAGAACGGGCTGAGCAGGCATTCCTGTTGGCAGAGCAGGGGAAGACCGTTGTGGTCATTTCCTCTGGCGACGCAGGGCTCTACGGCATGGCACCGCTGATCTACGAGATGAGGATGCAGCGGGGGTCCTTGATAGAGGTTGAGACTCTGCCAGGCATCTCCGCCTTCCAGAAGGCAGCCTCGCTATTGGGTGCCCCCATTGGCCACGACACTTGCCTAATATCGCTCTCCGACCTGATGACCCCCTGGGAAGTGATAGAACGACGCGTCAAGGCTGCTGCCACAGGCGACTTCGTGACAGCCGTCTATAATCCGAAGTCGCATGGTCGCTACTGGCAACTGTATCGATTGCAGGAGTTGTTCCTGCAGGAGCGTTCGCCAGAGACCCCCGTGGGCTATGTCCGTCAGGCTGGTCGCGAGGAACAGGAGGTGAAGGTGACGACGCTTGGTGCCTTCGACCCTGAGGATGTAGATATGTTTACCGTCATCCTCATCGGCAATTCACAGTCGTATATCTCAGACGGTAAGATCATCACCCCGAGGGGATACAGCCTCACTCCCAACCCCTCTTCGAATGGCGAGGGGAGTAATTACTCTAAAGGACAGAGTATCATGATGGAATCCTTCCGTACGATTGCTTCCGAACTGAAACGCCAGGACTATCCCTTAGACCATCTTTGGGCGCTACTACACGCCATCCACACCACAGCCGACTTCGACATGGAGGACATCCTCTATACAGACGAGGGGGCTGTAGAGACTCTATATAATAAGGTAAAGGACGGCTCTTTGAAAACCATCGTGACAGACGTGACGATGGTGACGAGCGGTATCCGCAAGGGAGCCCTCCAGCGTTTAGGCATCGAAGCCAAGTGCTATCTCTCTGACCCTCGTGTAGCCGAACTGACCAGTCATTCTCCCCTTGGGGGGAGTGAGGGGGGGATCACCCGTACTCAGGCAGGCATCCGTCTGGCTGTCGAGGAGCACCCTGATGCCCTCTTCGCCTTTGGCAATGCCCCAACGGCCTTGATGGAACTCTGCGACCTGATCCGCAAGGGCAAGGCTCATCCTGCGGGCATCATCGCTGCCCCTGTGGGCTTTGTGCACGTCAAAGAGTCGAAGCACATGGTGAAGCCCTTTAAGGATATTCCCAAGATCATCGTCGAGGGTCGTAAGGGAGGCTCGAATCTCGCGGCCACACTCTGCAACGCGATCCTGACGTTTGACGATGCCGCTCAACTCATGCCTGGTCGCGACCTTTAAGGAGTGATAAGTGAAAAGTGATGAGTGAAAAGTTTATAGTCATAGGGATTACAGACAATCCGAAGCCGTACTTCCCGCCTGAAGTGATGGACATCATTCGGAATGGAAAGGTCTTCTCTGGTGGTAAGCGCCATCATGAGATCGTGGCGCCATTGCTGCCTGCCGATGCAGAATGGATAGACATCACGGCGCCCCTCGATGCCGTCTTCAATAATTATCAATTGTCAAGTGTCCGCTCGGCTCTGCCGCTTGGCTCGTCCAAGAATTGTCAATTCATCATCATCTTCGCCTCTGGCGACCCGTTGTTCTTTGGCTTTGCCAATACCATCCGCCGCAAGATGCCTGAGGCAGAAGTCGTGCTCTATCCTGCCTTCAACTCCCTGCAGATGCTGGCCCACCGCTTGGTGATGCCCTATCACGACATGCGCATCGTCTCGCTGACGGGCCGTCCCTGGCCTGAGTTCGACAAGGCCCTCATCGAGCAGGCGGTGAAGATAGGTGTGCTGACGGATCGTGAACATACCCCTGCTGCCATCGCCCAGCGCATGATGGACTATGGCTATACCTCTTATAAGATGTCTGTGGGCGAGCATCTGGGCAATCCCACTCTCGAAAGAGTCTCGACGCTCTCCCTCGAAGAGGCTGCCCAGCGTGATTTCGACTATCCCAACTGCGTGATCCTTCATTCGTGGTCGAAACGACAATCGCGGTTTGGCATCCCCGACTCTGAGTTCACCCTTCTCGATGGTCGCGAGAAGATGATCACGAAGATGCCCATTCGCCTGCTCACGCTCCAGGCCCTCGACCTGCCTCGTCGCCACGTCTTCTGGGACATCGGTTTCTGCACGGGTAGCGTTTCCATCGAAGCCCGTCTACAGTTTCCCCATCTACAGATACATGCCTTCGAGATTCGCCCTGAGTGCGAGGCCATCATCCATGAGAATGCCCGTCGCTTTGGCGCCCCAGGCATCAACGTCCATATCGGCGACTTCCTATCCACTCCCCTCCCTCTTGGGGAGGGGGTCCCTGATGCCATCTTCATCGGCGGCCACGGCGGCCACCTGAAGGAGATCATGGCCAAGGCCCTCCGTTACCTCGCCCCTGACGGCTGCATCGTCTTCAACAGCGTATCCTCTCCCAAAGTACATACAGACAGCCATCAGCTCTGGGACGAGGCCTGCACCGCCTTGGGACTGCAACAGGAGCCGCCACTAAGAATACAACTGAATGAATATAACCCCATAGAGATATTGAAATGCAGCAGATAGCCATCATCCAGATCAGCGAAGAGGGCCAGCACATAGCCCGTTTGATATTGAGTCAGGTGTATGCCCGGAAGAATGAGGCAGAGATCATCAGTCGCCAGAACGTGGGCAAGCGTTGGAAGGACTTCGACGCCTTCGTGTTTGTTGGAGCCTTGGGCATCTGCGTGAGGACGATAGCCCCCTGTATCAAGGACAAGCACGAAGATCCCGCTGTGGTATGTGTCGACAGCTTAGGGCAGAATGTGATTGCCGTGCTCAGCGGACATATCGGCGGCGCCAACGACCTGGCACGAGACATTGCAGCCATGATTGGTGCCCATGAGGTGATCACCACCCAGAGCGACAATGCCGGCCTCTGGACCCTCGACACCTTCGAGCAACGCTTCGACTGGCCCGTGGCCAGCGATATCGACGACATGAACCAGTGCATCTTCGCCTTCGTCAACCGTGAGCCTACAGCCTTGCTCTTAGAGGCCCGCGACGAGGGCACGGACTATCTGGAACAGACGAAGCCAGACCACGTGACCATCATCGACACCATCGCCGAGGCCGATCCGAGCAAATACAAACTGCTGATCATCGTCTCGCCCTTCATCCGCCATGCACCAGAGGGCATGCTTGAGCTGCACTTCACGCCTATGGTAGGTACCATCGGCTTCGGACTGGCCCATCATCCTGACGACTATGAGGCTATCTACGACGAGATCGACGAGGCCTTTGCCCATCGTGGAGTCTTGCCCTGCGCCCATCGCTATTGCACCATCGACGTGAAGGCCGATGAGGAGTTTGTGGAAGAACTTGAAGACGTGTACGACGAGGAGGTCATCTTCTTCACGGCTGAGCAGTTGGCTGCCGTCGATGTGCCTCATCCCAGCGACGTCGTAGCCAAGCATGTGGGCACGCCCTCTGTCTGCGAGGCAGCAGCCATCCTGGGCTCCAATCACGGCCAGCTGATCATCCCCAAGGTGAAAGGCAAGAACTGGACGGCAGCCCTCGCCATCAGCCGCGACCATCTTCGCGAGAGAAAAGGTCATATCGAGATTGTGGGAGCAGGCCCTGGCGATCCTGACTTGGTGAGTGTGCGAGGTCGCAAGATGCTCGAGAAGGCCGACCTCATCCTCTACGCAGGCTCATTGGTGCCCAAGGCGCTCACCGACTGTCACAAGCCCGGCGCCATCGTGCGCTCTTCTGCCGACATGAACCTCGAGGAGCAATGCGCCCTGATGAAGGAGCACTACGACCGAGGCCACTTCATCGTTCGTCTGCACACAGGCGATCCTTGTATCTTCGGTGCCATTCAGGAGCAGATGGCCTTCTTCGATCAGCAGAGCATGTCGTATCACATCACCCCTGGCATCTCGTCGTTCCTCGCAGCAGCGGCAGAACTGCAGAGCCAGTTCACCATCCCTGAGCGTTGCCAGACCATCATCCTCACTCGTGGCGAGGGGCGTACCCCCATGCCAGAGAAAGAGCAACTGCACCTGCTGGCTCGCAGTCAGTCCACGATGTGCATCTTCCTCTCGGCCTCCATCGTCGACGATGTGCAGCGCGAACTGCTTCAGGAATACCCCGCCGACACCCCCGTGGCCGCCTGCTACCACCTCACGTGGCCAGACCAGAAGATCTATCGCGGCCAGCTCAAGGACCTTGCCAAGATCGTCCACGACAACCACCTCACCCTCACCACGATGCTCGTCGTGGGCGAGGCCATCGACAACCGCCAAGGCCTCTCCGAGCTCTATTCCAAGCACTTCACCCACCTCTTCCGTCAGGGTGACGACGAGCAGGCCTCGTAAAAGGTCTAACCTTTCTGGCAGAAACCTGCCACCTTTCTCCGAGAAACCAGCCACCTTTCTCTTAGTTACCTGCCACCTTTCTTTCACTCCGTGAGGCTCCTGGTGCGTGGGCACAAGAAAAAGATGAAAACATTTGGTAGTTTCAAACATTTGCCGTATCTTTGCATCGAATGATACTGGTATTTGGAGGAACGACGGAGGGGCGGAAGGCCGTGGAGGTGCTGGAGGAGGCCGGCACTCCTTATTATTATTCTACCCGTAGTGACGGGCAGAAGATAGAACTGGTGCACGGCATCCACCTGACGGGAGGAATGGAGGTGCCAGAGATGATCGCTTGCTGTCGTGAACACGATAATCGATTGATCGTCGACGCTGCCCACCCCTTTGCAGAGGACTTGCATCGCAACCTGCTCTTCCTCGCTAAGCATATACAGGCACCCATCATCCGATACGACAGGATCTATCCTGCACACGATCAGGATCTCATCTGGTGCAAAGACTACGACGAGGCTCTGCTGCAATTGGAGGAGCACCACATAGAACGGCTGTTGGCTTTGACGGGCGTAGGCACCATAGGACGGTTGCGACCTTTCTGGGAGAAACATGAGGAGAGTTGGTTCAGAATTCTGAACCGCCGAGCATCGCATGTTGTCGCTATGGCGAACCGTTTTCCAGAAGAGCGCTTGGTATATTATGAGACTGACGACACTACGGACTTGATTCGTGACCTTCACCCCCAGGCCATCATCACCAAGGAGAGTGGACTTAGTGGAGGCTTTACGGAAAAGGTGGAGGCGGCAAGGCGAGCGGGTATCAAAGTGTTTGTTGTAGAACGTCCGGATTATCCACCACATACGCCTAATCCGCAGCATGTAAAGATAGAATATGTTAACGGTCCTTACGGATTGCGAAGGGCTGTTGAGAAACTGTTGCCAGCGTTCTTCCCCTTGCACAGCGGACTGACGACTGGCACTTGTGCGACGGCCGCTGCTGTGGCAGAGACGCTGAGGCTGCTGAAGAACGAGACGCCAGAGGAGGTGCCTGTGATTCTGCCTGACGGGGAGACGATATATGTGAGGGTGAGTTATGGCGACGGCTATGCCTCGGTCTTTAAGGAGGCTGGCGATGACCCTGATGTGACCAACGGGCTCGAGATCAGGGCGACGGTGAACCCCCCCCCCTGCTCGGCTCTGCCGCTTGGCTCGTCCAAGAACCCCTCCCAAAGGGAGGGGAATTTGATTTCCATTGAGGGCGGAGAGGGTGTAGGCGAGTTTACGCTGTCTGGCTTCGACTATCCCCCAGGTGAGGCTGCCATCAACAAAGCCCCTCGCCAGATGATACGCGAGAACCTCACTCGGCTGATTACCTCCCCCTGTGAGGTGAGGATTTCCGTTCCTCAGGGTGCAGAGATCGCCCGTCGCACGTTTAATCCTCGTCTTGGCATCGAGGGTGGCATCTCGATCATTGGGGTCTCTGGCATCGTGAAGCCCTTCTCAGAAGAGGCGTTCATCGACAGTATCCGCAAATGTATGACGGTGGCAAAGGCCTCAGGCTCAGAACGGGTGGTCATCAACAGCGGTGGCAAGAGTGAGCGCTTCGTGAAGGCTCTCTATCCTGATCTGCCAGCTCAGGCGTTTGTAGAATACGGCAACTATATCGGCGAGACGCTGAAGATGGCCCACGAACTGCAGTTCAAGCACGTCACCCTTGGCGTAATGCTGGGTAAGGCCGTGAAACTCGCCGCTGGCCATCTCGACACCCATAGCCGCAAGACCACGATGGATAAGGACTTCATCCGACAGATGCTCCAAGAGTCGGGTATTGCTATCGACATCAGCGACATCACGCTGGCCAGGGAACTGTGGGAACGCATCCCCTCAGACCAACTCGAGGGGTTTGCCCATACCGTCATCCGCCATTGTGCCGACCATTGCCTTCCCCTGCTGCCAGACGGCTCTCTCACCATCCTGCTCATCGACGACAACGGAACTATTTTCAAAAGGTAAAAAGGTAAAAAACTAAACGAACAGATATGCGCTACAAAGATCTTTTTCTCGACTTCGACGATACGCTCTATGATACCTACGGCAATGCTGTCATCGCCCTGCAAGAGACATTCGACGCTTTTCACCTCGAACAGTATTTCGACCATCCGCAGACGTTCTATGATGCCTATTGGGCTGTCAATATCGACCTGTGGTCGCGCTACTCGAAAGGGGAGATCACTCGCGACTACCTGATCGAAGAGCGCTTCCGTCGTCCGCTGATGGAGAGTGAAAAGTTTAGAGCCTCTCACTCCTCACTCCACACTCCTCACTCCACACCCCACACTTACCTCTTAAACATGAGTGATCGTTTCCTCGACTTCTGTTCTACGAAGCCTGGCGTGGTTGAGGGTGCCCATGAACTGATGGACTACCTGAAGGCAAAGGGCTATCGGATGCACATGACCAGCAACGGCTTCCACGAAGTGCAGTATAAGAAACTCGCCGCCTGTGGCCTCAAGGACTATTTCGATACCATCATCCTGAGCGAGGACGCTGGTGTCAATAAACCCTCGCCGCTCTATTTCGACTATGCCCTGCGCCAGTCTGGTGCCCAACGAGAGACGACGCTGATGATTGGCGACAACCTGCAGACGGATATCCTTGGTGCCATGAATGCCGGCTTCGATGCCCTGCTCTTCAATCGCTGGCAGGTGAAGACAGACGATGGTCCGCAGCCTCCCACCTACGTCGTCGAATCGCTGCGTGACATCATGAAGATTCTGTAATTTTATTCCCCCACCTCTTCTCTGCGTCGGCGGAAGAGGACGGCAGCAATGACGGGCGCCCCCACAAGGGCCGTGACGCTGTTCACAGGCAGGGCACCCTCGAAGCCCGGCATGCGGGCAATGAGATTGCAGATCAGAGCCAAGACAGCCCCACAAAGCATCGTGGCAGGCATCAGGATGCGATGGTCGGAGGTGCGGAAGATGGCACGAGCCAGATGGGGCACAGCCAGACCAATGAACATGATGGGACCACAGTAGGCTGTGACGATGGCCACTAAGACGCCTGAACTGACAATCACCAACATTCTGGCCCTGCGGATGTTCAGGCCCAGATTGGCGGCATAGCGATCACCCAACAGCAGTAGGTTCATGGGTTTCACCAACAGACAGGCCAATGGCAGCAAGACACACATCAGCACCACGAAAAGCACCATCTCGTCGCCAGAGACCCTTGAGAACGAGCCGAGACCCCACACCACAAACGCCTTCACGTCCTCCTCTGGCGACAGGAACTTCAGCACGCCGATGATGGCATTGGCCAGATAGCCAATCATCACACCTATTATTAATAAGGTGACGTTACCCTTTACTTTCTGCGACACCCAGAGAATGAGCAGCATCACAGCCAGGGCACCGATGATGGCAGCCACACTCATGGCAGCATCGCCCAAATAGCCTAAGCGACTCAGCGCCACGCCCCCAATCCTGCCAGAGAGTAGCACCACGAAGGCCACGCCTAAGGCAGAACCATTCGAGATGCCCAAGACGGAAGGCCCAGCCAAAGGGTTGCGGAAGACCGTCTGCATCTGTAGTCCGCTGACAGCCAAGCCTGCACCAGCCACGATAGCCGTCAACGCCTGAGGCAGTCGACTGCTGAAGATGATGTTCGTTGCGATCTCATTGCTGTCGTCGCCCATCAGGATACGACACACGTCAGCCACAGGAATCCTCACTGAGCCAATGAGCAGGTTGACGATAGCCAGCACCAAAATGAATGAAGATAAAAGGAGAAAGAGGAAGACAGAAGAAGATAGAGGACGATAGTCTTGTCCTCGGAATCCCGCCTCAGTGTATTGTCTTTTATCTCCTTCTGTCTTCATCTATCTTCCTCTACCTCCTTTAATAAATGATAGAACGTTGGTTTGTAGCCTGCTTCTACCAATGCTGGGTGGAAGATGGCCACGAAATCCTTTAGCAGTATGTCGGGCATCACGGGCGAGATCTCGTAGTAGGGTGTCTGCTTCATGTTGCAGTAGATCACCTTCCGTTCCTTGAAAGCCTTAAACAGTTCATTGCGAGGTTCCGAGGCCTTCAGTGCCTCGTAGCTGAATTCATCAGGATAACTGTTCAGTATGCGCCAGTAGTCGGCCTTGGCAGCGAGGGCATACATTTTCTCAAACTCCAGATCCTCACCGCTCGTCTCGTCGTCGTTGATCACGTAGTCGGCCCCAGCATCTCGGAATATCTGTGCCAGATAGTTCTTGCCCCCCACGGCGTGCCAATTGCCATAGTGCATCTCGCCGCTGAACACCACAGGGCGCACTTCGGCAGCCCCAGCCACCTTCTTCAGTTCGTTGTAGCGGCTCTCAATGCCGGCGAATATCTCGTTGGCCTCCCGTTCCTTGCCAATGAACATGCCGATGAATTTAATCCATTCCGCCTGTCCTAAGGGGTCCAACTCCTTATAGCCTAAATGGGGTACGAGAGTGATACCCGTTTCCTTGATAGGCTCATAGCCGCCACGCTTGAAGGGTGAGATGAATATCACATCGGGATTGGCGGCCAGCACCATCTCCGTATCGAAGTTTCCCTCCATGCCGATCTTTACGATACGGCCATCCTTCACCCGTTGCAGGATGTCTTCGTTGAAGAGGTTCTTCGTACCCGTGAGTCCCTTCACCACGTCGTGGGCGTCGAGAATCGTGAAGTTCGACAACTGCAGGGCCGTCATACAGATGGTACTCCTGATCGGCACGCGAATCTTCGTATAGCCACGAGGCACCTCAGCATCGTCTGTTCGTACTAAGGCAAAACGGTCGTGCTTGCCCACATCCACCAGTCTGACACTGGCTGAGTCTCTTACGCTGAAGCCCGTGGCATATCTGACATCGATAGCTTCGATGGAATCACTTAAAGCCCCACCTTCCGTTGCTTGCCCCTTGGCATTTTTCCCAGAACAAGCACAGCAGGTAGCAGCTATGATGAGGAGATAGGTCAATTTTTTCATTTTCGAGTGCAAAGATACAAAATAATTGATAATTGACAATTGATAATTGATAATTTATTGTAACTTTGCAGAAAAATAGCGAGACGTATGCAGACGAGTATCGATCAGACAAAGTGGTACGACCGCATCTGGGCGGCGTTCATTTTCTTCACGCGACTACCCTTCTGGCGACTGCACCAGCCGCCGAAAGAGTGCTATCAGACGGTGGTGGAGCACTGGCCGCTGACGGGCTGGCTCACGGGTGGTGTGATGGGGCTGGTCATCTATTTCGGCAGCTTAGTGTTGCCGATGACTGTGGCCGTATTGTTGGCCATAGCCGTACGTCTGCTGATCACAGGAGCACTCCATGAGGACGGGCTGGCCGACTTCTTCGACGGTTTCGGCGGTGGCGGCAATCATCGGCAGCGCATCCTCGACATTATGAAGGATTCCCACATCGGCACATACGGCGTGCTAGGACTCGTATTCTACGAGCTGTTGCTTTTTGCCTCCCTCGTGTCGATACCTCCATATTGCGCCGCCGTGATGGTGCTGGCTGCCGATACCTATTCCAAGATGCTGGCCTCGCAACTGATACTGATGATGCCATACGCCAGAAGCGAGGCTGAGGCGAAGTCTAAGACGGTATACAGGAAGTTTGGCCTGTGGGCGGGCATCAGTCTGGCCCTTCAGGGGCTGCCACCGATGTTGTTCTTCATCTGGATGATGGGGCTCGACTGGCAGGTCGTCATTTTCATTCCCGCAGTCGTGTTCTATCTACTCTATCTGCTGATATGGAGAAAGTTGCAAGGCTATACGGGCGACTGTTGTGGAGCGGTGTGCCTGCTGGTAGAGTTGTCGGTCTATCTGGTCATCAGCGCCATTAACTATATGAACCCATTATGAAACGAATCATTCTGATAACAGGAGGTCAGCGCTCAGGCAAGAGCAGCCAGGCCGAGACATTGGCGCTCAGTCTGTCGCCCAGCCCTGTCTATGTCGCCACAGCCCATATCTGGGACGACGAGTTCCGTGAGCGAGTGAGGAAGCATCAGGAGCGTCGTGGACCTCAGTGGACGAACATCGAGGAAGAGATGTACCTCAGCCGTCATGATTTGACGAGTCGGGTGGTGGTCATCGACTGCGTGACGCTTTGGCTGACGAACTTCTTCTTCGCCAATGATTCCGATACAGACCGTTCCCTCGAACAGGCAAAGGCCGAGTTCGACAAGTTTACAACACCCGAAGCAACCTATATCTTCGTGACCAACGAGATTGGCAGCGGGGGCGTCAGCGACAATGCCATTCAGCGTAAGTTTACTGATCTGCAAGGGTGGATGAACCAGTATATCGCCTCCCGTGCCGACGAGGTCATCCTCATGGTCAGCGGCATCCCCTTCAAAATCAAATAAATCTGTGTAATCTGTGGCTATGATAAAGTTCGATATAAAGCCCGTCGATCGTACGATGCAAGCTGATATTCAGCGAAAGATCGACAACCTGAACAAGCCTAAAGGCTCTTTGGGGCGCTTGGAGGAGTTGGCCATGCAGGTGTGTCTGATACAACAGACTTTAGAACCTTCGCTGGCTCATCCCTGTCATCTGCTCTTGGGCGGTGATCATGGTATTGAGCGTGAGGGTGTCAGCGTCAGTCCCCGTGAGGTGACTTGGCAACAGATGATCAACTTCACCCGTGGTGGTGGAGGGGTGAACATGTTCTGTCGCCAGCACGGCTTCAAACTGCGTATTGTCGATGTTGGCGTGGATTACGACCTCTCGTCTGTCCCTGGTATCATCGATCGTAAGATCGCCCGAGGCACGAAGGATTTCCTCTATGAGCCGGCGATGACGGAAGAAGAGTTCAATCAAGCCATCCAGATTGGCTCAGACCTGGTGGATGACTGTATCGCTGAGGGTTGCCGCATCCTGAGTATTGGTGAGATGGGCATCGGCAACACATCTCCCTCCAGCATCTGGATGCACCTCTTTGGAGGTATCCCCCTCGATGAGTGTATCGGCGCTGGTGCTGGACTCAACGATGAGGGCATCCGTCACAAGTACGCGATTCTCTCAAAAGCGCTTTCCAGTTATACATACTCCTCACTCCACACTCCTCACTCCACACTCCTCACTCCACTAAGATACTTCGGTGGCTTCGAGATGATAGCGGCCATCGGGGCGATGCTCAGGACAGCAGAGCGACACCTTATTATATTAATAGACGGCTTCATCATGACAGCCTGTGCCGTTGCAGCCATCAAACTGTATCCTACCTCACAAGACTATATGATCTTCACCCATTGTGGCGACGAGAGTGGTCACAAGCGGATGCTCGACATTGTGGGCGCCAAACCGTTGCTCCATTTAGGCCTGCGCCTTGGAGAGGGAACGGGCGCACTCTGTGCCTTCCCCATCATCGACTCTGCCATCAGGATGGTGAACGAGATGAACAACTTCGACAATGCGAAGATCACCAAATACTTTTAAAGGTAAAAAGTGAAAATATAGAAACAAATTACCATAATTATTCATAATAAAACAATTACGAGTTATTACGGGAATTAGTTTAAAAATAGAAGCGAGAAGCGAGGAGTGAGAATAGAAACGTCAGGGTGACCATGATCACTTCTGCTGTCCGATTGATGCGGATGGCTTTTTGCATGTCGGCAGTAGTGAGAGGACGGTCATTCTCTCCGATATACGGTTTGTCGAATAGTTCGCCAAAGTAATAATGCGGTCCGCCAAAACGACAGTCGAGGATGCCAGCCAGAGCAGCCTCTGGATAGCCGCTATTAGGAGATGCGTGGTTTCGTCCGTAACGACGGACAAAACGGAAAAGTCCCCTCAATCTTTCCCTCCATTGGGGGAATAAGAAGGGGGCTCCTACTACCATCAGCAGAGCCGTCAGTCGTGCAGGAATGTAGTTGGCCACATCGTCGATATGTGCAGCCCAACAGCCAAAGTCCCTATACCGTTCCGTCTTGTAGCCAATCATCGAGTCGAGCGTATTCACCATCTTGTAGGCCAACATTCCTGGTGTTCCTAACAGGGCCAGCCAGAAGAGTGGGGCGATGACACCGTCGCTCAGGTTCTCGGCCAGTGTCTCAAGGGCGGCAGTCCTCACCTCCTGAGCAGTAAGCTGCGACGTGTCCCGTCCAACGATACGAGCCACCTGCCGTCGACCTTCTTCCAATGAGCGGTCGAGGGCGAGGAACACGGCGCGGACTTCACGAATCAACGTAGTGCCAGCCAGACAATAGAATACGATCACGGCATCGAGGAGATAGAGAAACACGGGTATCTGATACACCTGTTGATGGCTGCCGTCGTAGATGAACAAGGCAAAGAGACCGAACACTCTGCGAAGCATCCAGGCCAGACAGAATACCAGCAGGATGAGGGCGATGGCCATCAAAGCACCCTTCGCCTTGCGATGACTGCCTTTGTTGAGCAGCCGTTCACCAACAGCAATCATCCGTCCGAACCACACCACAGGATGGGGCAAACGCTGTGGGTCGCCAAAAATCAGGTCGAGCACCCAGCCAAGGAGGAGAGACACGGGGTTAATCATCTGTCAGGAGTCAGTAGTCAGTATCTTGTAGATGGCATCCATGTCGACATGCTGTCGGACATGCTCAGCCAGACGATCGTATTGCTCTTCCTTCCAGTCCGCCAAACTCTGGACAGGCGTGCTGCCCGTCGTGCGACCTTTGAGCAGATAGTCGATGACGGGCGCATTGTCGAGGAACCCGTGGATATAAGTGCCGATGCAATGGTCTGTCTGCATGATGGGCTGGTCCGTGTCGCTTTTGCCCTGATGAATCTCATAGCCTTGGCACGTCTGTCCGTCGAATTGGAATGTCACCTGTCTTGTGGTTTTCTCCGCAGTCATAGTGGTATGGATAGGCAGCAGGCCGAGACCAGGCAAACTGGTGATTGAGCCTTCGATGCCGTCAGGATCGCTCACCATCTGCCCTAACATCTGGTAGCCCCCACAGATGCCGACCACGACACGCCCCTCACGATGGGCTCGCACAATGGCCTGCGCACAACCATTACGGCGCAACTCCAGCAGATCGTCGAGTGTCGCCTTGGTGCCAGGCAGGATGATGATGTCGGAACGACTGATATCGCTGGTATTGTTAGTATAGAAGAGGTTCACGCGAGGATCCCGCTCCAGCGTGTCAAAGTCTGTAAAGTTACTGATGTGTCGCAGGAGTACGACCGCGATGTTCACCTTCCCTTCAGCCAACTGTCGCCGTTTCTGTTCGAGGCTTACGCTGTCCTCCTCGTCGATAAAGATATCCCGATAGTACGGAACCACCCCTAAGACGGGCACACCGCAGATGTCTTCCAGCATCCGCCTGCCTTCGTCGAAGAGGCGCATGTCACCACGAAACTTGTTGATGATGATGCCCTTGATGCGCTTTCGGTCCTCAGGTGTCTGGAGGGCTATACTGCCGTAGACGGAGGCAAAGACGCCCCCGCGGTCGATGTCACCCACAAGGATCACGTCTGCCTTTGCGTGGCGGGCCATCGGAAGATTCACCAAGTCGGTGTCGCGCAGGTTGATTTCGCTGATGCTGCCTGCCCCTTCCATCACGATGGGATTGTAACGGGCGGCAAGACGATCGAAGGCATTGCAAACCTCTCGGCGGAAATCAATGGCTGTTGAGGCGTAACCCCCTTTATCTTTACCCCTCTTCCTCCAGAAATCGTAGGCATCGCGGTTTCCGATGGGCTTTCCGTTCAGCACCACCTGCGAGGTATGGTCGCTCTGGGGCTTCAGCAACAAGGGGTTCATGTCCGTATGGCAAGGGATGCCGGCAGCCTCAGCCTGTACGGCCTGGGCACGACCAATCTCCAGTCCCTCAGGGGTAGCGTAGGAGTTGAGGGCCATGTTCTGGGCCTTGAAGGGGGCTGGGTGGTAGCCGTCCTGAAGGAATATCCGGCAGAAGGCGGCCGCAATAACGCTCTTGCCTACGTCGCTGCCAGTACCAGCCAGCATCACGGGGTGTAACTTCTTCATATATGATACAGGTGCGTATAGCTTGCTAAAACATTCTTATATCGGAACACGGGAGTGGGCACAGGCTCCCCCTTGGCGTTATAGACCTGGGTGACGGAGGGAGGTGTCTCGCCTAAAAATTGTGTATAGTGGAACTCATGCCCACGATACTCCTGACCGTCGAGCACAAAGTGCCTGTATCCCAACGACAGTTTCCTGTCCGCCTTGCGGGCTGTGATGGCGTAGGGCAGTACGCCACACATGGGATAGTCGCTCTCATCTGTCACGATCTTCTCGCAGAGATACATCATACCCCCACACTCGGCAACGATCCTTCCTCCCCGTTCCGCATAGTCCTTGATGGCTTGGCGGCAGGCTTCGTTCTTCACCAGCGCCTCTACATGTTTCTCTGGATAGCCACCTGGCAGATAGAGCAGGTCAATGCCGCTGAGGTCGGGCACATCCTTTTCTGGATCGAAGAAGGCTTTGTGTTCGAACAAGCCTACGGTTTCCTGATAGATAAAAGAGAAGCTTTCGGCATTTTGGGCTATGAGGACTGAGAGTTTCCTTAGGGGAAACTGGCAGTTTCCTTTAGGGAAACTCTGAGTTTCCTTTAGGGAAACTGTCAGTTCACTTAGCTTGGACACGTCGATATGTGCCTCAAGAAGTTGGGTTAGCTCCCTGGTTTCTGCCTTTTCAGAGAAGTCAAGCCCCAGATAGCGTGAGCCCTGTTCGAGCGAAGGCTCCTTCGGCAGATAGCCCAAGCAGGCAATGTCGAGGTCGTCGCACACCTGTTGCAGCATCTGGAAGTGTCGCTCCGATCCCACCTTATTATATATTACGCCTGCGAAACGCACATCATGCCTGAAGTGGATGAAACCCGAAAGGAGGGCAGCCATTGAGTAGGCGGCGCTTTTCGCATCGACCACCAAGACGATGGGGATATCCAGCGTGCGGGCTATCTCGTAGGATGAGCCCTTGTCGCGATCGTAGCCGTCGAAGAGGCCCATCATGCCTTCCACGATACAGACGTCGGCATCGGCCCCGTAGTGACGGAAGAGCTGTCGGACGTGCTCTGGTGTTGCCATAAACGTGTCGAGGTTCACGCTGGGCCTTCCGCAGACTGCCTCGTGGAACTTCGTATCGATATAGTCGGGTCCGCACTTGAAGGGCTGCACCTTCAGGCCTCTTTTGGTCAGTAGCGCCATCAGTCCTCTGGCAATCGTCGTCTTGCCAGAGCCGCTGGTGGGAGCTGCTATCAGAAATGCCGTCTTAGGGGTCATCATCACACGAATTTGGTGCAAAATTAAAAAAAATCCATGAAATATGCGCTGACTATGGATAAAAAGTTGTAACTTTGTCGCCAAATCATGGCAATCTGGTGGCTGATGCCGCCTGATGTAAGGGAATCCGGTGTGAGTCCGGAACTGTTCCTGCAGCTGTAATCCCCCTTAGAAGGGTCTGCTTGTATAACGCCACTGACGCATGTCGGGAAGGTAAAGCAGACTGGGGAGAGTCAGAAGACCTGCCAAGAGCGAGAACGATACGGAACAAGTTCCAGTATTGTCGAGCGAGGGCAGGGCTCGACGCAAAGCGTCAAGCCTGCCAAAAATATTTAGCAACACCGCTCAGGAGTTAGCGGGAGGTGAAACGAAGAATTTATGACGAGAAGACAGACATTGGCTTTCGGCCTGATGCTGTTGGCTGGCAGTATCTCTGCCCAGACGGATATCTGGCGTTCTGACAGCTTGCAGGAGGTGGTGGTGACTGGTACAGGCACCCAGCATCTGCTGAAGGATGCGCCTGTGCAGATGGAGGTCATCAGCCATCGCCAGCTGCAACAGTATGCCGGCAAGAGCATCGAGGATATCCTGAGCGGGCTGACAGCCTCGTTCGACTTCAGCGAGAACGATATGGGTTCTCACCTCCAAATGAACGGTCTGGGTAACTCCTACGTGCTCATCCTCATCGACGGACGACGGCTGCACGGCGATAATGGCGGCGAGAACGACCTCTCGCTCATCGATCCCCACAATATCGAGAAGATAGAAGTGGTGAAAGGAGCCTCTTCGGCCCTCTATGGCAGCGATGCGATAGCAGGCGTGATCAACATCATCACCAAGAAGCATCGTGAAAAGGGCGCAATGTTCGAGAATACCACTCGCGTTGGCTCTTATGGAGATGTTCGCCAGCACAACGGTATTGCCCTGAACTATGGTCGATGGTCGAGCTATACGAACTTCCAACTGCAGCACTCCGACGGCTGGCAGAACACCTCGGAAGAGGCACCATCGCAAACGGAATACCACATCACAGACTCGCGCAACAAGACCGTGAACCGTCACACCAACTGGCAGGTGGCCGAGCGTCTGACCTATCAGTTGTCCCCAGCTATCGAGCTCTATGCCGACGGGAGCATCTATTGGAAGCGCATCTACCGTCCCTGTGGCCATCATCCCGGGGTGGACGTGAAGACGTGGGACCTGCAATACAATAATGCCTCGCTATCAGCTGGCGGCAAGTGGAAGTTGAATGCAACAGACGTGATCACCCTCGATGCCGACTGGAAAAGGCACGCCTACAACTATGCCTATACCGACACCACGCTGACTGACGGCTACGTGAATGGGCGCTTCACCAACTATTTCCCCTATTTCCCTGGCGACAAGGAGTTGCAGAGCGACCAGCGGATGACGAACGTCTCGCTGAAGGGCGTATTCTCGCTGCCTGCAGAGCAACGGCTGAGTGCGGGCTTCGACTATCGCTACGACTGGCTGAAGGCACCCATGCGAGTGGCAGGCGGCAAGGCAACAGACAACACAGAGGCCATCTACGTGCAGGACGAGTTGGGGCTGTGGAGCCCGCTCTACCTCACGGCTGGCGTGAGACTGACCAGGAACGAGGGCTTCGGCTTCCGACTCACCCCCAAGCTCTCGGCCATGCTGAAACTGGGCGACGACCTGCGCCTGCGGGCCACCTGGAGTCAGGGCTACAAGACACCCACCATCAAGGAACTGCACTACCAGTACATCCGTAACATGAATGGCGTGTATCTCTATTTAGGCAATACCGATCTCAAGGCACAGCACTCCAACTATATTGGCGTGAGCGCAGAATACACCCTCGGCCAGCTGACGCTGACCGTCGCCCCCTATTATATTAAGGTGGATGACATGATTGCGCTGGTGACGATCCCCACAAAGCAGGCACCTGGCGATCTCGTCTCGAAATATGATCCCATCCGGGTGCGACAGTATCAGAACATAGAGGACGCGAGGACATACGGTGTCGACGTGACGGTGCGCTACCAGACGAAGCGCTTCACGGCAGGTGGCTCCTATAGTTATCTCGATACGGAGGCTAACCAGTATGACTCGGAAAACGACGTGATGCAGCGGGTGACCATCGACGGCATGGCCCACCACAAGGCGAATGTCTATGTCACATGGAATCACGAGTTTTCTAAAGGTTATCAGTTAGGCATCGGTCTTTATGGACGACTCTCAAGCAAGCGCTACTATCAGATTGACGGCGACGGCAAGGGTTATCAACTGTGGCGTCTCTCCACCAGTCACCAGTTTGGCAAGATATACAGGGTAGAGGCCGGCGTCGACAATATCTTCGACTATTGCGACCGTACGCCTCACGGCCTGCATTTAGGCACGACCTCGCCAGGACGGACGGTGTACGCCTCGCTAACCGTCAGACTGAATCAAGGCAAGAAACTGACAAACAAATATAAGTCTAATTTTAATTCAAACAACAATGAAAATTTTGATTAAGAGAGTGCAGAGCAAGCAGGCTTGTTCTGCCGAGCGTGAGAAATTTGGAACGCAGTTCAAACAGATTAAATTTTTGATGCTGACCATGATGACATTCATCGCCAGCACAACGTTCATCGCTTGTAGTGATGACGATGACGACAACAACGGTACGCAGTCGAACTACGAGAAGTACCAACAGGCTGTCAACCAGACAGTGAACTCGCAGAAGAAGAACAACAAGGTGATCCTGCTCGTGGCCTTCGGCTCGACGTGGGAGCAGGCCTACGACACCTTCGACAAGGTGGTCGACGACTACAAGGCCAACTTCTCGGGCTGGGACGTGTTCCTTTCTTTCTCTTCGGCCATCTGTATCAACAATGCCCGTGCCGGTGAGAACGTGGATCCGAAGGATTACTACGATCCCGAGCATTGGCTGACGGCCATCGGACTGGCAGGCTATCGTCAGGTAGTGGTGCAGTCGCTACAGGTGATACCCGGTGAGGAATATCGTCGTGTTCGCGACAGCTATGTGAAGGACTTCATGAACAACCGCAATGGAGACTTTACCGACGAGTATATGAAGAGTCTCGACCTGAACGTGGTCGTGGGCACGCCGTTGATGGCTGAGGAGAGTGACGCCCAGAAGTTGGCTGCGACGCTGAACCAGGAGGCCGACGTGAAGGCAGCTGTGGCTCAAGGTATTGTGGCCTTCATGGGTCATGGTAATCCTGAGGGTTACGACTACTATGGCGGTAACGTGCGCTACCTGCAGTTGGAGAACTATCTGCGAGAGATCAATCAGAACTACTATGTAGGTACGGTGGATATGGACGACACCTACGCCGAGAATGTGCTGGAGCACGTGGCTGGCGGCGACTTCGACATCGAGGTGGGCGACGTGACCGTCAACATGAGCTATACTGCCAACGCAGCCACGAAGGCTCAGCTCTATCCGCTGATGAGCATCGCCGGTGACCATGCCCACAACGATATGGCCGACGACGAGGACGACGAGAGCTGGTTCTCATTGTTCAACGAGGCTGGCATCGAGACCGCTGCCTACGAGACTAACTTCTCTGAGGCCTGCTGGCGCAACTATAAGTCTGGCGAGGGCTATATCCCCGGTCTGGCTGAGCGCTCTGCTGTCCGTAAACTGTGGATGAACCACACGCAGGAAGCCATCCGTAAACTGGGCACCGACGAAGCCCTATCTACTCCTACAACCGCTTCTGAGGAATAAAATAAGAAATAAATTGCCGTAATTGTTCATAATAAATAATTACGAGTTATTACGGGAATTAGTTTAAAAAGAATGAAAAATGTTATTACGTGTATTATTATATAAGTTTGTGCGTGGGGGTGCTGTCGTGAGACAGCATCTCCTTCTTTCCCTCCTGCTCTCTCTCATCTCTTTAGAGACGCAGGCGCAGATACATACCATGACTCACAACGACTCGTCGGCGACGAGCCGCACCTATCATCTCAATCCCGTCGTGGTCACTGGCTCTGGTCACCACCAGCGCCTAAAGTCTACGGCCACACCTGTACACGTGCTCTCTGCCCAGGAGATACGCGAACAAGGCATCACCAACTTCGGCGACGCCCTGACACGCATGCTGCCTCAGGTGTCGATGGCTCCCAACTCAATGGGCTCCTTCCTCCGTCTGAACGGACTCGGCAACAAGTATATCCTCATCTTGATCAACGGACAGAAACTCTCTGGCGACATCTCGAACAACGTTGACCTCTCGCGAATCAACATGTCGCGAGTGAAGCGTATCGAGATCCTCGACGGTGCAGCCTCTTCGCTCTATGGCTCCGATGCCATCGGCGGTGTCATCAACATCATCACCGACCAGCCCACCAACTCTATCTGTAGCGTTACCAACGCTACTACTGCCAGCGGTCATGGCGTGTTGGCAGAGAGCGTCAACCTCGACATCTCTCAGAAAGGCTTCGGCTCCTACACGTCGTTCACCCACGACCGGGCCGACAGCTACCAAAACAACGACCTGGAATACAAGAAGGGATCGGACACGGAGACGCAGCAGACCATCGCCCCGCTGTTTACGGGCTACCGCTCCAACGTTGTCTCGCAGACATTCACCTACGCCCCCAACCAGCATCTGGCCCTCCATGCAGATTTAGACTATTCTCACAAGATCACCGACCGTCCCAACACCCGCGACGACATCACTGGTGGCACGGACTACGAGATGCGCTACAAAGGGTTTCGCTATGATGTGGGGGGTATCTATAAGTTTACGGCCAAAAACTCGTTGCAGGCCTCATTCACCGTCGACCGCTTCCGCTATGGCAAGGAGTACGACGTGGAGACAAAGACGTATGCTATTGGCGACTATGTGCAGTCGAAGAAGCAACGCTCCATGGAGGCAGAGCTGAAAGCCATCCTCGGACTCGTGGATCATGGCACCACCATCTTCGGAGCCGACTGGCGTCAGGATCGTCTGACAGCCACTTCGGGCGATATCCACCAACGAGCCTACACCATCGCTGCCTATGCCCAACACGATCAGCAGTTCCTGCGCACCCTGACGGCCACCCTCGGCCTGCGTTATACCAGCCACGAGACTTTCGGCAGCCAGTTCACACCCAAGTTTGTGCTGATGGCCGCATCGGGCGACTTCCGTTTCCGTGCCACTTACTCGGCAGGCTTCCGTGCCCCCGGGCTCGATGAGATATACTACCGCTATTTCTCCGTGAATCGTGGCAAGCCCCAGATTATCTTCGGCAACCAAGACCTTCAGGCCGAGCGCAGCCATTACGTGTCGCTCAATGCCGAATACCGGAGCGATGCCGTGGCTGTCAGCCTGACAGGATTCCTCAATCGTATCAATGATATGGTGGTGCGTCAGGACATCCCCGTTGACGACAGTTCCCTTGGACGTCTGCGTCAGGAGTTCCCGGAGATGACCGACGACCAAGGTTCAAAGCTGGAGCGCTATTCGCGCTATCAGAACAGCGATATGGGCGATGTGAAGGGGGTGCAGGTGAACGTCTCTGCCAATCTCTTCAAGGGGTTCAATCTCTCAGCCAACTACGCCTACACCTATGCCCGCACCAAGAGCGATGGGGAGTGGACCGTCATGGAGCGCAGCATCCGCCATGCCGCCACCGTGGCTGCCAATTGGCATCACTCATGGTCCCGCTATGCCCTGCATGTCAACCTCAACGGCAAACTCCAGTCAAAGACCTATTACACAAGTTATGAAGATGCCCCAGGCTTCGGACTGTGGAATCTCCACACCCGCCACACCTTCGTCCTTCATCGTTCTTCCTCGGTTCTGGAGCCCACTCTCGGTATTGACAATCTCTTCAACCGTGTAGACCGTCGTATCGACAGCACCAATCGCAAATACGCCCTCTACTCCCCCGGCCGTATGCTGGTCGTCGGATTAAAAATAAGGTTCAAACAGTAAACTGGTGAAATTTAGAGTTTGACAGAGGAAATATCCACAAGGTTGTTAACAATGGCGTAGATAGTGAGACCTGCGGGGGAATGAATCTGTAGCTTACGGGCAATGTTACGACGATGGGTGATAACCGTATTCACCGAGATGCAAAGGTGATCGGCAATCTCTTTATTCGACATGCCTTGCACTAATGAGATGATGACATCTTTCTCACGGTCGGAGAGAGCATCAGGGTTCTGACTGGCACTGCTCTTGAAGACCATGTCGGAGATGTTGCGCGCCACATCACTTTGTTTGGTTTCCTGCTCTAAGCGTCGAATAGCTGGCACGAAGATATGATCCTCGACCATGGCGTGCTGACGCAGCCACACCTCATTCTCGTAGATATCGTGAAGGGTGGCGGTGAGTTGGTTGTTGTGAAGTCCGTCCTGAGGCAGATATTTAATAATAAGGAGTTTCAGCTCACGCAGTTTCTTATCGGTAGCCCCATGGTGTTTTGAGAACGTCTCAACGTTATAGTCGTTGGCCGGATGTCCTTCTATCAGCGACTCCACATAGGGGAACAATGTTTTCTGCTCATACTTCATGTGACGGCGTATTTCGTGGGCATACTCATCGTAGAAGCGAAGAATGAGGCGAGCCAAAGAGTCGTCTTCGTTGAGCGACTCAGCAAGTTCCCTGCGGATAAAGGGCAGTTGGAAATCGAGGAAGTAAGCGTGGCTGGCCTCCAGATAGTGGAGCAGCGTGGGGACACTGAGTTGTTCGTCAGCCTCGAACTCGCCGTTACCGTTGATGGTATAGTTCACCACGGCGAGGAATGTGTAGGTATCCACATGGTTGTCTTCACAAGTCTCCTTCACGGTCTTGTCGCCAAAGCCAAGGTTGATGCCGAAACTGCCCAAGGACTGGAGCAGGTCGTAATTGTCACGGATAAGCGAAATCATCTTATCATCGGCCTCGTATAGCTTTTGATTCTTCATCTTTACTTTTTACCTTTTTATTACCTATTTTTGATTACTGGGTGCAAAATTAGACATATTTTTCGACATAGACAATAATAACAAGTAGGTATTTTCACTTTTCTTTATTTGCCAGGAATCCCCATTTCAGGCGATTTCACCATTTTTAGGTATTGGCGTATTGCCCGAATCGACGTACCTTTGCAGCCGAAAAATGTAAAAGAGAAATATAAGAGTAAAAGAGTAATATAAGATATGAGAAGACTATTCAGTATGCTCGCAACAGGAGCCATTCTTTGTTCAGCACAGGCAGCAGAACCAGAGAACATCAGTCTTGAGGCTCCTGAAACTCAGGAAGTTCAGAGCACACAGGCCAAAGCGCCTTCTGACGATGTGAATGGTTACAACAAATGGCGTATTGGCAGCTATGGTGAGATGCTTGCAACCTTTAAGGATTACGGATTGAACCGATACTATGGCAGTAGCAAGGGAAATACGAAGAAGAACCACAACGAGATCAGCATCCCCCGTTTCGTGCTGGAGGGTGAATACAAGATCACTCCCAACTGGATTCTCTCGGCCGAGGTAGAATTTGAATCGGGTGGTACGGGTATCACCTACGAGATAGAGTCACAGTCGGGTAGTGAGAACGGCGAATACGAGACGGAAGTAGAAAAAGGTGGTGAGGTGGCCCTTGAGCAATTCCATCTGACACGTCTGATCATTCCAGCCTTCAATGTCCGTGTGGGCCATATGATCATCCCCGTAGGTCTGACAAACTCTCACCACGAGCCGCTGAACTTCTTCACGGCAGCCCGTCCTGAGGGTGCCACGACCATCATGGCATCGACGTGGCACGAAACGGGTCTGGAATTCTTCGGACGCTTCGGCAAGGGTGCCGCCACATTTGACTATGAAGCCATGATTACCAGCGGCCTCAACCCGAACGGATTCGATTGTTACAACTGGGTGAAGAAAGCCAAGCAGGGTTTCTTGGAGGTAGACAATTTCTCAGCCCCTGCCTATACAGCCCGACTGAACTGGACGGGCATCAAGGGTCTTCGTCTGGGTGCTTCGGTGCTCTATAACCCAAAGGCCCAGAAGAATGCCGACAAGCTGATTACCTATGCAGAATACGATGATATCAACGTGCTGCTCTATTCTTTCGACGCACAATATGTGAATAAGTACGTGACTGCTCGTGCCAACTACCTCTCCGGAAACATTACGGAGACAGTAGGTATCACAGCCGCGAACCGCCGCTACTCCAGCAAGTCGCCCTACAGCCGCATGGGACCAGTAGCCAAGAAAGCCGTTGACTGGAGTGCTGAGGTTGGTGTCAACTTGAAGTCATTCTTCCCCAACGTCAGTGCCTTCCCGGTGGTCTTTCCTTTCGTACATTATAATTATTATAACCCCCAGGAAGAGTGTGAGCAGGGTTTGATTGGCGATGATCGCTGTCAGGTGAGCCTGTGGTCATTTGGTCTGAACTGGCGTCCTCTGTCTAACCTGGTCGTGAAGGCAGACTATACCACTCGTCAGATCGGTACCAGCAAGATATTCGGTTCCGGCCCCTATAATAGCGAGAACGAATTCCGCATCGGCGTAGCCTATCAACTCTGGTTCGCCAAGAAATGAGAACAAAATAATCATCAATTAATAATTTAACAACAATGAAAAAGATTACAAAGTTTGCAATGATGTTTGCCGCAGCGCTGACCCTGACATTCAGCGTGGTGGCCTGTGGTGATGACAAGAACGACGATCCCAACACGGGAACAGAGACCGTAGAGATCGATGTAAACAACGCCAATGATCTCGACTACAACGAAGGTTATGCAGAGCAGTGGGCCAATTACATGACGGTCGTCTCCAGCCTGTTGAAGACAGATGCCCAGACCCTCTATGATGCGTGGGACAATGGTTATGCTGCCATTTTCAAGAACCACAATAGTGACGAGTATAAGTCGGCCATCGACTGCGTGGAGCAGATCTTCGACGGATGCATCGACATCGCCGGTGAGGTGGGTGACCAGAAGATCGGCGAGCCCTATCGCCTGTATCAGGCCGGCAACCGCGAGGAGGCTCTCTATGCTGTGGAGTCGTGGTACAGTTGGCACTCTCGCGACGACTATCGCAACAACATCTACTCCATCCGTAATGCTTACTATGGCACTCGCGACGGAAGCATCAGCCCCAACTCTCTTTCTGCTGTTCTTGCAACCAAGAATCCTGAACTCGACACACAGGCCAAGCAGGCTATCAAGAACGCTGCCGATGCCATCTACGCCATTCCACAGCCCTTCCGTAGCAACATCAACTCAAAGGAGGCTGCTGAGGCCATGGATGCCTGCGCCGATCTGGGCGACTTTATAGAGAACACTCTTAAGCCCTACTTTAGTGAGAACATCAACGACGACGCAACGCTCGATCCCATTGTAAAGCAGTATGTTGACGCTGTGGTGCTTCCTTCCTATAAAGATTTGGCAGAACTCAACGCCAAACTCGACGATGCCGTGAAGGCTTTCAAGGCAGCCCCATCCAACAACGCCTTTGCAGCCTGTGCCAATGCTTGGCTGGCAGCCCGTGAGCCGTGGGAGTCGAGTGAGGCCTTCCTCTTCGGCCCCGTCGATGAAATGGGTCTTGACCCCAACATGGACTCTTGGCCTCTCGACCAGGCCATGATTGCACAGATCATGAAAAATCAGAACTTTGCTGGTCTGAACTGGGAAGACGGTGACAGCGACGAGAAAATTGAGGCTGCTCAGAGCCTCCGAGGATTCCACACTCTGGAGTATCTCGTATTCAAAGATGGAAAGGCTCGCACCGTGAAGTAAGCAGAACAAATTAAAATAGCGCAAGAGCGGAGACAGGACCCCAAATCCTGCCTTCGCTATTGTGGTTAAAAGAACAATATTGAGAAAACTCATCCTTTTTATGAACAAATACTTTAGTATTTCACTATTCATCACAGGACTTTTCACGCTGTCTGGCTGCGAAGACGACGACCAACTCGATGTAGACGATATCGAGATTCCGTCGGGCTATGCACTCTCGGCAGGAACGGCTACCGGATTCTACAACTCGTCGGTGGCCTATGACCAGGGGGCACGGTGGCTGTCAGGTTCCTACGACCTACGATTCAATAAAGGCGACCGTCTGTATGACAATGTGAAAAGCTCTAACGAAAATGGTCACGGCGGTGGCCTCGGTCCTGTCTATGCTGGTTACAGCTGTGGCAGTTGCCACCGCAATGCCGGACGTACAGAGCCAACCTACTGGACCAGTTTCAAACAAGGTAGTAATGACGGTTCCGGCCCTTACGGCTTTACGGCCTCGCTAATCTACATCACCCGCAAGAACGGCACCTTCTTTCCCAACTACGGCCGCGTGATCCACGACCAGGCCATCTATGGGGTGCGACCAGAAGGCAAACTAAAAGTGAAGATCGACTCTATGACCTATCATTTCCCCGACGGTGAAGAGTATACGCTCTGCGTACCCAAGTGGACGGTCACGGAATGGTATACCGACTCTGTCAAGCCCGAAGACCTGTTCTGTACGGTACGTGTCCCGTTGAGACATGTCGGTATGGGACAGATGATGGCCATCGACCCCAATGAGATTGAGGCATTAGCTCGCCAAAGCAACTACCCGGAATGGGGCATCAGCGGGCGATGCAACTACATCACCGAGCGCGGCAAACTACAGTTGGGACTCTCAGGCAACAAGGCCCACCATGCTGATCTCACCGTAGAACTGGGCTTTAGCAGCGATATGGGTATGACCAACAGCCGCTATCCAGAAGAGATCTGTGAGGGACAACGCCAAATGGAAGAAGGCTCCATGATGGGACTCTCCTATGATTTGCTTGATGTGCCGACAGAGGATATGGAGTGTGTGGATCTCTATATGCAGGCTCTGGCTGTGCCTGCACGCCGGAATATCAACGATCCCGACGTCAAGGCTGGTGAGCAACTGTTCTATCAGGCTGGCTGTCACCTCTGCCATGTCACCACCCTGCACACCAAGCCTCGTGGCTCTACCCTCCTTGCAGGCACCAACTTGCCATGGCTTGGCAGCCAGACCATACACCCCTACTCTGACTACCTGCTCCACGACATGGGATCAGAGATCATGGGTGTTGGTTTGAACGATAACTTCGTCAGCGGACTGGCCCGCGGCAACGAATGGCGCACTACACCGCTCTGGGGTGTCGGACTGCAGAAGAAAGTAAACGGACACACCTACTTCCTGCACGACGGACGAGCCCGCAACTTCGTCGAGGCCATCATGTGGCACGGCGGTGAGGGAGAGGCCTCGAAGAACAAGTTCAAGAACATGAACAAGAAAGAGCGCGACCAGCTCGTACAATTCCTATGGTCGTTGTAAAGGTAAAAAAGTAAGAAGGTAAAAATATAAAAGACAAAAAAAGATGAAACATAATAGAATATATGCCATCCTCATGGCAACCATCCTCTCAGCCACCACATTTGCTGAGACAGAAGTAACCGTGTCTGAGGTCGCTGAGCAGACCGAAGCCAGTAAGTTGAACATGGACAACGGCGTGATCCCTATTGCCGACGACCGAGGCTTCACCCTCCAGTCTAACGACGGCAGCTTTGTTTTTAAGCCTTATCTCTATATGCAGAGTACCCTCAGCTACAAGTATTATGACGATGAGGGTCTCGACAAGGCTTACAATCAGGACAATGTTGCCAACTCAGGTTTTGCCATGCCCTATGCCATCATTGGCTTCACTGGTAAGGCCTTTGGTAAAATCGACTATAACGTCTGTATCAATGCGGCTGCTTCTGGTGGTAACATCCTACAGCAGGCTTGGATTGACTACGCCGCCAGTCCTGAGTTGCGCTTCAGAGTCGGTAAATTCAAGACACCGTTCACGCATGCTTATCTGACGACTTTGGGAGAGACACTTTTCTCCAGTCTTCCTACCTCGCTGACAGCACAGGCTATCCTGCCTTACTCGCTCAACGCCGTTACACCAGGCATTGGGACAGGCTTCGACCTCGGTGTAGAGGTTCACGGATTCATCGCCAACAAGTTCGGTTATGAAGTAGGACTCTGGAATGGTACGGGCTCTGCCCAGAACGGAGCCACCAAGGGACTGAGCGACGACAACCATCTGCCCTCGCTGTTGTATGCAGGTCGCCTGACCTATCAGCCGAAAGGCGCCATGCCGATGACGCAGGGTAACCCAAAGTTGCTCCATGAAGACAAGATGCTCTTCGGTGTGAGTGCTAACTTCAACAATGAGGCCGAGAGTGAATCTACCAACGACTTCCGCGCCGGCTTCGAGTTCGCCATGTTGAAAGACCGTTGGTACGTGGGGCTGGAGGCCTATTATATGCACATTGGCTTCACTGACCGTCAGAAGATTGATGACACCTTCAACTACTGGGGTGGCTATGCACAAGTGGGCTACTTCGTTCACCCACAATGGCAGATCGGACTCCGCTATGACCTCTACGACCGCAATGGCTCAAGCAAGGACGGTATCCTGAACATGCCAGCAGCCAGTGTGAACTACTTCGTGCCCAAGACAAATATTAAGCTCTCTGCCATGTACCAGTACATCGGCCGCACAGGTCACGACACACAACTGGACCGCGACCTCGACGACCTGGGCATCTGTACCCACACGGCACAGCTCATGCTGCAATATGCCTTCTAAACGTCAAACCCGTATTTCAATGAAACAGACAATTTTTGCAACTCTTTTAGGACTGACGGCTCTTGGATTCAGTGCCTGCGACGACGGTCGCATCCCTGAAAAGGTCGTATCGTTCAAGGAAGGGCGCGTGGTGAAACTGACGGGGACACTGGCGGGTCTTGAGAACTGGCCAGACGAATATAACGTGGCCATCGCCGGCTTTGACGGGACGGACGACTATGCCATCATCTCCAAGGCTATCTCCAAGGATGCCGGCGGCGCTATGAGCATTGTCCTTTCAGGTATTAACGACAATGTCAGTCATGTGCAACTCTGTGTTCTCGACCGTCTGCGTCGTCATGTGATGACATTCTCTGAGATGGAACTTGAGCAGACACGCGATACGATGTATATGGAAGTTGGAACTGTCAATGTCAGCATGTTCAACGCTATCCAGCAGAGCTATTTCAATACCACCTGCGCCAACTGTCACGGAGCCAGTAATCGTGCCGCTGCAGGACTTTACCTGACAGAAGGGCAGAGTTTTCAGGCACTGGTAGGCAAGCCCTCCACGAAGATCGAGGGTATCAATATGGTGGAGCCTGGCGATGCCGAAGGCAGTCTGCTGCACACCATCCTCCATCAGGAGGTGGTAGAGGGCATCTCCATGACACACCGCGACCTTGTGTCGGAGAAAAACGAGCAAAGCATCCTGCCGCTCATTGACAGCTGGATTAATCACGGTGCAAAGGAAGATTGAAAAAAGAAAGAACAAAAACATGAAAGATAATAGACAACAAACCATTCAGTTCGAGAACGCGTTTGCTGAGATCTTCAGCTTCGACAATGAGACGGAGGTACGCGAATACCACGTCATGATTCATGTAAACTCCAGCCGACTGCCTTACACTCAGCAGTTAGAAGCCGTCTTGAACGCATACAACCAACTCGTTAACGAGACACTCCGTGGGGCACAGGCCGTCTTCAAGCGTTACTTCCTCAGCGATGCAGCTAACCAGGCTGATGACGTCATCGTGGCCGATGTGACCGACTGTGCCAAGAGCATCATCCAGCAAGCCCCCCTCGACGGGACAAAGATCGCCCTTTGGGTATACCTGATGACGAATGTACAGACAGGTATCGGCAAGAGCGGACTCTATGAGGTATGTCACGGCGGTTTCCGTCACCTCTGGAACGGCTCTGCCCACAACATGGCAGCCAATTCCGAATACCAGACCCGCCTGCTCTTCAACGAATATAACATGCAACTCATCCAAGAAGGCTGTACGCTGGAGGCCAACTGCATCCGTACCTGGTTCTTCGTCAACGACGTAGACCTGAACTATGGTGGAGTGGTGCGAGCCCGCAACCAGTTCTTCTTCACACAAGGACTGACCGTCCACACCCACTTCATCGCCTCCACAGGCATCGGAGGCCGTCAGCAGGACCCCAACGTGCTGTCGCAGATGGACAACTATGCCATTGCGGGTGTCAAGAAGGAACAGATACATTACCTATATGCCTCCACTCACCTGAACCGCACGAGTGACTATGGCGTGAGCTTTGAGCGGGGTACGCTGGTGAACTACGCCGATCGCCGTCATGTGTTTATCTCGGGTACCGCCTCTATCAATAACAAAGGCGAAATCATGTACCCTAAGGACATCATCAAGCAGACTCGTCGCATGTGGGAGAATGTAGAAGCGCTGTTGGCCGAGGCCGACTGTAACTTCAACGATGTGGCAGAGATGGTGGTCTATCTCCGCGACACGGCCGACTACGAACTGGTGCGTGAACTATACGAAGAACGATTCCACGGCAAGCCCTACGTCATCGTCCATGCTCCTGTCTGCCGTCCAGGCTGGCTCATCGAGATGGAGTGTATGGCAGTCAAGGCCGTCGACCTGCCCACTATGCCAAAATTCTAATGAAGTTCTTCTATCTTCTTCTATCTTCATTTATATTCTTCTGCCTCCCTCTGTCTTCAAGGAGCATTCAGACCATCAACGAAGAGAAGGCACACGAGGTGGCACGAGAACAGGTGATCTGGAAAGATCGCCTGTGCCCTTTTGCCACCTTTGCCAGTGATTTCCTGAAGTCTGTTTACGGCAAGACTTCATATCGGGGCCTCTCGCCAGAGCAGGTGGTCTATGGCTGGATGCTCCGCCCAGACGTCTGGAAAGACGAGCCTATGATCCATATCCCCGACCCAGACCTTCAGCGGCAGTTAAACATCAAAGGCGAGTATGCCAAGTTCTCCGAACTGTTCGACGACACCCTCGGCTACAAGCTACACTCGTTGGGCTCAGACCTTCCAGAGCGGATGCGGGCACTGGTGAGAGAGAGTCCAGCCACCATTGACCTCGACGAACGGGTAGGTACCATCATCCTTCTCACCAAGGGTCAGCTCATCCAGCCACGCCCTGCCGACATGGCGCCCCTACCCTCATGGCGTGTAGAGGCAGAGATTCTATGGAACCATATACCACTCTCAGTCATTCTTATGCTGCCTATTGTCGCAGTCGTCGTTATCTTGATTATAAAAGAAAGAGGGGAGAATAGTAGGGTTAAAAGGTAAGAATAAAGGTTACATGACAGCCTTGTAGGGGTTGCTCGGTCAGTTCGAGCAACCCTCCTTGCTGGATCATCATGCGGCGCGAGAGTGACAGTCCGATGCCGCTGCCGTGGCGTTTTGTCGTGAAGAAAGGTACAAAGAGCGACTGCCTGTTCTCAGCAGGAATGGGCAGCCCGTCGTTGCCGATGTATAACCCATCACCCCTATGCTCAACAACCATCTTCTTGGCATGAGCCTCTATGGCATTCTTAGCCAAGTTCATCACCACTTGTCGCAACATGCCGGCATCGGCGTTTACCGCCAAGTCTTTATCGACGTTTATCTCCCATTCCAATTGAGGATACGTCCTGCTGATATCGTCGAGCATGGTACGGAGAGAAACCTCTGCCAACACGGGGCGCTCCAGTTCCGACATCTTGCGATAATTGGCCACAAACTCACTCAGGTGGTGCGATGTCTCGTAGATGGCCTGTATGCCGTCCTCGAGTGCAGTCCCCTTGACATCGTCACGTATCAGCATCGACTGGCTGATGCTGGCAATTGGTGCCGTCGCGTTCATAATCTCATGAGTCAGCACACGGGTAAGACGCTCCCAGGACTCCACCTCGTTCTGGTTCACCTGCTGGCGGATGATGTCGCCCAGTTGGTTCAGCGTCTGTTGCATGGCCCTCTCTCCTGACAGAAGCCCGTTGGTAGGCAGACGGAAGGTAAAGTCGTGATTACGAATAGCCTCCTGCATCAAATGGGCCCTTACCTTCAGCGACCGCTGTCTGCGTACGAGCCAGACGATGCCAATCACTACCAGACAGATTATACCTATTATAATATATACCATATGTCGTTATAATCGTTTCATCTTGTTATAGAGCGTTTGGCGGGTGATGCCCAATAGTTCTGCTGCTTTCGAGAGATTGCCGTGACAGTGGTCGAGGGTACGGCGGATATGCTCGGCCTCCATCTCGTCGAGGGTGACGATTTCGCTTTGCATGTCGAGCACGTCTTTCAGCTTACGGACGAGTTCTTCATTGTCCCAAGGTTTCACGAGAAAGTCGGCGGCTCCGCTCTTCAGTCCCCTGACGGCTAAGTTCACGTCGGCGTAGGCCGTCAGCAACACTACGGGCGTCTGAGGGTGGTGCTTGCGGATGGTGCGCAGCCAGAGCAATCCCTCCTGCCCGCTATTCACGCCAAGCGAGAAGTTCATGTCGAGCAGCACGAGGTTGACGTCCTCCTGCGACATCGTCTTCAGGATGTCGTCAGGCCTGTCGAGTGTTACGATGCGCTCGAAGGTGCCCTCCAGACAGTAGCGCAAGGCTGTCAGGATCGATGTGTTATCGTCTACTATCAGTATGGTGCCGTATTTGTTCATCATCTCTTTTTTGCGTGCAAAGTTACAACCTTTCTGTCTAATTCTCATACAAAAGGGTGTCTAATTTTTAGACAATCTGCCTCATAGCCCTCAGATTTCCTTGCTGTGTTACCGTCAAACGCCTAACTTTGCAGCAAAAATTCGTTACAATGATGAGACTAAGATATTTTTTAATTGTATCTCTGTGTTCCATTCAGATAAAGGCACAGGAGTGGTCGGCCCAAAGGTGCATGCAATATGCCGTAGAGCACAACACGCAGGTACATCGCGCCTCGTTAGAACTCGACAACTACGAGGCTTCGCGGCTGAGTGCCGTCGGCAGTTTCCTGCCAGCCGTCGACGCGAGTGTCGGCCTGCAGTACAACTTCGGGCGTGCCATCGACCCAGAGACCAATGGCTATACCGACGTCAGCACCTTCTATAACGGCTATTCGGTACACGCCTCGCTGCCCGTGTTCGACGGTTTCAGCCGCCTGAATGCCCTGAAAGCCGCCAAGGCCAGCGTGCTGATGGGGCGCAGCGCCTTGCGAGAGCAGCAGGACCAGACGGCCCTCACCACCCTTCAGGCCTGGGTGAACAGCGTCTACTACGAAGGACTGGTGGCGATGGCCGAGGAGAAACAGCGCGAGGCCGACCTGCTGGTGCGCCAGACACAGGTGATGGTCGAGGTGGGCCGCAAGAGCCAAGCCGACCTTGCACAGATGGAAGCGCAGCAGGCAGAGGCCGCCTATGAGTTGACACGCCAGCAGAATCTGCTTGCTTCAGCCCTGCTTGAACTGAAAAAGGTGATGGGTTTCCCTCTCGCTGATAGCATGAAATGCACAGTTTATACGGCAGGAACTGACAGTTTCCCTAAGCTAAACTGGCAGTTTAGTCTAAGTAAACTGCCAGTTTACCCTAAGGAAACTCATCCGGAACTGCTGATGAAGTACCATTCCATGCAGTCCAAACTCTACGAGTGGCGCCAGGTTCGTGCTGAATGTTTACCTGCTCTCTCTCTTAGTGCGGGCCTGAGCACCACCTTTTACAAGACCCTGCACTCGCAGACGGCCGCTCCTTTCAGCGACCAGATGAGGAACAACATGGGTGAATACATAGCCGCCACGCTGAGCATCCCCCTCTTCAACCGCCTGCAGACCGTCACCAGCGTCCGCAGGGCGAAGAACAACTATCGCATGGCCCGCGAGGCCTACGAGGAGAAACAGTTGGAGTTGGAGAAACTCAGTCGTGAGGCCTGGCAGGACCTGAACGCCTATCTGAGGCAGGCGGAGCAGATGGAGAAGAAGGTGGAGGCCGACCATCTGGCCTATCAACTGACGCGCCGCCAGTATGAAGAAGGCCTCTCTACGGCCATCGACCTACACACGACATCGGCCACCCTGCTACAGTCGAAGGCCACCCTGCTACAATGTCGGCTGATGGCCATGCTGAAACATGAATTAGTAAGATATTATAACGGAGAACAAATATGGACAGAGTAATTGAAAAGAAAAAGGGTTTCCAGTTGAAGAAGCATTATCCCTACGTGGCTGGTGGAGTCCTGTTGCTGGTTTTAGTTTGTTGGGTGTTGTTTGGCAATCACGCCTCGACACTCAAGGTGAGTGCCGACGAACTGACCGTCAGCGAGGTGAGCCGTGCGGAGTTCAAGGACTATGTGCGCACCAACGGCCAGGTGATGCCTATTCAGGTAGTGCAGATCTCGCCCGAGGAAGGCGGCATCGTGATGGAGAAGGTGGTCGAGGAAGGGACTACCGTCAGGAAGGGCGACGTCATCGTCCGCCTGAGCAACTCGAACCTCGACCTGCAGATTCTGAACGCAGAGGCTGAACTGGCCGAGAAACAGAACCTGTTGAGGAACACGCAGGTGGCCATGCAGCAGGATCGTCTGAACAATCAGACGGAGCAGGCCCAGTTGGATATGGACACCCAGCGCAAGCAGCGCACCTACGAGCAGAACCGTCGCCTCTATCAGGAGAAGCTTATCAGCCAGGAGGACTTCGTCCAGTCGCAGGAGGACTATCAACTCTCGGCCAAGAAACGCTCGTTGGTGTCGAAGCGCCTGAAGCAGGACTCGCTCTATCGAACTGTTCAGATGGACCAGATGGAGGACAACCTGCAGAACATGCGCCGCAACGTGGTGCTGGTTCGTCAGCGCAAGGACAAACTCGAAGTGCGCTCAGCCATCGACGGCGAGTTAGGACTGCTCGACGTGGAACTGGGCCAGAGTGTGCAGGCTGGACAGAAGATCGGACAGATCAACGACCTCTCAGACTATAAGGTGCAGGCGCAGATCGACGAGCACTATATCGATCGTGTGCGCCAAGGGCTGACGGCAACCTTCCAGCGAGGTGATAAGCAGTACCAGTTGCAAGTGCGCAAGGTCTATCCCGAGGTACGGGAGGGCAAGTTCCGTTGTGACTTCGTGTTCCGCGGTGAGCGCCCTGAACAGATCCGAAGCGGCCAGACCTATTACATCGACCTCGAACTGGGCCAGCCCGAACAGGCCGTGCTCATCCCTCGCGGCACCTTCTTCCAGACAACGGGTGGCCAATGGATCTTCGTGCTCGACAAGAGTGGCACCAAAGCCTATCGTCGCAGCATCCGCATTGGCCGACAGAATCCGCAGTACTACGAGGTGCTGGAAGGTCTGGAACCTGGCGAGCGCGTCGTTTCCAGCGGCTACGAGGCCTTCAAGGATAACGAGGTGCTGATCCTCAAATGAGGCGTCGGCCTGAGAGGGAATAAAAAAAGTCACAGATTGCACAGATTATCAAAAAAATTATGAATTAAGCTTGATGAATTATGAATAATTTCGTATCTTTGCACCTGCATGCTGACGGAGAAGACAATGGAACGCCTGCGGATACTCGCAGAGTCGGCGAAGTACGATGTGTCGTGCTCGTCGAGTGGCACCGTGCGCAGCGGCAAGAAGGGCATGGTAGGCTCCACCGTCGGCGGCGTGGGCATCTGCCACTCCTTTGCCGATGACGGGCGCTGCATCTCCCTGTTGAAGGTGATGCTGACCAACTACTGCATGTACGACTGTGCCTACTGTATCAACCGTCGCTCGAACGACATCAAGCGGGCCACGCTCTCGGTGTCGGAACTGGAGGAGATCACGATGGAGTTCTATCGGCGCAACTATATCGAGGGGCTGTTCCTGTCGAGTGGTGTGGTACGCAATCCTGACTACACGATGGAACGGCTGGCAGCCATTGCCCGCGATCTGCGCACCGTGCACCGCTTCAACGGCTATATCCATCTGAAGAGCATCCCCGGCTGTTCGCAGGAACTGCTCAACGAGGCAGGGCGCTATGCCGACCGCATGAGTGTAAACATTGAGATACCCAAGGAAGAGTCGCTCAAGTTGCTGGCACCCGAGAAAGACCACAAGAGCGTGTTCCAGCCGATGAAGTTGATCCAGCAGGGCGTGCTGGAGAATAAGGAAGACCGTCGGAAGTATCGCCATGTGCCTCGTTTCGTGCCTGCCGGGCAGTCGACGCAGATGATTGTAGGTGCCACGAAAGAGACCGACCGCGACATTCTTACAATGTCGTCGATGCTCTACGGGCAGCCCACGATGCGACGCGTGTATTATTCGGGCTACGTCAGCGTGAATACCTACGATCCCCGTCTGCCCGTTCTCAAGCAACCACCACTCGTTCGTGAGAACCGTCTCTATCAGGCCGACTGGCTGATGCGTTTCTACCACTTCAAGGTGGAAGAGATTGTTGACGATCTGCACACGAACCTCGATTTAGAGATAGACCCCAAACTGGCCTGGGCACTACGTCACCCCGAGGCCTTCCCCGTGGACATCAATACCGCCGACTACGAGCAACTGTTACGTGTGCCGGGGCTTGGCACGAAGTCGGCCTGGCTCATTGTGAACTCGCGCCGTTTCAGCCACCTCACCTCTTTCGACCTCAAGAAGATGGGCGTGGTGATGAAGAAGGCCAGGTTCTTCATCACCTGTCGTGAACTGACCGACGGTTACTCGATGCCCATCGTCGGCATCAACGAATTGCACCCTGAGCGCCTGCGCCCCCTGTTGGTCTCGAAGGCGCAACAGAAACGGGCGGCCGAGGAACAGCAACTGAAACTCGACTTTAAGGAATGACCATCTACCTCTTCGACGGAACAATCGACGGGCTGCTGACAGCCGTGTTCGATGCCTTTGCCCTGCACGAGCAGCCAGAGACGGTACTCACCGAGGGTGATGCGCTGCCCCTGTTCTGTGAGCGTGCCTATACCGTGCATACTGATGAGGAAAAGGCCCGGCGAGTGTGGGCGGGATTGGAGCGGCACCTGTCACACGAGGCCATGAAACTGATCTCTGTCAGTTGGCTGTCGGAACTGCCAGAACTCTGGGCGCCGATGTTCCGCTATATCTGTAAGGTGTTTGCTGTCGGTCACGGGACTGAACGTAACTTCGCCGACCCAGACGTGCTGGCCGTGACAAACATCGCCCGCCGTGTGCTCCACGAGCAACTCCGCATGAAGCAGTTCATCCGTTTCCAGAAAGCGAAGGACGGCACCTACCTCGGCGTCGTCAGCCCTGACCACAACGTGCTCCCCTTGGTCATCGACCACTTTCAGGATCGTTTCAACGACCAGCCTTGGCTCATCTACGATGCCCGCCGTCACTATGGTTATTACTACGAAAGGCAACCGGTAGGCGACCGCAGGTCGGGAATTGACCATCAGGTTGTTCGCATCACTTTCGAAGATGAATCGGCCGTTCCTTTCAGTTTAGTTAACGGCAAACTCGATGAATCCGTGCTCAGCAGCGACGATCAACTGTTGCAGGATCTCTGGCGCACCTATTTCAAGGCCATCTGCATCCGTGAGCGTCTGAATCCTCGTAAACAACTCAACGACATGCCCCGTCGCTATTGGAAATACATGACCGAGAAGAATTAGTGTCTAAAATTCATACGCTCGGGTGTCTAATTTTTAGACAATCTGCATCCGCCAGTGCCGAAAGTCTTGGCGGATTCGTTTTTCTGCCGTACCTTTGCAAAAGAAAAAACAAAGAAGATTATGAAGAGTTATTTCAAGTTTCTATCTCGTAACAAGGCCTACACCTTTATTAATATAGCGGGTCTGGTGGTATCGCTGATGTTCATCATCCTGATGGGCGATTATGCATGGCGGCAATATAGTATCGACTCGTGGCACAAGAATGCCGACCGCATCTACCTGACGGGTAGTGGCGAGGACTTCTTTATGTGGCCGCAAGCGGCACAAGAGATCAAGGAGATATGCCCGGAAATAGAACAGACCTGCTGTGTGATGAGTCAGAGAGGCCGTATAAAGTACGGTCAACGAGAGGTGAAGGAAGGGGATAAGGAGAACGGCATCATCATGCTGGCAGACTCCACCTTCTTCCGTTTCTTCGATTTCGAATTAACGAAGGGAGACCGGCGGACAGTACTCGACGCACCAGACAAGTGCGTCATCACCGAAAGGCTGGCCCAGCGGCTCTTTGGCGGGAAGGATCCTATTGGCGAGTCGTTGCAGATTGTGGGAGACCGCTCTGTCTTCATGAACAATGAAGATCCCTACGACTCGACGCTGGTCTATACCGTTAGCGGCATCGTGAAGGATTTCGACCGTACGGTGCTGCCCAATGAGACGCAACTCATTGCCAGCATGGAGCGTTTCCCTCAGGTGATGGGCTATACGCTCAGGCCCCATTCTTTCGCATATAGCAGTACAGGAGCCTGCAAAGCATTTTTCATGTTGCGTCCTAATGCGACACTTGATGGCAAGAAGAAAGTGATTGAAGACCATCTGGCCAAGAACTACATGTGGACACACATGGACAATCAAGAGTTCATAGCAACACCGCTGACAGACATCATGTTTGCGCCGCAGAACAATGGCTACGGCATGCAGAAAGGTGACAAGACGCGGCTCCGCATCCTGCTGGCCGCCGTATTGGCCATCCTGTTCTTCGCCGTCAGCAACTACATCAACCTGACGGTGGCGAATACAGGCTTCCGCGCCAAAGAGATGGCTACGCGCAGACTCTTTGGCAGCAGTCAGCGCCAGATCTCGCTGAAACTGATAGCAGAGTCGACGCTGATGATAGCCGTTGCCTTCCTCATGGGCCTTGCCTTGGCGCTCTGCTTCCAGGACGATGCGGCCGAACTCTTCAGAGGCAAGATTGCCCTGCTCAACGATGTTAGCGTCGGCACGGTGAGTGTCTGCCTCGGTTTCATCCTGCTGGTGGGCATCGTCTCCGGCATCATGCCCTCGTATCAGATTTCCCGCTTCCAGCCCATCGACATCGTGAAGGGCAACTTCCGCTATCACTCCAAGATGGTGATGGGGCGGCTGTTCATCATTGTGCAGAATATCGTTACGGTCACCATGCTCACCTCGGCTCTCGTCATCTGGCTGCAACTCAACCATCTCATACATGCCCCCTTAGGCTTCAATACGGAACGGCTCTATTATGTGAACACGCCCGAGGGTAAGAGCCAGACGGTGAGGAATCTGTTGGAGAAGATGCCTTTCGTGGAGCGCATTGGTGAGTATAGCGGAACAACCTTTGTCACCTACAGCAGTAGCATAAGGAGTATCACGAACGGCGACAAACTGACAAGCCTGTTTCTGACCGATCTGGACTCGACTGCCTTCGCCCTCTACGGACTGGACATTCTCAAAGACTACGGCAACACCAGCAATGGCTATTATCTGAACGAGGATGCCAAGCGCCGGTTGGAGTTGACGGATGATGACCGCGAGATGGTCTGGGGAAAAGACGAGACGGCTCCCATCAGGGGCATCCTCAAGGACTTCCATCGCATCAACGTGCTGACGGAAGCAGAGCCCTTTGCCATCCGTGTGCAGGAGCATGTGGAAAATCCCAACTTCCTGGTCAAGACAAACGGTGACAAGCAGGCGAAGGCAGCCTTCATCGAAATGATAAGAGAACTGGGCGTCCCAGAGGAAGCCCTGCAGTGGTACGTCAGCAGTCTGGAAGAGGGTATCGCAGAAACCTTCGAGGACCAGCAGAACACGCTGAAGATTATCACGCTCTTCACCATCATTGCCGTCATCATCTCCGTGATGGGCTACGTCGGCATGTCGCTCTTCTTTATCCGTCAGCGGCAGAAGGAGATAGGCATCCGAAAGATTATGGGCTCGACATCGGGCGAGGTGATGGTGCTGATGCTGCGCATCTTCTGTTCACCGTTGCTGCTGTCGTTCGTCATCGCCGTGCCGCTCTCGTGGTACATCATGCGCGACTGGCTCACCAACTTCTCGTATCGCATCGCGCTCAGTCCCTGGATCTTCGCCGCTACCTGCGCCTTCGCCCTCCTGGTCGCCGTCCTCTCCGTCGGCCTCCAGATCATCAAGGCCGTCCGCACCAATCCCGTCGAAAGCATCAAGACCGAATAGTATAACGGGCGAAATCTACCCTAAAAGGAAGATTTCGCCCAAAATATTTGTTTGTTTCAGTTGTTTGTTGTATCTTTGCATCGCACAAATGGTATCACACCAAAAGTAAAATACTAAAAGTACGATAAAGACAATGGCTAAGAAACATGTATTTAAACCCAGAAACCCCTTTATTTACGAAGGATATGAGGGTCCGGAATATTTCTGCGACAGAGCAGAAGAGACAGAAGAGTTAATCTCCAATCTCCGAAATGGGCGCAATACCACACTCGTTTCCCCAAGAAAAATCGGGAAAACGGGACTTATCAGTCATGCCTTTAACCGCATAAAGCAGCAGGACAAGGACGCTGTATGCATTTATATCGACATTTTCCACACTCAGAATCAGTACGACTTTGTACAGACGCTGGGCAAGGCGATTGTGGAAGAACGACTGCTTGACACACGAACGCCGATAGTAAAGGTGCTGAACTACTTCAGCCACTGGCGGCCAACCATCAGTCCTGACCCAGTGACGGGAAACCCCACAGTTTCTGTCGCCATTGAGCGCTCGAACACCGAGTATACGGTGAAGAGCATTTTCGATTATCTCAACCAGAGTGGCAAGGAGGTTTATGTGGCCATCGATGAGTTTCAAACCATCACTGATTATCCAGAACAAGGCACGGAAGCACTATTAAGATCATATATCCAGTTCATCCACAATGTCCACTTCGTTTTCTCCGGTAGCAAACAGCACCTCATGTATGAGATATTTGGCTCGCCAAAGCGACCCTTCTATCAAAGTACAGCCATGATGACCCTCCTGCCACTGCATGAAGAAGTTTACTACGACTTTGCCTCGCGATGGTTCGAAGGAAAGAAGGGGTCTTTTAGCAGAGAAGTGTTCCAGCAATTATACAGTCTGTTCGACGGCTATACATGGTATCTCCAGTCTGTACTGAACCGCCTCTACGAGACGGAGCGTCATGTCGCAGACTATCAGCAAGTGCGAGGGGCCATTCTGAGTATTCTTAACGACAAGTCAAGTCAGTATGAGATGGTGATGACATTCCTGACTGACAATCAACGCAACCTCCTTAAAGCTATCGCTAAGGACAGTTGCGTGGCACAGCTACAGGCCAATGATTTCATCCGTAAGCATGAGTTGCCAAGTGCCAGCAGCATAAAGAAGGCACTCACTGTGTTGAAGGATAAAGACCTCGTCTATCAAACATCTAAAGGCTACATTGTCTATGATCGGTTTCTCGATCTTTGGCTGAAACGGACATTCGGCTGACCTCATAGGTACCGACTGTCTAATAATCATACGCTCAGGTGTCTATTTTTTAGACAATCTGCATCCGCCAGGGCCGAAAGTCTTGGCGGATTCGTTTTTCTGCCGTAACTTTGCATCAGAAAAAAAAGAATGAAGTATGAAGAGTTATTTCAAATTCCTGTCAAGAAACAGAACTTATACGCTTATCGAGGCATTCGGGATGGCGTTTGCGTTGGGATTCATTATCCTGCTGCTGTCATATGCCAAGGCTGAATACAGTGTAGGTAAGAACATCAAGGATGCCGACAAGATCTATGTGCTGGGCACCGGCGACATGTTTGGCATGACACTCGACACGCCAGTTGAATTCTTTCACCAGTTTCCCGAGATTGGCACTTGGACGCGCTTGGCAAACGGTATGGAACAGGATGTCACAGTGGGGGACGATTACTTTAACGTGAAATCGGTATATATCGACTCCACCTTCTTCCAGTTGTTCGACTACAAACTGTCAGGGTGTCCTCGGGAACGAGTACTGACGAACGAGGATGAGGTCATCGTATCGGAGTCGTTTGCCCGTAAGGCTTTCGCAGGAGAGGAACCCGTAGGCAAGCGGTTGAAGGCTGGTGACAAGATCTTCACCGTCTGTGGGGTCGTGGAAGATTTCGGTCGAAAGGACCTGTTCAAGCCTACCGACCTGTTCTTCAGCATCAAGCAGGCCTACAACTACTATCAGCGCATGGACAACTTCGGCAATACGCTGACCTTTCTGACGCTTCGCCCTGGTACGGACAATGAGGTTCTGGCCGGCAAACTACTCAAGAAATATGTGGAATACTGGCCGAATTTCTATTCTGAGGACAACAGTACGGGTAACATGCTGTGGGGCTCAACGCTGACGCGCTTCGACAAGGTCTATTTCTCGCCTATAAAAACTTACAGCGATATTAAAAGCGGGAACAGGATGCTGGTTGATGTGCTGCTGCTCGTGGCCTTCGTCCTGCTGGTTTCTGCCTGTTTCAACTACGTGAACCTCACCGTTGCCCTGACAGGCAAGCGTGCCAAAGAGATGACCATGCGGCGCATGCTGGGCGAGCAGGTGGCGGGCATACGCTTCCGCTATTTCAAGGAGGCACTGCTATTCACGTCGAGCTGTTTCTTTCTGGGAATCTTTGTAGCCTGTCTGTTCCATCCGCTGTTCGAAGAATGGCTGGCGACGAGCATCCCGCTCATGCCCGACGGACGGATGCTGCTGACGGGTGTCGGCCTCCTGCTTGTCCTTGCTTTGGTGTCCAGCATACTGCCTTCTGCACTCGTGCTTCAGTTCAAGCCCTTAGATGTGGTGAAGGGCACCTTCCAACTCAAGAACAAGATGGTGTTCAGCAAGGTCTTCATCATCGTGCAGAACATCATCAGCATGACCCTGATAGCCGTTGCCATCACGATGACCCTTCAGATGCACCACCTGCTGTCTCTGCCTATGGGCTATGAGACTGACGGGCTGATATATGTCGAGGCATGGGACATAGGCTACAAGCCCGAACGGCAGGAAATCCTCCGTCAACGTCTGCTTTCGCTTCCTCAAGTGGAGGCTGTCGGTAGGGCGGGTAGCATCCCCTTCGGACCATCGTACAACGGTCTGGTCGATGCCGAGGGCAACAAGTCGTGGATTTGCTATTCGAGTATGGACACCACGGCCTTCCGCCTCTTGGGGTTCAAGGTCGTAGAGCAATATGCCGCACCGACAGACAGCCTCTGCTGGATAGACCGCAATACGAAAAAATACTACGGCATTACGGATGCCCATCCTTGTATCGACGGCAATGACGGGGGCACGACGGGAGAAATCATCATACGACCCAGATACAAGGTGTGTGGCATCGTCGAGAACTACCGCGTCGGAATGGCGAACGATGTGCCCAAGTTTGAGGACGGACACAATGTGATTCAACTGATGGGGCCCGACGACTGGGCATGGAGGCAAATCGTCAAGGTCAGAGGCGACCGCGAGGATGCATTGGCTGCTGTGCGGAAGGTTTGTCAGGAAACGACAAAAGAATTAACCGGCTATCCCAAGGAACTCAGTTGTACCTACGTGGATGACTACTTGAAAGATGCCCTAAGCCCGGAGCGTCACACCATGCAGCTTGTTCTATGCTTCATGTTCATCTCCATCCTCATCTCTGCACTGGGCCTATTCGCCATGTCCATCAACTATTGCGAACAGCACAGCAAGGAGATAGCCCTTCGCAAGATTATGGGAGCCTCTGTGCGTGAATCAGCATGGAAACTGTCATGGCCGTTCATCGCGCTGTCGCTGATTGCCGTCGTGGTGGCCGTCCCCGTGTGTGTAAAGGTGATGAGATACTATCTGCAGGACTTCTATTATCAGATAGACTTCCCTTGGCTGGTTATTCTCTTGGCCGCCTGCATCGCTGTCCTCATTATTGTCCTGTCCGTTTTAGGACAAACAGTCCGGATAGCCACCAGGAATCCGATAGAAGGAATCAAGACAGAATAACCTAACGGGCGAAATCTAGCCAAAAATCAATAGATTTCGCCCGAAATGTCTGGAATTTGGGCGAAATCTATTAAAAACGAGGTAGATTTCGCCAGAATTCGCAATTTATTGAGATTTTGCTTGGTGGATTAGAAACTTTTTCTTATCTTTGCCGCAAAATCGCAATATGTTGAGATTATGACCCAGAAACAGATAGGAGAAACCATCAGGGAACGGCGAAAGATGTTAGGTGTCAATCAGCAAACATTGGCTGATCTGGCTGGTGTGGCTGTTAATACGGTCGTCGCCATAGAACGCGGTGAAGGAAATCCTCAATTAACTACGTTGCTAACCATCCTTGACACACTGGGACTGCAAGCAGATATTAACTTGAAGCAATTGGAGTATGAGAGCATGTAAGGTTTTTGTTCATGACATGGAGGCGGGGCTCTTGCAAGAGACTGACGATAGAAAATATGTCTTTGCATACCACGCGAACTATCAGGGAGACCCTGTGTGTATTGCTATGCCTGTAAGACAGGAGCCTTATCGGTCAGACCATCTTTTCCCTTATTTCTTCAATATGCTTTCTGAGGGAGCTAATCGACAAGTGCAGTCGACGTTGCTCCACATCGATGAGAATGATGATTTCGGTATTATGTTGGCTACAGCCCAGCATGACACCATTGGAGCCGTAACCGTAAAACCCGTCTGAATATGGAAGTACTTAATGTATGCCCTTCAACCCTACAGACAGGCTCTTCCACTTATTCGCCTGCGGCCTTGAAACTGCTGTTCGACGGAAGACCGGTATCGCATATTCTGGACTTCGACAGTCCTAATAACGAAAGCGCAGATAGCGAGACATTTCTGAAAAATGTAGGACGTATATCGCTCTCTGGCGTACAACCCAAAGCCAGTCTTATTGTCAATTCAAACAACCAGTTGGTGAAGCCCGCACAGGATGAACGTGGTACCTATATCTTAAAGCCTGCTCCTTCATCATACGCTCTTTTCGAACGGAAGTATTGTCCTGCCAACGAGCACCTGACCATGCAGTTGGCCTCGCAAGTCTATCATATTGAAACAGCGGCTAACGGTCTTTGTTTTTTCCGTGATGGGGAAGCGGCCTACATCTGTCGCAGATTTGATGTCGGTCCTGACGGACGGAAGTACAGCCAAGAAGATTTTGCATCCTTGGCAGGACTGACCAATGCCAACGGAGGCAGCGACTTCAAATACAATAACCTTAGTTATGAAGAATGTGCCGACATTATCCGCAGATACGTGAAGGCTGCACCTGTTGAAATCATGAGATTCTTCCGAATCGTAGTCTTCAATTATCTCACACTCAACGATGATGCCCATCTTAAGAACTTCTCGCTTATCAATCGAGGTGGCGGTGAGTATTATCTGGCTCCTGCCTACGACCTTATCAACACAAGCCTGCATTTAGGCATGCCACGCATCTTCGCCCTCGACAAAGGACTTTTCAAGGAGGGAATGCAGATGTCTGATACAAGGACAGTCAGCCGAAAAGACTTTGAGGAATTCGGTCGTCGTATAGGTCTGGCTCCACGATTAATCAAGCGGGAACTTGATGCTTTTGCAGCAGAATTACCTTTAGCAAAAGAACTGATAGACCGTTCCTTCCTCTCTGACACCTTAAAGCGCAGCTATTGGCTGTCATACCGATACAGAAGGAGTACATTAGCCGTCTGATAATCAGAGTTTCGATAGTTATTGTCTAATAATCATACGCTGAGGTGTCTAATTTTTAGACAATCTGCATCCGCCGAGGCCAAAAGCCTTGGCGGATTTGCTTTATTGTTGTACTTTTGCAGCAGAAAAAATGAATGAAATATGAAGAGTTATCTGAAATTCCTGTCGCGCAACAAGGCTTATACCTTTATTAATATAGCAGGCCTGGTGGTATCGCTGATGTTCATCATCCTGATGGGCGACTATGCCTGGCGGCAATACAGCATAGACACGTGGCACAAGAATGCCGACCGCATCTGTCTGGTGGGCAGTCAGGAGACTTTTGCTTTATGGCCCGAGGCTGCCGCGCAGATAAAGGATATGTGTCCTGAGATTGAGCAGAAGTGCTGTGTGATGAGTCAAAAGGGGAAAATAAGATATCATCAGCAGGAGGTAAATGACGATACCAACAAAGAGAATGGTACTATCCTACTGGTGGACTCGACATTCTTCCAGTTCTTCGACTTCGAGTTGGAGGCGGGTGACCGTCTGACGGCTTTAGATGCCCCAGACAAATGTGTCATCACGGAGCGATTGGCTAAACGGCTCTTTGGCGATAAGGATCCTATCGGTGAGTCCTTGCAGATTATAGGAGAGAAAACGCTGGGATCTGACAATTACGACAGCACCTTGGTATATACTGTCAGTGCGGTAGCCAAAAATCTCGACTATACCGCCCTGCCGAATGAGACGCAGATTATTGCCAGCATGGAGCGTTATCCACAGATGGCGGGATCCAAGTTCGTCAATTACTCATACGCATTTGGTTCTTCTGGTGCCTGCAAAGGGTTTTTCATGCTTCGGCCTGGTATGACGCTTGACAGCAAGAGGAAAACCATCGAGGATTATATAGCCAAGAATTTCCCTCCTGTCTTTGGAGACTATAAGGTGAGCATAACACCTCTTAAAGATATGATGTTTGCGCCTCAGAACAACGGACAGGGACTGTTGAAAGGCGACAAGACGCGACTCCGCATCATGCTGGCTGCCGTGCTGGCCATCCTTTTCTTTGCCATCAGCAACTATATCAATCTGACAGTAGCCAATACAGGCTTCCGCGCCAAAGAGATGGCTACACGCCGTCTGTTTGGCAGCAGTCAGCGTAGGATATCTCTGAAACTGATTGCCGAGTCAACATTGATGGTGGCCGTATCTTTTGCTATCGGACTGGTCTTGGCGCTCTGTTTTCAGCAAGATGCCGCCAACCTGTTCAAGGGGAAGATAGCATTGGTGGATGATATCAATATAGGTAGCGTGAGTGTCTGTCTTGGCTTCATCCTATTAGTAGGTTTCGTCTCAGGCATCCTGCCCTCATGGCATATCTCCCGCTATCAGCCTATCGACATCGTGAAGGGTAACTTCCGTTTCCATTCTAAGATGGTATTGGGTCGTCTGTTCATTATCATTCAGAATGTCATCACGGTCACCATGCTTACAGCCAGTCTTGTCATCTGGCTACAACTGAACCATCTCATTCATGCGCCGTTAGGCTACAATACCAAGAACCTCTACTATATTGATACACGTGTTAATTCGCCAGAGGGAAAGAGTCAGACGATCAGGAATCAGTTGGAGAAGATGCCCTTTGTAGAGCGTATCGGTGAGTATGGCGGAACGCTCTTTGCCACTGGCGGTGCTGTGATGATAGGTATCAACCCCGGCGATAAATGGATGAATCTGTTTCTGACTGATTTGGACTCGACAGCCTTCGCCCTCTATGGACTGGAAATCCTCAAGGACTATGGCAATACAGGTGATGGTTATTATCTGAATGAGGAGGCCAAGCGTAAGTTGGAGTTGACAGATGATGCCCGTGAGATGCCTATGGGTATGGGTGAGAAGGTACCCTTTAATGGCATTATCAAGGACTTCCATCGCATCAACGTGCTACAAGGAGTAGAGTCTTTTGCTATTCGGTTACTGGAGCATGTGGAACGTCCCAACTTCCTCGTCAAGACCAATGGCGATAAGCAAGCGAAGGCCGCTTTCGTCGAGATGATGAGGGGATTGGGTGTTTCCGAGGAAGAAATGGAGTGGTATGTCACTAACATGGAAGAGAGTATCGCCAAGACTTTCGAGGACCAGCAGAACACGCTGAAGATCATTACGCTCTTCACCATCATTGCCATCATCATCTCCGTGATGGGTTACGTGGGCATGTCGCTCTTCTTCATCCGTCAGCGCCAGAAGGAGATAGGCATCCGCAAGATTATGGGGTCGACGTCGGGCGAGGTGATGGTGCTGATGCTACGCATCTTCTGTTCGCCGTTGCTACTGTCGTTCGTCATCGCCGTGCCGCTCTCGTGGTACATCATGCGCGACTGGCTCACCAACTTTAGTTATCGCATCGCGCTCAGCCCTTGGATCTTCATCGCCACCTGCGCCTTCGCCCTACTGGTAGCCATCCTATCCGTCGGCCTCCAGATCATCAAGGCCGTCCGCACCAATCCCGTTGAAAGCATCAAGACAGAGTAACCTAACGGGCGAAATCTATCGCTTTTGAGGCTATCAAATCATTCATTTTAAGAAAAGCATCATATTATATGCTAAGTTGCTGGATATTAGTTTATTAGTTTATATGACCCTTTTCCAAAAAGCATCATACACCATCATAAGCCAAAACAATTTGTTTTGGTCCTTAAAAGTATATCTTTTAGAGTCGTGGAGACCATCTCTACGAGACCAAAACAAATTGTTTTGCTTTTGCAGAGATGATTCCTATTCCTGGTGCTCCCTGTCTTTAAGCATCTAAACTGCCATCAAAAGACCTGTCGCGCTGGGATTATGACCCTTTATGATGCTTTTTTTAAAAAGGGTCATATAGTTAACTATTTTATTACCAATGAGATATGAGGAAAATGATGCTTTTTGTCTTTTTTTTGTGTTAGACTGAGATTTATCATCAACTGACTCCACTGCTCCCCATCCTTAACACACTGGGACTGCAAGCAGACATTAAGAGTTTCGATAGTGACTGTCTAAGAATCATACACTGAAGTGTCTAATTTTTAGACAATCTGCATCCGCCGAGGGTAAAAACCTTGGCGGATTCGTTTTTCTGCCGTAACTTTGCAGCACAAAAAGAAGTAATAGTAAGAGATGATTAAGTTAGAAAACATTCAGAAGGTCTTTCGCACCGAGGAGGTAGAGACCGTGGCATTGGGCGGTGTATCGCTCGAAGTGAAGAAAGGTGAGTTCGTGGCCATCATGGGGCCGTCGGGCTGTGGTAAGTCAACCTTGTTGAATATTCTGGGCTTGCTCGACAATCCTACCAGCGGCACGTATCTGCTCGATGGCGAGAACGTGGGACAACTCAAGGAGAGTCAGCGCACAAAGGTCCGCAAAGGCCAGATTGGTTTTGTGTTCCAGAGTTTCAACCTCATCGACGAACTGAACGTGGAGGAGAATGTAGAGTTGCCTCTTACCTACTTAGGTGTGCCTAAGAAAGAGCGCAAGGCGAGAGTGGAAGAGGTGCTGCGCCGCATGGCTATCTCGCACCGTGCCCACCACTTCCCCCAGCAACTCTCCGGCGGTCAGCAGCAGCGCGTCGCCATTGCCCGTGCCGTGGTGATGAATCCCAAACTGATACTCGCCGACGAGCCGACGGGTAACCTCGACTCGAAGAACGGTCTGGAGGTGATGCAGCTGCTCACCCAACTGAACCAGGAAGGCACCACCGTGGTGATGGTAACCCACTCCGAACGCGATGCAGGCTATGCACAGCGCATTGTGAATTTGTTCGACGGTCAGGTGGTGCCGATGGTCAGCCTCTAAGTCTATGCTGATCGCAGATATCTAAGAAGTATTGATGGAATCTGAAATCATTGTCAAGTTCTGGGTGGAAGGCGGTGGCAATCTGATGTCCCTGACGGGCAGCGACAATATGACCGTCGACAACTGCAAGAGACTGACAGTCGTCACCTGTGATAGCATCAATGTAAGGTGCTCGGATGAAGGTCATCGGCACGTCATCGCCTATACCCGTGACATGACCAGTAGTATGGAAGCTGCCGAGTTGACGGCCATAAGCATTGCGGCGCACACGGATACTCATCGTACCTAAACGCTCTTCGGAAAGCAGGATCATGCCAGCACAAGTACCAAAGACTGGCAGTCCTTTCGTGATGGCCTCCCTGATGGGCTCCAGAAGTCCTAATTGTGAGAACAGGCGCATCTGCACCGTACTCTCACCACCTGGCAGGATAAGACCATCTTTAGGTTGATGCCAGTCGCTGAGTTGACGTATCTCGAAACACTCTGCTCCGAGTTCCCGTAACCGCTGTTCATGTTCTATGAATGCCCCTTGCAGGGCTAATACTGCGATTCTCATTTGAAAGCCTTCACTCTTTATTTCCCACGTTCAGCCATTAAAAGCTCTATTTCCTGCTCGTTGATGCCAACCATGGCCTCACCCAAGTCTTCCGAGAGTTCTGCCAACAATTTGGCATCATTATAATTGGTGACAGCTTGTACAATAGCAGCAGCACGTTTGGCAGGATTGCCACTCTTAAAGATGCCGCTGCCCACAAACACGCCCTCGGCACCTAACTGCATCATCAGGGCAGCATCGGCAGGAGTAGCCACACCACCAGCAGCGAAATTGACCACAGGCAGCTTGCCATTCTCATGCACAAATAGCACCAGTTCGTAGGGGGCCTGCAACTGTTTGGCTGCTTCAAAGAGTTCATCCTTACTCATGGATATTAACCGTCGTATTTCACTCTGCATCTGTCGCATGTGGCTGACGGCCTGTACCACGTCGCCTGTGCCCGGTTCCCCCTTTGTACGTATCATCGTGGCGCCCTCGGCAATACGTCGCAGGGCCTCGCCTAAGTTCTTGGCACCACACACGAAGGGAACATCGAACTGCGTCTTGTCGATATGGTAGATATTGTCGGCAGGACTCAACACTTCACTCTCATCAATATAGTCAATCTCGATAGCCTGCAATATCTGAGCCTCAGCAATATGGCCGATACGGCACTTGGCCATCACAGGGATGGTGACGGCATCCTGAATTCCTCGGATCATCTTGGGGTCACTCATTCTTGAAACGCCTCCAGCCGCACGGATATCAGCAGGTATTCTTTCAAGCGCCATTACAGCACAGGCACCTGCCGCTTCGGCAATGCGGGCCTGCTCAGGGGTTGTCACGTCCATAATCACTCCGCCCTTCAGCATCTGAGCCAGTTGGCGGTTTAAGTCTTGTCTTGTGTTTGTTTCCATTTTTCTTGTCGTTTAATTGATTAAAACGGCTGCAAAGTAACAACAAATTATGGACAAAACATGACAAGGTTCCCGTTCTGATAAACGTAAACTCAATATGGGTAAATTCTTTGTTACCTTCTCATTTCGCTGGGGGTCTTACCCTTCTGTTTCTTATAATAGCGTGACAGATGGGCTTGCGAGGAGAATCCGAAGAGAAGGGCAATCTCCTTGAGAGGCTTGTTGGTACTGATGAGCATTTGGGTGATTTCCTCCGTAATCCGTTCGTCAATCATCGACTTAGGCGAACGATTGGCAATACAACGTGTAACCTGTCCCAGATAGCGCGAACTCACGCATAGTTGTTCTGCATAGAAGGCGACATCGCTGTAATGACGATGGAATCGGTCGATGGCATCGAGGAAGAGGTTATAGAGTTCACCACTCCTGCTGCTGTCTTCTGTATATCCTTTCGGAAACAGATTCAGATAACTGCGGGCATGGAGCATGGCTTCGTTGACATTCTCGCCACTACCGAGATAAAAAGCCAAAGCCGCTGACAACTGGTTCGCATGACCATGCTTCCTGACACTTGTAGGCAAATCAGACGGTTCGAGAACGATCGTGCAGAGCGGAATGAGCCATTCCTGAATGGCCTTATACACCTGAGGCTCGACGAGCAAGTCACCTCTGGCAGACTTGAGCACAGGCGCATAGATAATATATTTGGGACGGTATTTCCGCATCAGTTCTGCGACAACCTTTACTACATCAATACGTCTGAGCAGACCCACCTTGACCACTTGCGGCTGCAAGTCATTGAGGATGGTCTCGATCTCATCACGGACAATAGAGGCGGGCAAGTCATAGAACTCTTGAATACCCAACGTATTCTGTACGGTAATCGAAGTAATGGCAGACGAGGCCAGTCCACCCAGTTCGCTGATACAGCGTATATCGGCCTGTACACCAGAGCCACCCGTGCCATCGGAACCTGTGATCGTTAGTATAAGTTGCTTGTTGTTCATACCTTAATTTAGTTAAATCAGTGCAAAAATAGTGATTTTTGAAGATTAATGATTAATTTTGTAGCCATAATTACAAATCTTTATGAATATGAAAAGGAACTTAACCATTGTGATGTTGCTCTTACTGGCGCTAACGGTATGTGCACAGGGGAGTGGAGTGCTCGATCAGTTGAAGAGCGACCCGAGGAAATCGTACGGAACAGACTATCCGTATCCGTTTGTCAACCATGTGCTGACGAAGGCACCGAAAGGCTACAAACCATTTTACATCAGTCACTACGGGCGACATGGATCTCGCTATTACTGGAATGCCATGCTCTATCAGGAACTGGCCAATCTGCTGACAAAGGCGCATGAACGCAGACAACTGACGTCGGCAGGCGAAAGATTTTTCGAAAAGTTCATGGCAGCGAAAGAAGAACTGCAGACTGGTGTGAGCGAACTCTCCGATCTCGGCTGGCAGCAGCACCAGTATATCGCACGGACAATGTACAATAACTTCCCCGAGGTGTTCAAGAAGGGGGGTAACGTGTTGGCTATCTCGTCGTTGACAGGACGGTGCGTACTTAGTATGTCGTCTTTTTGCCAGGAACTCGTGCAGTGTAACCCAGCCATAGAGATACGTGAGCAATCGTCGCGCTTCACACTTGACGGTGTGGTGCCCAGCGACCGTCAGAACCCCAAGAAACGTCAGTTCCCAAAGGCCACGCCACGATGGGAACAGAATAAGGATAAGTTCTCTGCTGGACAAAACGGCCAAGCCGATCGCCTCACTGACGAGTCGTTGCGTGATCTCATTATCAAACGCACGTTCTCCAGTACCGACTCTCTGCCTGGCAATCTGCACCATATTGGCAGTAATCTCATCAATCTCTATACGTCACTGCCGAGTATCGGCCATGAGGGGATGATGGATGGACTCGTCACCGATGAGGAGATTGCTGCCCAGTGGGAACAATCGAATCTTGGCTCGTATTCTTGGGTGTTTGGACCGCAGTACGAGATGATTCCCATACTTGAAGATATCCTTAAGAAAGCTTCTGCTGTGCTCGATGGCACCAGCGACCATATCGCCGACCTTCGTTTCGGCCATGACACATGTCTTGGTCCTCTGACAGTGCTCATGGGCATCAATGGCGCAGATAAGGACCCTGAGGATCCGAATGAGGTGAAGAACTGTTATCAAAGTTGGGAAACAGGCAAGGCCTCGAACCTACAGCTGGTGTTCTATCGCGGCAAAAAGGCGTCGGACGATATCCTTATAAAGTGCCTGCTCAATGGTGAAGAGGCTAAGTTGCCTGTGCCAACAAACTGTTATCCCTATTATAGGTGGATGGACTTTAAGCAGTATTATACATCCCAAATAGCATTAATAATTCCTAATTAGAACATAAAATGAGATATAAAAGTCTTATTGCAGACGCAATGAACGACGAAGGACAAACGATGTACGACCTGGCTGAGAGGCTGTTTCCCATCTGTCGCAGTATCACGGGCGACGGCTTTCGCCAGTCGCTCCAGATCATTCGTGAGCAGGTACCCGGGATGCAAGTGTTTGAGGTGCCTTCGGGAACCGAGGTGTTCGACTGGACGGTGCCCAAGGAGTGGAACATTCGTGGCGGCTGGATCCGCAGGAAGAGCGGCGAGACGGTCATTGACTTCCGCGACTCGAACCTCCACGTGCTCGGCTATTCCGTGCCCGTGCGCCAGACGGTGAGCCGAGAGGAACTGCTGGAGCATGTCTACACCCAGCCCGAGCAGCCCGACTGGATTCCCTACGTCACCTCTTATTATAAGGAGCGCTGGGGATTCTGCATGTCGGAGCGCCAGAAAGCGCAATTGACCGACAACGAGTATGAGGTCTGTATCGACAGCACCCTTGAGCCCGGTAGCCTCACCTATGGCGAACTGATCGTGCCCGGAGAAACCGCCGACGAACTGTTCTTCTCCACCTACCTCTGCCATCCCTCGATGGCCAACAACGAGCTCTCAGGCCCCTGCCTGATGACGGCCCTCATCCGTTACGTCGAGAGTCTGCCCCACCGACGCTATACCTACCGCTTCGTCATCGTGCCAGAGACCATCGGCTCCATCACCTACCTGAGCCGCCATCTCTCGGAGATGCAGCAGCATGTCAAGGCGGGCTTCGTGCTCAGTTGTGTGGGCGACGACCGCACCTACTCGATGGTCAGCACGAAGTATGAGGATACGCTGGCCGACCGCGTGCTCCAGAATGTGCTGCGCTTCCACTATCCCGACTACATTCGCTACTCGTTCATGAAGCGTGCCTCCGACGAGCGTCAGTACGGTTCGGCAGGCGTCGGTCTGCCCGTGTGCGCCTTCTGCCGCAGCAAGTACCACGAGTATCCCGAGTACCACACCTCGGCCGACGACCTCTCGCTCATCAGTCCAGAAGGGCTGCAAGGCTCCTACGATGTAATGGTGAAGGTGATCAATGCCCTCGAGCACAACCTCTACTACCGGATGACCTGTCCCTGTGAGCCGCAGTTAGGCAAGCGCGGTCTCTATCCCACCATCAGCCAGAAGGGCACCTACGAGGCCTTCCGGGCCATGCAGCACTTCACGGCCTATGCCGACGGCCGCAACGACCTCATCGGCATCAGCGACCTCATCGGCACCCCCGTAGACCTGCTCATCCCCATTGTTCAGAAACTAACGGAACACCAACTCGTCACTTTCTGACATCTCTAAAGTTGAGGTGACCCGATGGAGGTTTTTGTATTAAGAATAGACTTTGATTTCCTGCTCTCCGCGCATAGCCCTCAGTACGTTCATAGCCAATGCCGTGAGTTCATCCTCACCGGGATAGACGAAAACGGGTGCGAGGTAGCTCAGTCGGCGGCGCAGGCCATCGGTGACATATTGACTATGGGCAATGGCGCCAGTCAGGATGATGGCGTCCACATGGCCGTTGGTGGCTGGTGCGAGTGAGGCCATCCAACGGGCAATGCTGTAGATCATGGCGTCGAGCACCAGTTTGGCTTTCTGGTCGCCCTCGGCTATGCGGCGCTCCACCTCTCTTACGTCGTTGGTGCCTAAGTGGGCCGTCAGTCCGCTGTGGCCGTTAATCTTGCGCAGCATCTCTGCCTCGGTGTACTGTCCGCTATAGCACAGTTTGACGAGGGCTGCTGTGGGCAGCATGCCTGCCCGGGAGGGGGAGAAGGGACCATCGCCGCTGAGCGCGTCGCTGCACTCGATGGCACGTCCGTGGTGGTGCATGGCAAAGGAGATGCCACTACCCATGTGGCAGACAATCAGATCCTGTTCCTCGTAGACGACGCCATGCTCACGGCAGTAACGCTTGGCAATCTCGCGCTGGTTCAGGGCGTGCCAGATGGTCTGATGGGGCAACTCGGGCAGACCGGTAATGCGTGCCACGTCGTCGAGCTCGTCGACCACACCTGGGTCGACGGTGAATGCGCGACACCCCTTGATCTCGCGGGCAATGCTTAGCGCCATCAACGAACCTAAGTTGCAGGCGTGGTGCAGACGGGGGTGGCGAGTGTCTTCAATCACCTTGTCGTTCAACTCGTAGACGCCGCTTTCAATGGGCTTCACCAGACCGCCTCGGCCCACGACGACATCGAAGTCCAAGGTGTAGCCTTGGCGCTGAAGTTCCTCCATGACCTTTTCCTTGCGATAGTCGAACTCGTCCATGATGAAGGGGTAGCGACACAATTCCTCGAAGGGGTGGTTAAGCGTGGCATGCATCAGTAACTCCTCATCTTGGAAGACTCCCACCTTGGTTGAGATCATGCCCGGATTGATGGCTAATATTCTCATGGTCAGCGGATAAATAGTAACTCGCGGTACTTGGGCAACGACCAGAGGCCGTCTTCGACGATCATCTCAAGGCAGTCGGTCTCATGACGGATGGCATCCATCTTCGGACATACCGTATCGTGGTAGGCGATGGCACGTTGGTGGATGTCGACGATGCGATTGGCCACGCGACGGGCCTCGGTGAGATCCTCGACGAGTTGCTCAATGCGTTCTGTACGTTCAGCAATCTCCTGAATTAGTTTCAGGTTACGGCGTGAGAGGCGCTGTGCCTCTTCGGCAGGGAATACTTCCTTCATTCCCTGTACGTTTTTGATGAGTTGCGACTGGTAGTGAGTGGATACTGGGATGACGTGGTTCATCGACAGGTCGCCCATGACGCGGGCTTCAATCTGTACGGTCTTCACGTAGGTTTCCCATTTCACTTCGTTACGGGCTTCGAGTTCCTTACGGTTCATGACCTTTGTGGCTTCGAACATACGAATGCTCGAGTCGTCGAGGTAATGCTCGAAGATCTTTGGACACGACTTCTCTACGTCGAGGCCACGGCGGGCTGCCTCGGCAACCCATTCCTCAGAGTAGCCATTGCCATCAAAACGAATGGGCTTGCAGGTCTTGATATCATCACGCAGCACGTCGAGGATGGCGTGGAACTTGGCGGTATGACCAGAACCGTCGGCGAACTCAGCGTACTTGCTATATTCGGCGATCTTTTGGTCTACACGCTGCTTGAAGTCCTGCAGCGCTTCAGCCATTGCGGAGTTGAGGGCAATCATGGCCGAGGCACAGTTGGCCGATGAGCCAGGGGCACGGAACTCGAAGCGGTTACCTGTGAAGGCAAAAGGCGACGTGCGGTTGCGGTCGGTATTGTCGATGATAAGGTCAGGAATCTGGGGAATGTCAATCTCCATTCCCTGTTTGCCCTTGAGGGTGAAGAGATCGTCTTTGTCAGAGCGCTCGATATGGTCGAGGAGCTCCGTCAGCTGTTTGCCGAGGAAAGAGCTGATGATGGCTGGAGGAGCCTCGTTACCACCCAGGCGATGGGCGTTGGTAGCTGACATGATAGAGGCTTTTAACAGACCATTATGACGATAGACGGCCATGAGTGTCTCTACGATGAAGGTGACAAAACGCAGGGTTTCGTTGGCAGTATGTTCGGGATTCGAGGTGTCGGCTTTACCGGGGGCGTGAAGGAGGGTGTGCTCTTCGCCCTTACGCTCGGCCGTGAGGCTCCAGTTGTTATGTTTGCCCGAGCCGTTGATGCCGTCGAAGGGTTTTTCGTGCAATAAGACGCGGAAGCCGTGGTTGCGGGCCACACGCTTCATGAGCGACATGAGCAGCATGTTATGGTCAACGGCCAGGTTGCACTCTTCGAAGATCGGCGCGAGTTCGAACTGGTTAGGGGCCACCTCATTGTGGCGCGTCTTACAGGGGATGGCGAGTTCTAAGGCATGGATCTCAAGATCCTTCATGAAAGCCTGCACACGATCGGGGATGGTGCCAAAGTAGTGGTCGTCCATCTGCTGGTTCTTGGCACTCTCATGGCCCATAAGGGTACGGCCCGTCATGAGCAGGTCGGGGCGGGCAGAGTAGAGGCCTTCGTCGACGAGGAAATACTCCTGTTCCCAACCAAGGTTCACCTGCACCTTTCGCACATCGTCGTAGAAATACTGGCAGACGTCTTTGGCTGCCTTTGTGACGGCGTGGAGCGAGCGTAGCAGCGGGGCTTTGTAGTCAAGTGCCTCACCGGTATAGGCGATGAAGATGGTGGGTATACAGAGTGTGTCATCGATGATAAACACGGGCGAGGTGGGGTCCCAGGCTGAGTATCCACGGGCCTCGAAAGTGTTTCGGATGCCACCGTTGGGGAACGACGAGGCGTCGGGCTCCTGCTGTACGAGCAGTTTGCCGCTGAAGGTTTCCATCATACCACCTTTGCCATCGTGTTCGACGAAGGCATCGTGTTTCTCGGCCGTGCCCTCGGTGAGGGGCTGGAACCAATGGGTATAGTGGGTGGCGCCCATCTCCTGGGCCCACTGCTTCATACCGTCGGCGACGGCATCTGCGATGCTGCGGTCCAGACGTGCACCGTTGTCGATGACGTCGATCAGTTTGTTATATACTTCTGCGGGCAGATACTTGTACATCTTTTCGCGATTGAACACGTACTTGCCGAAATAATCGGAGGGGCGCTCGGAAGGTGTTGGCACTTCGGCAGCCTTCTTCTTGAAGGCTTCCTCCACGACTTGGAATCTTAACAGGTTAGACATCTTTCCTATGGTTGTTTGAAGTTAATCGATGAAACGGCAGAGAATGTCATTGTAGGCATCGGTGCGGCGATCACGGAGGAAGGGCCACCAGCGGCGCACCTGCTCGGAGTGGGAGAGGTCGAGATGGATGATGATACTCTCTTCCTCGTCGGCAGAGGCCTCGTAGAGAACCTCACCTTGAGGACCGGCCACGAACGACGTGCCCCAGAACTGGATGCCATTGGTCTGTCCGGAAGGATCCGGCTCGTGGCCCACGCGGTTGACGGTGATGACGGGCAGTCCATTAGCGACGGCGTGGCCGCGTTGCACGGTTTGCCAGGCATTGCGCTGACGTTGTTGTTCGTCGGGCGTGTCGCTCGACTCATAGCCGATGGCGGTGGGGTAGATAAGCAACTCGGCACCCTGAAGAGCCATTAAACGAGCGGCCTCAGGATACCACTGGTCCCAGCATACCATCACGCCTAACCGTCCGACGGAGGTCTGGATAGGATGGAAGCCCAGATCGCCGGGGGTGAAGTAGAACTTCTCGTAGTAGGCGGGGTCGTCAGGGATGTGCATCTTACGGTAGGCGCCGGCGATGGTGCCGTCTTTTTCCAATACGACAGCGGTATTGTGGTAAAGTCCCGGTGCACGTCGCTCAAAGAGCGAGGTAACGATGACTACCCCGAACTGCTTGGCCAGTTCACCAAATAGCTTGGTGGAAGGCCCGGGAATGGGCTCGGCCAGGTCAAAGTTGTTGACATCCTCTGTCTGGCAGAAATAGAGTGAGTTGTGCAACTCTTGCAGCACGATGAGCTCGGCGCCCCGTTTGGCGAGGTCGCTGATGCCTTCAGCCAGTCGAAGAATGTTATCCTTCGTGTCGGCAGTGTTGTGCTGCTGCAGGAATCCTATCTTTAGTTCTTTCATTTTATCTTTTTACTTATCTACTCTTTTACCTTTGGTAGCTGCATTGTGCAGCAATGGAGCGATCCGTGCTGCTTGATGATACTTCTACAGTCGATGCCCACGATCTCTCTGTCGGGGAATACCTCACCGATGAGCCGCAGGGCCTCGCTGTCAAGGTCAGGCTGGTTATACGTGGGGCAGAGTACGGCTCCGTTGACGATGAGAAAGTTTGCGTAAGTGGCAGGTAGTCTGTCGTTGCCGTCGAAGATGGGGCGTGGCATGGGCAACTTCACAAGCCGATAGGGCTGCCCGTCAAGGGTGCGGAAAGTCTTCAGTTGCTCTTCCATCAGCCGCAGTTCCTCATACTGCTCGTCGTCGGGGTCATCACAGCCTATATATAATAAGGTGTCGTCGGGACAGATGCGTACCAACGTGTCGATGTGCCCGTCGGTATCGTCACCCGTCAGCTGACCGTGGTCGATCCAGAGGATGCGTTTGGCGTGGAGGTCGTTCAGCAGGCGATCCTCAATCTGCGCCTTCGTCATCGGCTGATTGCGGTGGGGTGCCAGCAGACAGCCCGTGGTGGTGAATACCGTCCCCTTACCGTCGCTCTCGATGGAACCGCCTTCGAGCACAAAGTCCAGACAGTTCACATACTCGCCTTCAATCTTGCCCTCGTCATAGAGGCGGCGGTTGATGGCATTATCGAGATTAGCTGGGAACTTCTCGCCCCAACCGTTGAAGCAGAAATCAATCAGGCGACAGCCACCCATATCGTCAATCAGACTAATGAAACCGTGGTCGCGAGCCCAAGTGTCGTTGGTGGGACAGCTGATGTAACAGGGGGACGGTTCTTTTGTTACACCGCATGATGTAACAAAAGAACCGTCCCCCTGTTTCACAACCAAAAGATTTTCTCGTTTGGCTATCTCACGGGCCAGCTCTTCATAGGTGGCGGTGATCTCGCTGAGCATTGGGGCCCAGTCGGTCTCTGCGTGCGGCCACGTCAGCTGCACGCCCCACTGGGGTTCCCATTCGGCAGGAAGCCGCCAAGTATGGAGGTGATTTTCTCTCGTCATGTTCAAAATTTGCCACAAAGGTACAAAATAATTGAGAATTAAGAATTAAGAATTGAGAAAAATTGCTAACTTTGCCCCCAGATTATTAATTATTGCTGATGTTAGAGGTAAAAGATGCTACCATAACACGGGGCGAACGGGTCTTGGCAAAGGGCTTGTCGTTCATCGCCAAGGACGGCGAATTGACTTGTGTTACAGGGCCGCAGGGCTCGGGCAAGACCACGCTGTTGCGTACGCTACTGGGCTTCCTCCCGTTGACGGAGGGCTTCGTGAGTGTCGACGGCGAACTGCTGACAGTTCACTCGGCCCACGCCTTCCGCACGATGATGGTCTATCTGCCGCAGGAGATGCAGATGCTTCGGCATCAGCTCAGGGCGCCAGAGCCCCCTCAGAGTGAGGCTGACGACTATGCCGTGTGGAACGCGTTGCTACCTTCTGTGAAGCCAGAACCACAGCCTGAGCCTCTTCCGTCGGAAGACATTTTCCTGCTGGCTGAACGGCTGGTCACGGAGGCTACTGACCGTCAGATCATCATCGCTGATGAACCTGCCGCCCACCTTGATGCTGAACAGGAAAGGCATATGTTGGAACTGCTTCGCCGACAAACTGCTGCGGGCAAGACGGTGCTTATTGCCAGTCGAAGGCCCCTGCTCGTCAGCCAGGCGAATCAAGTGATTGAGATGAAACAATGAAAGTTTACTGATTATGAATAGTTCGATGATACTACATACCGTTTTGGGACTGCTCTTGCTGGCGATTCCCGCTGGAGCACTTTATCTGTTGGATCGCCAGTCGCTCCGTTCGTTTAGCGTGGCTGTGACTCGCGCTGTGGTCCAGTTGCTGGTGCTTTGCCTTGTGGTGTGGGCTCTGATTAAGGTCAACAGCCCGTGGCTCCTCTTGGCATGGCTCTTGGTGATGGCTACCCTTTCGGGTTGGATCGTGCTGAAGCGCTGCCGTCAGTCAGATCATAAGCTGATGATTCCTGTTGTTACAGGTCTTTTCCTCGGCACATTGCTGGTGGGCCTGTGGCTGTTGGCGGTCGTGCTACCTGTCAGAGCTTTCGATGCCCGTTGGTTTGTGCCAGTGACGGCTCTCTTGCTGGGACACAGCACTACCATGATGATTCGTGGGTTGAATACCTATGTCACCGCCCTACAGGCCGACGAGCAACAGTATGAGTTTCTGCGTGGCAACGGTTTGTCTCATTTGAAAGCCCTGCTACCTTTCATGCGTCGCAGCCTGCTCGCCGTCATCTCGCCTACCACGGCGAACCTCTCCGTGCTGGGTCTCACTTCGATGCCCCTCCTGTTAATCGGCATCCTTCTCGGTGGCTTCTCACCCATCAATGCTTTCGTCCTCATGCTCCACATGACCGTAGGTGCCGTTGCCGCCTCCATCCTTTCCCTCGTCGTCACACTTTTCATCACTGATTTATACAAAGCCTGACCTTTCGACTATTTTGTATTAAAAACGACTGATAAAGACCATTATATGAAAAGAATTGCAATGACGACCCTCTCCCTGCTCATGACCTTGGGAATATGGGCGCAGAGTTACAAGCAGGAGAATGACATCAGTTACACTACTAAGACCGATGCCTATTCAAAAGAACGGCTCAAACTGGATGTGTACTATCCGGAAGGTGCCAATGATGTTCCTGTCGTGGTTTGGTTCCATGGCGGCGGACTCGAACAGGGCGAAAAAGAAATCCCTTGGAAACTGAAGGAGAAAGGCATGGTGCTGGTGGGTGTGAACTACCGACTGCTGCCGAAGGTGACCGTCAGGGAAACACTCGACGATGCTGCCGAAGCCGTCGCATGGGTGTTCAGGCATATCGACAAGTATGGTGGTGACCCCAAGAAGATTGTGGTGACTGGCCATTCGGCAGGTGGCTATATCTCGATGATGCTCTGCTTGAACAAGGCATGGCTCAAGACGTACGATATTGACGCCGACGCCGTCTGGCTCTATGCGCCATTCAGCGGCCAGGCCATCACCCACTATAACGTTCGCAAGATGCAGGGCATCCCACCCCTACAGCCCACCATCGACGAGTATGCGCCGCTCTACTGGGTACGTCCTGATTGTCCGCCGTTTGTGCTGATTTGCGGAGACAGGGAACTTGAACTATTCGGGCGTTACGACGAGAATCAGTATCTGGCAAGAATGATGAAACTGGTTGGCCATCAGCAGACCTATCTCTACGAAATAGACGGTCATGGACACGGTGGCATGATAGAGCCTGGCTATCACATTCTCGAAACGCATATCAAGAAAATGCTTGACCCCAAAAAGCCCTGACACTCCAGTCGCGATTCCCAGGAGCACCAGGCGAACGCAACCCCCAGGCCCGCTATCGTAACGAGAATGTCTCGCTGGGTGACTGGAATAACGATTTTCTTGTTCAACACTAATATTCATTTCAAGATTTTCCGTCCGTTCTTGATGTAGATTCCATGCTGTGGCTCAACAACTTTTCGGCCTTGGAGGTCGTAGGTCGGCGAGTTAGATGTGTCAGATACAACGTTATGGATGGCTGTGGTGCTTTGGGCAACAAGTTCGGCCTTGGGAACCTCATAGACATCTGATTCGGCGTAAATGAGCAGACGGTCGCCGTATTGTCGCAGGTCGTTTACCCTATCGAACTCTCTGTCGGATGTCATTACTTGCGACGGATGCCATGAGCGCCCGCCGTCAGTAGAGCACATCAGTTTAATGCAAGCTTTCTTCTGCCCATTTCGCCCCAGGCAGCCTGCCAGATACACCGTGTCGGGATGCTCATTGTCGAAAGCAGAGAAGAACCAGTAGGCGCTGCGTGTTTCGTCGTCCCAATAATTCTGGCTATTCCATGTCTGGCCGTTATCATCTGAAAGGAACACACACCCTTCGCCCCCTGCCAGCCAACGGTCGGGGTTGGTGGGATGGAATGTCGGCTGGTGTACGCAGTTGTCGCCGGGGAAGCCGAGCGAATTGCCGTGGTCGTTCCACGTCTGGCCGCCATCGTAACTGATGTTGATATGGCCTTCAAAGAATCCACCTTCTCCACTATTGTAGATGATATTCGGACGTGAAGGATGAAACCCGATAAAAGATGCGACTTCGTTCCCATAAACGAACTCAGATATGTTCTCCCACGTCTTACCAAAATCCGTAGAGAGCAGCAAGCCCCAATAGATAGAAGAGACCAATAGCGTGTTAGGGTCTCTTGGGTGCTGGACGAGGTTGGATAGGCGCTCATATTTTTCCCCTCGGAAGATTTCGGGCGTTACGTCCTCGTATGTCTGCCCGCCGTCGTTCGAGAGGAGCAGGAAACCGCCGCCCTCGTTGTAGCGTAAGGCCAGAATGTCGCTGCCTCTTCGGGCATAGTCCTGTAGCGGTATGCCCTTGAAGCCCACAAGTTGCCACGCGCTATTGTCATTCGACAACTCTTTAGCATAAAGCCCCTGATTGGTGCAAGCGTAGAGTCTGTCGCCCTCAATGTGCATTCTGGGCTGAGAGAAAATGCCCTGCCGCTCACCTCCGTTGAAGCCAAGACCGAGGGGACGGAACAGTTGGGCTTGTGCAACTACCGTAGTAAAGACAGCAAGCGTCATAAACATGATTCTCCAAATTCTCATTGTTTTCATTTGCGTTATCATTTAATGTTATTGTTTCTACTTGATTAAACGCCAAAAGTCGGAAATCGCCTAAACGCGAGCATCAACTTATATCATCTTGGGAGTCTTATTTTGGCGAAAATCAGTCTATATTAATATATATTATAACCTCTCGATTTCCTCGGCGGTTAAACCTGTGTATCTAGATATCTGCTTAGTTGTCATTCCGTCACTTTTCATTCGGCTTGCGGTCTGTACGAGACTCTTGTGAGTGGCCGTTTCTTTGATTACGACCTCGTTTTTCTCCCATTCCTCCCAGTCGGTGTCGGTCAGATAGCGTGCAACTTGTTCGCGGAGAAGTGGCATGTCGTCTTGAATGACCGACCAAACAATGTCGGGATCCACCTGATAATAGCCATGGGCAAGATTATGGCGCATCTTGGCTATCTGAAGCCACGGTGTATCGGGATGAGCCTTGCAGAAAGCCTTGGTGAGATTGTAGGCGGCCTCGCCGATAATCATAGTGGGTAAACAATGCCACCAAAAAGCACCTTGTCGGCAGTCAAGTCCTCGCGCTTCATTCCCTTGCAGCGCCCCAGAATGACATCGATAGCCTCCAATATGTGCTGGAGCCGGTTGCGGTCTTTAGGCTGCTCTCTCATAGATTAGGATTTTATCGCGTTCCACACTTTCGCGGGCGAAGTCCGCCAGCGACCCCTCTGTCACTAAGTCCACCTTGCGGTCGAGCAACTGTTCAAGGTCGTTCCACATGCCGAAGAACCTCAGGCCAACGGGCTTTGAATTGTCAAGCAGAACGATAATGTCGACGTCGCTCAGCGGTGTATCCTCGCCACGGGCGAAGGAGCCGAAGAGCCATGCCTTCAGGACGGGCTGCGTCTTGAAGTATTCGGCAATCGTCTCTTGCATTGCTTTAGTACTCATAATTGCGTCGATGTAGAATTCTGCTGCAAATTTACAACTTTATTTTGAATTATAGTGCTTTTTCAGCAAAAAGTGAACGAATCTCAGCAATTTGTATTATAATGCATAGACGGAATCTTCGTAACTTTGCCGTCGAAAACGGCGATGATGCTCACAAAGATTGGATTCTAATATGCACTGCTATTTCATTTTGATAAGTATTTAATAAAACTACACTATTCTTTATAACTTTCTCATATACAGATTATTAAGTTTAGTGTAGTTGTTTTCCGAAACTACACTACCTACACTGCTACCAAAACAAGTTGTTTTGGTGTCGTTAAGATGGTCTTTTAGGTTCGTTTAGGCTATCTCTTTGATACCAAAACAACTTGTTTTGGTCAGCGGGGAGGTATCTCTTGAATGAAGAAGGCTGATCCCTTGGTGCGGCTGACGCTCTTATAATAATCAGGCGATAGGTCGTAAAAGACGATGCCACCCGTCGTGCCATTCGACTCGACCATCATCACACCAGGCTGCTGCAAGCAGTTGACGGCTGACGAACTCTATGAAATACTGAAAGAATGTGAATAATTACACATAGTATCAACTATTTTTATTATCTTTGTCGCAGAAAACATGAGTTAGCGACAATGGAGGAGTCAGACAGACGTCATCTACGTCATGCCTGAGTTCATCGAGATAGTAATCAAAACAAGAATAATGATGAGTAAGTATTTGAAAAAAGTAATAGTATTTGTAATAGCAATCATGACGATGGCAACAATGAATGGTCAGACGTTGACCGAAAGACAGAAGGGATTGGCAGCATGTGCCTGCCTGATGGCACAGGGAGATTTGGAACGGTTGGAGCCTGCCGTAAAGACGGCACTCGACAACGGAGTAACCGTCAACGAACTGAAGGAGGCTTTCTCGCAGCTCTATGCCTACACGGGATTCCCACGCTCGCTGAATGCGTTGGGTGTGCTCGGTAAAGTACTGGCCAATAAACAGGAGAACTGGCAGGAGGGCAAGCCCTGGAAACGTCCTAAGGAATGGGACGACGCCAAGGCTGCCTACGAACTGGGTGTGAAGAACCAGACACAGGTGTCTGGTCGTCCATTTAATTACGACTTCTGTCCGCAGGACGACTACTACCTGAAGGCTCACCTCTTCGGCGACATCTTCGCTGGCGACCAGCTCACGGCGGCAGACCGCGAAATTGTGACGGTGGCTGCATTGAGCGGCCTCGGTAAGGTGGCCCCGCAGTTGGCAGCCCACAAGCGGGGAGCCGTGAACATGGGTAACAGTCAGGAAACGGTCGATGAACTCTGCGCATGGCTCTGTCAAGAGGGCTATACCCTCAGTAGCGTCTGGCCCAAAGGCGAACCCAATACAGCTTTTGCCCAGTATTTCATCGGCAACAGTTATCTGGCCGTGCTCGATAAGACGGGGCTCTGCAACGTGACCTTCGAGCCTGGCTGCCGCAATAACTGGCACATTCATCATGGAGCCGTGCAGGTGCTCATCTGTGTCGCTGGCCGCGGCTGGTATCAGGAGTGGGGCAAGGAGCCTGTGGAACTGAAGCCCGGCGTGACCATCGCCGTGCCTGAGGGCGTAAAACACTGGCATGGTGCTGCCGCAGACAGTTGGATGCAGCACCTGACCTACCACGCCAATGTGCAGCCCGGCAACAGCAACGAATGGCTCGAACCAGTGACTGACGAAGCATACAATAAACTTCCCAAATAGTATCTTGGCAGCACATGATGAAAATCTATAGGAACCTGATAGGAATGATCGTCTTGGCGACGGCGGTGCTGTCGTGCAAGGACGGACGGAGTGGGGGGCAGGCTGCCCAGGCAGAGTTTATGGCAACGGGTGCAGAGGCTGTGGAGGCTGAGAACCCATTGCAAAGGACCGAAAGTCAGGGACAGAAGGCCAAGGTGGTGAGGATGTACGAGATGCCGGCACCGCTGAAGGACCGTCCAGAGCAGATATTGTACAGGAAAGGCTATACAACGTCGTACAATAGTGGCACTAAGAATCCAAACTGGGTGGCTTGGCATCTGACGAAGGATCATACCTATGGTTCGGCCCAGCGTGACGAGGAGGTGTTTACGGAGGATGAGAACGTGAAGCGGCCTCGGGCGACGGACAATGACTATTACAACTCGCGCTTCGATAGGGGACACATGTGTCCGGCGGGTGACAATAAGTGGGATCGGGAGGCGATGGCCCAGTCGTTCCTCTTTACGAATGTCTGTCCGCAGAACCACGGTCTGAACAAATACGAATGGAACGATTTGGAGATCCTTTGCCGTCAGTGGGCACGCAAATATGGGGCTGTGGATATTGTCTGTGGGCCTATCTATCAGGACGACGATTCTGGCCGGCAGACGACCATTGGCCGTAACAGGGTCAGGATTCCACAAGCTTTTTTTAAGGTGGTGCTCTGTCGGAAGGGAACGCCGAAGGCCATTGGCTTCATCTACCGAAATGAAGGCAAGAAGCAGACGATGGATGAGGCCCTCAGGTCTGTTGATGAGATCGAGGCGCTGACGGGTATCGACTTCTTCCCGGCACTGGAAGACGATGTGGAGAATAGGATTGAGGCCAAAGCCAACCTCTTGGAGTGGTGAAAGCGTTAAAAAAGCCAAAGCGGAAGCAAATTCTTCACTCTTCACTCTTCACTCTTCACTTTTTATTCGTACCTTTGCAGCGTGAAAATAAAAGAAGTGCTGAGCGCCCTTGAACGTTTCGCGCCTCTGCCCCTTCAGGAGAGCTGGGACAATGCTGGCCTGCAGGTAGGATTGACAGAGACGGAGGTTTCAGGGGCATTATTGTGTCTGGACGTCACGGAAAAGATCGTTGACGAGGCCATACAGAAGGGCTGCAACCTGATTGTCAGCCATCATCCGTTGCTGTTCCGCGGACTGAAGCAGATCAGCGACCTGACGGATGTGCAGCGGACGGTGATGAAAACGATCTGCAATGGCATCTGCGTCATCTCCATGCATACCAATATGGATAATGCCCGGGGGGGCGTGAACTTCCGCATCGCCCGGAAACTGGGACTTCAAGGTGTCAAGTTCTTAGCTCCGAAGACCGTAGATGGCGTGGAGTCGGGGAGTGGTATCGTCGGTGAACTGCCAGAGGCAATGGCTGCTGATGACTTCGTGATTGCTGTGAAGAAGGCTTTTGACGTGGAGTGCGCCATGTGTAACGAACTGCTGCATCGGCCTGTTAGCAAGGTGGCCGTCTGTGGCGGGGCAGGGGACTTCCTGCTCGGCGAGGCCCTGAAGGCAGGGGCCGACGCTTTCATCACGGGAGAGATGCACTATCACCAGTATTTCGGCTATGAGCAGCAGATACAGATTTGTGTCATCGGGCACTATCAGAGTGAGCAGTACACGGCAGATATCTTTGATGAGATTATTCGTGAGGCTTGCCCTGAGGTGAGGACGGTGATCGCAGAGACATGTACCAATCCCATTCTATATCTTTAGACAGAAGCAAATTGTTAAATAAATTATAAATAGTAAACAGTCAAATTATACATTTAAGATTATGGCAAAGAAAGACCCGACAGATTTGTCTGTAGAAGAGAAACTGAAGACCCTTTATCAGCTTCAGACGGCTCTCTCGTCCATCGATGAGAAGCGCGCACTGAGAGGTGAACTGCCTCTGGAAGTACAGGACCTGGAAGACGAGATTGAAGGTCTGACCACTCGTGTGGAGAAGATCAAGAACGAGATCGATGAATTCCAGCGTGCCATCACGTTGAAGAATGGTGAGATCAGTGATGCCAAGGCCAGTGTGGAGCGCTATCAGGCGCAGCTGAACGAGGTGAAGAACAACCGCGAGTATGATATGCTGAGTAAAGAGATTGAGTTCCAGACCTTGGAAATCGAACTCTGCAACAAGAAGATTCGCGAGGCTAACGCCCGTATCGCTGAAAAGCGCGAGGAACTGGAGAATAGTGAGACCCTGATATCCGAGCGTCAGAGTGACCTTGAGGTGAAGAAGGGTGAGTTGGAGGAGATTATCACCGAGACCCGTGCCGAGGAGGATAAGCTGAAGGAGAAGGTGAAGGACCTCGAGGCTAAGATCGAGAACCGTCTGCTTACCTCATTCAAGCGCATCCGTAAGAATGCTCGCAATGGTCTGGGCATTGTCTATGTGCAGCGCGATGCCTGTGGTGGTTGCTTTAACAAGATTCCGCCCCAGCGTCAGCTCGACATCAAGATGCACAAGAAGATCATCGTTTGCGAGTACTGTGGTCGTATCATGATTGACCCCGAGCTCGCAGGTGTGAAGATCGATAAGGTAACAGGTGAGGAGAAGAAGCCTCGCAAGCGCTCTATCCGCAAGTCGGCTACGTCAAAGAAAGTGACTGACGCTGACGATATGGAGTAGTCGTTTGTTAAATACTTTCGTAGTTCGGTATATCCTTCAGGAACTGGTAAGAATGACGCTCGTAGTCCATCTTACAACAGTAGTGCTGGAGGCCGTTGCTGACTATGAGATAATCCACTTTCAGCAGAAGATTGTAGATCGTAATCTGATCGAAGGTCTTCTGCTGTATTTTTATGGTAGGGGCTTTGTATTCGATGATCATCCGCGGTCGCAGCTCCTTATTATATAATAAGGTGTCACAGCGCAGATGTTTCTCCCCGATGCGTAGTTCCACCTCGTTGGCGAGTAGCGCCTTCGGATAACCTTTATGCTCGGTGAGATAATGGGTGAAGTGCTGGCGCACCCATTCCTCAGGTGTCAATGCCACCCATTTTCGACGTAGGAAGTCGAAAATCTGACGTTTTTCACCCTTCTCTTGTATTTTTATTGGGTATGGAGGTAGGTTTAATCGAAACATTTTTGTAACTTTGTCCCCGCAAAAGTACAAATAATAATCGAAATAACGCAATGGCTGAGGCAAAAAATGTAAGTTTCGACAGTATTATGGCTGATTTGGAGGCGCGAAAGTTCGCTCCCGTCTATTATCTGATGGGGGATGAGCCCTATTATATCGACCGTATTGCTGACTATATCGCCGAGCATGTGCTACAGCCAGAGGAGCGTGATTTCAATCAGACGATACTCTTTGGTTCGGATGTGAATGCCTCGCAGATTGCTGATACGGCGCGTCGCTATCCGATGATGGCGGAACGTCAGGTGGTTATCGTCAAGGAGGCGCAGAACGTGAAGAATACAGAGGCTCTGGAGCGCTATTTCAAGCAGCCGATGCCCTCAACAGTATTGGTGATGTGTCACAAAAATGGTACGGTAGATGGCCGGAAACGGGAATATATGAAGGCTATCCAGTCTGCTGGTGTCCTCTTTGAGAGCAAAAAACTGCGCGACAGGGATCTGCCACAGTTCATCGAGAACTATTTGTCGACCCGTCAGGTGAGCATCGATCCGAAATCCACGCAGATGATTGCCGATAATATTGGCGCAGACCTCAGTCGTCTCACCAGTGAACTGGATAAGGTGGTGCTGTCATTGCCGGAACAGGATAGGAGAGTGACTCCCCAGGTGGTGGAGGATCAGATCGGCGTGAGCAAGGAGTTCAATGGATTCGAACTCCGTGATGCCATTGTGAACCGAAATGTTTTCAAGGCCAATCAGATCATCAAATATTTTGACGAAAATCCGAAGGCTGGTAGCATCTACTCTTTTCTCCCGTTGCTCTTTAATTACTTCCAGAATCTGATGATCTCGTATTATTCGCCAAATCCGAGGAGCCAGGAAGCGGTAGCAGATTGGCTCGAAATGAGATCTCCTTGGGCTGCCAAAGACTACATGACTGGCATGCGGAATTACACAGGAATGAAAGTGATGCAGATTATCTCCAAGATACGTGAAATAGATGCCAAAAGTAAGGGTTTGGACAACCCAAATACCCCTCCAGGTGAGCTAATGAAGGAACTGATTTTTTACATTTTGCACTAAAAAAACTCCTTTTTCGACTATAGAATTTCCAAAAATAGCACTTTTCGTGAGTGCTTTTTTTAGGCCCAAAAGCCGATAAATACAAGGGATCTGCGGGATTTCTGACCCCTCAAAACTCGCGTATTTTTAGAAATTCCTCCCGTCGTCCAGAATACGCGAGAAATGACGAAAAATCGAAAAATGCAGTCGTGGAAATTTACAATTCACATTCTTTAAAGTTTTTAAATTCCGTATTTAACTCTCAAAACCAAAACGCAAGGCGCAAATATTTGCAATTTAAAAATGCAAATTTGTGACAAATCGGGAATATTTAAAGTTTAATATTTAACAATACAAATACAAATATTCGGTTTTAATAATTCATAATCATAAATATGCATCAGCGTTTTCAAGTGCGTAAATGCCTAAAAACCAATTAGTTATGAAAAACATCTGTAAAAACATCCAAATATCTCACACAACAAGCCTTTCTATGGCTGCATAGATGCTCTATTTTCCTAAATTTCTTATAATTACCTTATTTATAGCCAGTTATTTAACATTATTCCGTTCCATAAGTTCTTTGTAATACTTTATTGATGTAAATTTGGATTTGTGATTTTAAACACGCGCTCCAATGTAATTCGTTATTGAATTTCAAAATCTAAAACCGCAAATCAAAAGTTTAAAAATCTAAATTCTTTTCTTCTTTCTTGTATAATTCAAAATTTTGCTTTACCTTTGTAAACTGAAAGAAATAACCGGCTAAATGCCCTCTAAAAGTCATCAATTAGAAATATGAAAGATAGGATCAGGCAAATTATGGAGTCTCAGCACATGACTCAACAGGTGTTCGCTGACTTCATCGGTCTGGCACCAGCCACCCTTAGCAGTATCTATAATGAGCGCACCCGCCCCACCCTGAGTGTGGTCGAAGCTATCAAAAAGAAAATTCCTAACATCAGTACTGACTGGCTCATGTTTGGTTCAGGAGAGATGTATGTTAGCTCACCCACCTTAGATGACAGTCTGAATCCGACACCTGACAGAGGTGTAAATGGTGGGACAGATATTCAAAATCCGATGCTCGATTTTGACCAGCCCCAGACTCCCACCCCACAACAGGGTGTCCAGGCGCCTTACAATTTTAATAGTGTAAAAAATACACGGGCCGAAATTGAAAGAACGGAGGTAAAAGTTGTTGACAAGCCACAACGCCGCGTCAAAGAGGTCCGGGTGTTTTACGACGACCAGACTTTTGAGGTTTTCGTCCCTGAGAAGAAATAGTCTGAACACGAATTGCACGAATCTCACGAATCCATCCGTCTGCTCATTTCCAGATAGATATTCGTGAGATTCGTGCAATTCGTGTTCTTATATATTTGTTGTGCCGTTTCTTATTTACTACCTTCTCTTTCGATGATTCTGTAATAGTGGCCTGACGTTTTGCGATCTGTCTCGAAGCCAAACTGCTGGTCACTCAGCGCTCGGCCCAGTTTCTGATAGCTGGTCTTGGGGTCGTAGTTCGCATAGCGTTTGGAGAGCACTTGGGCTATCTCTTTCAGACTCCACCAGCGGGGCTGCTCCGATGGCTTCGGCTTGCGGAAGGTCTCGCCAATCATCTCCACCAGGTCGTTAAGCCTTTGGAAGGGTTCGTTCTCACGGATCAGCCTGGCTATCTCGTCGTCGTTCAGCCAGAAGCGCTCCTTATTATTAAATAGGTATAGGGCCTGGGCAAAGAGCTGGCGATGGTCGACGGTGTCGCTGAAGTCGATGTTACCAGTCACCCCCACGCAGACGAACCGCCTTGAACCCGTTGGATCCACGAGGGGCTTCTGCTGGTTGGTGGTGCCGATGAACGAGGTGTAGCGGCGAAACTGCTTGATGGTTTTTCCGTAGGGCGGACGGAACTTCACGTCGCTGGTGCTCAGCAGGTATTTCAGCACGATCTGCTGGCCATTGGAGGTCTTGTCGAACTCGTCGAGGTTGATGATGGCAAACGAGGTCAGCGCGATATTCAGGTCGAACTCGTTCTTGAAGTTCAGCTTGTCGTTGTAGTAGTCGCGCAGTTCCGGAGGCAGGATGATCTTGCAGAAACGGGTCTTTCCGCAACCCTGACGGCCTATCAGAAGCGGTGTTAACGCATTGCCAGTCAGCTGCTTGTCGCTCTCGCGCCACTGGGCCACCATACCCACGAGCCACATCCTGAGATACATCTCCCAATGAGGCTGCGAGGTCGGCACTCGGGCTGCGAGATCCTTGATATGGTCGTGGCCGTCCCATTGCGGCAGTTTGTCGAGCCATTGGTTCACGGGGTCGTACTGCTCAATGCGGGTGGAGTCGATGAAGCGGTTCACGTCTCTGTCCCACGATTTCAATCCGAGTTCCATCGCCCTGAGCGTCATATCGTTGCGCACCTCCTCTGTCAATGGCTTAAACGTCTGATCCTCAGCGTATTTCTCACGATACTCGGCCACGCCGGTCATCAGGTTCTTGCGCAGTTCGAAGTTGGCGTTCAGGAAGATTTCGGTCTGCATCGCCTGGATGGTCTCCTTGGGCACACTCGCCAACGGCTTTGGCTTGTGCTTCTCAAGATAGTCCTCCTGCAGGCTGACGGCATAGACGGCCGAAAAGGTCTTCCTGACGAGCAGCTCGTCGCTATTGAGAATTGGGTGCTCGAGTGACATAGCAATAGCCCTCGCCATCGGGATGCCCTCAGCCAGACAGGCGCTGGCCACGCTCATCAGCAGCGATTCCTGACGGTCGGCATCCGGCAGGTCGAAGTATTTGCCGAGCACGTTCTCAACGATGAAGAGCCAGTTCATGCGGTAGGTGCGGTTGAGGGTTCGCCCAGGCATCAGGCTGTCGCTTTTGTCAGAAATATTCACATGCTCGATAGGCTCCTTCGGCTGTGCGTCGCCATAGAAGGGCATCGCATCAGGGTTGAAGTAAATCTCCGGGTCGGCACTCACGTAGACCGTCCTGTCGAGGCGCGGCTCCAGATACTCGATCTCCATCCCGAACTGGCTTTGATAGGCCTGTCGCGCTGTCTCGTAGATATTATGGTGGAACTGGCGGATGTCGGCTTCTTCTATTGGAAGGTGTTCTGCCGTTTCGGGGACTCCGGCATCGGCAAACAGCTCTCCCCTCACCACGATCTTCACGCTCTTGCCCGATGCGCCGAGGAATGCCATCATCGTCTGCGGCATCCGGCTCACCTTGTTTCTGATCTCGACGGCCTGCTCGTAGGTCTCGAGCCCGTTCTTCTCCAGTACCACCAGGCCGTTATAGCCCAGCTGGCGACGTTCGCCGCGATAGTTGTCGAACTCGCTGGCGAAGCAGATCCGCTCCAGTTGGATGCCGCCCTTCAGATTGGTTTTTGCCCGTCCGTCAGCCTGCCGTTCCACCGTAATCAGATGGTAGAGCTCGCGCAGATGTCGCACACTCTTTTCGCGCCAGCCCTTCTGGATGAATCCGGCTACCTGGGCCACCGTCTCGCGGTTCACTACCTCGCGCTTGCCTTGGTCTCTGATAATCGATACTTTCATAGTTGTTCTGTTTTTGACTGTTATAGATGTGTTCTTTTGCTTTTCGGACTGCAAAGATACAACAATTTTTCCACAAATTGGCAGCCTTTGGCTATTATTTTCAAATTTTCTTCATTGATATCTTGTTTCTTAATGACATATGACATATTCTTTGTCTTATTCTATTGTCTTTCATCATTTTAGCTTTTTAGAAAAAACGCACTTAACAACATAAAAATGACATATATACGACATGTTAATGACATATTTTGGACTATTATCTTTCATTATCCTTTCAGATGTTTCGGTCTAACTACTTCTGGAGTTTACCTATACTAAACTCGGAGTTTACCTATACCAAACTCCGACTTTACCCTAACCTTTCTCCCAGTTACCAGCCACCTTTCTCCGAGTTACTAGCCACCTTTCTCCGAGTTACCAGCCACCTTTCTTCCACTTTCCTGCCTTCAAACCCCTTCACTCATGCCTATTATGTCATTAATATGTCATTTCTATGTCATTTTTATGTCATTAATACGACTTTCCTTTTAGATGTAAACCGATAAAACACAAATATATACAATCGCAATTATGTCATATGTCATTAACTTTGGATTATCTCATTTACTTTTTTCTTTGAATGATTTTAAGTCAAATAACAGTCAAGTCATTCGAGTTTATGGCTTGTCTTCATGCCCACCCTTGAATTTTTATCATCAAATCCTTGGAACTTTCGGAAATATTGCCTATATTTGCAGCGTGAATGCGTAACAATATTTGTATGGCAAGAGAAAAATCGTAAATAAATGGCTCGAAATAGTAGAGCAAGATTTGCAAGTGGCCCAGTTGAATCATGACCATGGCTTGAGGCTCGCTATCCTGAGCAAAAACTCGATGCAGCAAGAATGCTCAACAAGGAGGCTAGCCAGTATCTCTTGGATAAAACAAAAGAACTGATACGATGGATAGAAGAGCGCTTAGCCTGCAACAAGTCTTAGAATTCGTTCGTGAGTTCAAACGTGTGATAACTCCTCGCTACAGTGTTGAGCCAAAGGTCTATTTGTATGGATCGTACGCCAAGGGCTCTGCAAATTCTGATAGCGATATAGACGTTGCTGTGATTGTCGCTGAGGGAGAAATCACAAACAAATGGGAGCAATGGGCTGACCTCTGGGCAGACATCCGAAAAGTAAATGTCCTGATAGAGCCAGTACTTCTTGAAGACCACGAAGACTCTATGCTCTACCGTGAAGTCATGCGTACAGGAATCGCTGCCTGAGAACATGCTAACAGAGGGACGGTTCTTTTGTCAGGTCAAAATAAAGTGGATAGTTGCGTGTGCGCCAGAATTTGGCAGAAAAGTTTGGCTTATTGGAAAACTTGTTGTATATTTGCAGCCAGAAAGATGATGATATGACATGTCCCCCGTGTGACATAATTGATCAACAATAAGTGAACTAAATTATAAACCAATAAAATAATGAAGAAACTATCACGAATTCTGATGATGATGCTGGTGCTGTCTGTCGGCACGGGCATCACGAGTTGTGACGAGATTGAAGACATGATCGACAATCCCGTAGTACCAGAACCCACGCCGACGCCCCAGCCGCAGCCGGAACCTCAGCCCCAACCTGAGCCGACACCCCAGCCGACGCCTGAGGAAATCGAAAACCAGCGCATCGCCCAGGTGCAGACACTGATGGACGAATCACGCCAGGAGGGTTCCATCACCGAAGTCTATTACACAGAAGACGGTGTGGAGAAGGTCGCTAACTTCAAGCGAGTGGGCAACAAGTACGTGCTCCAGACCCCCAGCGCCACCCGTGGTGATAACGATGGATCGTTAGTCCCCGGCCTGATGGACGATGACTCTGATGAAGACTTGGAAGACGACGATGATGATGACGACGGCGAAATCCAGGAAGAGTTTATCAATGAAGATGATGACGATGATTTGGATGACGATGATTTGGATGACGATGATGACGACGATGATTGCGACGTGATCCCCATGCCGTTTGACGAAGACGAGATTGAGGAAGCTGACGACGACGATGATGATGACGATGATGATGACGATGGCGACGATGATGACGACGAGTCGGTAGCGGGTTCCAGAATGATGACACGCGGTAAATCCAATGTCAAAAACGGGCTGTTATATTTTACAGACATCTCCACTGGCAGGGATGAATATCAAATCTCTCTGTATCATAATAGTGGCACCTTCTCCGTGGTAATGGATGATGAAGTTAAAATAACCTCCATTTCTTTCGGAGGAAAAGTGGTGGTGAACGGCAAAGTCTTTTATGTGAAACAAAAAGCTGAGACCAGAGCAAAGAAACAACAGAAAATCAAGATTAGGAAGGTGTTCTTTAAGAACAAAAATTTCAATTTGCCTCGACATACCTCAGTAATACTTCAAGTGCAAATAGCACCTACCAATGCAAGAGTAAAGAAGATCACTTGGAATTCGAAAAAGACACAGATTGCTAAAGTCAAGAAAGCCGGCCAGATTAAATCAAAGAATCTGGTAAAATGTAAGTTGACTTCAAAGAAGAAGGTTGGAAAGGTAAAAATTGCCTGTAATGCAAAGGGTTATAAGAATGCGAAGAAATGCTCATGTACAGTTACTGTGATATCTGCGTACCTTTACCCCGTGCTTGGCGTGACTCTCAATTCTTCATTTCTGTCGCTCCTGGTCGGAAAAAAGGCACCACTCTTCTACATCATATATCCTGATAATGCTTCGATTAAAGAAGTTATATGGAAATCAAGCGACAATAATATCGTTAGTGTCGAAAATGGCACGATAGAAGCCCACCAAGTAGGAACGGCCACCATCACCGTAACAACCAAAGACGGCGGATACACTGCCTCCTGCATAGTCACCGTCAATGCCCCTGAAGACCCCAACTCGACAATTGCCAAGCCCGACAACTTCAACAGCGGCGACAGCCCGTTCTAAACCAACCCTATGTCTAACAAATAAAAGGTAATAAAGATGAAAACATCAATCAGAATACTCAGCCTTGCAGTGCTGGCCCTCACGATGGCCGCCTGCAGCAACGATATGGAACAGCCCACAGCAGTCCAGCCCGCCCCGGGCAACGCTGGAGAGGGCATCCCCTTCTCTGCCACCATCTCCACCGGCAGCGCCACGACCCGCGCCCTGAAAGAGGAAAAGGGCACCATCATTTCCACATGGGCAAAGGATGAACAGGTGGCCCTGATACACAACGGCGTGGTCGATGTGATGACCGCTGGCGATCCCGACGAGACCACAGGCAACGTGACCATCACCGGCACCCTGTCTGTCACTCCCAAGAATAATGATGACGTGATCGTCGTCTATCCCGCCTCGGCTGTTGACAAGGACAAGAAGGCCGTGAAGCCCTCTCTCCTCACTACTCAGGACGGCACGCTGACCACCATCGCCACCAGCCTGAACCTGCGCCAGTCTGACGGTGCCACGTTCAAAGTGGGAGAACTCACCGCCACCCTCAACGGCACGGTGACCCTGGCCAATCAGATCGCCATCGTCAAGTTCTCGCTCTCCGACGGCAACAACGCCCTCGCTGCCAAGAAGTTCGTGATCAAGGATGGTAGTGACAACGTGCTGACCACCGTCACGCCCTCGACGCCAGCCAGCGACCTCTACGTGGCCATGGCCCCTGCTACCGCCGCCACCTTCCGTTTAGAAGCTATTGACGGTACATTCCTCTATATCTATGAGAAGTCCGGCGTCACCATCGAAAAAGGCAAGTACTACCAGTCGCCTGTCACATTGGATGTCGTGGAAGAAACTATAGATGTTTCTGCAAGCGGATTCTCCGGCACTTACGACGGCCAGCCCCACGGCATCTCCGTGACCGTCGCCTCGCCCACAGGCGCAGTCGTGAAGTATGGCACGACGGAGGGCAAGTACGACCTTGACACTAGCCCCGAATACACCGATGCCGGCAATTACACCGTCTATTACCAAGTGACGAAGGATAAATACACCACCGTCACCGGTTCTGCCGAAGTCAAGATATCTAAGGCAGACATGACCGTCAGCGCCACTGACTATACCGGCACCTATGATGAGAAAGCCCACGGCATCACCGTGATCGCCCCCACAGGCGCCACCGTCAAATACGGAACCTCTGCAAGCAGCTGCACGGAGGCCTCCCTGACCTATACCGATGCCGATACTTATACCGTCTATTACGAAGTGACGAAAGACAATTATAATACCGTCACTGGCTCTGCCGAAGTCAAGATTGCCAAGGCTGCTGGCAGCATCAGTTATGGCGATGATAAAGTTGAAAAGAAGGTGAGTGACTCTGCCTTCAAAAACGAAACGCTGACGATGACAAGCGACGCCACCGCCACTGTCAGTTATTCATCTGATAATATTAATGTGGCTACGGTGGCTGCTGACGGCACGGTGACCATCTTATCCACAGGCACAGCCACGATCACCGCCACCGTCACAAGTAGTACAAACTACTCCTACTCGCCTGACTACGCCCAATACACTCTTACGGTCAAATCACCCAACTCCGTAGGCGAGTCTGGCGGCTATACGAATGCTGGAGATCCCATTAGTAACAATTAAAACATGACGATTATGAACATCAAACATATATTCAGTCTTGCAGTGCTGGCCGTCATGACGGCTGCCTGCAGCAGCGAAGACATCACCCAGCAGCCCGCCTCCCAGAGCGGTCAGACGCTGCCCTTCAAGGCCACCATCAGTAACTCAGCAGGCACTCGAGGCCTCACAGCCCCCTCTACGGAAAATCCTAACATCACCGCCGCATGGGAAGAGAACGAGAAGATCGCCCTCGTACATAGTACGCTCAATAATGAAAATAAACTCATCGTCGATGTGATGACTGTCGAGGAGGTGGCAACCGACGGCAAAAGTGCCACCATCGCAGGCACTGCCACCTATATCGATGATAATGATGAGGTCTATCTCGTGTATGTCGGCCACAATGACAATATGACGAATTTCCAGGGATTGTTGAGCACAGCGCTTGGAGACAATTCTGGCAAAACCATCGACAAAATTATCGGTATAGCCCTTGAAGCAATGCTAGCTGTCGGTACACAGGACGGCACTATGGCGACGATCTCCGATAATCTCGACTTCCGCCTCGGTACGAGTAAACTCAAGCAGACTAATGACTGGGCGACGTTCAGTACCGATGCACCTACACTCTCGTCGCAGTTCGTCATCTGGAAGCTCTCACTTAGTGATGGCTCGAACGCTATCAACGCCTCGCAGCTCGAAATCACTTGCGGCATTGATTCCTCTATCGATACCTACACCATCACCCCCACAAGTGGAACGCTATCGGAATTCTACGTCGTTCTGCCTACATCCATCAACTATACCTATAAATTCAAGGCCACGACATCAACTGGTGCCAACTATTATTGCTCCCACAGCGGCGTCAGTCTCACCGCAGCCAAGTTCTATCAATCGACACTGACGATGAAGCTCACCTCGACAAGCGGTACGCAGGATTATAATATCGTTAGTGGTGACCCACAAGAATGGTAATTAACCCCTAAAAACAATGAAAGCAATGAAACATAACAAGATATATCTGAGCATGGCCGCCCTCGTATTGGTGTGTGCCATGACTGCTGGCTGCTCCAGCGACGACAACCTGGCTAAGATTGAGATTACGCAGCCGGAGATAGATAACGGGAATCAGACCGCTGTATATACCATCACTGTAAACCTCGACGAGGCTGGCGGTACGCGAGCCCTGAATCCCACGACGGGTGTGAAGACTTTCTCAGAGGACGACCAGATAGCTCTGATATATAAGGATAATACTACGGGACAGTTAGCGAAGTTGGTGAGCAATGCGCTCACTACTGCTGACATCAGCAACGAAGGCAAGTCGGCTACTTTTAGCTTTAACTCCACCCCAATTCCTGTGTCAGACAGCAAAGTTCGCTACATTTATCCTGCATCGATGGCTGCAACAACGTTGCCAACAGATGTTGATGCGGACAACGATGGGACTGTGGACTATTCTGCCCTCGGTACGCAGGATGGCACGGCTGCATCGCTCGCAAACGTGGATCTGGGCATTTACGACGGCACAGCAAGTGGCACCGTCCTGCCCACTTCTTTTACGCTCTTGAATCAGCTGACCATCTGCGAATTTACATTGAAAGATGGCGGTAACAGTAATGCTGACATCACCAACACCGTTACCAGCCTGAATATCAGCGAAGGAACTAATACCTATACTGTAACCCCTCAATCAGCACTTTCTACCATCTATGTAGCAATGAAGCCTGCCAGTGGCAATATCGCCTTTACTGCCGCTACAGCTACGACAACTTATTTCAAGACTGCTACAGAAAAGACACTTGATGCCAGCAATTTGTATTCTATCAGCGTGTCGATGCAATCCTTGGCATTAGGTAATGTGTTCTGTAGTGATGGTAGCGTCTATGCGTCGAAAGACGCAGCCACAACAGCTGGCAAGACTCCTGTGGCCTTGATTTGCTATCTGGGCAATAATGCTGAAACCAACACCGCTTACAAGCATGGTCTGGCTTTGGCGTTGACGGATGCCAGCACTTGGTCTGCGTGGTGTTCTCAGTGTAGTGCTGCTTGTCAGAAATCCCAGTATTCTTCTGACCCGTCGAGTGACATAGCTGGCATTGACAATACCGATTACCATATTGATCATGTTCCTGCTGGACATGAACACTCTGCAGCCTCTGCGGCCAGAAACTACAATAGTGGTATTCATCCCACAGGTACAAGTGCATGGTTCCTGCCGAGTGCAGGACAGTGGAATAAGATGGCCGCTGCTAACGGCTTTACAACCCTGACGTCTAACGCAGACTTGAAGGCGGGCTTTCTTTACTGGTCGTCTACGGAGACCGATATCAACAATGCGTGGTACTACGATGTCAATTCTGGCTCTTGTCAATACGGAACTAAGACAGGTCACGATTATATTCGTTCAGCCCTCGCTTTCTGACAGGGTAACACTGTACTCACAAAGGGTCTGACCCTTTGTGAGGTCTGACTCCCTAAAACAGGGACCCACTTCCAAAGCACCGTCGCGAATCGCGATGGTGCTTTTGGTTAGATGGCCGTACGAAACATACGGTCATAATCTATGGGGTAACGATTCGTGACGTCAAGCGCACAGCACCTGACCGTGTGACATACTAAAACGATCAACTGCCAATCCCTTCTGTGTGTGTGCCAAAATTTGGCAGAAAAGTTTGGCTTATTGGAAAACTTGTTGTATATTTGCAGCCAGAAAGATGATGATATGGATGTAGCATTTATTCTGGATAAGTATTTCAAAGGAGCAGAGAATGTCTCTATCGACGTGTTTGATTCCCAGACGTTGAACGCGGTGTATCGGGATGTGGTGAAGGCTATGACCTCCCATTTCGAAATCGAGGTCAGTGTGCTCCAGGCCCTGAGTTACTGTCTGTATGAGATGATGGACAATGTGCATATCCATTCCGGCAAGCCGCTTGGCACCGCCATGACGCACTACGACGATTCGCAGAAGATGCTGCGCATCCTGATTGCCGACGACGGCAAGGGCATCAGGGCGTCGCTGGCGGAGAACGAGCGATACAAGGACGTCAGTGAGGCAGAGGCACTCAGGCTGTGCCTGCAGGACTCGATCACCGACGGCAAGGGCATGGGATTCGGACTGTACACCACCTCGAGGCTTGTAGACAGCATCGGCAAGGAGTTTATACTGCATTCGGGCGGTCATAAACTGATCATCGAGGACGGCACGACGACAGTCATCGAGAACGGCTTCTGGCAGGGGACGCTCATCTATATGGAGATAGGCACGGGCGAGGAGATCGACCCCAGCCAGATCGTGGATCACCGCACTGACGTTGCTGAGGAATACAACGAGGCTTTTGTAGAAACGGAAGAATTGGAATCGCTATGGTAGAATTTAAGTTTATAGAATACGGTACGGACTTCGGCACGCGCGACATGGGGCAGAAACTCCGGGAAAAACTTCTGCCGCTGATCAAGGGCGACGAGAAGGTGGTGCTTGATTTCACGGGTGTCAACGTGGTGAGCAATTCCTTTGCCGACGAGTGCATCGCCAAACTGCTCCTGGAGATGCCTCTTGCCGAACTGAAGCGCCGCACCACATTCCGGGGCCTGAATCCCCTGGCCGAGCGGAGCGTCCTTGTAGCACTCCAACGCAGATACAAGGTGCTGTCAGGCCATTGAAAGCGCACAGCACTCCAGCGCACAGCACTCCTGACCCCGTGTGCGCTTGCTCGGCTTTCACGATGTCAATCGGAATTTCGATTTACATGTTTTCTCCAGCGCTCGACGGTAAAACTTTTTCCTGTAAAAGTTGCATGGTATGTGTTTTTTTCGTATCTTTGCCGCAGATAATTATTAACTAAACAATTACGCTCATGAAAAAAATCTACCTTTCGCTCCTCGGAGCAATGATGGCGCTCACAGTCGGCGCTCAGCCACAACGTGGCGCACAGCAGCAAATCTCAAACTCCTACACGGTCTACGCGGTGAATCCCGTGACCAACGAGAAAACACGGCAAGAAGACTACACCTACGAGAACGAAAAACTGACGGAGGTACACTACACCTACTACTACGCTGAGGGGAACGTAGAATCCAAGTACCTCCGCAACTACGACGACCAGGGACGGCTGCTGAGTGAGGGTAATTACGTCATGCGTGACGGCGAATATGTGGCGACCTACCTGGAGGAAAGCGTGGGCCAGGAATGGAACGAGGACGGCCTCCCCACAATAGTTGTCATTTACGAAGAGAACGACTCGGGCCAACTGGTTCTGAGATGGAAAAATTTCATCTATGGGTACAATGGCATTTATGCCGTAAACCGCGACGAATATGTTCCTGACGGTGCCGGTGGTTGGACGTTCTGCGCCACGATCAGGCCAGAATACAACAGCAAGGGGGAAGAAGCCAAAATCTGTATGGTGGAACAATGGGGAGACATCGTCTATAACACCACCTATCTCTGGGAGTATGACGACCACGGTTGGCTGACGAAGGTGACATTCACTTGTGATTATAAAAATAACTATGAGAATGTCTACGATAACTTCTATGATGCCAATGGTGTCATAGAGAAGCGGAACGTCTATAAGGACGGGCAGTTTGTTGAAACTCAGTATTACGTCTGGGGCGATCCCAATGCCGTTCAGGGTGTGAAGGCCGACGACGGCACCGCCCCGTGGTATGACCTCAGCGGGCGCCGTCTCAGCACTCCACCCACGAAGGGTATCTATATCCACAAAGGCAGGAAGATCGTGATGAAATGAAATAATAGTCAGTGGGACAGGCGCATGGATATAATACCCCAATCACCTGTCCCGCCGACTATATCTTAACACTTTTGTTTGACGCTGCAAAGATACGATTAAGTGAGTAAAAAACCAAATTTTATGTGAGTTTTTTCGTTTTCCCCCCATCCAGACACGAAGAAACGGAAGCCGCGACTGACTTCCGTTTCTCTATTCTCATCTTTGGGGAACTGGCACCCATACCCAGGTGCCCATGACTACTATTCTCATCTTTGGGGAACAGATCAGAGACTCCTGATCTCACCCCAGATGCCTCTGTCCCAAGGCTATGATCTCTGACTACCGTTTCTTTCCTTTGCCGAAAATATCGGCGTGGGTGCCAGTACGGTAGAGCGAGATGATGCGTATTTCAGTATCCTTTTCGTAAAGCAGCAGCCAGTCGGGGCTGATGTGGCACTCCCAGTAGCCCTTATAGTCGCCACTTAGCATGTGGTTGTGAAGGTTGGCAGGCAGGGGCTCGTCTTTACGTAGCATGTCAACCACCGTCAGCAGTTTCTCGATGTCGAGACCGCGCCGCACGGCCAGTTTCACATCTCGGTCGTACTGCTTGTAGGTCTTAATCGCGTAGAACTGCTTCATAGCGCCATCATTGCTTTTTTGAAGTCTTCGAATGACTCGTAAGTCGTTCCCTTATCCTTGCCACTACGCACGTCTTCGATGGCCTGCATGGTCTTGTCGTTGAGGGACTCGCCTGTCTCAGGGTCATAGAGACGGGGCTTAGTCTTCTGCTTCTTTACGGCCGTCACACCTTTCAACATGCTGATGGCTTTCTTGATGTCGTTCAGCATCGACAGGTCGCTGATGCTTACCAATAGCTGACCTTCTGCGGGTAATTGTGTCGTTCTTGCTGCCATAATCGTCGTTGTTTATACGTTTCTGCTGCAAAGATACGATTAAGTGAGCAAAAAACCAAATTTTATGTGAGTTTTTTCGTTTCCCCCCATCCAGACACGAAGAAACGGAAGCCGCTGACTTCCGTTTCCCTATTCTCATCTTTGGGGTACTGGCACCCATACCCAGGTGCCTCCATGACTATTCGACTGACGAGCACGGAAATCCCCCTTTCTAACAAAAGTGGCCGCGTCTCGAAACACAGCCACACGAGATAGTACCTTTGGCAAGTTGCGCCAGTGACTTCCCTTGATGGCAGCAAAGGTAAACAAATTCTCTGAGACAGCAAAGAAAAAAGCAAAAAACATATCCAGAAAAATGTCCTGCTCCATATTGGCTATGAAACAGGACAAGATAATTATGCTTTTAAATGTCAAACGGATAATGTTTGTTAATATG
>JAFTFO010000004.1 GCA_017449495.1 Prevotella sp. | reverse complement strand
AGGTGAACAAGCCCTATAGGAAGGACTCGGTCAAGAACATCAGCCAGACAGACTTTGGTAAGCCTTTCGGACAATGGCGTTTCGATCCGGAAACCTCAAAGACCCGCAGGCCTTTCGACCGCATGGTGGCCGTGGCTCAACGATTCAAGGAGATTTTGGAAGAAAATGGACTGTAAGACTCAAAAAGTTCTGAAAAAGTTTGGAAGATAACGAAAAAGTTCTTATCTTCGCAGCACGAATGAGAGTTGCATATAGGCGCGATGACATCAAGCTCCGCAACCGTTCCTTTTATACAAAGCCGTTGGTCGAGCACCTACGGCTTTAGTTTTTTTTTGAATCCACATAGATATTTGGCAGATTTTTAACCCACGTCTTTACTCACGGCTTAACTCTTAACCCACGTCTTAACCCGGCGGTTAAAATGGACAGAGTTTCGTAGATGTTTCGTAACTTCGTGGCGAGAAATCAACTATCTATGAGCAAAAAGAAAACAACAACCGAGAAGCAGGAGCGCAAGCCAAACTGGAAGGAGTACATGGCCACGGTGGAGGACATTCAGAACTTCATCATGGACAGGCTGATGCTGCGACATAACGTCATCACGCGGCGGGTGGAGTACCGCCTGCCGTCGAGTTATGAGCATGAGGGCACGGACTGGCAACCCATCACGGACCGCGTGGTCAACTCGCTGTGGAGTGAACTATCGCTGACGAAGGTGGTGCGGGCGCAGGACATCTACCGCGTGCTGGAGTCGGACTTCGTACCGGAGTTCAACCCCTTCGCGTTCTACCTGCAGCACCTGCCGCCGTGGAACGGTGAGGACTATATCCTGGCCATGTCGGTATCAGTGTCGGTTAAGGGCAACGTGGAGGAGCAGATGCTCTTTGCCGAGTACCTGAAGAAGTGGCTCGTGGGTATGGTGGCAGGATGGGTGGACGAGAGCGTGGTGAACAATGTCATCCTCGTACTGATAGGCGAACAGGGCTCGTACAAGACGACGTGGTTCAACTACATCCTGCCGCCTGAGTTACGGCCGTATTTCTATACGAAGACCAATGCGGGCAAGATGGGGCGCGACGACCTGCTGACGCTGGCCCAATACGGACTGGTCTGCTGTGAGGAGCTGGACACGATGCGCCCTTCGGAACTGAACCAACTGAAAGCGGCGGTGACGATGCCGTCGATAGACGAGCGGGCGGCGTATGCCCACTTTCATGAACATCGGAAACACATCGCGTCATTTTGTGGGACTGGCAACAATATGCAGTTCCTAAGTGACCCGACGGGCAACCGCCGCTGGCTGCCCTTCGAGGTGGCGTCGATAGAGTCGCCTCGCGACCACCCCTTCGAGTATGAGGGCATCTACAGCCAGGCGTATGCGCTCTACAAGCAAGGTTTCCAGTTCTGGTTCTCGAAGGCGGAGATAGACCGGCTGGCGAAGCATAATCGTCAGTACGAGACGCCGCGCTTAGAGGCAGAACTGGTGCAGCTCTACTTCCGCAAGCCTGCGGGGACCGAGCCGGGCGTGTTCATGAGCGTAGCCAGGGCCATGCAGGTCGTATCGGCGAACATCTCGCAGAAGCTGTCGCCGGTCTACCTGGGCCGTGCCCTCGGCGAGCAGGGCTTCCGGCGCGTGAAGTACAACGGCGTGCGCGGCTACATCGTGGTGTGCCGCAGCGGTGACGAGATGCACGCCGCCCAGCTGTCGATGGCCATGCAGTCGGAGGCCGAGGCAGGGTCGGTGGACAGTAGGGGACAGTCGGTTTAGCAAAATCCTTCCTGCGTACGTATGCGCACATATGTACGCAGGAGAACTTTCTTATGATTCTACTGTCCATACTGTCCACTGTCCAATGAAACAAAATACATAATCGTCTAAATATAATTTGCCTATGACAGAAAAAGCACTGAGAGAACTTTTGCAGTTGATCAACCAGAGTGGAGCGGCCGGGCCGGTGAAGCCCTTCGAGATCCGCTCGTACGGGAAGTCGGAGCTGGTCATGCTCTATTTTCCTGACGCCAAGACAAAGAAAGGTGCGATGAACAACCTCAACTACTGGATCGACTACAACGGAGAGTTGCGTGAGAAACTGCGTGCCCAGAACTCACCGCCAAATGCCCACCGCTACACTCGGCGGGAGGTGGAACTCATCGTCGAATACCTTTGTGAGCCATAATTCCATCAAAGCGTCTGATACGTCACAAAATGTAACAGCCGCCCTTTCCCAATGTCGTACCTTTGCCTTTGCTTAGAGAAGAAAGGCGAGTGAAAGCTTCGGCTCAGCATAGTTCGAACAAGTTCGACTCTGCGTTCGCCTTGCACTTCCCTTGCACTTGTCAAAGTGACCAGGCGGTTGGGCCCAGGAAAGGATAGCCCTTACTGCGAGAAACCAGCAACCTTTCTGCCAGAAAGGTTAGCCCTTTCTCCCGGAAACCAGGCACCTTTCTCAGGTGTCACACAGATCTCGCAGATTTCACAGATTAATTCATCTCTTTATCTGTCATTTTCGGAGAAAATAAAATCTGTGTGATCTGTGCAATCTGTGTGACAATAATTATCTGAGTGAAATATGAGACTGATTACACTGATTATCCTTCACTGTTCGGCGGTGAGGCCCGTGCATCGCTGACGTTGCAAGGGAGTATGCCGACCTACAGCCCGATTAAGAACCGAGAGAGGATGCACCTGATGATGCATCCTCTCTCACTCTTCTTCCGTAGGGACACCCGGGCTCGAACCGGGGACCTCTGCAATGTGACTGCAGCGCTCTAAACCAACTGGGCTATGCCCCTATTTTGCATTTGCGGGTGCAAAGGTAGCACATTTTTCGGAAACGACCAAACTTTTCTATGATTTTTTGTTAATTTTCAATGATCAATTTCTAATTATCAATTAATATTCGTACCTTTGCACGCAAAAAGGTAAAAAGGTAAAAAAGTAAAAAAGTTAAAGATATGGCACAGGAAGATGTATTTAAGAAGATCGTGAGCCACTGTAAGGAGTATGGTTTCGTGTTCCCCTCCAGTGAGATTTACGATGGTTTGGGCGCTGTGTACGACTATGGTCAGAACGGCGTGGAGTTGAAGAATAATATCAAGCAGTACTGGTGGAAGGCTATGACGATGCTGCACGAGAACATCGTGGGTATCGACTCGGCTATCTTCATGCACCCGACGATATGGAAGGCCAGCGGACACGTGGATGCCTTCAATGATCCCCTCATCGACAACCGCGACTCGAAGAAGCGCTATCGTGCTGACGTGCTGATCGAGGATCAGATTGCGAAGTACGACGAGAAGATCCAGAAGGAGGTTGAGAAGGCCCGCAAGCGTTTCGGCGAGAGCTTTGACGAGGCGAAGTACTTAGAGACCAGTGAGCGTGTGAAGGAGACGAAGGAGAAGCGCGACGCGCTGCATGCCCGTTATGCTGCTGCCATGCAGGGCCCGGATCTCGACGAGCTGAAGCAGATCATCCTCGACGAGGAGATCGTCTGCCCCATCAGCGGTACCCGCAACTGGACCGACGTGCGTCAGTTCAACCTGATGTTCTCGACAGAGATGGGTGCCTCGGCCGATGCCTCGATGAAGATCTACCTGCGCCCGGAGACGGCTCAGGGTATCTTCGTGAACTACCTGAACGTGCAGAAGACGGGTCGCATGAAGATCCCCTTCGGTATCGCCCAGATCGGTAAGGCCTTCCGTAATGAGATTGTGGCCCGTCAGTTCATCTTCCGTATGAGGGAGTTCGAGCAGATGGAGATGCAGTTCTTCGTACAGCCCGGCACGGAGTTAGAGTGGTTCCCGAAATGGAAGGAGACGCGTATGAAGTGGCATCAGGCCTTGGGTTTCGGTGCAGAGAACTACCGTTTCCACGACCACGACAAGCTGGCCCACTACGCCAACGCCGCTACCGACATCGAGTTCAAGATGCCGTTCGGCTTCAAGGAGGTGGAGGGTATCCACTCGCGTACGAACTTCGACCTGTCGCAGCACGAGAAGTACAGTGGTAAGAGCATCAAGTACTTCGATCCGCAGACCAACGAGAGCTACACACCGTATGTGATCGAGACCTCGATCGGTGTAGACCGTATGTTCCTCTCTATCATGTGTCACGCCTTTGAAGAGGAGAAATTGCCCAATGGCGAGACCCGCACGGTGCTGAAGTTGCCCGCAGCACTGGCTCCTGTGAAGTGCGCCGTGATGCCGTTGGTGAAGAAGGATGGCCTGCCCGAGAAGGCCCGCGAGATCATCGACCAGCTGAAGTATCACTTCACCTGCCAGTACGACGAGAAGGACTCTATCGGCAAGCGCTACCGTCGTCAGGACGCTATCGGCACGCCGTACTGCGTCACTGTCGACCACGACACCCTGAATGACGGCTGTGTCACCCTCCGCTTCCGCGATACGATGGAGCAGGAGCGTGTGGCCATCAGCGAACTCAATAGCATTATTGAGGACAAGGTGAGCATCGCATCGTTACTGAAGAAACTCTAAATAAGTGAAGAGTGAAGAATGAAGAGTGAAGAATTTCTTGAGACCTTCGGAACAAGCAACCAAGGTCGAGCGGCTACCGCTATAGATAAAAGGAGAAAGAAGAGAGAGGTTTGGACGTGGAGGTTGTTGCTGTGCTCGGCATTCTTCACTCTTCACTCTTCACTCTTCACTTCTTGCAGCGAGGAGAACACGACGGAGGAGGAGTTCGCTAACTGGCAGGAACGTAACGAAGGAACCACCGACCGTTGGGCGACGAGGGCTAACAGCGATTGGTATCGTAAGATACTGACCTATACGAAGGAGTCTTCCGCGCAGGATCTCACGAACAGCGACTATATCTATGTAGAGCAGTTGGAGGCCGGCAGTGGTACGGAGAGTCCTATCTATACGGATACGGTCCGTGTGTCGTATCGTGGGCGGCTCATCCAGTCGGCGAGCTACAGCGAGGGTTATGTGTTCGACCAGACCTACCTGAACGACTTCGACTGGAAGACGGCTGGCGTGGCTGACTTGGCGGTCTCCGGTGTCGTCGACGGTTTCTGTACGGCCCTGTTGAACATGCACAAGGGTGACCGCTGGCGGGTGCACATCCCCTATCCGCTGGGCTATGGCTCTTCCAGCCAAAGTACGATACCAGCTTATAGCAACCTGATCTTCGACATCGCCCTGCAGGATTTCTGGCATCCTGGAGAGACTCACGGCGAATTCAAATGCCGATAGCCATAACATCAACGCCTATGCAGAAATATGCTGACTATATCCGACGAATAGAGATCGACTCGCTCTGGAGCGGGAAGAAGCACATCGTGTGGGAACTGAACCGTCAGGTGAATATCCTGAGTGGCATCAACGGTGTGGGAAAGAGTACCATCCTCAACAAGGTGGTCAAGAGTGTGAACACCAACGGGGATATCATCAACCACCTGCTGAAAGGCGTGCATATCGACGTGGAGCCTGCCGATGCGACCCATATCCGCTTCGACATCATCCGCTCACTCGACTCCCCCATGCTCGACAACGAGACGCTGAACATGGTGGACACCCGTATCCGTTCGGCCCTTGACTTTCAGCTCTACCATCTGCAGCGCAAGTACCTGGACTATCAGGTGAACATCGGTAACCGGATCATTGCCGAGCTCCAAACGGGCCAGACGGATGCTGCCCAGCAACTGTCGGAGAAGAAGCGCCGTTTCCAGGATATCGTTGACGACCTGTTCACCGACACCGGGAAGAAGATCGTGCGGACGGAGAATGAGATCCGCTTCTCGCAGATCGGTGAGACACTGGTGCCTTATCAGCTGTCGAGCGGTGAGAAACAGATCCTGGCCATCCTGCTCACCGTGTTGGTGGAGGATAACCAGCCATACGTGCTCTTTATGGATGAGCCCGAGGTGTCGCTCCATATCGAATGGCAGAAGCGGCTCATCGACCTCTGTCTGGAGTTGAATCCTAACGTGCAGATCATCCTGACTACTCACTCGCCGGCTGTTGTCATGAACGGCTGGATGGATGCCGTGACGGAGGTGAGCGACATTACTTTGTAATTGACAATTGACAATTGATAATTGACAATTATGGGCCGTCGGCTGAAGGATAATCTGAATAGCAAGTATTTTGAGGCGGCGAATGCGCTTACTTCGAAAAAGAGCCGACGTAGGATCGTTGCCTACGTGGAAAGCTATGATGATATCTATTTCTGGCGGACGGTGCTCTCTGAGTTTGAGGATGAAAGGCGCTATTTCGAGGTGATGCTCCCCTCGAAGGCAAAACTGACACGCGGGAAGAAGTCGGTACTGATGAACTTCCTTAAGGGTGAGCCTTTGGGTCGGGACATGATTGCCTGTGTGGATGCCGACTATGACTATCTGATGGCCGGTGCCACGCCGTCGTCGAAAAGCATACTCGAGAGTCCGTATGTGTTCCACACCTACGTCTATGCCATAGAGAACTTCCAGTGCTATGCGCCGTCGCTTCATAATGTCTGCGTGTCGGTGACGCTTAACGACCATTCCATCTTTGACTTCCGCGACTATTTCAAGCAGTTCTCCGAGGCCATCTTCCCGCTGTTCGTCTGGTCTGTCATGTTGTACCGCAACGGCAGCTACCCCAAGTTCACCATCACCGACTTCAACCGTATAGCCGACCCCGGCGGCTTCAATATCCATGTCCCAGCCCCGTCGATAGCGAACGTGAGGCGTAAGGTCTTTACGAAGATCAATGAGTTGCAACGGCTCTTCCCCGATGCCAAGGAAGAGTACCTGGCAACGAAGGAGAGTGTCAAGGCGCTGGGTGTGACACCACAGACCACCTATTTATATATACAGGGGCATCATCTGTTCGATACCGTCGTGTCGCCCATGCTCTCGAAGGTGTGTAACTACTTGCGCCAGGAGCGTCAGAACGAGATCAGCCAGGCGAAAGCGCACAGTACCCAGAAGCGTAATGAGATGACCTGCTACGAGAACTCGTTGCAGGACATCAAGGTGATGCTCAAGAAAAACAATGGCTATATCTTCTCTGAGCAGTTCCGGAGAATACAGGAGGATATCAAACAATATCTTGAGGCGTCATAACCCTCACAGGCGAACGTCTATACAAACGTTTCGAGGAACTTGACTTCCCCATCGACTTTTACTTCCTTAGTGGTGGCTGGCAGCAGCACGGTGTCACCCGTCTGGAAAGCAACGGTCTCGCCATCGGCGGAGAGGCTGCCACTGCCCTTGACGGCGATGAGGATGACAAAGGAGTCGAGTTCGGAGTAGTCGAGCGCCATCGGTTCGTTGAGGTCATAGACGGCTGTGGTGAAATAGGGGCAACTCACGACCTGCTTGCCCTCGTTCTTAGGAAGGTCGTAGTCCGTGCGGTAGTTGTCAAGCACGGTGTAGTCGATGCTCTCGGCAGCCTCTTTGGTATGCAGCTCCCGGTAGTTGCCGTTCTTGTCCTTACGCTTGAAGTCGTAGATGCGGTAGGTGACATCCGAGGTCTGCTGTATCTCTGCGACGAAACAGCCAGCGCCGATGGCATGGATACGACCGGCGGGGATAAAGAACACGTCGCCCTCATGTACCTCATAGCGTGCCAGCGCCTCGGTGATGGTGTCGTCCTCTACCATCTGCTTGTATTGCTCGGGCGTGATCTGTTGCTTCAGGCCGTTGTAGAGCTGGGGTAATTGAGAATTATGATTACCCTCTTCACCTAAGCAATACCACATCTCGGTTTTGCCACGGGACTTACCCTGACGATGGGCAATCTCGTCTGTCGGGTGTACTTGGATCGACAAGTTCTGACGGGCATCGATAAACTTGATGAGCAGGGGGAACTCATCGCCGAAGCGCTGGTAGTTCTCTTTGCCCACCAGCAGTGCCTTCTGCTCCCGGACTAACTGGTTCAGGCTCTTCCCCTTGTCCGGGCCGTCAGCCACGATGGTCTCGTTGTCCTTGACGCCAGATATCTCCCAGCTCTCGCCAACATGATCCAGACTGACGTTGAGATGCTTGAAGGGGATGATCTTGTCGCCTCCCCAGAGCGTTTGCTTTAATAATGGTTCAAATTTATACATTGTCTTGGATATATTAAGTAACTATTCAAAATTATCTTATATCATTTTTAAACACAGAGGCACAGAGCTACAGAGGTTTTTTATTTATTAATTCTCTGTGTCTCTGTCTCTCTGTGTTGATATAAACTGTTATTGTTCATCTACTTAACTTTCAACTATTCAATTTTCTTTCCAGAAGCTCTGGGTGAAGAGTACCAGCACTGTCATGATCTCCAGACGTCCCATGAGCATGAGCAGTGAGAGCACCCACTTCACGTAGTCGGGCATCACCGACCAAGTGATGTTTGCCCCGATGTCCGTGCTGAGCGAGGGACCGATGTTGCTGACGCAGCTCAGGGCAATGACGATGCTGTTGATCATATCAACGCCCGAGAGGAGCATGATGGCCGCCGTGACGAGGATCATCAGCATGAAGAGTGTGAAGAAGGCGAACAATGAAACGATCCTGGCCTGTGGCACGCTCTGCCCGTTGATCTTCACTGGCAGCACAGCGTTGGGATGTAGAATCTGACGGAAGTTATTGCGGAGCGACTTCAACGTCATCACCGCACGGATGCACTTGAATCCACCGCTGGTGCTGCCGGCACAGGCACCGATGAACATGACGGCTCCTAAGATGATCCACGTGATATGGGGCCACTGTGCCACATCGTCGCTGAAGATGCCCGTGGTGGTCATAAACGAGACGACCTGGAACAGGCTGCTGCGAACGGCCTTCTCCAGCTCGTAGCCCGACTGCAGGTAGAGTACGGTGGCGATGCCGGCTGCCGACAGGAGCATCAGGCTGATATAGAACTTGAACTCGGAGTTGCGGAACAGGGTGGCGAACTTCGCCTTGAAGATCGATGCATAGAGCAGGGTGAAGTTGATACCGGCCAGGAACTGGAAGATGATGGCGATATAGTCGACGGCGGGGTCATGGAAGAATGCCAGTGAGTCGTTGTGGATGGAGAAGCCACCTGTGGCGGTGGTGGTCATCGAGTAGTTCGTGGCGTCGAACCAATCCATGCCCGCCAGCCAGAAGGCAGCGCCACAGCCAATGGTCAGCAACAGATAGATCGACCATATCCACTTGGCCGTCGTCGTCAGCCTCGGGTGCATCTTCGCCTTCACGGGCCCTGTCGCCTCGGCAGCAAACACCTTCACGCTACCTCCTACCAACGACGGCAGGATGGCGATGGTAAAGAAAACGATTCCCAAACCACCTATCCACTGCATCAGCGATCGCCAGAACAGGATGCCGTGGGGCAGCACCTCCACGTCGTCGATAATCGAGGCACCTGTCGTGGTGAAGCCCGACATGGTCTCGAAGTAGGCGTCGGTGAGGCTGGTGATACTTCCGTGGATGAGGAAGGGGAACATGCCGAAGAGGGAGAAGATGACCCAGACGGCCGTCACCAGCAGATAGGCATCCTTACGGCTCAGGGCGTTCTCTGCATTCCGGCCCCATAATAAGAAAAGGAATCCGCTTCCGAAGGTGATCAGCAAAGACATCAGGAAGGCAATCTGGTCTTCCTCGTGGAAGTAGATGGCCATCGCTGCGCACCAGGTCATGAAGAAGGCTTCGATGAACAGCAGTGAACCGATGATCTTGCTGATGATACGGAAGTTTATCATATTCGCGATGGACGGATTTAGAAGATGGAGGACTTCTTGAAGTATTTCTCGATCTGCCCGATCTGCTGTTCATGGCAGAACACCATGACACAGTCGCCAGCCTGGATGTGCGAGTTACCATTCACGAGCATGCCGGTGCCGTTGCGCACCAGTCCGCCGATGGTGGCTCCGAAGGGCAGGCCAAGGTCTTTCACGGGTCTCTTCGTCACCTTCGACCCCTCGGCAGCAGTGAACTCCGCCACGTCGGCATCGACGAGCATCAGCGAGCGCAGGTTGTCGACATCTGCCTCAAGCATCATCTGGAAGATATGGCTGGCGGCGATGGTCTTCTTGTTGATGATCGTACCGATGTCCAGCCCTTCGGCCATGCTCACGTAGTCGAGGTTCTCGACCATGGCGACCGTCTTGCGCACACCGAGCTTCTTGGCCGTCAGACAAGCGAGGATGTTCGTCTCGGCATTACCCGTCAGTGCCACGAAGGCCTGGGTGTTGCGGATGCCTTCCTCTTCGAGCAGGCCGAGGTCGCGCCCGTCGCCGTGTATCACCATCGCCTCCTTGCTCTCGAGCAGCTCGTTCAGCTTCTCACAGCGCTGGGCGTCCTTCTCGATGATCTTCAGGTTCATATAGTTAGGGATGGCGAGGGCAGCGCGTACAGCCGTCTTGCCACCTCCCATGATGATCACGTTCTTCACGTCTGCATAATGCTCCTTGCCCACAATCTTCCTGACGTATGGGATATACTCCTTGGTGGTCATGAAGTAGACAAGGTCGTTGACACGCAACTCGTCGAGTCCGCCAGGTATCAGCGTGTCACCGCCGCGCTTGATGGCTACGACGTGGTAGGGGTCGTCGGGACCGCAGAGGTCCTTCAGTGGCTGGTTCAGGATCTCCGCCGTCTCACGGAGCTTGACACCTAAGAGGATGAGTGCGCCACCGTGGACATCCCAGCGCTGACGTACCCACGACAGCTTCAGGCTGTTGGTGATGTCTGTGGCCACCAGCACCTCCGGATAGATGAGGGAGTCGAGACCCAGATTCTTGAAGAAGGGCTGTAGCTCTGGCGACAGGTATTCGTAGTTGTCGATACGGGCTACGGTCTTCTTGGCGCCGAGGGCATGGGCCAGGATACAGGCATTCATGTTGATGCTCTCCTCCGGCGTCACGCCGACGAACAGGTCGGCATGCTGTGCGCCAGCTTCCTTCAGGGCCTTGATACTCGTGGGTGATGCCTGGTAGGTCATCACGTCATATTCGCTGAGCGCACTCAGACGCTCCTCGTCGTCGTCGATAAGCACACAGTCCTGATGGCCTCTTGACAACAGTTTCGACAAGTGAGTTCCTACGGCACCTGCACCGGCAATGACGATCTTCATCTTAACTTTTCACTTTTACTCTTCACTTCTCACTCTTCGCTTCCCTTGATCGCCTTGATGATACTCTCAGGGTCGAGACCGACGATCTGTTGCAGCTCACACACCTTACCGTGCTCCACGAACTCGTCGGGCAAGCCTAACCGAATCACCTGAGGCTGATAGCCGTGGTCGTTCATCCACTCTAATACAGCAGAGCCCAGACCACCTTTCCTGACACCGTTCTCGACGGTGACGATGCGCTTGAACTTCCGTCCCACCTCTTCGAGGATCTGCTCGTCGAGAGGTTTCAGGAAGCGCATGTCGTAGTGGGCAATTGACAATTGAGAATTGAGAATTGACAATTGCTCTATGGCCTGCGTGACGTTATTGCCTATCGGACCAATGGAGAGCACAGCCACGTCGTCGCCGTCATGCAGCTTGCGGCCTGTGCCTACCTTTATCTCTTCCAACGGACAGCGCCAGTCTTTCAGCACACCACCGCCACGAGGATAGCGGATGACGAACGGTCCCTTGTCGGGCAACTGGGCCGTGTACATCAGTCGTCGCAGTTCATGCTCATCCATCGGCGACGAGATTGTCAGGTTGGGGATGGGTCGCAGGGCGGCCAGGTCGAAGGCGCCATGATGTGTCGGGCCATCTTCTCCCACCAGTCCAGCACGGTCGAAGCAGAACACCACGTTCAGGTTCAGCAGTGCCACGTCGTGGATGATATTATCGAAGGCACGTTGGGCAAAGGCGCTGTAGATGTTGCAGAATGGCAGCAGTCCGTCCTTGGCCATACCACCAGAGAAGGTGACGGCATGTCCCTCGGCGATACCAACGTCGAAGGTGCGCTCCGGCAACTCCTTCATCATGATGTTCATCGAGCAGCCGGAGGGCATGGCTGGAGTAACGCCAACGATCTTCGGGTTTTGCTTGGCCAGTTCTAAAAGGGTATGGCCGAACACATCCTGATATTTCTGGGGCTTGTTGGGGTCGTCGTCCACCAAGCGTTCACCCGTGTCGGGGTTGAATTTGCCCGGGGCGTGCCATACGATCACGTCCTTCTCTGCAGGTGCATAACCGTGACCTTTCTTGGTATGCAGATGCAGCAGCTTTGGACCTTTCATGTCCTTGATCTGTCGGAGTATGCGCACCAGCTCCTTCACGTTATGTCCGTCGAAGGGCCCGAAGTAGCGGATGTTCATACCCTCGAAGATGTTCTGCTGATGCGAGATAGCACTCTTCACAGCGTTAGACAGTCGGATGATGCCCTTACGGCGCTCATCGTTGAGCATGCCTTTGCGGTTCATCCAGCGCGAGGCCTTGAAGCGCAGGGCGTTGTAAGTCTCGTTGGTGCTCAGGTTCAGCAGATATTGCTTCATGCCGCCCACACTCAGGTCAATCGACATGTTGTTGTCGTTGAGGATGATCAGCAGGTCGTTAGGACTCGACGATACGTTGTTCAGCCCCTCGAAAGCCAGTCCGCCACTCATAGCACCGTCGCCGATGACGGCTACCACATGACGGTCACTCTTCTCTTCGAGCTTCGCGGCGACGGCCATACCCAGGGCTGCCGATACGGAGTTGCTGGCGTGTCCACAGGCGAAGGTGTCGTACTCGCTCTCGGTGGGTGAGGGGAAGGGCTTGATGCCGCCCAGCTTCCTGTTCGTACAGAACTTTTCTCTCCGTCCTGTCAGGATCTTATGTCCATAGGCCTGATGCCCCACGTCCCAGACGATGCGGTCCTCTGGCGTATTGTAAACATAGTGCAGGGCGACGGTGATCTCTGCCACACCGAGGCTCGATGCCAGATGCCCGGGGTTTACCGCTACCTCTTTGACGATGTCCTCGCGCAACTCCTTGCATAGCTGTGGCAGGTCGTCAACAGGCAACTTGCGTAAATCCTCAGGGTATTGAATCTTATTGAGTAGTGTAAATTCGGTCTTTTCCACTATAAAATTAGTTATTTTGCTGCAAAGTTATACATTTTTTATCAATATACAAAAAAAATCATTAATTTTGCACCCAGAATAAGGTAAAAAGGTATAAAAGCATAAGATAAGATGCGTTACGGAGTTATCGGAGTGGGTGCCATCGGCGGCTATTACGGCAGCAAGTTGGCATATAGCGGACAGGAGGTTCATTTCCTGTCGCACAGTGATTATCAATACGTGAAGGAGCATGGCATGCAGGTAGATTCCTGCGACGGATCGTTCCACCTGGATCATGTGAACGTGTATCAACATGCAGCAGATATGCCCCAGTGTGACGTGGTCATCGTTGGTCTGAAAACAATCAACAATCATCTGCTTCCGACACTGCTCCCGCCATTGCTCCATAAGGATACCGTTGTTGTCCTGATCCAGAACGGAGTGGGGGTCGAGGCTGACGTGCAGGATATGTTCCCAGATGTGCAGCTGATAGCTGGCTTAGCCTTCATCTGCTCCGCTAAGACGGAACCCGGGCGTGTCAGCCATCAGTGTTATGGTAGCATCAACTTAGGTAACTACTCCTGTCGTGACGAGGTGGTGTTTGATCAGATGCTAAAAGACTTTACAGCTGCTGGTGTTACCTGTGCCTCTGTACCCTATGAGGAGGCCCGTTGGAAGAAGGCCGTGTGGAACATGCCCTTCAATGGGATGACTGTCGCCCTGAACACCCGTACAGACCTCTTGCTGAAGAACCCTGCAACCCGCCAGCTCATCCGTGACCTGATGATGGAGGTGGTTGAGGCGTCGCGGGCTCTGGGCGTCAGTGGTGTCGACGAGACGTTTGTGGAGAAGATGATCGACATGACAGACCACATGACACCCTATTCGCCCTCGATGAAACTCGACTACGACTTCCACCGTCCGATGGAGATACATTATCTCTACACCCGTCCTATCGAGATTGCCCGTGCTGCTGGCTATCGTATGGCGAAGTTGGAGATGCTCGAGGCCGAACTGCGCTTCCTCGAGGCCACCTATCGATAAGTGAAAGGGAGTTAAAAGCAAAGAAATACTTGGTCATTACGTAAATTCTTCATATATTTGCAGAAAAGTTTCAAAAAAGTCCCTGCGGTAACGCCGAGAGGGCTGACCTAAGACATGAAATATATCACTCTGCCAACTGAAGAAGTGCGTCCGTTGTCTTTCTATCTGGCGATGGAAGAATACGTGGCCCGTCACCTCGACGAGCCTGATGCGTTCTTTATGTGGCAGGTGGAGCCGAGTGTCATCTTCGGGCGCCATCAGGTGGTGGAGAACGAGGTGAACGTGCCCTATTGCCGGGAGCACGGCATCAAGATGTACCGTCGGAAGAGTGGGGGAGGCTGTGTGTATGCTGATTGGGATAATGTGATGCTTTCCTTCATCACCTCAGGCGAAAACGTGGGCTTTGCCTTTAACCGTTTCGTGACGATGGTGCTGCTGGTGCTCAGGAAGATGGGCATCGAGGCAACGGGCACAAGCCACAATGATATCATGATCGACGGGCGGAAGGTCTGTGGTACGGCCTGCTATCACCTTGCAGGACGGAGCATCGTACACTCGACGATGCTCTACGATACGAACATGGACCACATGCTCAATGCCATCACCCCTGGTCCCGAGAAGCTTGAGAAGAAAGGCATCCAGAGCGTACGCCAGCGCATCACCTTCCTAAAGGATTATACGACGCTGAGCTTGGAGGAGGTGAAAACGCTGATCAGGGAAACGCTCTGTGAGGGTGAGTGGCGGCTGACGGCCGAGGATGTGATGAGGATAGAGGAACTGGGACAGTCGTACCTCGACAACGACTTCATCAGAGTGATTGAGTCATAGTAAATATAGTATATCAGTAAATCGAGAATAACAAGATGGCTATCAAACAGGAATTAGAAAAGAAAGAAAAGAGAACGTGTCTTTACGACAAGCACGTGTCCCTGGGTGCCTTCATGTCGCCCTTCGGTGGCTTCGAGATGCCCATCCAGTATGAGGGTATCCAACAGGAACATCAGGCAGTGCGCGAACATGTGGGACTCTTCGACGTGAGTCACATGGGTGAGGTGACGGTGAAGGGAAAGGATGCGGAGCGCTATGTGCAGCACATCTTCACCAACGACGTAGCCGGAGCTCCTGTGGGGAAGATCTACTACGGCATGATGTGCTACGAGAATGGCGGTACCGTTGATGACCTGTTGGTCTATAAGTTTGGAGAGGATGACTTCTTCCTCGTGATCAACGCTGCCAATATCGATAAGGACTGGGCTTGGATGCAGGCGCAGGCCGAGGGCTTCGACATCGACCTGCAGAACCGCTCTGACTTCTACGGCCAGATTGCGGTGCAGGGCCCTGAGGCCGAGCATATCGTGGAGACGGTGCTGGGACTACCTTGTAGTGAACTGGTTTTCTATACCTGCAAGACGATTGGCGATGTGATTATCAGTCGCACAGGCTACACAGGTGAGGACGGCTTTGAGATCTATGCCTCCCATGATTATATCCGCGAGTGCTGGGACAAACTGATTGCCGCTGGTGTGCAGCCCTGCGGACTGGGTTGTCGCGACACCCTGCGCTTCGAGGTGGGACTGCCGCTCTATGGTGATGAACTGTCAGAAGAGATCACGCCCATCATGGCAGGACTGGGTATGTTCGTGAAACTCGATAAGGAGGAGTTCATCGGCAAAGAGGCACTGGCCAAGCAGAAGACCGAAGGCCCTGCGAAGAAACTCGTGGGCATCGAACTTGCCGACAAGGCGATTCCCCGTCACGGCTATACCGTATTGAAGGATGGCCAGCCCATCGGCGAGGTCACTACCGGCTATCACGCTCTCTCTGTCGACAAGAGTGTCTGCATGGCCCTCATTGACAGTCAGTATGCGAAACTCGACACAGAAGTGGAGATCCAGATTCGTAAGAAGACTTTCCCTGGCAAGGTGGTGAAGAAGCAGTTCTACAACAAGAGTTATAAGAAGTGAAAAGTTAATAGTGAATAGTTAAGAAGTGAATAATTAAAAATAAAAACTATGGCAAAGGTAATTGAAGGACTCTACTACTCGGAGTCGCACGAATATGTAAGAGTAGAAGGTGACTATGGTTTCATCGGTATCACGGACTATGCCCAAAACGCATTGGGTAATGTGGTGTATGTGGATATGCCAGAAGTAGACGATGAGGTAACGGCAGGTGAGGAGTTCGGCGCCGTAGAGAGCGTGAAGGCTGCCTCTGACCTGAACTCGCCCGTCAGCGGTACGGTGGTGGAAGTCAACGAGGCCCTCGAGGATCGGCCCGAACTGGTGAACCAGGATGCCTACGAGAACTGGATCATAAAGGTGGAACTCAGCGACAAGAGCGAACTCGATTCGCTTATGAACGCCGCTACCTACGAAGAATTCTGTAAAGAATAATCTATGAATAAGTATTTCCCGCATACAGAGGAGGACTTGCAGGCGATGCTGGAGAAGGTGGGCTGCAAGTCGCTCGACGACCTCTATGCTCAGATCCCTGATAGTATCCGCTTCAAGGGCGATTACCAGATTCCCCTCGGACTGAGTGAACTGGAGGTGCGTCAGGCCTTCGAACTGTTGGGGTCGCAGAATAAGCAGTTGACCTGTTTCGCAGGCCTCGGCGTCTACGACCACTACACGCCCTCTGTGATTCCCGCCCTCCTGTCGCGCTCTGAGTTCCTGACGAGCTACACACCGTATCAGGCAGAGATTTCGCAGGGCACGCTGCACTACATCTTTGAGTATCAGTCGATGATGGCCGAACTGACGGGTATGGACATCAGCAACGCCTCGATGTACGACGGCACGACCGCCTGTGCCGAGGCGATGATGATGGCGGTGGCCGCAGGTAAGAAGCAGAATAAGGTGCTGGTGTCTGAGGGATTGAACCCCAAGACCCGTGAGGTGCTTGATACCTACGCCCTGCATCATGGAATCGAGTTGGAGACGCTCCCCCTGAAGGATGGCGTAACCGATCTCTCAGTTGCCAACTTCGACGGCGTGGCTGGCGTCATCGTTCAGCAGCCCAATGTGTTTGGTATCGTCGAAGACTTCACGGGCTTTGCAGATGCCTGTCATGAGCACAAGGCCCTTTTCATCATCGACAGCGTGGCTGCCGATCTCGCCGTATTGAAGACCCCGGGCGAGTGGGGGGCTGACATTGCTGTGGGCGATGGACAGTCGTTAGGCATTCCGATGCAGTTCGGTGGCCCGTACGTGGGCTATATGTGCTGCACGGAGAAACTCATCCGTAAGATGCCGGGCCGTATCGTCGGTATGACGAAGGATAGCCGCAATCAACGGGCCTTTGTGCTGACCCTTCAGGCACGTGAACAGCATATCCGTCGCCAGAAAGCTACATCTAATATATGTAGTAATCAGAGCCTGATGGCGCTCTTTGTTACCATCTATCTCTCGTTGATGGGCAAACAGGGCATGAAGGAAGCTGCTCAGCTGTCGTATGCCGGAGCTCACTATCTCTGCGATAAACTCTTGGAGACAGGTCGTTTCCGTCTTGTTTACGATAAACCATTCTTCAATGAGTTCTACGTGAAGTATGATGGCGATGTAGACACCCTCTATCAGCGTTTCATCGATGCCGGCATACTTGGAGGCGTGAAACTGGAAGACGGACTTCTTTTTGCCGTTACCGAGAAGCGTACAAAAGAAGAAATTGATAACCTCGTAAAGATTGCAGCCCTATGAATAATCGATTATATGGTTCTTTGATATTCGAATTGTCGAAGCCGGGTCGCAAAGGTTACAGTCTGCCAAAGAATAATTTTGGCAGTTACGAGATACCTGCATCGATGCAGCGTGCTGAGGAGGCAGATCTCCCAGAGTGCGACGAGCTGACGGTAGTTCGCCATTACACCAATCTCTCGAATAACAACTTCGGCGTCGACACAGGCTTCTATCCTCTTGGGTCATGCACCATGAAGTACAATCCCAAGATCAACGAGGAGATGGCTGCCCTGCCGCAGTTCCAGACTTTGCATCCCGAACAGCCCGCGGAGACGGTGAAGGGAGCGTTAGCCCTTGTGTCACTACTGGAACGCTCGCTCTGTGAACTCACTGGCTTGGCTCATTTCACCTTCAAACCCTATGCAGGTGCTCACGGCGAACTGACAGGTCTGATGACGATCGATAACTATCATCGTTCTCGTGGCGACCTCGCCCGTAAGAAGGTGATTGTCCCCGATAGTGCCCACGGCACCAATCCCGCCTCGGCGGCCGTCTGCGGATTAGAGATCATCGAGGTGAAGTCTGATTCTAGAGGCCTAGTCGATCTATTCGATCTAGAAAGGCTAGTAGAACTAGAAGGCCCGAATATCGCCGCGATGATGATGACCAATCCCAACACCCTCGGCCTCTTCGAGACGCGTATCCCTGAGATTGCGAAGCTCATCCACGACTGCGGTGGCCTGATGTACTACGACGGGGCCAACCTGAACCCGATGCTGGGAGCCTGTCGCCCTGGCGATATGGGCTTCGACGTGATGCACATCAACCTCCACAAGACGTTCTCCACGCCTCACGGCGGAGGCGGCCCCGGCAGCGGCCCCGTGGGTGTGCGCGAGGGCTTGCAGGCGTTCTTCCCCGTTGTCTCGCCCTATCATGGCAACTTCGGCGTGATGATGCGGGCCTACGCCTACATCCTCACCTTGGGTCGCAACGAGATCAAGCACGTAGGTCCGCTGGCCACGCTCAATGCCAACTACATCAAGGAGTCGCTGAAGGATGTCTACGAACTGCCCATCGACGGCCTGTGCTGTCATGAGTTCGTGTTCGATGGTCTGAAGGACAAGTCCACGGGTGTCACCACGATGGATGTGGCCAAGCGTCTGCTCGACTACGGCTATCACGCGCCAACCATCTACTTCCCCTTGCTCTTCCACGAGTCTCTGATGATTGAGCCGACGGAGAATGAGTCGAAGGAGACGCTCGATGGCTTCATCGCCGTGATGCGCCAGATTGCCGAGGAGGCCTGGACGAATCCCGACGAGGTGAAGTCTGCCCCGCACACCACGCCCATCGGCCGTGTCGACGATGTGCTCGCCGCGAAGCATCCCGTTACGACTTACAAGTCGTTGAAGAATGAAATAGTGAAAGAATGAAAAAATGAAAAATGAAGGAAACTGATCTCATCATCATCGGCGCGGGGCCAGGCGGTTACCGCGCCGCTGAATATGCTGCTAAGCAAGGCCTCAAGGTGACAATCTTCGAGGGTGCTGAAGTTGGAGGTACGTGTCTGAACGTAGGCTGTATTCCCACGAAGACCTACGTCCATAGTACCACTTTCGATGAGGCCCGTGAGCGGATGGCGCAGGTGGTGCCTCAACTCCGTGCTGGGGTCGAGGGCATCCTCTCGCATCCCAACATTACGCTTGTCCGTGAAAAGGCCTCTTTCGGGAATCATGGGGACTGTCCCTGTGATAGCAGTGAAGCGAAGATCATGGGAACTGTCCCCGTGATTCGCGCTGGCGAAGAGACCTATACCGCCAAGGACATCATCATCGCCACGGGCTCTGAAACCAAGTGGCTACCTATCGAGGGCATCAAGACTGACCCACGCGTTGTCGATTCCACCGGCCTGCTGCAACTGGATCATCTCCCTAAGCGTCTCGCCATCATCGGCGCAGGTGTCATCGGGATGGAGTTCGCCAGCGTGTTCAATCGCTTCGGCTCCGAGGTGACGGTCATCGAGTATCTGAAGGAGTGCCTCCCCGCCCTCGACAGCGACATTGCCAAGCGCCTACGCAAACTCCTTGAGAAACGTGGCATCACCTTTAAGATGAAGACCGCCGTACAGTCGTTGGCCGATATCGACGCCGACGTGATCCTGATGGCAACGGGCCGCAAGCCCCGTACCGCTGGCCTGAATCTCGAGGCCGCTGGCATCACCCTCGCCCCCAATGGTGCCATCCCCGTCGATGACAATTATCAATTATCAATTGTCAATGGTCAATTGTCAGGCCTCTACGCCATCGGTGATGTTAACGGCAAGCAGATGCTTGCTCATGCCGCTGAGATGCAGGCCGTGCGGGCTGTCAACCATATCCTCGGCAAGCCCGACGGCATCCGCTTCGACATTATGCCCGCTGCCATCTTCACCGAGCCGGAAGCCGCCTGTGTCGGCCCCTCTGAGGATCAGTTGAAGGCGCAGGGCATCCCGTATGTCTGCAAGAAGTCCTTCTGGCGTGCCAACGGCAAGGCTCTTGCCATGGGCGAGACAGAAGGCATGCTTAAACTCTTTGTCACCCCTCCATCGGAGGGGCAAGGGGGAGGGCTTATCCTCGGCTGCCACGCCTACGGTGCCCACGCTGCCGACATCATCCAAGAGGTTAGCGTATTGATGTGTAAGAACACCACTCTCAGCGAACTCGCCGACATGGTGCATATCCATCCTACGCTCTCAGAAATACTGAAGAACGCTGCAGAAGTCTAATCCGCAGCGTTCTTTTTCATTCTTTCATTTTTTCATTCTTTCATTCTTAAAATGACCTTCTCACTTCTTTACACGAGTAAGAACATCGTCCGTCGACGATTGTCCTTAAGTCTCACGGCGAAGTGAACCCAATAGTGCCCCTTGCGATTGCGCTCGATGAGCAGCTCGTCAAAGTCCTGCTTACTCTCGTCGGCATAGTCCAGCAGGATCACCGCATATCTCAGCGCCTGCTCCACACCCGCACAGCGGATATCCACGGCGCAACCCGTCAGATGATTGCTTGAATACGCCCCGCCCACGCATCTGTTCACCGTCTCGCTCCTGTACCCACTCGTAATAACAATCGGCTCCTCCTGCGACACACGGGGACTGGCACCGCTGTGATCGTCGCAGACATCACAGGGTGCCTGTCCCCTGCGTGTCGCCCCAATCGAAATCACATACCGCTCATTATACCGCCTGCGTAACTCCTCCAACCACAGGCACAGCCGCTTCAGGTTCTCGATCTCCTCTCGCCCCGGACTATTCCCGTCCAGACTCTTCACACTCGTCTTCGTGAGTTCCCCGAGCGTAAAGTGCTCGGAGAGTCTGGCTTGCTTATTCATATTTTCCATCATTCATAATACTTTAATTATAACTGCAACGTTAATTTTTATGACCGAACTTCAACTTATATGTTTCCGTTTTGCAATATCGCCCGCTCACTTCGTCGTAGGCGATGTATCCACGACTCTGCCAACTGCGTAGCGTTCCGTCACCGCTGCCCGTTTTGCCCTGCTGCTGGCGCATTTGGTAGTACTGCTCTTTGGTGAACTCATCGGGCAGCAGCTCCAGCAGGTTCTGTGGTCCAGACTGGCGCTGAATCTCGATCTCTTCACGAAGTTCGCGCTCCAACTGCTGCCCAAAGTACAACATTTTGCACCACAGATTATATTGCTGAGACCAACGAACAAATTCAGCAATCTCACGAGACCACTTGTAGCCATGAGCTACGTAGAGCACCATCCCCTTGAGCCAGGCAATCACGTTGGCACGATACGAGAACACGCGGTAGGCTTCACTCTCGTAGAGCTTGGCTGCATCCTTGTTCTCCTGCATCATATCGAGCGACAGGCGCTTAGCCTGCTGACATTCTATGAGACCGTTGGCAGCCTCCAGACGGTCGATGTAGGGCTTCAGTTCGGCAGCAAACGTGTGGTCATAGATGCCCAGGATAGGAGGCGTATCATCGTCATCATCATTACGGATAATGGTCGAGATATCCAGTCGGCCAACCGTTCCGTCATTGACCATCTTGACAAAGAACTTTCTTGCATTTGGAGGCGTCGTCGAGGCGTTGAAGTTCCACCTTAAGGGAGCGATACCAGACACCGAGTCCGCGCCTACACGCTCCTGACCGGCATTAGAGTTATCAAAAGCCTTTCTGATAAGCAAGCCCACTTCATCGACCGTACCCTTCGACGTCACCTTCTTCAGACCCTCTATTTCATCAACGATGGTGTAGATGAACCGCAGGCCATTATTGTTGGCATCCACGATGCGCTGATTAAAGACAGCATCCGTCAGGTTGTCGATGAGCATCTGGATGCAGATATCCGTCGGACGCGGGTCTTTCTTCTGCTTCGCCCCTGGGTTCTTCTGCTTCCACTCGGCCTCACGCTGACGATTAGGAATGTCACGCTGACGAATATCCTCCATGATGTACTCGATAGGCTTTTTGATCGTACCCTTACCGATACTCTGACGACCAATCAAGACGTTCATAAACGTAGCCTCGTGCTCCACATTGTCCCAATATCTGAACTTCACACCGTGCAGGTGAACACCCAATGCCGGGAACACCGCATTGGCCACAGCGGGTTTGTAGAACCAGGGGACGTTCTTCGTCAGCAACCGTATCAGCGGCGGCAACTTCTTCGGCATCGGCGGTGGTGTCGTCAGCGTACCGCCACAAGCCTTCACACCTGCCTGCGACTTCAACGCCTGCAGCACCTGCTTCAAGCGGTAAGGCATACCCTTACGCGGCTCCTTCAGCGCACTCTCGATGGTCTTGCGCCACTCGTCCAAATCATCCTGCGAACAAGTACCGTCGGGCTTTATCCAGTAGTTAGGAACTACCGCCATCATCTTCTCCAACGAATAGCCGCAGATACTGCGGATGGTTACCGCCAGTTCGAAAGTCAGCACATTACGGTCACCATCCACAGGCTCCTTGCCGTCGTTGTACAGTTCCCAATACTTCGCGAGGATGTCCTTAAACAGCACCCCATTGTACCTTGCCTCAGGGTCATAGGCCACTTGAGAACTGCAACACTGCAACGCTGCAACAGCGAGCGCAGAGTCGGTGTTTGCTCCTGCTCTGCCGAGCGCCTGCAGTCTCGACGAAGACAACGCTGCAACATCTACGTTCTCTTCCTCCCACGGCCTATAGTGCTTATTAGCCTTCTTGGCTCCTGGCGGCACCTCTTCCAGTCCCTGAGCCTCACGCTCCTTCAAGCGCAGATACTCAGCGGCAGCCTCTTCGTCAGAAAGCGACTCCGTGAAGAGTGCCTCATCCAGCAACGGCGTAGTCTCAGCATCAACAGGTCCGTGGAATACCACACGGTTGTTCTCCTTATTATTCGTATCCATTTCGGTACGCGTCACGATAGAGGTACACACCTGGCACTCCAAAATAGTATGTTCAGGCATTCTTCTGGCTACAGCATGAACACCATAGCTGGCCGACTCTGCCACCTCTACCAGCCCCAGTTCATCCTTCATCTGAAGCAACTGACTGATGATACGGCGACACTCCTCACGGTTGCGGCAGTCGATGTCGTAGAAGAAGAACGGGCTCACCGTCTTGATGCCTTTCAGCAGTCCACCCTCAGGCACCTGACAGTTGTAGTTCACCTGCACCAGCGCATGTTTGAACCTATCCTCACCAGTTCGGCGATAGTCATTCCAGTTCCGGATATTCTCCTCGGTGTTGCAGACCGCCATCATCTCTTCGAGGCTCTTAATGGGGCGGCAATGTTTCTCGCCGCCCACTTTATATACTAAGTTAATCATACTCGTACTACTGCTGTTTCAAAATGAGTTTCCTTAATACTTTCTGTGCAATAGCACTTGCCTGCCTTACCAGTTTCTCGGGCAACTGCTCCAACTGATCCTCGTCGAGCGAGAAATAGAAGTACCATCGCTTGTCCTGTCCCTGCGACAGCGAGGCATTGTCATCGCGGAACAGCGCTTTGTTCCTCACGCGCTTAGGCTGTTCCGTCAAATAGACGTTGCCGTCGCGCATACCCTGTACCTTGAAAATTCCCGAGAACGCATCCAGTTCCACATCCTCGCAGCACATGAAGTCTGCCGAGCGAAGTCCGTTCTCCAACATGCCTAAGGTCAAAAGACCGTCCAGCGTTACCTGTCTCTCTGTAGAAATAATAACTTTTTGCATAATTTCTGATCTTTTTGTTAGCCTGAGTCTTTCCTGGGGAGTGAAGTGTAGTTAGCTGTCGACAATTTAACCCTGGGAACTTCCTTCCCTCACTCAGCCGTACAAGAACTCAGAAATTGTTATTCACCCAGTTTCACGATGTCAGTTGCAAGGATTTCCTGAAACGTCTGTCCCTGATACTCGTGCGTAGAGAAACGGAGCGTGGCCAAGACCACATCGCCCTCGTAGAACCTGCATGCAGCCAGACTGCCCAGCATCGCACACACAAACTCGTTTTCAAACTTCCCTCCGCCCAGTTCCTTCAGCACGATATTGCACTTCTGGATCTGTCCGTTCTCGCTTTTCGTCGACTGTACGCTGAAGGCCTCGCCCTGGCGTACCACTTTCAAAACTCTTGTTTCCATTTTTTTCTGTTGCCAACGCCTTTAATGGTCTATTGATGCTGCGAAAGTAGGCATAATGCCAATATGCTGTATTTAACGACTTTGAGATAGTATATTTCACCTTACTATCGTATATTTAGGCACTGATAGATAGTCGTTTCATCAGTTTTTCTGCGATTGTCATCTGCCTCGAAAACACGCGGTCGCCATAGGGTACTCTATACTTCTTCCACTCCAGAAAGTTCTTCCGCAGAATGCTGTTCTGAGCCAACGGTTTCTGAATCGACTGATAGGTACACTTGTGGCTCAGACGTACATCTATTAAAAGTTTGTTCATGCGTTTCGAGAATTTAGCAATCTCGCTATCCCAACCGCAATAGTCCACTAACACCCGATAAACCGCCGTCCATTGAGTGCACACCCCGAACTCAGCGACAACCTCGATGACAGCCGTAGCCACCTCATCATCACTTTTCTGCACCTTCGCACATTGGTACGTCACTCTCTCGATAGCACTCACCAGCCCATTAGCCAGCAATGCCTCGGCCATCTTTATCTGCTGCTCCGAATCACCTTTCTCTAATAAAATCTTCATTTGTCGTTGCTTCGCGAGTGAAGAAGTTCCGAAATTGACGTCTTTTCACCTGCAGGACTTCCTTCGCTCACTTCGCCCGACAGGTCGCTCCTTATACGACCATTAAAGTTGTTATACTTATTTTATATATAGCAGATTTCCCGCGTCCGGGTTTACCGCTCGTTTTCTTCGTCAAAGATACATCATACGCTTCTCAGAATCAAGGGCATTATTTCATCCCTTAGAACTTCTTACGTTTCCGATTCGTTCATCCAGGGAGTTTCGTGATTTATCACGCCCCTAACGAATTGATAATAGTCCCTTGGTTGCACCGCGCGTTAGAAAAATCGCGTTAATTATTCTTAATCGCACAAACAACAAGAAACCCACAAATGGAATCGCTTCCAAATGTGGGTGCAAAGGTACGCAACAAAGTGCGTACAACAATTTCGTTTAATTTCGTATAAATAGCAAGTGCGACATCTTTGTTTTCTTGATGTCGCACCTGCCTGTCATTTTTTACATTGCGTATTGCAGTTTGTAGAGATTCAGCGCTTCAAAAATCTTTTGTTCCATATTCTCCCAAGACTCATGTAACGCCTCTTCCGCTCGTTCCTTGCACGTTTGTATCGTGCTGCGACTCCACTCCCTGAACCATTTATAACCATTCTGTATTGTCCGCAAACTGGGCAGTTTTATCCGTCCCTTGAACAGATTGTAGAAATGGGTAACCTTTCCGTAAGGCTCCTGTGTATCATCAATTCTGAACAAGGCGCACATAAGCGTAACAAGAAATTGCTTGATATTCTTAATAACGCCCAGAGACTTATGCAAAACTTGTTGGCAGATGTCTCGTGCCAGATGATATACCTTTGAATCCTCAATCCAACCAAAAAGACGGGTCACTTTGGGACGACCTCGTTGTCGTTTCTCTTCTTCATCAGGTAGAGCATCTTTCACTGTCGACAATGCATCAATCACACTTGCCAACAGTTCTTTTGTTGTCACAGTTGTTGGAAGATTCTGGCTGGAGATAGAGAGCGTAGCGTCATTCAAGAACACTTCGAGTGTGGCTTCTTCGACGCGTATCATCGCCTTGCGTATTGCGTCCATGATTTTCTGCTCGTTAAATCCTATGATTCTGCCGTCTCTCTTCACTACCGTCTGTATCATATTGCTGCCTGAGGTGTGATGGTTATTACTTGCCGAAGCTATTTTCGGCGTTGGCTCTAAGTGGCCGTCTCCTTGAGACTCCACTGTGGGGGTGAATATTCGTTTTTCTTCTGTTTCTTTATGTCTTCTGCTCATTATCAGAGCTTTTGCTAAAAGGGTGTGTTACATGTGTCCTGCGGTGTCTGTTTCTCTCTCACGCTGCACAGTTGGCAGGTAGTGGCTCGCCCTGTTAAAACCACGTTTCAGATCCGGGTTCCACGCTTCCGTGTTGGCTGACAGGTTTGTGTAAGCTCCTTTCTCGAATAGGCAGTAATATTAAGAAATCAAATACTATGTAGTTCTTTTATTATTTACCCAATAGAATCTTTTCGCACAAATCACTATATTCCTGATAAGAGGGAAGTTCCACAACCTGAGCCATAATCTTGATTCTGCGATGTTGTAGCGTTCCTAAATTGGGGTTTGTGTCTATATGGGAACCATGTAATTCGTCAATGAGATGTTGAGTAATGTCCGCTAGTTGCTTGTGAGCGACATTATCAGCATCGTATGGCTGAATTGATGATGGAGCCAATGTGTGAACGTGCCGTTTTCCTTGCAGTCCTTCTGGCTGATAGGGAGAAATGATTTTAGTGAGTGAATCGCTGTTGAGCAACCCTACAAGATACAGGGCTTCATCTTCACTATTGGTTGCATACCAATACAGAGTCTGGTCAACGATGTATCTGTCAGAAGCATCCATTTTAATATAGGTGGCGCAGGACTTACTTCCGCCAGCCCCAAAAACCACGAGGAACTTTTTGTCGCCGAAACACTGCTTTTCCAATTTCCCTCGCCAGTTCAGCGCATTTCTATAGATGTCCCGATTAGCTCCTTGGAGAATTTTGTATTCGCGTTCAATCTCTTTGAAGGTGTTTTTTACCGAACGCGACATAGCGTTGATCTGCTTGGTCGTCAAGCTTTCCCACATTCCATCTGCATTTACCTTTACCGGTAGTAGTGCTAACGGAACTTCTGACAGGCCAAAGGGAGTTACAATGTTGGAGACCAGCACCTTATAGAAGTATCGTTTAGGGATGACGGCCTCAGGGATCCTGTAGTCCTTTCCTTTATGCATATTCTGGAGGAAATATGCGTATCTTGAATTCGATGTTATGGAACTAATAGAATAAGAACCGCCACTCTCTTCAAGGTTGAAGAAGAAGATGTTTCTCGGCATGATATCGGCTCCCTGCTGAAAATGAGGACTTGAAGAAGAGTTGACTGCCTGGTGTACCTCTTCGTTAGTCCAAATTGTCTGACCACCATATTCCTTTGTGATGAAGACGGTTGGCTCTTCCTTTTCTTTGCTGATAATGTTCATGCCAGGCAGGCATGAGAAGTCTTCCCAAGGATGCTTCATTCCAAAGACAACTATCGCCTTGTTCTTGAAAACACTTTCGGGTAACAACCACAAGGAATTGAACCGTGCGTCTATTTGCAAGTGAGAATTCACAAATGCACCCGTTCTAAACTTTTGCTGGTGATGGCCTGCAAGTACGGAGTGAGGAAGAACACATCCGAACGCGCCATTCTCTTTCAGGTATCTTCCGATTGAACTCAAGAGGAAGATAGTGGCTAGTTCCACATGCAGGAAACTTGCATCAGAAGGTTTGATGCCCAAATCTTTTGCCAACAAATTGAGAGCAGTATGATAGGGATTGTCGGCAATCTTGCTTAATGCCAGCCAGGGAGTATTTGATACAATGCCATTGAATTTGGCAGTAACGAGGCTAGGACGCATAGTGTTCTTCAAGAAGAACGACCAAATACCATTCTTACCTTCTTTATTCAAGTCGTACATGACTTTATGAAGGTCGTAGGCAAAATCCACTGTTTTTCCGTCAGAGACATCAAGACTCTCTGCTATTATCTCAGCAAAGTCTTCTCGATTGTAGGCATCAGTAATGCAGTCGTAGCACTTGTTGACAATCGCATCGAATAAGAGCCGATTATCAGCCAAAAGCGATTCTGGTAATAAAACCTGCTTGTCGAAGAGCGTCAGAATCAAATTGTTGTTATTGTCCTCTGATATGGGCTTATGGATAAACAGCGAGTCTGCATGATAGATGGGTATCATCATGTCAAAATGGTTATCAAGGATTTTTCCCACACTTATTATCCAGTTTATTTTGGCCAGAATGACGGCAAGAGGATCTACGTCAAATCCTGTAATGCAATTTTGGATGATTTGCTTGTTGGCTTCAATGTCATCGCCAAGGAATGCATTGACGTGCTTGATAGTCGCAACGACCATTGAACCTGAACCACAACACATGTCCACGAACATTGGGACTTCACCCTTGCGTAGCATGGAAATAACGTTGGCAACCAACTTTTCGGCAATCCAGCTGGGAGTCAACTCCTGACCAAGCAATAGCCGGTGGCCCTTTTCCGATAGTTGCACCATAATGAGGCCGAACAAATCTTCTTCCTGAGACCTCGAGAAGTCATAGACACTCAGGTCTCTCTGCATAGTCTTGATGGTGGGGAGCAAAGCATGAAAATTATCATTCAACAGCCACCCGAAATAGTCGTGCTCAGCGAAGTTGCTGATACCATGATTCTCAAAAAACTCGCCATTGGCAATCTGAATAAGTTGCCGGTCATCAGAGTTCAAAGCCTCCTTAGATACAAAATTTGCGCATAAGAGCTTTGCCAACAGGGATATATAGAACTCATGCGAATAGGTCTCGTTGGAGTCGATGAATTCTTGCGACAACTTTTCTATAGATGTGAACGAAGTCCACATGTCCTTAATCATCTTGAAGTATTCAGGACTGGCGGAAACCTGAGAGCCAATATAGTCGATTACATTCTCAATATAAGGCGCAGCAAACTTGCTGTCTAAACCAAAGTCCATCGCCAGTGATTGGGCATTCAGGGGACGACCACCTACACGGCCCAGATGCTTTGACAGGAATACAATAAGTTGCTCGGCACTTTCTTCATCGGCAGTCGTAATATTGAGTCTTGCAATTTCGTTCAGTTCAATATTATCCTGCGTATATTCAGACGGGGCAAGGCTGTCATCGTTGCAAATGGCATAAACATACCAGTTCAAGGTGTCAGAGAGAACGCCTTGAACAATATGCTTGTCGTAGCTATCCGTGACTAAAGTAGCACAATATTCGCGAACTTGCCTAAAGCCCTCGTCGAAGACAGACTTTACAGTTAGGTTTTTCTCATATTCTATAGCTGTACTGGCTATAAAATTGTCGATGAAGCCAGAGACTTTGCGGTTGTTGCGCTCCATCTTGACGCGGTGCTCGCCCCGCCTGATGTGTTCTTCTACCCATTTGGTGTCGGCAGGGAACATTAGTCGCAAATATGACGTGAAATTCTCACGGAGTCTTGACTCAGGTTCACGATTTGCCTGCATTTGCAAGGCTATGGCGATACACTCCTTGGCTTTTTGTATTTGCTGTCTATCTATCATGATCTTGTTTCGATATATTGCTTTAGTATTTCCTTCAAATGATTCTTCTTTTCATCCTGCTTCAAGTCGTCAAATCCTAATGCCTTTAGCAAAACATTGTCGATTTCACCGATTATCGTATCTGCTGCCCGCTTAGACGTTGCTAAGAGGGTTTCGCCAAAGGAATCCAATCGGGCAATCTCTTCGTCAGAGAGTCGAGGATAATAGGCTTTCTTGAATTGGACTGCATCAATTTTCAGAGCGCCTCCACCCATCACCGTGCCACATTCCTCAACAATGATTCTGCTCCAGGTGCTATTGAGCAGGGCAAGCAGGCTTCTCGCTGTTAAGCGACTTCCTTCAAGTATATTGAACGTGATGAAGTTGGCGTCGACTACCATTGTCTCGTCAGAGTCGTTAATGTAAGTAACTGCTTCCTTGCTGTTTACTCGCGGCATAAACAGTTTTGCAACGTGACGCGGCTGAAGCGTGGGTATCATGTACCAGAATCGGAAAAGCTTGTCTTGACGCTTACCCACATTGGTCTTTACCGATGAGAGTTCAGGAATGGCCTTTCCTTTGATTTCACAATGCTCTGAGAAGCGAATATATGCAGAAAGTGCATCTGGAAGAGTGGCATATCCCCTTTTGCTGGTTTCAGGTGTCGCAGCAAGGTCTTCGCACGTCGCAGCATCTTGAATATACAATAGCCCGTGTGCTTGTCGGGGGGAGACAGAAAATGTATCTCCAAGTCCTTCCTGCCCTTGAAGAACGCTGACAAAATACTCGTCCGAGTCAGTCACCAGTTTTGGGTATATGGAGGAATAATAGCCACCAGGTTTTGCCTTCAGGTAAAAGAATCCATTGGCACCAGTTCTCAAGCCTTGTGACACCTTGACTTGATAATCAGAAAGAGAATTCAACTTTTCACTCGGAATATTCCCAATTTGTCTGAGTTTGCTCAATGGACTGAGTCCTGTAATTTGCTCCGAATAGAGGTCGGCCTGTCTGATACAGCTTAACTCACATATACCAGGGATTGAGATTCTTTCACGTACAACACTCTGAAATCTATCTGTGTCGCCAATGTTGCCGTACAGACTTTGACGGGTACTTGCCCTGTCATAAAGGTCTATATAGGTGATATTCGTGTTTCTGTCTGCGTGACAGCACCTTCTGGCAACAACAACAGAAGTCCTAACCTGAGCAGAGTCCTTAAACCATGTATTGCTTACGTCGTTGATGACATATTTTATCTCAAACAAATCCTTAAGCAATGTTTGTACGGGGGCGGCGTATTCACGCGTTTGCCACGAATTAGGTACGACAATTGCCATCTGGCCGCCGTCTTTGACAAGCATCATACAGAGCAGCCAGGAAGGGACAGCCAAATCAGCAAGCCCGGAAAAATCGGTGATGGCTCTCCGCATTTTAATCTTCTCTATTGCTGTCAATGTCGTTACATTTGCAAGAAAGTCCAACAGACTTTGCCGGATGCTGCTCACCTCCATTTGGATGCCGCTAGAGTTGTTAAGCGTTTCACGGCGGACGTAGGGAGGGTTGGTCACTACGAGGTCATAACCTTCTGTGGAATATTGCTGAATGGTAGTGGGAGCGAATGCGTCTCCACAAAATATCGTTGCCGCCGGGTAGCGTTTTTGGGCATACTCCTTAACAATTGCATCAATCTCAACGCCTGTCTTCTCCGCATCTTCGTAAGCAGAAAACATATCACCTATGCCACACATGGGGTCGATTATTGACTTAACATGTGACTTGTCTACGAGCGTCGAAATCAAATGCGCTAATCTGACACCCGAGAAGAACTGGCCCAGCACTTTCTGCTTATTCATGAGCTACCTGAAGAAATATTTCGCGTCAAGTGTAATCTCCACATTGTTTTCTATACACCGCATGATGTACTTGGAAAAATTACTGACAGCATCATCTTTGTCTGTGCTTCCTCCGCTGGAATTTATCAGTTCGTTGGCGATGGTCTTGTCATCTACATATCTACAGGGACCACATTCTTGATGCGTCTTAGTGAGCAGAATGAGGGGGTCACCTTTGACAGTGACGTTAGAGTTGGTCTGCTTAAAAGTAAACTGTTTCTTGTCAAGCATACTCACATTTTCTGACTCAAATCCCACCTGTTTGTAGGAGTCAACAATAGCACGCCATATTTCGGCTTTGGCTGAATGAAACACCAGAGTGCATTTGCCATCATCGGAAAGGACTCGGCTCATACCGCTGAATACCTGTTGCATCAAGTCACGATATCGCAAAAGAGATTTGCCTTGCGAACCATTGATAATCGTTTCGTCGGTGCTGTCAGTAATAATTCCAAGCCAAGCCTCGTTTATCTGGTTGATTTCAGAATAAGGGATAAAGTCGCCAAAGGGCGGGTCTGTGAATATATAATCAACCGATTTGGGTTCCAGAGCAATATGGGTACTGCTTTCGTTACGGAATTCTACCACGCTATTCGAGGACTCTGTCTTTTGGAATGCCTCTACAAAAGTTTTTATCTTTCGTCGCAATCCAAGGAAAATGTTCTTTTCAACAGGGAGACTGCTGATGTAAAGCACTCCCGGCTGTGCCCCTGTAATGACAAAGTCCTTGCTGTCTTTCTTCACCACAACACGTGTCATAAGCGTAGAGTGCGAACTGTTGTAGCTCAGCAGGAACACTTTCAAGGCATCCTGTATTTCGGCAGGGTACGACTCTATTTGCTTCCACAGTTTCGACAATACAAAGACGTTCCTCTGTGTATAGAAATGTTGCAGATGGGTAATACCAAAATGATAGCCGTGACGATAAAGTTCACCCCAGTGAATCTTGTAGTCAGGAACGTCAGACAGGTCTAGTTCTCGAACCAAGTCAAGATAGGCTTGATTGTCCTCATCGGTAGCAAACCTGCTCCAATTCTGCCCTTCAGTTTCTCCGTATATTTTATACAAAACCCTTTTCTTCTGCATGACATCGACACCAAGTTTGTTGTCGTGGACCAGTTCTGTCACACGCTCAACGTCTGAAGTGTTTATCCTGCCTCCGCATAATGGGCAATCTGCCTCTTTATGCATCCTCATGGGGTTGTCTTCTACGGCAACATCACTATACCTGAATGTCTCGTGACAATGCGGACATCTTACAACATCACTCCATATTGCATATCTGACGTGCCCATTGTTGCCCTTCGGGTCTGTTGCCTGATATAGTTTGCCATACGCTTTCTTAACGGTATCCAGTAATGCTGTGGCGTAAAATTCAAACAAATGGGAAGGGGTATTACACATAACTTTGCCCAGCAGACAACCAATGGTACTTATTTCATAGACAACCGCTTTGCGAGGTCCCCATTGAGGTTTCAGTCCCATTTTTGCGGCAATCTCTTTCATAGAATCAGTAGGTGAATCCGCCAGTTTTGTTGCTATACCAGTTGTCCCGCTACCTCCAAAGGGGTCAAGTATCGTATCGCCAATATTAGTGTGACAAGCAATAAAAAGAGCCTCGGCCTCTGCGGAAATTTTTGTTGGATAGGAAAAGGCATTGAATATAGCTCCCGTCCTCGTAGAAGGGAATGGCTGAGAGTAGAGAACGCCCAAATTACTATCCGTTCCCTTCCTCTGAATGTTATGAATCTGCGCTATTGGCAAGACAAGTGGTCTTGTACGCTCTTTTATTTTAACTGTAGCACCCATAGTTCTTTTTATTTATTACTCATCGTTTCTTTTGCAATGACCTCTTTGGTTTGCAAAATTAAAAATAATCTTCGATATTATTTACAACCAAGCACATTTTTACACATCTTTTAATAGAACCGTTTGGTTAAGTGCGAATTTGCATACACCGTTAGCTTGCCTACCACTTACAACACCGTCTCACAGACATACTTCTCTATATTCACTTCGGGCAGGATGCTGCCTTTCGACCTCACTTCGCTGATGAACGTCTTAACCTCGTTGGTGGTCAGCAGGTGCTTGCGCCAGGCGTGCCAAAGGAAGTCTATCGTTGTGAGATAGGTAATCTGATTCTCCAGGCAGTAGGCGCGGATATCGCGCAGATTGCTGCTGCCTATCACGTTGTGCGTAAACAGGCAATAGGCCAAGCAGGCACTCTCGCCCTTGCCGAACCGACTTCTCAGCATGGCATATTCGCGAAGCATCTCGCCGCGAGGCGCAAAGGGGTGGAGCGTGATGTTCTTCAGAAGCATGATCTGGTTGTCAACTTGCGTCCTAACATCCGACAACAGTTCCTCGTGTACGGTTTCGAGCAGCACGTATTCGTAGTCGGGAAAAATGCAGGGCAACTGACTGAGCCGTCCTCCTTTGGCGAAGTGTATCACCACGTCCGCATCCAGAACAATCTGTATTTTCGCTCCTTTAGCCATCTTTATTTCAGCAGATTCAAAAGTTCAACATAGTGGCCCTCGGAGATGCGCTCCTGCTCGAACAGCAGGCGGGCCTTCTCGCCGAAGTCGCCTATCACCACGCCTTCGTTGCCCGGCTGGTAGAGCGAGAGGTCGTAGCCGTATTTTGCTGCAATCTGCTGAATCTCCATGCTCTCGGCCAAATGATCCTGCAACTCTTCTTCGGTCAGCAGGCGCAGGTGGCGCAGACAATAGCAGAGCGACTGGTGGCTGACACCGAACAACTGCTCCAGGCGCAGCATCGTGGCGGTGGTCACGTGACGGTTCACAATCTCTTCCGTAGGTATCGACTCCAGCACGCCGGCCTGTGGCAAAAGCAGGGCCGAGGCGAAGGCGTTGGCGTTGATTTCTGCAGGGTCTTTCTCCAAGCCAGGCGTGCCACAGATGTGCGGTTTCGGCTCTTCGTCGTAATACAGATGGAACAGCTCGTGGCAGATAGTGAAATGCTGGCGACCACGCGAGTTGTTGGAGTTGATGAACATAAACTTCCCGCGTCCGTCAGCTGAGCGCATCGAGAGTCCGCAGGCCTTCTCCGACAGGGGGCGGTAGATGACCATGATGCCCAGTTTCCTGAGCAGCGTCTTCGTGTGGATAGGCTCCGACGGGTTCAGCCCCGCCTGTAACCGCATTTTCAGTGCCAACTGCTCGATGGATTCTTTGGCTAACTTCTTCATTCTCCGAGCATTTTCTGCATTTTCATATACTCCAGCACCACTTGCTTGAAGCGTGCCACTTGCTTCATGTCGGCCTCCGTCAGTCCCTCGGTGCGGAAAGCGCAAACCATCATCTGGTCTTTCACCGTCTCCACGTCCGACTCGAACAACAACTCCAGTTCGCACCCCAGCAGCGATGCCGACCGCTCCAGCACCTCCAGCGGAGCCTCGCGCTCGCCCGCCTCATAGTTGGCATACGCGCTGCGTCCGATACCCAGATAGCCGGCCATCTGCTCCTGCGTCAGGTCATTGGCCTCGCGCAGCACCTTCAGGTTTCTTCCAATTACGTTGCTCATAGTTTTCTCTTCTCTGTCAGTATAGTGTGAAATCTGTGGCAAATTTAGAGAAAAATATTCAAACCATCAAACTTTTGCCACGTTATTTATGTTATTTTTGCAAATGAACAAGTTGTGCCTTGCTGAAGCAGCGTTGACTTCGTCGAGACTGCTGGCACTCGGCATAGCTCAAACGAGTTTGGCTCTGCTCTCTCTGTTGCAGCGTTGCAGTGTTGCAGTTCCAAAATAGATCCTACTATAGACAAAAATTAACTCTATATTTATATATAAATATAGAAGTATTTTTGGGGTATGGAAATACCCTTTAGAGAACTGCAACACTGCAACGCTGCTTCAGAATGGCTATACTGCGCTCCCCCAAGCGTAGACTTCTTATGGATATTTTTTTTTGACATTTGTTTGTGTCATCGAAAGCAAGGTGATGGGCATGGAGGAATCTTCAAAGTTTCCTTACTGGAAAGTGGGAGTTTGGTATAAGGAAAGTCGGAGTTTCCTTATACCAAAGTCCGAGGGGTGTAAAAGCACTGAAAAAGACAGCTCATGGCCGCCCGAGCGTTTGGTAAATTTTGTTTACTTCTGCGGGAAGGAAGGTGCGGCGGCGGAGTTGTGCGAGGTGCGCCAGGGCGGGATCGTCGACAAGGAGAGAGCGGAGTTTCTGCCAGGCTGTGTGGGGCTGGATGTAGGGGAAGTACATTTGGGCCAACTGCGTTCGGCCTAAGGAAGTTAAAGGGAAGTTAACGGAAGTTACAGCAGTCTGCGACTGCTTTGAAGTTCTTGGACTAGCCAAGCGGCAAGGCCGAGCGAAAGGGACATTACTTGATTGCATTTGATTGAATTATTAGTTGAACATGTTTGATGATGCAAAGATACGAAAAAGTTCGGAGATATGCAAGAAAATATGCCAAATATTTTGGTATAATGTTGAACAACGTCGAAGAAAGTTTGGAAAGGTGTTTTGGATATTTAAAAAGCTTGCATAGTTCAAGAAAAATAGCTAATTTTGTATCGTGATTTTAAAAGCTTATGTTTAACTAATTAAAAAAAAGAAAGGAACAAACAAATGGCAAGAAGTGAAATTCCTATGGTGGTTAATCTGCGTCAGAACAAGAACGATGAGAGCACCGCGTTTGGAAAGTATTTTGCAGAGGTGGACTCTAAGGAGCCCCTGAACCTGAAGGGTCTGGCCAAGCACATGGCTGAGCACAACAAGGTGAGTACGTACGAGATGACCCTGCTCGTGCTGGGAGAGATGGTGAAGTGCATGGTGCATCTGCTGAAGGAGGGCCAGCCCGTGAAGCTCGACGGCTTCGGCACGTTCTCGCCGAGCATCGACGCCCAGAAGCAGGGCAAGACGAACCTCGCCGACGCCGTGGCCGCCGGTGCCGAGAACCTGATCAACGGTGTGCACATCAACTTCAACCCCGAGAACACGAAGGGCGAGAAGCTCACCAGCCGAGCCTTCAAGGAGGAGTGCCTGTTCGAGTTCGGCTACCTCGTGGAGAGTGAGGTGCGCACCGTGAACGGCAAGAAGAAGCGCTTCCAGAAGAAGACCCCGCTGAGCTACGTGCTGGCTCCAGAGGCTGACACGACTGGCGGCGAGGGCTAATGAGGGGAAAGGGAGTTGAAAGGAAGTTAACGGAAGTTATAGCGGTCTGCGACCGCTTGGAAGTTAACGGACAATACTCTTAGTGCAGACATCATTCTGAGGGCAAATACAGCATATAGAAGTAACGTCTGATAACTCCCGCTAACTTCTGATAACTCCCAATAACTCCCTGATAACTAATCGAAAAAGCATGAAGAAGCAAAGGATGATCGAGCTGGCGGTGAAGGTGATAGTAGCCGCGCTCACGGCGTTCCTGACGGCAATCGGCACGACCAGTTGCATGGGCAGAGGGCCGTTCTGATTGGGAATTAGTTTCAAAAAAGCGAGAAGAGAGGCGACCACCTAAGTTGGATCGCCTCTCTTTATGATGTTCTTTATGATGTCTTCCACCACCTTGGGGAAGTATTCCATTTCGAGTTGGTGTTCTTTCTCCGCGATGTCGTCGACTGTGTCGTCAGGTGAGAGGGCGACGCGGAACTGTGCGATAATCTCGCCGGCATCGCAGACGGGCGTCACCCAATGGACGGTCATGCCCGTCTCTGTCTCACCCGCCGCCTTTACGGCCTCGTGCACGTGGTGACCCCACATGCCCTTGCCGCCGTACTTCGGCAATAAGGCCGGATGGATATTGATGATACGGTGCGGATAGGCGTCGATCAGGAAATTCGGCACGAGTGGCAGGAATCCTGCTAACACGATGAAGCCAATGTCATACTTCCGCAGCAGTGGCAGCATCACGTCGGGATTATTCAGGTCGGCCTTCGGCGTGACGGCCGTAGGCACTCCCAGCCGTTCTGCCCTCACAAGAGCGTAGGCATCAGGCTTATTGCTGACCACGAGTGCAGGATGAATGCTCTCATGGTCAGCAAAATGTCTGATCAGGTTCTCGCAGTTGGTGCCACTGCCTGACACGAAAATCGCAATATTAACTTCGGTCATTTCTTTTAAACAAGGTGCTCGATGAGGTCAGCACGCTCACCGGGAAGCATGTCGATGACGGGGATCTCGACCATCGTGTAGCAACCGGGCTGCAGGCGCATGGAGGCACGAGCCACGTTCACCAGCACCTGACCTGTCAGGGCGGGGTTGTTGATCGACATGTTAAACTCCAGACGCTGGTTCTGGGTCTTGCCGCTGACACCCTTGCGGACGAGGTTTACGCCGTGACCCATGTCGCGAACGTCGTCGACGCTCTCCACCTGGAACACGTGCGTCTCGTCAGAAGCGAAGTAGGGATCGGCCTTGATGGCTGCTGTCACCTCGTCGAGCTTGGCACCATCCTCCAACTCTACGTACACCATGCGGCGATGGATGCCCTCGCCGAGGGGAATCGTCATCGAGAGGGCGTTCTTCACGCCAGCCTTCGAGCGCACGCAGACGCTGTGGCCCATCGACATGCCGGGGCCGAAGTTTGTGTAGGAGAGGCCCTTAGGTGCGAGGCTCTGCATGAGGGTGCGCACGATGGAGTCGCTGCCCGGATCCCATCCAGCAGCAATCACGCTGACGGTATTCGTATCCTTGTTGAGTTTCATCAGACGCTCACGATAGCCGCGGATATTAGTGTGGATATCGAACGAGTCGACGGTATTGATGCCGAGGGGCAGTATCATGTTGGCATATTCCTCACACGAGCGTGTCGGTGTGGCGAGGATGGCCACATCGACATCTTTCAGTTCCTTGATGTCTTTCACCACCTCATACTGTGCCAGTTCTGCGGGCTTGTTCTCTGCACCATTGCGGCGCACGATGCCTGCCACTTCGAAGTCGGGGGCTGTCTCTAATGCCTCGAGGGCATACTTTCCAATGTTGCCGTAACCTACGACGGCTGCTCTGATTTTCTTCATAATCTAATGTCTTTTGTCGGTTGATTCTCTCTTCCTGCGTGCAAAAGTACATTATTTTTCCGAATTATGTTACATTTTGCACAGATTTTTATCGAAGAACTATCATTTCTTGTTTATGCAGCAATACCAAAACTCCGTTTTTTCCCTCAAGATGCAATAAAACCTACTACAGTTACGTTAATAAAGAGGTAAATTCTCGTAAACGACAACAATATGATTGAATATATCAAAGGTGAACTGACTGAGCTGACACCGGCCCTGGCAACGGTGGAGGCTGGTGGCGTGGGCTACGGTCTGAGCATTTCGCTGAACACGTTTAGTGCCATTCAGGGAAAGAAAGAGGTGAAGCTCTATGTCTACGAGGCTATTCGCGAGGATGCACACGTGCTCTTCGGCTTTGTGAACAGGAAAGAGCGCGAGATGTTCTTGCAGCTGATCACTGTGAACGGCGTGGGGGCCAATACGGCCCGTATGATGCTCTCTGGCATGAGCGTCAGTGAGCTGTGCAATGCCATATCTACTGGTAATGCCCGATTGATACAGAATATCAAGGGTATTGGTAAGATGACGGCCCAGCGTATCATCGTGGATCTGAGAGACAAGATCGTTGCTCTTGGCATTACCGATGAGATTCCAGCTGGTGGCCAGGTGCAGGCACCCGTGAACAATCAGGTGAAGGACGAGGCAGTCAGTGCTCTGACGATGCTTGGCTTTGCACCCGCTCCCACTCAGAAGGTGGTGATGCAGATTCTACAGCAGCAGCCCGACCTGCCAGTAGAGCAAGTCGTGAAGCTCGCCTTGAAACAGATCAAGTGAAGAAGATAGAGGAAGATATAAGAAGATACGTGGTCTTGACCACGAAGATAGAGGACATGACTTCTGCGTGCAAGAAAGCAGTAGGTCTTTTGTCTTCTATCTCCTTCTATCTCCTTCTATCTTCTTTTATCTTCTTTTATTCGCGGGCGCAGGCGCAAGAAGACTCGCTGAGCACTCAGAAGGCCCGTTGGCGGATACAGAAGACGGCACCTGTTGAGGTGGCAGACCTCGACTCGTCGGCCATAGACTTGAAGCGTCCAGACAACATCCGTCAGACAGTGGAATATGACGACTCCGCCAACGTCTACTACGTGGGGTCAAAGATAGGTGACTCCTATCTGAACGCCCCTGTACTGATGACTCCAGAGGAATATGCCAAGTGGAGTGAACAGCGTGTCCTGCACGACTTCTTCCGTAAGAAGAATGCAGAGAATGTGACAGCCAAGGGACAAGATAAGTTCTCCTTCGCCGACATGCACTTCGACTTGGGGCCGGCAGAGAAGATCTTCGGTCCCGGAGGTGTGCGCATCAAGACACAGGGAACGGCAGAGCTGAAGGTCGGTGCGAATATCAAGAGCATCGATAATCCCTCGCTGCCTATCCGAAACCGTAAGACAACAGCCTTCGACTTCGACGAGAAGATTAACCTGAGTGTGAACGGCAAGGTGGGCGACAAGGTGAACATGAACCTGAACTACAACACCGATGCCACCTTCGATTTCGACGCTCAGAACCTGAAACTGAAATACGAAGGCAAGGAGGATGAGATTATCAAGCTCGTGGAAGGTGGAAACGTGTCGTTCCCCTCAAACAACTCGCTGGTGAAGGGCGCTTCGAGTCTCTTTGGTATCAGGACCGACATGCAGTTTGGCAAACTGAAGTTACAGACGGTGCTCTCTCAGAAGAAGTCCTCGACGAAGAGCGTATCCTCGAAGGGCGGTACTCAGACCACAGCCTTCGAACTTGATGCCGCCGACTATGAGGAGAATCGTCATTTCTTCCTCTCTCATTACTTCCGTGAGCATTACGATGAGGCCATGTCGAAGTTGCCGAACCTGGCCACAGGTGTAGAGATTAACCGCGTGGAGGTGTGGGTGACGAACAAATCGGGTACCACGACCAATACACGAAACATTGTCGCTTTGGCAGACCTTGGCGAACAGTCACGGGTGGGAAACAATTATTGGAGCGTGAAAGGACAGGCAGTCCCAAGCAATGCGGCCAACACCGAATATGAGACCCTTGCCGTCAACTATGCTGCTGCCCGCGACCTCGATCAGACCAGTACGGTCTTGATGGGAATACCCAACTTCGAGAATGGTATCGACTACGAGAAACTGTCGAGTGCCCGTCTGCTCAGTTCATCAGAGTACACAATCAACAAGTCGTTGGGATATATCTCCCTGAAGACAGGACTCCAAACCGATCAGGTCTTGGCTGTGGCATACGAGTATACGCTGGGAGGTCAGACCTATCAGGTGGGTGAGTTTGCCAGCGACCTCACTGAGACCTCTCAGGCCCTCTTTGTCAAAGCACTGCGTAACACCTCCTGTAATCCCTCCCAGTATAACTGGCGGCTGATGATGAAGAACGTCTATTATCTGGCCTCGACGGTGCAGAAGGAAAAGTTCCGCCTCGACATCAAGTACCAGAGTGATACGGCAGGTGTCTATCTGACCTACATCCCTGACCAGCGGGTGAAGGGTACGTCGCTCATTAAGCTCTTAGGCTGTGACCGTCTGGATAATAATAACAAGCCAAACTCCAACGGCTATTTCGACTTTGTGGAAGGCTATACCGTGCAGAATGGTAGGGTGTTCCTGCCTTCAGCAGAGCCTTTCGGCGACTATCTGCGTACCCAGCTGCGGAAGAACGGACTGAGTGCTGAAGAGGCAGAGACCTATGTGTTCAGCCAGCTCTACGACTCCACGAAGACGGTGGCGAAGCAGAATGCCGAAAAGGATAAGTTCATGATGACGGGCCTATATAAAGGCTCCTCTGCCAACGTCATCTCGCTGGGTGCCTACAACGTGCCTCGTGGCTCTGTCGTCGTCACTGCTGGTGGTGTGACACTGACAGAAGGCTCCGACTACTCGGTGGACTACTCTGCTGGTGAGGTGACTATCCTGAACCAGAGCATCATCGACGCTGGTACGAATGTCAGCGTGTCGTTGGAGTCGAACACCGAATATGGTATGCAACGAAAGACGATGATCGGTCTGAACTGGGAGTATGACTTCTCGAAGAACTTCCAGTTGGGTGGTACGCTGATGCATCTCTCCGAGCAGGCACTTATCTCGAAGGTAACGATGGGCGAGGAGCCGCTTAACAACACCATCTGGGGTCTGAACGTCAACTGGAAGCAGGAGTCGCAGTGGCTCACATCGATGCTCAACAAGATACCCTTCCTCCATGTGAAGCAGCCTTCCCACATCTCCTTTACGGGAGAGTTCGCCCAGCTGATAGCAGGCACCGCCAGCGACACACAGGACAATGCCTCATATATCGACGACTTCGAGAACACGAAGAATTACATCTCTGTAGGACAACCTAAGTCGTGGACACTTTCAAGTGTGCCGACGATGTTTTCTGAGAGTGTTGACAAGACTGGCGTCACCAGTGGTTATAACCGCGCACTTCTGGCGTGGTATAATGTAGACCCTATCTTTACGCGGCGCAGCTCGACGCTCACCCCCAGTCACATCAAGAGCGACCTGGACCAGTTGTCGAACCATTATGTGAGAGAGGTGTATGTGAAAGAACTTTATCCCAACCGTGACCAGAGCACCTACAACGGCGCCACCTCGACACTGTCTGTGCTGAACCTCGCCTATTACCCCTCAGAGCGTGGACCCTACAACCTGACGCATGACTTCAACAGCGACGGAACCCTCCGACAGCCCGAGACGAAGTGGGGAGGCATGATGCGCAAACTCGAGACCAACGACTTCGAACAGGCCAACATCGAGTATATCGAGTTCTGGATGCTCGACCCCTTCATCTATACCCGTCAGCAGGGCAACGCCTCAGATTACAGCGGTGACCTCTACTTCGATCTGGGTGAGATCTCCGAGGATATCCTGCGCGACGGGAAGAAGTTCTATGAGAGTGGCATGCCTGTCGACGGCACCAGCAACTATACCACCACCCAGTGGGGTAAGATTCCTGTGCAGGCCACTCAGACCTATGCCTTCGCCACCACCAGCGGGTCGCGACGCCTTCAGGATACAGGACTCAACGGACTCAACGACGACGAAGAGCGCGAGTACGGGGCCTATAAGCAGTGGCTCGACGAGGTGGTGAACAGTGGTACCATCACCAACGACAGTATCATTCAGGCCTGGCGTAACGACCCTGCTGGCGACGACTACCACTACTTCCGTGGTTCCGACTACGACAACGAGCGACGGAGCATCCTCGACCGTTATAAGCTGTATAACAATCCTCAGGGTAACTCGCCAGAGACGGAGGATCAGACAGAGTCATACGATACCAGTTACAAGGCAGGCCCGGATGTGGAGGATATCAACCAGGACTTCACGTTGAACGAGCAGGAGCGCTACTACCAGTATCGTGTGCGCATCTCGCCAGAGATCCTCGATGCCTACCATAACGGAGCGCCTCCTGCCGACTGTTTTATTACCGATATGCGCACCAGCAGTGTGAAGCTCCGTAATGGTGACACGGCGAGTGTCAACTGGTACCAGTTCCGTATCCCCCTCACAAAATACGTGAATCGGATAGGAGCCATCAACGACTTCACCAGCATGCGCTTCATGCGAATGTTCATGACAGGCTTCCAGAAGCCCATCGTATTGCGCTTTGGCAGTCTCGACCTCGTGCGTGGCGAGTGGCGTATCTACAAGCAGAGCCTGAACACCTCGGCCACAGAGACCGCCACTTTCGAGGTGAGTGCCGTCAATATCGAGGAGAACAACGATAAGACTCCTGTGAACTATGTGCTACCACCGGGCATCAGTCGTGCTACAGACCCCTCACAGCCACAACTCGTAGAGAACAACGAGCAGGCCCTGAACATGGTGGTGAAGAATATGCAACACGGCGAGTCGAAGGCTGTCTACAAGAAGACGTCGCTCGACCTCAGGCAGTATAAGCGACTGCAGATGTTTGTCCACGCCAACCACCTCGTGCCCGATGTTACCAACCTGCAAGACAACCAGCTGGCCGTATTCATCCGTTTGGGTAGTGACTACAAGAACAACTACTACGAATACGAGATACCCCTCCAGTTAACGCCCGACCGTAGCGACTACAACAAATACTCCAATGCCGACCGCCGTCAGGTGTGGCCACAGGAGAACATGCTCGACATCGACCTGAGCGTGTTCACGAATGTGAAGAAAGACCGTAACGTGAAAAAGTCCCAAGGTGGTGCCAGCTATAACCAGCTGTTCAGCGGTTACGACCCCGACAGCCCCGGTAATAAGGTCAGCGTGATGGGTAACCCCACCATCGGCGACGTGAAGGTGATGATGATCGGTGTGCGCAACGTGTCAGGAGAGATTAAGTCGGGTGAGGTCTGGGTCAACGAACTGCGATTGCTGGAGAGCAATAACGACGGTGGCTGGGCGGCCTCAGGAAATCTGAAGGTACAGCTCTCCGATTTCGGCTATGTGAACGTGACAGGCCGTTATGTCAGCGACGGCTTCGGCGGACTGGAGGAGGGCGTCATGCAACGCTCTACGGATACGCAGAAGAATTTCTCCGTCACCACCTCGCTCGAACTCGGCAAGTTCTTTCCCGACAAGGCAAAGGTCAGTGCACCGCTCTACTATTCTGTGACGAAGGATGAGATACGTCCCCGTTATAACCCCCTCGACAACGACATGCTGCTTGGCGACGCCATTGATGCAGCTGCCTCACAGCATGAGCGCGACAGTATCGAGTCGCTGGCAGTCACAAAGACCACCAACACCAACTTCGCCCTCTCCAACATCCGCTGGGGACTGAAGACCAAGCGTCATCCCATGCCCTACGACCCCGCCAACTTCTCATTCTCCTACAGCCACTCGCATTACTACACCTCAGGTGAGACGACTGTCTATGAGAAGCGCGACGAGTGGCGCGGATCACTCAGCTATACCTACTCGCCCGTCTATAAGACTTGGGAACCGTTCAAGAAGCTCAAGGGCAAGTCGAAGTGGCTCAACTTCCCCAAGGCACTCGGACTGAACTATCTGCCACAGAACATCGGCTTCAACACCCAGATGTCACGCGACTACTACGAGATGCAGGAACGCGACCTCGAAAGCCTCGAGAACCAGAGCATGCCTTTGCGCTTCAACGAGCAGTTCCTCTGGAACCGTGACTTCACCCTGCGATGGGACTTCACCAAGAATCTGCACTTCAACTTCCAGTCTGGCACCCGGGCACAGATCGAGGAACCATATACTCCTGTGAACAAAGATCTCTATCCCGATCATTATACGGCCTGGAAAGACTCCGTCTGGCAGAGTATCCGCAACCTCGGTACACCGCTCGACTACCAGCAGCAGGTCACCGCCAGCTACCAGCTGCCGTTGAATAAGCTGCCCATCTTCGACTGGCTTAACAGCGATGCTTCCTATACGGCCCGTTACGCATGGGTGAGAGGAACGGAGCTGGACGATGGCACGAGCTATGGCAATACCATCAACACCAACCGTAACCTCACCATCAACAGTTCCCTCAACCTCGAGACGCTCTATAATCACATCCCGTTCCTGAAGACTGCCAACGAACGTTTCAAGAAGGCAGCCTCCACATCACGACGTAACAATAATCAGCGTAATAGCCGCAATGCCAAGAACGCTAAGGATGCCAAGGACGGTAAGGACGACCAGAAAACGAAGACCCCCAAGTCATATCAGCGTGAGATCACCCTGAAGATGGACACCACAACCACCGTGGCCCACAACAAGAACTCCAAGCGTCTCATCGTCACCGCCCGTACCAAGGAGGGGAAACCCTATGACGTGAAGTACAAGGTCATCGACCAGAACAAGATTCTCATCAAGAACCGCGATACCGTCCAGCTGATGATCAGTGTGGTGCCCAAGGAACCTCTCGAGAACGAGTGGTGGTATAAGCCGGCCCAGAGTGCGGCCCGCCTGCTGATGATGGTACGCAGCATGAATATCAGTTTCCGCAGCCAGTACACGATGAACCTGCCAGGCTTCGTTCCCAATGTGGGTGATATGTTCGGCCAGCGCACAGGCAGTGTCCTATCGCCAGGTCTCGACTTCGCCTTCGGATTGATTGGCGACAGTTATATCGACAAGGCCTTCGACAACGGCTGGCTGCTCACTAATGACAGCGTCGCCACGTCGTCGGCCACCGTCAACAGCAACAAAGACTTGCAGATCCGTGCTGTCCTGGAGCCTGTCACTGACCTGAAGATCGACCTCAATGCCTCGCGTACAGACAACCGTGCCCGTAGCATCCAGTTCATGTATGCTGGCATGCCCACCACCTATAGTGGCTCATTCAACATGACCACCATCTCGCTCCGGGGTTCACTTGCTGGTATGGGTGACGCCAATAACGGCTACCAGTCTGACGCCTTCGACCACTTCCGCGAACTCATCCCTCAGTTCCAGCAGCGTGTGCAGGCACAGTATGACGAGGCCATTGCCACCTACTCGCTACCCACCTCCGACATTTCACCTGTCAACCCTTATGGGGCCGATGTCCTCGTGCCAGCTTTCCTCTCTGCTTATACGGTAGGGGCAGGCTCGTCGCTCGACATCTTCCCAGCCATCACACGCATGCTGCCTAACTGGTCCTTCCGTTATTCCGGACTCTCGAAGTTACCTTGGATCCGCGACCATCTGAAGAGCGTTAACATCAACCACGCCTATAAGTCCGTTTACAGTGTCGGCAGCTATGCTTCATACAGTTCGTGGCAGGAATATATGAACGGTCTGGGATTCATCGCCAGCATGAGCACTGGTGCCCTCCAGCCGTCGTCGATGTATAATGTGTCGACTGTCAGCATCAACGAGGCCTTCTCTCCGCTGCTGGGTATCGATGCTACGTTCCAGAACAACCTCACGGCGAAGGTTGAGTATCGCACCACGCGAGTACTTAACCTCTCCATGACCAGTGTGCAGCTCAACGAAGCCCTCAGCCGTGACTGGGTTCTTGGCTTCAGCTATAAGATTCAGGACTTCAACCTCTTCGGCAATAAGGCTAACCGTAAGATTGGCAAGGCCCAGAAGGGCAAGAACTCAAAGTCTCAGGATCAAAAATCAAACTCCAAAACTCAAAGTTCAAAGTCCGGTGTCAATCATGACTTGAACCTGCGTCTCGACGTGTCTCTGCGCAGTCAGGCTTCTATCACCCGTGATATCGCCTCGGGCATTTCCTCCGCCTCAAGTGGCAACTCTGCCTTCAAACTCTCCTTCATGGCCGATTACACCCTTTCGCGTCTGCTCACTCTCACCGCCTATTACGACTCGCAGACCAACACCCCACTGCTATCCTCCAGCAGCTATCCCACAACCACCCACGACTTCGGCCTCTCCGTCAAGTTCTCATTAACACGATAAAGAGGCGAGAAAAATCTCACCTCTTACTTCTTTCACCTCTTATTTTTTACCTCTATTTATCGTAGGCGTGGACAGGATAGTCGATAGTGAAGTGGAGGCCGCGGCTCTCCTTGCGCTCCAAGGCGAAACGGGTGATGAGGTAACCCACATTGATCATGTTACGCAATTCACAGATGTCCTTGGACGCCTTCACACGCTTGAAGAGGTTCTCTGTCTCCTCGTAGAGCATGTCGAGGCGGTCCCAGGCACGGTGCAGGCGCAGGTCGCTACGCACAATGCCCACATAGTTGGACATGATCTGGTTGACCTCTCGTACGCTCTGGGTGATGAGCACCTTCTCTTCGTTGGTCATCGTCCCCTCGTCGTTCCACTCGGGCACCTTCTCGTTGAAGTCGTAAAGGTCAATGTGCTTGAGGGAGTCTTGGGCAGCGGTCTCTGCGTAGACGACGGCCTCGATGAGTGAGTTCGATGCCAAGCGGTTACCGCCGTGTAGTCCTGTGCAGGAACACTCGCCGAGGGCATAGAGACGCTCGATAGAGGTCTGGCCGTTGAGGTCTACCTTGATGCCGCCGCACATATAATGGGCTGCAGGACGCACGGGGATATAGTCGGTGGTGATGTCGATGCCTATAGAGAGGCACTTCTGGTAGATGTTGGGGAAGTGGTGGCGCGTCTCTACGGGGTCTTTATGGGTGACGTCGAGGCACACATGGTCGATGCCGTGGATCTTCATCTCCTTGTCGATGGCCCGGGCGACGATGTCACGGGGTGCTAACGACAGGCGCTCGTCATACTTCTCCATGAACGTCTCGCCATTGGGCAGTTTCAGGATGCCACCGTAGCCGCGCATGGCCTCAGTAATGAGATAGGCGGGGTGTGTCTCATTGGGGTTGTGGAGTACCGTCGGGTGGAACTGCACGAACTCCATGTCCTGTACCGTTCCTTTGGCGCGATAGACCATAGCGATGCCGTCACCCGTGGCGATGACGGGGTTCGAGGTGGTGAGGTAGACGGCTCCACAGCCACCCGTACACATCACGGTGACCTTCGCCAGATAGGTGTCCACCTTCTGCGTCGTGGGGTTGAGCACGTAGGCACCGTAGCAGTGGATATAGGGTGAACGGCGAGTGACCTTAGCACCCAGGTGGTGCTGGGTGATAATCTCCACGGCAAAGTGGTTCTCCTTGATGTCGATATTGGGATTGGCCTTTACGGCTTCCATCAGTCCACGCTGGATCTCGGCACCCGTGTCGTCGGCATGATGCAGGATGCGGAACTCAGAGTGTCCGCCTTCACGGTGCAGGTCGAAGGTGCCGTCGTCGCGCTTGTCGAAGTTCACACCCCACTCGACGAGTTCCTGTATCTGTGAGGGTGCCATGCGCACCACCTGCTCCACAGCCTTGCGGTCGCTGATGTGGTCGCCGGCAATCATCGTGTCCTCAATGTGCTTGTCGAAGTTGTCGAGCTCCAGGTTCGTCACCGAGGCTACACCACCCTGGGCGAACGACGTGTTCGCCTCGTCGAGAGCGGTCTTACAGATCATACACACACGGCCCTTATTGGCCTTGGCCACCTTGAGGGCGTAACCCATGCCGGCAACGCCGGCACCGATGACGAGGAAGTCGTATTTGTAAACCATAATTGATATTTTAACTATATTTGGTGCAAAGGTATAAATTTTTTCGGATAATACTTGCAACTTGACGAAAAAAGTTGTAACTTTGCCCCAAAACCAAGACGAAGATGAAAAGACTTTGGCTGATTATCCTATTCTGTGCGCCGCTGGTCGCCTTTGCCCAGCAGGTGGTGGTGAGTGGTACGGTCATTGACGATAAGTCGGGCGCACCGCTCCAACAGGTGAGTATCGCTGCCGGCAGGGTGTCGGTGGTGACGAATGAGGACGGCGACTTCACTTTGAAACTCGACAAGGGAGTCACGTCTGTCACGGTGTCGCATGTGGGCTATAAGACGGTACGCCTGCCTGTTGGCGACGGAACGACGGAGGATCTGAAGATTCGCCTGAAGCCGACGGTTATCCAACTGCGTGAGATCGTCGTCCGTAATGAGAACGCCCGTGAGTTGGTGAACATCGCCATCAGCAAGATCCCAGAGAACTACAGCAAGGTGCCTGAGCTGCTGAAGGGCTTCTACCGCGAGACAGCCATGAAGCGCAAACACTATATCTACGTGGCTGAGGGCGTGGAGGATATGTACAAGACACCTTACAGCCGAGGTACGGGGAGAGACCGCGTGGCCATCGTGAAGGGCCGTCGGCTACTCAGTCAGAAACAGGGTGACACGCTGGGTATCAAGGTGGCTGGTGGCCCTGTGCAGGCGGTGCTGATGGACTTGGTGAAGAACCGTGACTTCCTGCTGAATCAGGAGGACCTCGATAACTACAGTTTCACCTTGGGTGTGCCGGAATACATCAACGACCGCCAGCAGCTGGTGGTGATGATGGAGCCGTCGCAGGTGACAACCTACGCCCTCTACCACGGCAAACTGTATATCGACGCAGAGCGGATGGCCTTCACCCGTATCGAGCTTGACCTCGACATGCGCGACAAAGGCAAGGCGACGCAGACGATGCTCGTGAAGAAACCCTTTGGCGTGAAGTTCAAGCCCCGGGAATTGTCATGTGTCGTCGACTACCGATATGAGGACGGCGTGACGCGCATCAGTTATCTGCGTAACATCTTCCGATTTAACTGCGACTGGAAGCGGAAGCTGTTCTCTACATCGTTCACGGCAACTTGTGAGATGGCTGTCACCGACAGTCAGTCGGAGAACGTGCTGCCCATCGCCAGCCGAAACTCGTTCGACTCGCACGATGCCTACTACGACAAGGTGGAATACTTCATGGACCCCGAATACTGGAGCAACTATAACATCATCGAACCTTCGGAGTCGCTCGACAAGGCGATCAAGAGGCTGGTATCGAGGTACAGGAGGAACTAATTAAAGGTAAAAAGTAAAAAAGTAAAAAGGTGAAAAAACAGATAATAATGATGGCACTGGTGTGGAGCCAGTGTCTTTTGATGCAGGCACAGACGTTGCCCGAGGTGACGCTGTTGCGACAGGATACGGCCGAGGTGGTATTGCCTTGGCCTGTGAACGTACAGGCGCGGTTAGACAGTCTGATGACTGACCCCTTGCTGGAGCGGACACAACTCGGACTGATGGTCTACGACCTGAGTGCCGATTCGGCTCTCTATCGCTATGGCTCACGCCAGACGTTGCGCCCGGCCTCGACCATGAAACTGCTGACGGCCGTCACGGCCCTCGACTTGTTGGGTAGCCGGTATGACTTACGTACCTATTTATATTATACAGGCAAGGTATCTAACCGTACCCTCAACGGCGACATCTGGATCGTGGGCGGCATGGACCCGCTGTTCGACGAAACTGATATGCAAGTGTTCGTACAGACGCTACGGCGCTTAGACGTAGATACCATCCGCGGGCGCATTGTCACCGACCTGTCGTTCAAGGAAGACCTGAAGCATGGCGAGGGCTGGTGCTGGGACGACGATAACTACACGCTAACACCGCTGCTGATGTCGCGGAAGGACGAGTTCGTCGACCGTTTCGTCGACGAGTTGACTGCCTCAGGGGCGGTGGTCGACGCACCCCGTACCTCTGGTCGGCTGCCAAAGGAAGCGCTGCTCATCTGCTCACGCTCCCACAGGCTGATGGAAGTGCTCGAGCCGATGATGAAGGAGAGCGACAACCTCTATGCCGAGTCGGTGTTCTACCAGATCGCCGCCACTGTGGGCAAGCGTCCTGCAACCGCAGCCCATGCCCGTCAGCAGATCAAGTCGCTCATCGCTAAGACAGGTTTCTCGGGCGCACCCTACAGGATTGCCGACGGCAGCGGACTGTCTCTCTATAACTATGTGACACCCGAGCTGATGGTCCGCCTGTTGCGTTATGCCTATCTGAAGCGCGACGTGATGGCAGCGCTCTATCCCGCTCTGCCAGTGGCGGGCGTCGACGGCACGTTGAAGAAACGTATGAAGGGTGGGGCAGCACAAGGGATTGTTCATGCCAAGACAGGCACGCTCTCTGGTGTGTCGTCGCTGGCAGGCTATTGTCGCGCTGCCAACCAGCACCTCCTGGCTTTCTGCATCATCAATCAGGGTGTGATGAAAAACGCCGAGGGGCGCGACTTCCAGGACAAGGTGTGCGAAGCGCTGTGCAGGCCGTAAAAATGAAAATATAGAAACAAATTACCATAATTATTCATAATAAAACAATTACGAGTTATTACGGGAATTAGTTTAAAAATAGAAGTGATGGAAAAGACGAAGATATTCTTAGAGAGAGTGATTGAGATGACGGGTGTGTCGGGCGACAGCGTGGCAGTGGTCCGTTATGTGATATTGGTGATTGCCGCCTTCCTGTTGGCTTGGCTGGCGGGCTGGCTGTGCAAGCGGTTCCTCGTGCCGTTGGTGCTGAAGGTGACGAGCAAGACCGAGGCCAAGTGGGACGATGTGGTGCTGGGGCGCCCGGTGCTCCTGTCGGCCTGCAGCATCGTTCCCGCCATCGTCATCTGGAGCCTGTTGCCCCATGTGTTCTATGAGTTCCCCCGGGTGGAGGAGATCGTGGGTCGTCTCACGGCCATCTACTTCACGGTGATGATGGTGCGGACGATCATCGTCTTCATCGACTCGTTCAAACTTCTGGAGGGGGAGAAGCGCACTGCCCGTCAGCAGTATCTCTACTCCGTCTGTGGGGTGCTCAAGATCATCATGGTCTTCATTGCCGCCATCGTCGTTATAGCCATCATCGTCAATAAGGATCCCTCGACGCTCTTTGCCGGACTGGGTGCAGCCTCGGCCATCCTGATGCTCGCCTTCCAGGACACCATCAAGGGACTGGTAGCAGGTATCCGTCTGACGAACAACGACATGCTCCATATCGGCGACTGGATCACCATGCCCTCGGCAGGCATCAACGGACGGGTAGAGGAGATTACGCTGACGGTAGTCAAAGTGCGCAATTTCGACAATACCATCGTCACCGTCAGTCCTCAGGCCCTCGTCGATGGCTCTTTCCAGAACTGGCTCGGCATGGAGAGCCGTGAGGGGCGCAAGCAGACGAGGAAGGTCTACATCGACTTCAGTTCACTGTCTGTTAATGACGAGGGCGAGGCGAACATCACCCGTTTCCGTCATCACATGGAGCAGTGGCTGCAGCAGAACCAGCGCGTCATCAGCCAGAGGCCACCCCTGGTGCATCATGTGGACGCGGCACAGGCCAGCGGCTACTGCTTGGAGTTCGTCTTCTGGCTGAAGGCACAAGACGCCCTCACCTTCGAACACGATACCAGCGACATCATGGATTACATCTATGCCAAGGCATCCGAGTTCGGACTGACCTTCTATCAGCCAGGCCGCGCTGTTTAATGCTTTGTAACCTTCATGGAACAACGATTCAAGACATCAGGGCAGGACATCGACCTGCTGATGCAGCGTTGCCCCGGCATCGTCGACCTGCTCGACTTGCAGGACATCGCCTCGTTCCTCAACGTCCATCCCAACACCATCAGCAAGATACGCCGCGACATCACTTTCGACAGTCGATAGCCACAAAAATCGAAAAAACTCTCAACCTAAGTTGAGACTTTCGCCCTCGGCACCCACTTTTCGGGTTCGCCGAGGGTTTATTTGTGCGACTTTTTGTAACTTCGCGGCAAAAATCGTATAAAAATAAAGAATTATGAACAAGAAATCCATCATCACCGCACTGCTCGCCCTCATTGCAATTAGGATAATTTAACGCTAAAAGGTGTAATATTTCCAGTTTTCGGTATTTAATATAGTAGAACATTAACAACAAAATTATAACGCAAATGAAAACATTAAAGATTTGGAAACTCGCCTTTGCGATGCTTGCCGCCTTTTCCCTCGCCTCTTGCAGCATCGACGATGACAACGACAAGGACAAGGACATTACCAAGGAGATTAACATGAGTGTTTCCGCCGAACCGGGCGTTATGTACGACCTCTTCGACAGCATGAGAGAGCATCCCATTGAGTGCATGCGGGTGATGACTGAGGACGAGCCGGGACAATGGCAGAATCTGTACTTCAGCGAGGTCAAGGGCTTTACCTACGAAAGAGGTCATGAATACGAACTGCGCGTGAAGCGAACTATCTTGGCCAATCCTCCCCAGGATGCCAGCAACCGTACATACGAACTGGTGCGCATCCTCGCCGACAAGAAAGTGGAAGACGTGGCAGAGCCTGTTGAGAAAGAAAGGTGGAGTTCACAATAAAGAAGCAGTAAGGTATGCCTTCCAACAGAGTAGGGCATGCCTTCCGTCGTTGTTGCAGATGCCTGTTAACAGGGATACTGATGCCTGCTTATAGGGGTTAACAGGCATCAGTACAGGGGTTTTACCCTATCCTTACAACCGTTTGCCTATACTCGAATGACCGTTTGCCTATACTCAAACGACCGTTCGCCTATAGGCAAACGCTAACGTTAAAAAATCCAGTCGATCACTTCTTGGCTGTTGTACACTCGTTGACGAGGTAGACGATACTCATGTAGGGTATGCCTGTGTTCGTCTCGAGGCCGATCTCGCAGGTACGGCTGTTAGAGTAGCCCACCTCGATGTGGTTGGCCTCGATCTGCGGACGGAGTTTGCGCAGGCCGTATTTGTTCAGCTCAGGGAAGGTGAAGCCCCTGTCGCCGGCAAAGCCGCAGCAGCCCACTCCCTCAGGCAGGAAGACCTTCGTGGAACAGAGTTTCGCCAGGTTGATGAGGTCGTCGGCCACGCCCATCTGACGGGTGGAACAGGTGATATGGAGGGCGATAGGACGGTCGATGGGGTGGAAGTCGAGCCGCGGCACAAGGTACTCCATGATGAACTCGGCAGGCTCGTAGAGGTGCATTTTATGTATGACCTTTTTCATGCGATGCAGGCATGGGCTCTGAGCACAGAGCACGGGATATTTGCCTTCTTCGGATGCCTTCCACAGGGCCTGCTCCAGTTCGGCACTCTTACGGTCTGCGATGTCGAGCATACCCTTCGACTCCCAGATCTGTCCGCAGCACATCCGCTCCATCCCTTCGGGGAAGATAACCTCGTAGCCCGCCTTCGCCATCAGTTGGATCACCTCGTCGACCAGGTCGTGCTTCTTGCCGCCCTGCTTCGACTGGCCCATCGTCTGGTTGATGCAACTGGGGAAGTAGACGACTTTCAGCGGCAAGTGCTCCTCTTCCTTCTGAGGGATGGACTTCTCGATGATGAACTGCGTGAGGTCGCTCTTCTTGGGCTGGCGGTGCTTCTTGGGCATGGCCGTCGTCCAGAGGGGCAGTCCCATCTTGTTCATCGTGCGGCAGACGGTGGTCATCAGCGTCGGTCCGAGGGTGACGTGGGCAGCGTGGGCCACGTCGAGCACCACGCGCAGACCAGTCTTGATGCCCGCCATGTGGTTGGCGGCAAACTCACCCACTTGATAGCCCAACTTGCTGTTGTTCATGTCCATCTGGCGGATGATGTGCGTCAGTTCGCCCGTGTTGATCTTCATCGGACAGGAGGTAGAGCAGAGACCATCTGTGGCACAGGTCTGGTCGCCGTAGTACTTGTACTGTCGGCGCAGGGTGGCAGCCCGCTCGGGGTTCTGTCCCGTCGCCTCCAGTTCGCGGATCTCACGTTGTACGGCGATACGCATCCTCGACGACAGGGTCAGGCCGCACGACATACAGTTCACCTCGCAGAAGCCGCACTCGATGCACTTGTTGGCACGCTTCACCTGCTCGATGGTCTCCTTCGCCGTGGAGAGCGAGGGATCCATCAGATAGTGGCCGCCGTCGGGCACGCTGTCGAAATCGAAGTCGAGCACGGGCAGCGGCTTCAGGCACTTGATGAAGCACTCGGGGTCGTCGTTGAAGATGACACCCTGGTTCAGCAGACCGTCGGGGTCGAAGATGGACTTCAGTTCCTTCATTGCCTCGTAGGCCTTGTCGCCCCACTCGTATTTCACGAAGGGAGCCATATTGCGGCCTGTGCCGTGCTCAGCCTTCAGCGAGCCGTCGTACTCCTCCACGACGAGACGGGCCACGTCGCGCATCATCTCGGCATAGCGGGCCACCTCATGCTCGTCGGCAAAGCTCTGGTTCAGGATGAAGTGGTAGTTGCCCTCGAAGGCATGGCCATAGATACAGGCGTCTGAGTAGCCGTGGTCGGCGATGAGCTTCTGCAGTTTGACGGTAGCCTCGGGCAGCGACTCGATGGGGAAGGCCACATCTTCGATGAGGCAGGAGGTGCCGATGGGGCGCGTGCCGCCTACGCTGGGGAAGATGCCCGAGCGGATGGCCCAGTACTTGCCGTAGACCTTCGGGTCCTCGGTAAACTCGGCAGGGATATAGAGGCGGAACTGGCCGAGACACGCCTTGATCTGCTCAATCTTCTCTAAGAGTTGTTCGTGGGTGATGCCCTTCGTCTCGGTGAGGATGGCTGTCAGGTTGTGGTAGTCGCCGGGCTCCACACCCTCGATCCGGCCGGCATCCACATCTTTCTTATATTGCAGGAACACGGGATCGTCGACGGAGTTAAGCGACATGTAGTCGAGCATCTCGGCACTCTTCACCATCAGGTTCTCGGCACTCATCTTGAGGTCTTCGTTGCCCGCCTTCAGTTTCTTCATGGCCACCACGGCCTCGCAACTCTCCTTCATCGTGAGGAAGTAGACCATCGCCGAGGCTTTGTACTTGTAGTCGTGGAGTGTCTTCATCGTCACCTCGGAGAGGAAGGCCAGCGTACCCTCGGAGCCTACCATCGAGTGGGCGATGATGTCGAAGGGATCGTCGTAGGCTATCAGCGGACGGAGGTTCAGGCCAGTCACGTTCTTAATACTATATTTGGTACGTATGCGAGAGGCCAGTTCCTCGTCGGCACGCACCTTGTCGCGCAGGGCCTCGATCTTTGCCAGGAACTCGGGATGGCTCTTGCGGAACTGACGGCGACTCTCTTCCGAGCCTGTGTCGAGCACGGTGCCGTCGGTGAGGATGATGCGGGCAGAAAGGAGCATGCGGTCGCTGTTGGCATGGACGCCGCAGTTCATGCCCGAGGCGTTGTTGATGACGATGCCGCCAACCATCGCACTGCCGATACTGGCGGGGTCGGGCGGGAACACACGACCGTAGGGCTTCAGTATCTCGTTCACCCTGGCGCCCACGATGCCGGGTTGTAGACGGATGCGCTCGCCATCGGGCGAAAGGGTGTACTTCTCCCAGTGCTTCCCGGCGACGATGAGCACGGAGTCGGTACAACTCTGGCCCGAGAGTGAGGTGCCCGCTGCACGGAAGGTGAAGGGCAGTTTGTATTGACGGCAGGCATTGACGATCTTGCTGATTTCCTCCTCGCCGTCACTACGGATGACAACTTGAGGAATCTGACGATAGAAACTGGCATCGGTTCCCCAGCCCAGGGTACGGAGCTCATCGGTGTAGATACGTTCAGACGGCATGAATTGTCTGAGGTCGGAAAGGAATTGCTGAATCATAGGTTCTTAGTTTTATCTTGTTGTTTATGGTGCAAATATACAAAAAAAAGTGAAGAGTGAAGAGTGAAGAGTGAAGAATTTGCTGCCACAGGAGCATATTTTTATTTTTTTTCACTAAAATATGATGGCACTTTGGGATAATCTTCGTAAATTTGTAGCCAAACTTATATAATAAATAACTAAAAAACCTCTTATGACAGCTTTAGTATCCGTAATTCCAATCCTGTTGCTCATCGTTCTGATGATGGGTTTCAAAGTGTCTGGTTACAAGAGTGCCATCATCACCCTTGTCGTAACAATCCTCTTAGCTCTGTTTGCCGTACCTGCTATGGGCATCATCCCGGAGAAGTATGCCAGCGTGTCGGTCTATGGCATCACCCTCTGGTCGGTCGTTGAGGGTTTCCTCAAGGCCTGCTTCCCGATTATCCTGATTATCATCTGTGCGATCTTCAGCTATAATATCCTTTGTGAGACGAAGGAGATAGAGACCATCAAGGCACAGTTCATCCAGATGACCAGCGACAAGGGTCTGCTGGTGCTTCTGCTGACGTGGGGCCTCGGTGGTGTGCTTGAGGGTATGGCTGGCTTCGGAACGGCTGTGGCTATCCCTGCTGCCATCCTCATCGGACTGGGCTTCAAGCCGATGTTCTCGGCTGTGATCTGTCTGGTGGCGAATACGGTGGCCGTGGGCTTCGGGGCCGTCGGACTGCCTGCCACGACGCTGGCCAACCAGGTGGCTGCCAGTGGCGTCGCCACGCCGGAGGAGCTCTGTGAGGTGGCTACGTTCATCATCCTACAGCTCTCGCTGATGTTCTTCATCACCCCGTTCCTCATCCTCATGATGACAGACCGCACGAAGATCGTGAAGAACATCACCATCGCCCTCTTTGTGGGTACCTTCTCCATCGTCGTGCAGTTCTGCTGCGCCCACTGGATCGGGCCTGAGACTCCCGCCATCCTCGGCTCTGTGGCTGCCATCATCGCCATGCTGATCTACAACAAGCTGTTCATCCATGACGAGAATCCGGCCGACGAGGTGAAGGTCGAGAAGCAGAAGTTCGGGCTGGCGAAGACCCTGAAGGCGTGGAGCGTCTATGGCCTGATCATCTTCTTCATCCTGATCTCGAGTAAGATCGTGCCTCCCGTCAATGAGCTGCTCAACAATACCTTAGTCACCAAGTTCGACCTGCCTGTCATCGGTAATACCTTTAAGTTTGGTTGGCTCTCGAATGCGGGCCTGATGATCTTCCTCGGTGCCGTCATCGGTGGACTGATCCAGGGAATGAGCTTCGGCAACCTGATGAGGCTGTTGGCCAAGACAACCATTAATCTGCAGAAGACCGTTGTGACCATCTGTTGTCTGGTGGCGATGGCCATGCTGATGAATAACACGGGTATGACCAACGATATCGCCAAGGGACTCGTGTTGCTCACAGGTACCTTCTTCCCGTTCTTCGCCCCGCTCATCGGCTCTATCGGCACGTTCGTTACGGGTTCGGCTACCAATGCCAACATCCTCTTCGGTAAGTTGCAGGCTACGGCTGCCAGCGACCTCGGACTGGTGAACCAGGGCACGTTCTTCGGTGTCAGCGGTAACGAGACCAACTGGCTGGCAGCAGCCAACTGTGCTGGTTCAGAGGGTGGTAAGTTGCTCTCGCCACAGAGCATCGCCATTGCTACGGCAGCCTGCGACATGGAGGGACAGGATGGTGACATCATGCGTAAGACCATGCCGTTCGCCATCTTCTGGATCTTGATGAACGGACTGATGGTGTTCCTCGGACTGCATGTCATTTAACAAGCCATTATCAACGAAAAATTCCCCAGCCTCTTGCAAGGTTGGGGATTTATTTGTAATTTTGCAGCCAAAACAGTCAAAGATATGGAAAAGAACAGTCGTGAGGAGCAGATCCTCGTCAGAATAACCGGACAGGACCGCCCGGGTCTCACCGCTTCTATCATGGGCATCCTGGCCAAGTATGATGCCCAGATTCTCGACATCGGTCAGGCCGATATCCACTCCACGCTCTCGCTGGGCATCCTGATTCGTATGGATGAGATTCATTCAGGACAGGTGATGAAGGAACTGCTCTTCAAGGCAACGGAGCTAAACGTAAACATCGGCTTCTCGCCCATCTCCGACGATGAGTATGAGGACTGGGTGGGCCATCAGGGTAAGAACCGCTATATCCTCATGGTGATGGGCCGACAGTTGGAGGCTCGTCAGATAGAGGCTGCCACCCGTGTCATTGCCGATCAGGGACTGAACATCGACTCTATCCTGCGACTCACAGGTCGTAAGAGCATCAAGAATCCCACCAAGCATACTCGCGCTTGTATTGAGTTCTCGTTGCGAGGTGAGCCCCGCGACCGTAAGGAGATGCAGTCGAAGTTGATGCGCCTCTCCTCGGAGATGGAGATCGACTTCTCATTCCAGCGCGATGATATGTTCCGTCGCATGCGCCGTCTCATCTGCTTCGATATGGACTCCACGCTCATCCAGACGGAGTGTATCGACGAACTGGCAGAGCGTAATGGTGTGGGGGCAGAGGTGAGAGCTATCACCGAAAGTGCCATGCGGGGCGAGATCGACTTCAAGGAGAGTTTCACCCGTCGTGTGGCCCTGCTGAAAGGACTCGACGTGAGCGTGATGCAGGACATCGCTGAGCATCTGCCCATCACAGAGGGTGTGGATCGCCTGATGACCATCCTGAAGCGCTGTGGCTATAAGATCGCCATCCTCTCCGGTGGATTCACCTACTTCGGCGAGTACTTGCAGCGTCGTTATGGCATCGACTATGTGTATGCCAACGAGCTCGAGATTGGCGAAGACGGTAAGCTGACGGGCCGTTATGTGGGTGAGATCGTCGACGGCCATCGCAAGGCGGAACTTCTGAAGCTGATTGCTCAGGTGGAGAAGGTGAATCTGGCTCAGACCATCGCTGTGGGTGATGGTGCCAACGACCTGCCGATGATCTCGGAGGCCGGACTTGGCATCGCCTTCCATGCCAAGCCGCGTGTCGTGGCCAATGCCAAGCAGAGCATCAACACCATCGGCCTCGACGGTGTGTTATATTTCCTCGGCTTTAAGGATTCCTATCTCGGTGATCAGGGGAAACTATAGAAGGAGATAGAAGGAGATAGAGGAAGATAGAAGACAATAGATAAAACAGTAGATATGACGCGGAAATTTGAAGACATAGTTGCATGGCAGAAGGCTCACCAATTTGTGATAATGGTCTATCGTACAACAAAGAATTATCCAGACTTTGAGAGGTTTGGACTTTGTTCCCAGTTTCAACGGGCCGCAGTGTCTATTGCTGCTAATATTGCTGAAGGATACAAGAAGCTGAGTAAAGCTGACAAACTTCGTTTTTTCAATATTTCTCAAGGGAGTCTTGAAGAGTGTAGATATTACTGCCTTTTGTCAAAAGACCTTGGCTATATCGATGAAGCAACATATCAGCAACTTGTTCAGACGATTCTTGATACCAGCTATTTGCTGAATGCGTACATCAAAGGTGTTGTTAATGATAATGGAATCTCAGACTAATGTCCTCTATCTTCTTCTATCTCCTTCTATCTTCTTCTATCTTCTAAATTATGAGCGATTTCGCCAATATACTACTGAACTGGTTCCGTGAGAACGGTCGTGATCTGCCTTGGCGGCAGACCCGCGACCCTTATGCCATCTGGCTCTCGGAGATCATTCTCCAACAGACTCAGGTGAAGCAGGGCTGGGACTACTGGGAACGTTTTATGCGGCGCTGGCCAATGGTTGAGGACCTCGCGGCAGCGACGGAGGACGAGGTGCTGCGCGAGTGGCAGGGACTGGGCTATTACAGTCGGGCCAGGAATCTGCACTATGCAGCCAAACAGATTGTCGAGATGGGTGGATTCCCGCAGACGATAGAGGGGCTTAGCTCACTGAAGGGTGTCGGTGACTATACCGCTGCCGCCATCGGAAGTATCGCCTTCGGCCTGCCTGTCGCCGTCGTCGACGGCAATGTGTATCGTGTCCTTGCCCGCCACTTCGGCATTGACACCCCTATCAATACCACCGAGGGTAAGAATACCTTCGCTGCCCTTGCTCAAGAGCAATTACTCCCCGCCCTTAACAGGAAGGGGCAAGGGGCGGGCCTCTATAATCAGGCCATCATGGACTTTGGGGCTATCCAATGCACACCACAGTCACCCCGTTGCTTTCAGTGCCCTTTGTGGGAAACGTGCGATGCTACCCATACTGACAGAGTCGACGATCTGCCCGTAAAGTTGCACAAGCTGACGGTCAAGGAGCGCTACCTTTCATATTTATATATAAGGTGTAGGGGCGAAGTGGCCATCCACCGTCGCGGCCCTGGCGACATCTGGCAAGGTCTCTGGGAACCGTATCTTGAGGATGAAGACAACAAACCCGACCTGAAGGGGTGGTACACCATCCTGAAACGTGGTGTGAAGCATGTACTTACCCATCAGGTGTTGATGGCCGACTTTGCCTTGTTGCAGACAGATGAGCGTCCGCAACTGCCGCCAGACTACATCTGGGTAGCAGAGGAGGATTTGGATAATTATGGTGTTCCCCGATTAGTGGAACGGCTGTTCCATGCTGTCCGTCTCTACGACGAAGAGCCTGATTAGTTTAGTCAGAACAGTGGGAAGTCTTCTATGTGGTCTATCTCACATTCTGCACCTATCGTGCCAATGATTGAGATGACATCGAAGCGGATGGGCTGACGGAGCTGTTTGTATTTTACATAATGATTGATAGCCTGTGCCAGATTCTTACGTTTTCGGTAGTCAATGGCTTCCTCAGGCTCTCCATAGAGTCGGTTCTTACGAGTTTTTACCTCTACAAACACTACGGTACGGTTCTCCTCGTCAAAAGCGATGATGTCAATGTCGCGATGCCCAGAGTGCCAGTCACGTTCAACAATCGTATAACCCTTCTGCTGTAGGAAGGCAACGGCCTGCTCTTCGCCCCATTTCCCTAGTTCATTATGCGTTGCCATTGTCAGAATTCATCATCAACCCATAGGTGTTTTCAGAAAAAGCGGCAATGTGACCGTAAGTCGTCACACTGCCGCTTGGTATCTTCTTATGCTTCAGCTTCAGCCTCAGGCTCGGCAGCCTTGAAGTTCTCGAGGTCCTCGGCCTTGAACAAGTCGATGTAGGTGGCCTTGCCGCAGATATCCTCAGATGCCATGCGGACATAGACGTTGGCACTCTTCTCGAAGAGTTCGGGTGCTTTCGTGGCGTCGCGGAGGATGAGGATAGACATCACGAGCTCGGCGGTCATGTCGTACAGACGACGGGCCAGGAAGTCCTGGGCAGCCTGATTCTCGAGGGCCTTCACCTTAGCGAGGGCGTCCTCATAAATCTGGATGAGGGCTGTCACGCGATTGGCCATCGGCTTCAGCGTCTCGAGTACCTCCATGCCGTTGATCATCTCCTTGATGTTGTTCAGCATCGTACCGTTGGTAATGTAACGGATGGCAGCGACGACCTGCAACTGCGTGGTACCCTCGTAGATAGAGAAGATACGGGCGTCGCGATAGAGGCGCTGGCTCTTGTACTCCATGATGAAGCCTGAACCACCGTGGATAGAGATGGCATCGTAGGCGTTCTGGTTGGCGTACTCAGAGTTCATGCCCTTAGCTAATGGGGTGAAGGCATCAGCGAGACGCTGATACTTCTTCAGCTCCAGCTTCTCCTCGGGCGTCAACTTGCGGTCGCGCTCAATGTCCTCCAGGCACTTGTAGACATCCACGTAGGCGGCTGTCTCGTAGAGCAGACTGCGGCCTGCATCGAGCTTGGCCTTCATGCGAGAAAGCATGTCATAGACAGCGGGGAAGTTGATGATCTTGTCACCAAACTGCTGGCGCTCCTTAGCGTATGCCAAACCCTCGTTGTAAGCCTCCTGCTCAACACCTACGCTCTGTGCTGCGATACCTAAGCGGGCACCGTTCATCAGCGCCATCACGTACTTGATGAGTCCGAGACGAGTGCTTCCGCAGAGTTCTGCCTTCGCGTTCTTATAGGTCAACTCACAGGTAGGTGAACCGTGGATACCAAGCTTGTGCTCGATGTGACGAACATCAACACCGCCCTGGCGCTTGTCGTAGATGAACATCGACAGACCGCGGCCGTCCTTGGTGCCCTCCTCAGAGCGGGCCAGCACGAGGTGGATGTCAGAGTCACCGTTGGTGATGAAACGCTTCACACCGTTCAGGCGCCAGCAGTTCTCCTTCTCATCGAAGGTAGCCTTCAGCATTACGCGCTGCAGGTCAGAACCGGCATCAGGCTCTGTGAGGTCCATACTCATACCCTCACCAGCACAAACGCGGGGGATATACTTCTGGCGCTGCTCCTCGCTACCGAACTCATAGAGCGTGTCGATACAGCTCTGCAGACTCCAGATGTTCTGGAAACCGGCATCAGCAGCCGAAATCATCTCACTCAGCATCGAGAAGATGGCGTTAGGCAAGTTCAGGCCGCCGTAGCGACGAGGCATGGAGACACCCCACAGACCAGCCTTGCGGGTGGCATCGAGGTTCTCGTAAGTCTTAGAGGCGTAGATCATACGACCGTTCTCGAGGTGCGGACCTTCGAGGTCAACGCTCTCAGAGT
>JAFTFO010000032.1 GCA_017449495.1 Prevotella sp. | reverse complement strand
TTTTGAATTAGCGGTTCGAGAAAGATATCAAGAAGCTGCGTATGCTCAAAGGTGCAAAGTTACATCTTTTCCTTCACACTCCCAAACTTTTTGGTGATTATTTTACGGACTCATAGTGTTTTGCTTGTTAATGATCATACAATTCAGGAACTCATAGCGATTTTCGATTTATGGGATTTATGGGATACAATCTCTATGGGAGAATGGACCAGAGATACAATCTCTGGCCCATTACAAGGAATCGTTATGAATCAACGTACTATCCGTTTTTTACCATTTTGGATGACGATTCCCTTATATGAGGCGCCCACCTTCTGCCCGGCGAGGTTGTAGACGGGTCCGTCGCCATCGGCAGCCTTCACGGAATCTATCGCCGTCGTACCACCACGGGCTCCGGATCCTTTTATCTCGTAGACCTCCACCTTCTTGACGACGGTGGTTCCTGCAACCCAGCCGCCATTAAGGATAATGTGGGCACTGCCATCTATAGGGTCATAATGCGTGTCTTTTTGTTCACTCAGGAAATCAGGGAACTGGACGTCAATCACCTGGAAATCATCGCTGGCAGTGACAGGCACCTCGCATGACCTGTTAGCCTCGCCGCTGCCCATATTCACCACGTAGGTGCCGTCGGAAGGTACCTTCATGGTCAAGCGGACGATGTAATCATGGTTCGCCTCCAGACTAAATCCGCCGGCATTAATGAATGCCCAAGCCTGCCCGGCGAACTCTTTCTTTTCAGGGTTGACGATGGCAATGCCTTCATCAGTCCCCTCCACGTACCAGTCTGCTTCTGCATCCCGAGGGGCACCTGCATCTGCACCTTCCCAATTCATTGAATAGACCAGATTATCTTCCTCATTTGCTTTCGTCATTATACTGATCAAATGACTGTTGTATTTCTTGTCAATCCTAAAGGATATTGGAACGAAGTAATGCAAGCCAGTGAACCCATAGTCATAGACATCCAGACAAAGCTTCAACCATTCCTCTGACGTCTTCAAGTTGCTTATAAACCGGAAATCGGTAGTTTTAAGATATTCATATCCTTCAATTACGCTCTCTTTTATCATGTCAACTTTCACTCGATCTCCAAGGTATTCCAAGAGGTCTTCAATCCGTCCTCGATTATTTAGAGAGGATTGGACTTCGGGAAGTACAACTAGTAATTTATTCTCATTTTCATTACCAATACCATAATCATAAATATCGGATTCGAAATAATTACCCTCAGGCAGGGGATAGCCCTTTCTCACATACCATCCGCCAGCACCTGTCTCGTTACACTCGATGATAGACTTGTCTCCTGTATTCTTCAGGCTGGCATACAAGTCATTGATGACCTTCTGGCTTTCCGTGTCCATCGCCAGAACATACTTATAAACAATCGACTCGACCGGGGTCAGTTTGACAAACCCCATATGGACCCAATAACCTAACTGTGCATCTGCGCCCAGGCAAGTGAGAGCAAATAGCAATGTAAACAAAATCTTTCTCATAATCATTCAGCTTTTTCGATTTTTGTTAATTCAATCTTATATATCTTTTGTCCTGGATAATGTGGAATCTCAGTGTCCTCCTCATAGACATTTCCAGATACAATAACATGCAACCCTGGGACTTTAAACTCATCACTTAGTACTGTGGGGTAATAGGCATTGTTCCAAGGGTCATAGTCTGTCAAATAATATCTCACATACCAAGTATCCGTTTCCCAAGAATAAAACACAACTCCCGGCATGTCCGTGACTATAAAAGGAGGATCTCCTCGATATGGTATTTCTCCACCGCCTTCTATGACTTTTATTTTCGTCAGATAAACGAAGTAAAATGATTCTCTCCCGTCATATTGCCATAAGTCTAACGACTTTACTTCTTCATTACTCAGTTGGATGACTTTCCCAGAGTATGACACTCTCTGGCGCCTATCCTTATATGATTTCAATTCTTCAGGAAGGTTCATGGGGAAATAATAGACGCTAGAATAATCATAGGGAATACCGGGAATAATAGACCACCCATAATGATTGTCGTAATACAGATAGCCCGTGTAGTCATAATCTGGAACCACTATTGTACTATCTTCAAACAATTTCAGTTTGTCGTTCATGAGAACGCTCATGTCGTCATCACTGCTACAGGCGCAGAACATCCCAAAGGAAATCAGTACGCCCCAAATAATGCATAATTTCTTTCTCATACTCATAGTTTTTAAATTAGACAATTTATATTTGTTTCACTCTAGAGTTTCTCAGCTCGTTTTGACTCCGTATTCTCTATGTCGTGGCGGATATGGCGAACCTTCTTGCTGCCGAAGGAGTAGGTGGCAGTAAGGCCGACATAATGGCTGTGATGATTGGTGTGACTCAGATGCTGCTTTGTGAACCTATCATTATCATAACTATACCATCCGCTTTTGCTGTTGTAGATTGTCTCGTCTGTGACATGCTGGTGGAAAGGGTCGTTGGCCACCAGCGACAACTTCAGATGTTCATCTAACATCGAACACCTCAGGGCGAAATAGAAGTAGCCATAACTGTCGATCTCGATCAAGTCACGATAGTCAGAGAACCAATGCTGATAGCGGAAATTCAGCAAAAGTGTATGTTGCCTGTTCAGATACCAGTCGGCAGAGGCTGTCAAACGCTTACCCCATCCATTAAATTGGTCTATGAAACCTTTAGATGTTGCATCGTGATAGAATACGTCTCCTTCTGCAGTCGCCATCAGATGATCAGAAAGTTGACGATGATAGCGCAGGTAGAGTCCTGTCTGATTGATGCGTCCATAGTTATAAAATGTTGTAACTGCTTGGCTATTTCTGTTTAAGTAAGCCCCGTTTAAAGACGAAATGTTTGTTTCCTGTATTATCATATCACTACCGTGATGGTGATAGGCACAGGCATATAGTCCATGACGATTGAAATAGCTCAGTTCGATGTTGCTCATCCTGCTTGGTTTCAACAGGGGGGTGCCTTCTGAGTATTCAAATGCCGTTTTGTAAATGCGGAAAGGATTCAAATCGTAGAAGTTGGGGCGCAACGCACTTGTTCCCCACGAGATGTTTATTTGATGGTCCTCATGAGGCTTGAATGACAGACTGAGAGATGGCAGCCAATAGTCTTTTGATTCCACATTCTTCCCTGAAATCATGTATGAAGTACTGTTTACTGATTCTTCTTTCCAATCTATATGTTCATAGCGAAGCCCGGCATTCAAGGCAAATTTGCCCCAGTCGTGGCGGAGTGACAGATATGCTGCTTTTGTCTTTTCCTGATAGTCGAGTACTCTATCTGCGTAGGTCATGTAGGACATGGTACTGGCTAGATGGCTATCGATATTGGCCTGGTTCCTAATATTGGTATAGGAGGCTCCTACATTAATAGAAGCAAAGTCAAACGGCAGTGCCACATCAAGTTTGGCAGATTGGATATGATAATCCACATTGCTTTCGAAGCCTTCCCACTTTACAAGATAATAAAAGTCTCTAGAAAATGTAGCCGTTTGGTAATTGTCAGCACTCACATAAGACATGCCGTCATCATCTTTCTTATAGTTATTATAGGTGAAACTCAACTGTTTGCCTCTTGAGTCGATCCGCCAGTCACAGTAGGCTGTCAAACTTTTTGTCGTTGTATTGTCTTTAGGATCCTGATGAGCCTCCGAAGTAAAAACATTCTCAGAGATGTATTCTTCTCCGTAGGTGACTTTTTCTGGCCATAGGGTCTGCCACGACAACATACCTCCTAATTCAAGGTTCTTCGTGGGTTGATAGCGAAGCATCTGGTTCGCTGCGAATTCCTTGTCTTTCTGTTTGGCATGTGTATTTGATGTAAAGGCACCATCATCATACTTACCGTATGACATCAGGTTGTCTGTTGTCTGTGTCGTTCGCCCTCCGTGAACATCTATGGTCATGTCGAACTTCTCCGAGGCATAACTGACAGAGCCGTTGGCTCGTCCACTCCAGTCGTCGCTGATACCAGCCTCCGTACTGATGTCGCCACGCCATCCGAGGTTCTGGTCGCGACGCATCACGATATTGATATATCCGCCTCCCATCTCCATCATATCACGACCAGATGGGATGGAGAGAACCTCTATCCTGTCGATGTCCTCCGAACGCATGGTCCATAACTTCTGCTGGATGGCTTCGTCGCCCATCTCCGTGATGCGCCCGTTGAGCATGAAGCGGGCAGGACCTTTGCCAAGGATCATTGCCTGACCACCCATCATAGTCACCATCGGCACACGACTAAGCAGTTCCTGGGCACTGAGCCCGTGGGCAAACTCGTCGTTGCTGACGATATATTGCAGACGGTCGGCTTCGCTGCGGATGATTGGCATACGACCGCTGACTGTAATGTTGTTCAGATAATAATCCTCCATCTGCATACGAATGGTGCCTGCATCACTGATGGGCATCACCCGTTCGATAGTCTTGAAGCCCACGCAACTGATCCTCACCCTGGCTCGCTCTGTTCCAAAGGGAATCACGAAGTCACCCGCCTCATTGCTCACGCCACCACCGATATAGGTCGTATCGGAAGGGGAAGATAGGAAGATGTTGGCGAATGCCACAGGCTGACGGTCTGGTCCTACAAGTCGGCCTGTGAGTTTCGTTCGATCTTTCCGTATGCACTCTACGAGGATATCATGCCCCTTGACAATGACTCTGACAGGATAGAATCCGCAAACCTCGCATACAGCATCAGGAATGGAGCGTCCCCGCTTGATGGTCTTTGTCACGGTGAAGTCCTCCAGTTCGTCGCAGATAAAGGAAATGTCATAACGTTTTGTCGACTGGTCGAGTTCGGCGAGAGCCTTAGACAGCGGAGTACCTTTAAATACGTGCTGACCATAAGCCTGAGAGCTAAGGGTACATATTATAATAATATATAGGATTCGTCTCATGGTCATTCAGAAATGATCTGGTTGTCAGTAAGACGGATGCTCACCTTCTCAAAGTCGTTAAGCCGATCTATGATCTGGTTCAGCGGAGCTGTGGTATCCCATTTTGTATAGAGGTGGATATGGCGCGACTGTTCGTTGTGAAATATTACTATCCTGCCATAGTGCTTTCCAACAATAGTTAGAACACTATCCAACCGGACATTGTCGAAGTGCACAATGCTGTCTCTTGTTTCATTTTTTTGAAGTGTTGCTACATTATGAGTTTCGCTTGATGATGTCTTAACTGCGCCTTGGTTCCTCAACTGCCAGGCCGCAAATGATATGCCCGATAACATCAGCACACCGATAAACACTGCCGCCACCAGCATCCAACGTCTGGAGGACTTTTTACCCGCCCTTCTATTCATCACCTGCTGCTCGAAATCCTCAGGCAACGGCTCCTGCCGCGTCTGATTACTGATACGGCCGAGAGCCTCGCACAGGGCAGTATCCCCATATCGTCTGTTATTCGCCTCCATCTTCTATTGTTTTTATCATCACACATAATCTCTTTCTGATTCGCTGCAGGCGGGTAGCGAAATAAGCAGCATCATGACCCATGATTTCAGCAATCTGCTGTAACCGCATCCCGTCTATATAATATAAGTGAAGCAGCGTCTGGTCTTCCGGTGGCAGTCTTCGCACAGCTTTCTCCAAGTTCTTTATGCGCAGTTCTTGCATCTCGGACAGCATATGGTCGGCCTCATCATCGCTGATCATGTTAAGTCTTCGCTCGTCATTTTCCAAATAACAGGTCTTTTGTTTCTGACGGCGTAAATGCTTCAGGGCTTCATGGTAGGCAATACTCAGCAGCCAGTGCTTCATCGAGCCTCGACGGCTATCGTAGGTGTCGATTGAACTGAAGGCATTAATGAAGGTATCTTGAGTGAGTTCCTCGGCATCGCACTGTTGCGGTACTATGCGCCTGATGAAGGTCATCACCTCACCTCCATATTGTCTGAGTAACTGCCTGCAATTCTCTTCCTGCATCTTTGTTTTGACGGGTTTCTATATATAATATGCAAAAGTAACAAAAATATATCACTTATAGGAAGAAAAAATGCATAAAAAAGTTTATGGGATACTGAAAGTTTCATGCCATGGAAGGGCTAGTCATGAAGAAGCAAAGGATTGTTGGGCTGGCAATCGCCAACTCTCTTTCTCTATTTCGACAACCTTTGAACGTAGTTCACGGGCTCACCGGGGGCTTTCAGGATGTCGGCGAAGGTCTGTTGGTGGTAAAGAAAATAAATCCCAGCCTTTTGGCTGGGATTTGTCATTTATTAGGCAGACACGTATTTGTGGTGCGTCATGCAAGTGGTGCCAGATGAGCATACTCAGTCTTGGCATCAAACGATGGACATGCCTTCCTAACCCAGGGCAGGTCGCGGTGGCCGAGGATCTCCGCTTTGGGGTAGTCGGGCTTTTCGTTGATGACGGAATCGATGGCACGAAGCGCCGGGGTGTAGCCATCACCGCCACAACCCGTCAGGAGCAAGAGCACTCCCACCGTCAAAATGCCGATCGTTCTTTTCATCGGTGCAAAGTTAATAAAAATCTGCGAAACCACAATAACTTTCGCAGAAATGTTTGACCGCTGTGATTGCTGTTTAGAATTGCTCTAATATCCGGATGCGCTCCTCTGTGCTTGGATGGGTGGCGAACATGGAGTTGATGAAATACATCAGTCCCTGCTTTAACTGCTGGGGATGGATAATGTACATCTGGGCAATGTCTTCGCGATCCACTTGTCCTAACCCGGGGTTGTTGGAGATCTTGCGCAAGGCTGATGCCAGTGCTAACGGGTTGCCACAGAGCTCAGCGCCACCGGCGTCAGCCATGAACTCACGCTTACGAGAGATGGCAAAGCGGGTGAGCAATGTGAAGAAGTAAGCCACTGCCGAGCAGGCGAGTCCGATGAGCATGATGACCATGATTGACAAACCGTTGCCTTTCTCGCCGTTACGGTTGCGGGAGCCGCCAAACCACAACTGGTTGTAGATCATCCGTACCACTAATGACATCACGGTGGAGATAATGCCCACGAAGATGACGCTTGTGATGAGCAGACGGGTGTCTCGATTGCGGATATGGGTCAGCTCGTGGCCGATCACGCCTGCCAGCTCCTCGTCGTTCAGACGATCGAGCAGACCAGTGGTCACGGTAACGGTGTAGGAGTTCTTATCGATGCCACTGGCAAAGGCGTTCAACTGCGGGTCGTCCACCACATTTACCTTTGGCATGTCCATGCCACAAGCCATGCAGAGGTTTTCCACGATGTTGTACACCCTGGGATTCTCCCTACGCATGAGTGGCTGGGCACCCACAGCCTTCTGGATCATCTTCGTGTTGCTGAAGTAGGCGATGGCAAACCAGATACCCACGGCGATACCTACAATGGGTGCTATCTGTGCAAATGTCAGGTTCACGGAGTCGGCATCCATCTGGTTGACAAAATAGCCCGCCTGGTCGTAATAGCCGTTACTGAAGTAGTTGATCAGAGCGATGAATACCCACACCATTCCCAGCAATATTAAAGGGAAGGCAATGAGCAACAACATACTCTTGACATTGTTGCTCTTGATCTGACTCTGGATTCCAACGTATCTCATCCGTGCTTAGAATTTGATTTCTGGTGCCTTCTCGATGGTGGCACGGTCTTCCTGCGGAATCTCGAACATAGGCTCCTTGTGGAAACCGAACATGTTGGCAAAGATGTTCGACGGGAAGATCTGCACGGCGTTGTTCAGCTCACGGGTAGCGGTGTTGAAGTAGCGGCGTGTAGCGGCAATCTTGTTCTCGATGTCGGAGATCTCTTCCTGCAGCTGGAGGAAGTTCTGGTTGGCCTTTAGGTCGGGGTAGGCCTCGACGGAAACCTTCAGTCCGGCAAGTGCACTCGAAAGGGCGTTCTCTGCCTGGATCTTGTCATTGATGGTGTTGGCGCTCATGGCAGCAGAACGGGCCTGGGTGATGCGCTCCAACAGCTCCTTCTCATGCTGGGCATAGCCCTTTACGGTGGCCACCAACTGCGGAATCAGGTCGTGGCGCTGTTTCAACTGCACGTCGATGTTGGCAAATGCGTTCTCACGATTGTTTCTGAGCTTCACGAGATTGTTGTAGATACTGATGCCCCACACCACGAGGAGCACAACCACTACGAGGATAATGATAAGTACTGACATAATCTAAAATGTTTAAAAGTTTATGAATCTGACGGCAAAGATACAATCAAAAGTTGTAAAGTCGTACATATTTTAAGAATTATTACAAAATAAAAATCCGGTCGCCAGGCATAAGAACCTTGACAACCGGACTTGTATAGTTCTGAAAATAGAATGCTTACTTCATCTTCGCCATAACCTTCTGGTAGTACCTGTTGGTAGCACGAATACTGTATTTCACACCACCGTTCCAGGACCTGATAGCCTTCTCGATGCTATTCTCAGGGTTATAATGCGATTGAATTAACAGGAACATCTCTTTTGACTTGGCTACGCTGTAACGGTCGGCCATCGTGTAGCACTTCTTACTCTTCTGCTTCTTCAGAATCTCGTTGCAATCCTTCACAAGAATCGGAGTAATCTGCATGGCGCCTACTGAGTTTCCACTCACGGCATTGGGATTTCCTTCGCTTTCTACTTGAATAATCGCATCCATTACTGGATTCCAGTTGATACCTGACGTTTTTGTGCTCTTAGTGGCATTCGTTCCTGCAGAAGCAGTCATCGCTGCCAGCACGAGAGCCATCAGGCTCACACTTACTTTCTTACAAATTTGAATCATATTCTCTATACTTTAGACGGCGCTCATCACGAGAGCCGTGTTATCCTTTAGATTTCTTCTTCTGATACGACATCACGTCGTCTGCATGCTAAATCGGGTGCAAAAGTACAAAGAATCAAGCAGTTAGCCAAATATTTTAGGCTTTTTTATCAAATTTGTGTGCGCACACTGATTTAAATCAAGAGTCGATAGAACCCCAAAAATCAATCTAAATCGACTACTGTAATGCCTGCTCCACCGAACTGAACATGCTCGTCGCGGAAGTGTGTCACATTAGGGATGGTGGCGAGATACTGGCGTATCATCTGGCGCAGGACACCTGTGCCAGTGCCGTGGAGAATACGTACTCTTGACATACCTACCAGGATGGCGTCATCGATGAAATAGGTGACTGCGTTGATGGCCTCGTCACCTCTCATTCCTCTCACGTCAAGGTCCTGACGGAAGTTCATCTTGCGGCTGTCTATCACATCGCGTGTGTCTTTCGAGACCATGCCATAGGAGCCAGCGATATTGTTGTTACGCTCCTCGGCCTTTGAGCGTTGGGAGACAGGCTTCTCGGCTCGCTCCAGACGGTCCGCACGCATCTTTGTCCGCATGCCGCCAAAGATGACAGTAGCCGACTTGCCGTCGATGCTTTCTATCTCACCTACGGAAGTGAGTCCCTTGATGCGCACGGTGTCGCCGACGGAGAGTTGAGAGTTGAGAGTTGAGAGTTGAGAATTATGATTACATTCAGCCGCCAATGTATTCTCATTCCTCTTTCCACTTTCCTCTTTCCTCTTCTCCGCCTTGCGTTTCTCACGACGCTCCTTGCGTTCTTGTATCTGTCGGATCTTGCGGGCGATGGCTTCATCGTTATCTCGCGTGTCAATGGTGTCGAGTTCTTCCTTGAAAGTGTTCAGCTCTTCACGGGCCAGACGGGTACGCTCCTTCTCGGCCTGAGCCTCGCGGATTTCACGGATGGCATTCTCGATCTTCTTGTTGCTTTCACGGAGCAGCTCCTCGGCCTGTTCCTTGGCCTTACGGAGTATCTCTTTGCGTTGGCGTTCTATCTCGTTCAGCTCATCCTCATAGCGGGTGATCTTGTTCTCTAAAGACTTCTCGTGCTGGTGGATCGTCTGTCGTTTGCCCTCCCAGTAGCGCTTGTCACGCACGATGTCCTGCAGGTACTTGTCGCTCTGGATATACTCAGAGCCTACGATGTCGCTCGCATCCTTGATCACCTCTTCGGGCAGGCCGGTCTTGCGGGCAATCTCTATGGCGAAGCTCGAGCCGGGCTGTCCGATGCTGAGTTGGAACAGGGGCTGCATCTCGTGGCGGTCGTAGAGCATCGCACCGTTCACCACACCAGGGTGGCCCTCGGCAAAGTGCTTCAAGTTCTGATAGTGGGTAGTAATCACCCCGAAAGCATCCTTCTGCCAGAACTGCTTCAGCACAGCCTCTGCGATGGCACCGCCGATGGTGGGCTCAGTGCCGCCACCGAACTCATCGATGAGCAACAGGGTACGCCCGTTGGCGTGTTTCATCATGTTCTTCATGTTCAGCAGATGCGAAGAGTAGGTCGACAGGTCGTTCTCGATGCTCTGCTCGTCGCCGATGTCGATCATGATGCTGTCGAAGATGCCTGTCACGGAGTATTCGCCGATGGGTATCGACAGGCCGCATTGCAGCATATATTGCAGCAATCCGACAGTTTTCAGACACACGGATTTTCCGCCTGCATTGGGACCAGATATAATGAGCAACCGTCCCGTCGGCTCTTTATGGTCTTCAGGATTCAGGGGCTTCAGCACGATGTCGAGTGGCACCACCTTCTTCCCTTGCTTCTCTAATGAGAGTTGAAGCAGTGGATGCTTGGCCTGTATCCATTCGAGATAGGGCTTCGACAGTACGTCCGTCTTGGGCTCAACGCCCTGTGTCTGAATGGCGAATTCCGCCTTAGCGTGTATCAGGTCGATCTTGGCCAGGAAGTCGTATGAGTCGAGTATCTCCTGCACGTGTGGTCTCACCTCGTCTGTGAATACGGTCAGGATACGGATGATCTCGCGACGCTCTGCGGCTTCCAACTCGCGCACCTTGTTGTTCGCCTCCACCACTTCGGCAGGCTCAATGAATACAGTCTTTCCCGTGGCACTCTCGTCATGAACGATACCGTTGATGCGTCGTTTCACGCCAGGGGCCACCGGCAGTACCAGTCGACCATCGCGCATCGTCGGTGCGGCGTCTTTGTCTACGATGCCGTCTTTCTGCGCCGCATGCAATATTGTATATAATGTACGCGAGATCGAACCTTGCGTCTTTTCCAGGTCGTGACGGATACCAGCCAGAGTCATCGAGGCCGAGTCCTTGATCTTCCCGAACTTGTCGAGAATGGAGTCGATACGACGAATCATCGCAGGGAAGGTCTGAACGCCCTCCGTCAGTTTCATCAGGGTGGGGTATTTGTAGTCCACCAAGGCTATATGGGCTATGGGGTCGGTGATGTCTTCTTCGGCATCGTTCAGATATCTGACGATGTTGGCGATCGTCTCCAGCGAGCGACGCAGGTCCCACACCTCGTCTTCTTCCAGATGCGTGTTCTCCAGTCGGATGCGCTTGATGCTCTCACGCACGTCGAAGAAATACTGCATGGGGAAACTGTCCTTGTCCTCCAACAGTCGCCGGAACTCATGTACCTGCCGCAGCCATTCGTTCACGGTAGCGGCATCCGTGGAGAAGGTTATTTGGTCGACCTTTTCCTTGCCCAGAGTACTGAGGCAGTGCTCTTTCAGCAGCCGCCTTACCTCATCGAATCCAAGTTTATGCTCAAAGTTATTCGGGTAAATCACGCTGCAAAGGTACGAATTTTCACTTTGATATGCAAAAAGTTTGCTTAAAATTTGGTTAATTCGCGAAAACTGTGTACCTTTGCACCCACTTTTGAGACAAACGAGCACTGGAGAGATGGTAGAGTGGTCGATTACAGTAGTCTTGAAAACTACCGTACCGAGAGGTACCGGGGGTTCGAATCCCTCTCTCTCCGCAAGAAACGCTGATTATCAGCAACTTACAAGTTTTACGCACGTAATTACGCACATTTTTTGCGATTGCGTGCGTAATTTTTTTGTTTGGGCACGCATTCCATGCTGCAAAGATAAGTATTTCCTGTAAATTATCGGCTCTTTCCCCGAAAAAATTGCATGATAAGCTGTTTTTCTGACGAACAAGCCCATTTCGGCCCTTCTTACGGCATTTTGTGTGTTGGGATGATATACTTGCCGTCTGTGACCTTTTAAAGCCGCCAGCGGCCTTAAAATCGCCCCAAATTGGCTTTATGTTTGGAGAATTAAAAATAATCTCGTATCTTTGTACCCGGAAAGAGGAGAAGAATAGCTTTCCCGACTCCCGTTCGCCGGGTGATTTCCAACAGATTCTCCCTGAGAAGTCACTGAAGACAAGCCAGACGAAGCGGGATAACCATAAGAGGCAAGCAAATCTAAAAGCTTGCCTTTTTCTATTTGTGTCAGTTTATGATCGTAATCAAAGTCCTAACACCACTGCAGGTGCTATATCCAACTTGATTACAAGATCTCTGGCAATCTTCAGGGTCGGCTCCGCCTTCCCTGCAATAAACTCACTGATCCGCGAGGCACTTATACCCAGTATCTCAGCCAGTTTAGTCTGGGTAAGCCCAAGTTCGGACATCCGCATCTTGATGACATCGCCCAATGCCGGCTTTCCTATAGCGAAGTTCTCTTCCGAATAGTCCGCCACCAGATTAGACAGCAGTTCCAGTTCAATACAGTTTGGGTCTGTCCGTGGCGTATTGTCATCAACCAGTGGAAGCAGCTGCTCTACTCTTGCCACTGCCCACTCATACTGTTCTCTGTTTTCAATCTTCGTCATGCTCATTCCTCCCTATATGGTCTTACAATCGATTTTATCATATTCTGCGTGTGTACCGACAAAGCGGACATACACGAACCCGATAGTAAACTTTATCACAACAACCAGGCGGTAGTGATTCCCCATGATGTTGAACACATACCGCTGGTTGCCAACGGCATCTACAGAATTGAAGTCCTTCTTGATGTCGGCATAGCATGTCCATCGGCTTGCCTTGACCACGCTAACCCACACCTGAAATGCCGTCAGCGAGTCTGGATGTTCCTCTGTGAACCTCTTAATAGCCTGTTCCGTGAATATTCTCATATCTTTGCAATTCGGGTACAAAGATATGAATAATTTTCGGAACCACAAAATATTTTTCTAAAAATTAGAAAAAATACATAGTGATGTACACATTGCCCACAA
>JAFTFO010000031.1 GCA_017449495.1 Prevotella sp. | reverse complement strand
CTTTGGAGGAGATTCTGAAAGACGAGCCAATCGAAAATCCTGAAGAGCAGGACAAACAGCTGTGGCTTGAGTTTGAGAATTAGGTCAACTATCAAAGTGTCACTTCTGGAAATGTTAACAGATTTTCGTGGACACTAGTGGTCACAGAACATACGACCTGACTATATCATACAAGAGGTGGGGCCATGGGCCTTCTTAGATTATGTGATGCCAAAATACAGTATAGACATGTGTCCATACATTAATCGGGAAAATTTCAACTTCCTAAAAGAAATCACTCCTGAATTGTCATATGCAGACAACTTCAGACTCGTCAGATATGCAGGAAAACTAAATAAAGTAATAAATGAGTTTGATAATATTGATGAATCTGGCGATACAATTCCTCCAGAACAAACATTCCACAGATGTGGCTTGATTGCTGGCAAGCAGAAGTTCGAACATACACCAGAGAATATTTCGTTATTCAAGCAATTCATCGAAGAATGTTCTACCAACAATATCAAGTTGATATTGGTATGCGCACCGATTCTGAAGGAAGTGTCTGCATCTTATTTTGACATGGATAGATTTTGGAATCTGATTGATAGCATCAATCAAGATAGCCAATTGACAGTTCTTAATTATATGGATCTGTTCGGTAATGATACGACGTTGTTTAAGGATTACATTCACCTGAACACAAAGGGAACAGAATTATTCTCGAAAAGAGTGGGCAGTGATTTAAGCCAGAGGCTAAAAGGTTCTATGCAGCAGAAATGAATTTATGACTCCAATCCCCCATCCCCATAATTAGGTAAAATGACAAACTTGCAATGGAATGCAACCCGATTGCAAGTTTATTTTTTGTATCTTTGCAGCAGAATATAGAAAAGAGCCACAGATTAAGATTTAAAAGGCATTATGAAACTATCTGAACTGAAGACAGGCGAGAAAGGCATCATCGTCAAGGTGTTAGGTCATGGTGGATTCCGCAAGCGTATCATCGAGATGGGATTCATCAAGGGGAAGGAAGTAGAGGTGCTGCTGAATGCGCCTCTGCAAGACCCTGTAAAATATAAGCTGATGGGCTATGAAGTGAGTCTACGCCACCAAGAGGCAGACAACATCGAGGTGGTTTCTGCCGACACCCCTATCGAAGCCACGCACTTTGCAGTCTCTGACGATCCCCACAACCACGAGGATGACTATATCCGTCATGAGGCCATGAAGGAGCGTCGTACGATCAACGTGGCTATCGTGGGTAACCCCAACTGCGGCAAGACATCGCTCTTCAACTTTGCCTCCGGGGCCCACGGCCATGTGGGCAACTACTCAGGTGTCACCGTTGATGCCACAGAAGCCCACGCCTCGATGTTTGGCTATGAGTTCAACCTCACCGACCTGCCCGGCACCTACTCACTCTCCTGCTATTCCCCAGAGGAACTCTATGTGAGGGAACATCTGACGGAGCAGATGCCTGACGTGGTGATCAATGTGATTGACGCCTCGAACTTGGAGCGCAACCTCTATCTGACCACCCAACTCGTCGACATGGATATCCGAATGGTCTGTTCTTTGAACATGTTTGATGAGTTTGAGCGACGCGGCGACTCTGTGAACCTCGACACCTTAAGCACTCTCTTCGGTGTGCCGATGGTTCCCACATCCTTTAAAAACGGTACAGGCGTAAAAGAACTCTTCCGTGCCGTCATCCAAGTGTACGAAGGTACCAGCAAGTCTTTCCGCCATCTGCACATCAACTACGGCCATGAGATAGAGGACGGCATCAGTCAGATACAGAAATACCTGAAGGCAGATGAGCATATCACCCAGCACTACTCCACCCGATACCTTTCACTGAAACTGCTGGAACACGACAGTCAGGTGCTCGACTACTTAGGCAAGCATCTGGCAGGAGAAAAGCGCATGGATGACTTCCACCGGCTGACGAATGCCCGCGACAGGGCTTCCGCCCGTGTTAAAGAAGAGACGGGCGATGACTCCGAGACGGCCATCATGGATGCCAAATACGGTTTCATCAACGGTGCACTGAAGGAGGCAGAGTTCAAGACAGGCACGAAGGAGGACACCTATCGTGTCACCCACAGCATCGACTGGATACTCTCACACAAGTATTTCGGCTTCCCCATCTTCTTCCTGGTGCTCTACGTGATGTTTGAGACCACCTTCTCCTTAGGTCAGTATCCGATGGACTGGATTGAATGGTTTGTCGGGTGGCTGGGTGACAAGGTCAGTGTGACGATGCCTGACGGTCCCCTGAAGGCGATGCTCGTAGATGGTGTCATCGGCGGTGTGGGCAGCGTGATCGTGTTCCTGCCGCAGATCCTCATCCTCTATTTCTTCATCTCCCTGATGGAGGACTCGGGCTACATGGCTCGCGCTGCCTTCATCATGGACAAGCTGATGCACAAGATGGGACTCCACGGTAAGTCTTTCATCCCACTCATCATGGGATTTGGCTGTAATGTGCCTGCTGTAATGGCAACACGTACTATCGAGAGTCGGCGATCAAGGATTATCACGATGATGATCCTGCCGTTTATGAGCTGTTCTGCCCGCTTACCTATTTATATTATGATTGCCGGCACGTTCTTCTCTCTCCAGTATCGTTCGTGGGTGTTGCTGTCGCTCTATGCCATCGGCATCCTAATGTCGGTCATCATCAGCAAGCTGTTCTCCTCGCTGGTCATTAAGGGTGAGGACACACCTTTCGTGATGGAGCTGCCCCCTTACCGCTGGCCGACCGCTAAGGCCATCTGGCGCCATACATGGGAGAAAGGCAAGGAGTATCTGAAGAAGATGGGTGGTATCATCCTCGTGGCCTCCATCATCGTGTGGGCACTCGAGTACTTCCCCCACAACGAAGCCCTGTCGCAGCAGGAGCAACAGGAGCAGAGCTATATCGGACGGATGGGCAAAGCCATAGAGCCTATTTACACCCTCCAGGGCTTCAACTGGAAGCTCGACGTGAGCCTGATAGCAGGTGTGGGCGCTAAGGAGATTGTTGCCTCGACTATCGGCGTACTCTATTCAGGTGACGACTCCTTTAGCGATGACGACAGCTTCAGCGACGATAATGAGAAATATACGCGTCTGCGCCAGCAGATGCTCTCCGAGGGTATCACCCCACTGGCTGCTTACGCGTACCTTATATTTATATTACTCTACTTCCCCTGCATCGCCACCATTGCCGCCATCAAGAATGAGACGGGCTCTTGGCGCTGGGCATGCTTCGCGGCGGTCTATACAACAGCGGTGGCATGGGTAGTCAGCATGGCAGTCTACCAGATCGGCAGTCTGTTCACATAAGATTTCTGAGGCTATCAGGTGATAGTCTCAGTTTTTTTTCTTAATTTTGCACCCGATATGGAGAAAATCATATTGGGTATTGACCCAGGAACGAACCTGATGGGCTATGGGCTACTGAAGGTGAAGGACGGCAAGGCGCAGATGATCACCATGGGCGTCATCGACCTGCGGAAGTTTGCCGACGGCTACCTGAAGCTCGGACATATCTTCGAGCGGGTGACGGGTATCATCGATGGCTACCTGCCCGACGAGCTGGCCATCGAAGCCCCTTTCTTCGGTAAGAACGTGCAGTCGATGCTGAAGCTCGGACGGGCTCAAGGCGTGGCCATCGCCGCCGCCATCCATCACGGCGTGCCCATCCACGAGTATGCCCCGATGAAGATCAAGATGGCCCTGACGGGCAATGGCAACGCCTCTAAGGAACAGGTGGCGAGCATGCTGCAACGACTGCTGAAGATCCCTCAGGAAGAGATGGGTAAGTTCATGGACGCTACCGATGCCTTGGCAGCTGCCTACTGTCACTTCATGCAGGCTGGACGGCCTGAGAGTGATGTAAAGTACCGGGGGTGGAAGGACTTTGTGATCAAGAACCAGGACAAAGTGTCAAAAAGGAAAGAAGGAGCAAGGACTAAAGGAGAGAAGGATAAGGATGAAGACGATTGAGATCATCAATGCGAGAGCCAGGAAGCCAGAGTGGAGCATGGCAGAACCCGTGAACTTCAGCTTGGAGGAAGGTGAGCACATCGCCATCGTAGGCAGGAACGGAGCAGGCAAGAGCATGTTCGTTGATATGCTGACGGGGCGTCATCCCGCTTTCCCAGACATGGTGAGATATGGCTTCGACGAGCCTTACGACAACCTGAAGCACATCTCCTTCCGTGACACTTACGGAGGAGATAACGACAGGACCTACTTCCTCCAGCAGCGCTGGAACCAGATGGAGATAGACGAAGAGACACCGACTGTAGGCCAGAAACTCGAGGAGGCTTATCAGTTGGCCGGTGAGGACACCCCCGCACGCCGGGCCTTGCAGCAGCATATCTACGAACTATTCCACCTCGAACCGTTGCTCGACAAGTATGTCATCCTGCTGTCGAGCGGAGAACTGAGGAAGTTCAAGCTGGCCTCGTCGCTCTTTACAAACCCGAAGGTGCTGATCATGGAGAATCCTTTCATCGGCCTCGATGCCCAGACCCGTGACCAACTGAAGGAGCTGATGGCGATGCTGGTACAGGAACAGGGCCTGCAGATTATACTTGTGCTGGCTAAGACGGATGAGATACCAGAGTTTATCACGCATATCGTAGAGGTGAGAGACATGAAGGTACTGCCGAAGGTCTTGTGGAATGTGGAATGTGGAATGAGGAATGAGAATACCACAAAGGCAGGAAAGCCAAAGGAGATTATTAACTATAGCAAAACAAATCTCCTTCCTCCTTCCTCTTTCCACACTCCCCAACATGATGCAGTTATATCCTTCAACCATGTAACCATCCGATACGGCGCACGCACCATCCTGAAGGATCTCGACTGGACGGTCAGACAGGGAGAGCACTGGTCGCTCTCAGGACAGAACGGCTCAGGCAAGTCTACCCTACTCTCGCTGGTCTGTGCCGACAATCCCCAGGCCTATGCCTGCGACATATCCCTCTTTGGTCACAAACGAGGCAGTGGAGAGAGCATCTGGGACATCAAGCGCCAGATCGGCTATGTATCGCCAGAGATGCACCGCAGCTATAAGCAGAACATCCCAGCCATGCAGATTGTGGCCAGTGGACTGAAGGACACTGTCGGTCTGTATGTACGGGCAAACGATGTGGAAAAGGAGCAATGCCGCAAATGGCTTGGCATCTTAGGGGTCGGCCATCTGGCCGAAAGGCCGTTCATGGAGATGTCGAGCGGTGAACAACGGCTGGTACTGTTAGCCCGTGCCTTTGTGAAAGAGCCCAGTCTGCTAATTCTCGACGAGCCTCTGCATGGCCTTGACAACGAGAACCGTCAAATGGTGAAGGACTTAGTGGACCACTACTGTCAGGATCCCGAGAAGACCCTCATCTATGTGACCCACTATCAGGAAGAGCTGCCCCACTGCATCGACCATGGCCTCTTCCTGGAACGTCATTAAAGAATAAAGGCTCCCTCGAGGGAGCCTTTAAGGTTATTTCTCCAGAAGAGTGGCTGTGCGGACACGTGACAGAGTCTCGGGAGTCATCTGCAGATAGCTGGCAATGTAGACCAACGGGGCCCGGAGCACCAGCTGAGGTTGATCCTTTACAAGTTTCTGATAACGGTCCTGCGCACTCTCAAAGCGGAGCATGTCGGCATGGTGCTGGCTGAGGATGAGCGACTCCTCCAGAATCTTACGATAGAGGATCTGGATGTTCACGCTCTTCATGGCCACCGCCTCCAGATCCGCCTTCGGCATAGCGATCATGACAGTGGGTTCTATCGCCTTGATCTGCAGGCGGGTAGGCTGTTCACGGAATAGGCTCTCAATGCACATCACGATACTGTTCTCCGTCGCCATGTATTCCGTCAGTTCCTTCTCATTCTTATAATAGAACTGGCGGACGAGACCTCTGACGACCCAATAGATGTTCGTACATGTCTCACCCTCTCTGAGGATCATTTCGTTCTTGGCAAATTTCATCGGCACAAGGATGCTCTCGAGCAGATCGAGCTCGTCGTGAGTCATTGTGCTGTAGCGTCTTGCTAATTCGCGAGCTACGTCTCTGGTTGTAATAGGAATGTTCGGCATAATTATGGGACCTTTAGTTTATTTTTAATCAAGTTTCAACACAGCGAGGAAGGCCTTCTGCGGCACCTCCACATTACCAATCTGTTTCATGCGCTTCTTACCGCGCTTCTGTTTCTCCAACAGTTTGCGCTTACGGCTGACGTCGCCACCATAGCACTTGGCGGTCACGTCCTTTCGCACCTGCTTCACCGTCTCACGGGCGATGATCTTCGCTCCGATGGCGGCCTGGATGGCGATGTCGAACTGCTGACGGGGAATGAGCTCCTTCAGCTTCTCGCACATCCGACGCCCGAAGGTGACTGCGTTATCCTGATGCGTCAGGGTGCTGAGGGCATCGACGGGCTCGCCGTTGAGCAGTATATCCAGCTTCGCCAACTTCGAGGGCCGGAAGCCGTCGACGTGATAGTCGAACGACGCATAGCCCTTGGATATGGACTTCAACTTATCGTAGAAGTCGATCACGATCTCGCCGAGGGGCAGCATGAAGTGCAGCTCGATGCGGTTTCCGCTGACATACTGCTGGTCGATGAGCTCACCACGCTTGTCCAGGCAGAGTGTCATGATAGGACCGATGTAGTCGGAGGCCGTGATGATCGAGGCGCGGATATAGGGCTCCTCGATATGCTCGACCATCGTAAGGTCGGGCAGCCCCGAGGGATTGTGCACCTCCTTCACCTCGCCCTGCTTGGTATAGCACAGATAGCTGACGTTTGGCACGGTCGTGATGACATCCATGTCGAACTCCCGGTCGAGTCGCTCCTGGACGATCTCCATGTGGAGCAGCCCCAGGAATCCGCAGCGGAAGCCAAATCCCAGTGCTACCGACGACTCCGGCGTGAAGGTCAGCGAGGCATCGTTCAACTGTAGCTTCTCCAGCGAGGCACGCAGGTTCTCGTAGTCTGTCGGATCGATGGGATAGACACCGGCAAAGACCATCGGCTTCACCTCCTGGAACCCCTCGATGGCTTTGTCGCAAGGCTTGGCCACGTGGGTGATGGTGTCGCCCACCTTCACCTCCTTCGAGTTCTTGATGCCACTGATGATATAGCCCACATCACCCGTTCTGAGTTCCTTTCGGGGTATCATGTCCATCTTCAGCACCCCGATCTCGTCGGCATCATACTCCATGCCCGTGTTGAAGAACTTCACATGGTCGCCGGGGCGGATCACACCGTTGACAATCTTGAAGTAGGCGATGATGCCCCGGAACGAGTTGAACACCGAGTCGAAGATGAGCGCCTGCAGCGGGGCATTCTCGTCGCCCTCGGGATGCGGGATGCGCTCCACGACGGCATTCAGGATATCCTCGACACCCTCGCCCGTCTTACCGGAGGCACGGATGATGTCAGAACGGTCGCAGCCGATGAGGTCGATGATCTCATCCTCTACCTCGTCGGGCATGGCCGACGGCATATCGATCTTATTGATCACGGGTATGATCTCGAGATTATGGTCGATGGCCATATAGAGGTTCGAGATGGTCTGCGCCTGCACGCCCTGGGTGGCATCCACCACCAGCAGCGCTCCCTCGCAGGCCGCTATCGAACGGCTCACTTCATAAGAGAAGTCGACATGGCCCGGCGTGTCGATAAGGTTCAGGATATACTTCTCGCCCTGATACACATACTCCATCTGGATGGCGTGGCTCTTGATGGTGATGCCGCGCTCCCGCTCCAGGTCCATGTCGTCGAGCATCTGTCCCTCGGTAACCTGAATGGTCTTGGTAAACTCCAACAGACGGTCAGCCAAGGTAGATTTGCCGTGGTCGATATGTGCGATAATGCAGAAATTCCTGATATGATTCATTAATTCTATGCGTCTTTAAAGTGCAAAGATACAAAAAAATCATCGGATAACGGATATTTTTGCTTTTTTTTGTAACTTTGCACGCAAAAATAGCATTCGTTATGAAAAAGTTATGGGTATTATCGGCAATTATGCTGCTAATGACGGCTTGCCAGGAGTCGCTCGAAGACCGTTGTGCGAGAGAGGCTCAAGAGTACACGAGAAAGAACTGTCCGGCGAAGATGGACAATAACATCATCCTCGACAGTCTGACGTTTGAACGTGAGACTCATACCGTGCATTATTACTATAGGCTGACGGGCTTTGCCGATCAGGACAGCGTTGTGAAGAACCTCGACGCCGTGAACGTCCTGAAGCGCGAGCTGCGCAACACAACGACACTGAAGCTCTATAAGGACAATCACTACCGCTTTGCCTACACCTATCGCTCGGAGAAAGACCCCGAGAAAGTGCTTCTTGATGTGTTGCTGACGGACAAGGACTATTAGGGAAAGGCCTGTTTTGTCGGTTAGTAATAGGTACTGCATTTCACAGTCTTAGGGAGTCTAAAAACAAATTCACTGAATTTGGTCAGCAAATTCAGTGAAATTGGTCACCAAATTCAGTGAATTTGGTCAGCAAATACACTGAATTTGGTTTGAGACCTCGGCGAGGTTACTTTCTAATCTGCCACCTCTTCGGGTTTCATGTTCGTATAGACAGTCTGTACATCGTCAAAGTCCTCCAGCTTCTCGACCATCTTGTCGATGGTCTCGCGCTGCTCGGCCGTCACGTCCTTCAGGTCGTTGGGGATGCGAGTGAACTCTGCCCCCGTCACCTCGAAGCCGTTCTCCTCCAGATGCTTCTGGATGGCACCGAAGCTGGAAGGGTCGCCATAGATGGTGATACTGTTCTCCTCTTCATCCTCGTCGAACTCATCCTCCACGCCGTAGTCTATCAGGTCGAGGATCATCTCGTCCATGTCGAGGTCGTCCTTCTTCTTGAAGGTGAACACCGCCTTGTGGTCGAACAGGAACGAGAGTGAGCCCTGCGTGCCCAGGTTGCCATTGAATTTGTTGAATACAGAACGTACGTCACCCACTGTACGGGTGGTGTTGTCGGTCAGGGTCTCCACGAAGATGGCGATGCCGTGGGGGCCGTATCCCTCGTAGGTCACCTCCTTGTAGTCGCTCTGGTCCTTTCCCATCGCGTTCTTGATGGCACGCTCGATGTTGTCCTTCGGCATGTTCTCGCGCTTGGCGTTGGCGATGATGGCACGCAGTGCGGGGTTATTCTCCGGTTCGGGACCGCCCGCCTTCACGGCGATGGCAATCTGCTTACCGATCTTTGTAAATGTCTTGGCCATGTGGCCCCATCGCTTCAGCTTCGTAGCCTTACGATATTCAAATGCTCTTCCCATATTGTATTTGTATTTAGAATTGACAATTGTGAACGGAGGATTATGATGCCCTCATCTTTTACCTAAGCTCAGCATTGAGTTGCTTCTTCAGATTGGCAATCAACTTCTGCATGATCGCGTCGATCTGCTTGTCGCCCATCGTCTTCTCCTCATCCTGAAGGATGAAGTTCACGGCGTACGACTTCTTGCCGGCAGGCAGTTTCTCACCCTCGTAGACGTCGAAGAGCTCCACCTTCTTCAGCAGTTTCTTCTCCGTCTGACGGGCAATCTGCTCGATCTGGGCAAACTCCACACTCGTGTCGACCAGCAGGGCAAGGTCGCGGCTGACGGCCGGGAACTTGGATATCTCCGTGTAAAGCACCTCGTTCTTCTTAATAACCTTCATCAGGGCCGTCCAGTTCAACTCTGCATAATATACGGGGTTATCGAGTCCGAACTGCTTCTGCAACTTCTTGGTGATGATACCCATCTCGACAAGCACCTTGCCGCCACGGTTCTCGATCGTCAGACCAGCGGAGAAGATGGCGTTCTCAGACTTCTTGCGGACCGTCATGCCCGGCTTGACGCCAATACGACGGAGGATATTCTCCACGCAGGCACTCAGTTCATAGAAGGTAGAATCCTCGTTCTGATGAGCCCATGAGCCCTCCACGCGCTTACCTGTCACCCAGAGTGCAGCATGGTACTGCTCCTTGTATGCCAGCATCGGATCGTCGTCGTTCTGCTTCTCTGGCGAGAAGGTGTAGACGTTGCCGAACTCGAAGAAGCGCAGGTTCTGGCGCTTGCGGTTCACGTTGTGCTGGATGCTCTCAAGGCCGCCGAAGAGTAAGGTCTGGCGCATCACGTTGAGGTCAGTAGACAGCGGGTTCATGATCTTCACCAGCGTCTCCTGCTTGTCCCCATAGTAAGCCGCATTAGTCAGCGAGTTGTTCAGTATCTCGTTGAAGCCCTCACCCACTAATTGCTCACTGACAAGGTTGGCCAGCTTATGCTTCTGGTCCTCGTCGCCCTTGATGACAAGCGAGCTCTTCAGTTGGGTAGGTATCTCTACATTATTATATCCATAGATACGGAGGATGTCCTCGACCACATCACAAGGACGCTGCACGTCGACACGATAGGCCGGAATCTCGAGGGTAAGCCCTTGTTCATTCTCGTATTTGATCTCCATCTCAAGTGAAAGACAAATCGCTTTGATGATTTCGGGATCGATGTTCTTGCCCACCAGATTGTGCACATACTCATAACTGAGCTCTACCACGGCATTCTTCATCGGCTCCGGATAGACGTCACAGATATCCATCGACACCTTACCGCCAGCCAGTTCCTGACAGAGGATGGCTGCCTGCTGCAAGGCATAGATAGTGCCACTGGGATCAACGCCACGCTCAAAACGGAACGAGGCGTCTGTGCTCAGCCCGTGGCGACGGGCCGACTTGCGGATCCAAGTGGGATGGAAGTAGGCACTCTCAAGCACCACATTCTTGGTTGTCTCGTAGGTACCACTGCCCTTGCCGCCAAACACACCGGCGATACACATCGGGTCTTCCTCGTTGCAGATAGCCAGGTCATGGTCGGAGAGCTTATGCTCCACACCGTCGAGGGTCTGGAACGGCGTTCCGTCAGGCATGGTCTTCACCACGATCTTATGTCCTTTCACCATGTCGGCATCGAAGCAGTGGAGAGGCTGGCCGTATGCCATCATGATATAGTTGGTGATATCGACGATGTTATTGATTGGGCGCAGGCCAATGGTGGTCAGTTTATTCTTCAGCCAGTCGGGACTTTCCTTCACTTCACAGTCTGTTACCGATACACAAGCATAGCGCTTGCAAGCCTCTTGGTTCTCGATGACCACCTCTACGGGCAGGTCGTGATTGTCCACCTTGAACTTCGAGCAGTCAGGACGGTGCATCCGCGTCTCATAGCCATTGCTCTTCAGCCAGGCATAGAGGTCTCTGGCCACACCCCAGTGGCTCAGGCCGTCGGCACGGTTGGCCGTGATGTCCACCTCGATGAGCCAGTCGCTCTCTAAGTGGTAGTATTCTGCAGCGGGTGTACCGACGACGGCATTCTCCGGCAGCACGATAATGCCGTCGTGAGAGGTTCCCACGCCAATCTCGTCCTCAGCGCAGATCATACCGTTCGACTCGACGCCACGCAACTTCGACTTCTTAATGACGAACTCCTGATCGCCATCGTAGAGCACACAGCCGAGGTCGGCCACAATCACCTTCTGGCCGGCTGCCACATTGGGCGCACCACAGACGATCTGCGAGGGCTCACCCTTACCTAAGTCTACTGTCGTCACATGCAGGTGGTCGCTGTTAGGATGGGCTTCGCATGTCAGCACCTTGCCCACATAAAGACCCTTCAGGCCACCTTTGATGCTCTGTACCTCTTCCAATGCGTCGACTTCGAGACCTGTTGACGTCAAGGCGTCACACACCTGCTGTGCAGTCAGGTCGAAATCCACGTATTCCTTCAACCATTTGTAGGAAATATTCATTATACCGATTCTTTAGTAATTACTCACTTGTGAAATTTCAGCGTGCAAAGGTACTAAAAAATCGGTATATACACAAATTTTTCCTGTGAAATCTGTGCAATCCGTGGCTAAATACTACTCAATGCAGTTCATTAGGAAATCCACTGCACCGTTTATGCCGAACTTACGGACATCGATAGAGATGTCGTAATTACGGGCATCCGTCCAGTCTTTTCCCGTGAAAGTCTTCGTGTAGAGTTCACGGCTGTAGTCGTTGTCGACCACCATTGCAGCTGCATCACGCATGTCCAGACCATACTTCTCAGCAATCCTGCGCTTGCGGCAATCCTCTGTCGAATGGATAAAGATCTTCAGCGCATTCGGATGGTCGGCAAAGATATGGAAGCCGCAACGGCCTACAATCACACATGACTCCTTAGTGGCAATCTTACGGATGGCCTCAGCCTGTGCGTCGAAAAGCTCATGCGACGTCTGGTCGTGCTCCGCCCCATCATACTCGGCCTTACTCATGTAGTTCTGATAGAAGTTGGTAAAGTCGTCACGCCATAGAGGATTACGGGTCTCGATCTTCTCCATAGCCTCCTCAACGACACGGTTGCGCTTGGCTACCTCGTTCAGGATCTGCTTGTCCAACAGCTTCACATCGAGTCTGCGAGCCAACTCTGCACCAATCTCATGTCCGCCTGTTCCGAACTGGCGGCTGATCGTAATAACGAATTTTTCCTCCCTGTTCATAGAGCGATATATTTTAGTTAAACTATTTTCTTGTCGGCAATGAGTCTCCTCATCACGTTGTTCACATTGCAAAGATACAAAAAAGATTTGGAACTACCAAATCTTTTTCGGCTTATTTTCTGATTCTATTGCTTTTTTGTGGTTTTACTGGGCCAGATACCGGGCCACGCTCTCTGCACATCGCTCCCCATCAACACCTGCCGAGACGATCCCCCCAGCATAACCGGCACCCTCGCCACAAGGGAAGAGTCCCTGGATTCGTACATGTTGCAACGTCTCCCTGTCTCTCACAATACGTACTGGAGAAGAGGTTCGAGTCTCTACAGCTATCATCACAGCCTCGTTCGTCAGGAAGCCGTGCGCATTCCGTCCGAATGTCTTGAAGCCCTCTTGCAGTCGCTTCGAAATCATCTTCGGCAACCAGAAATGCAGCGGACTTGAGATCAAACCAGGTGCATACGACGATTTTGGCAAGTCATAACTCAGGCGTCCGTTCACAAAGTCTGCCATGCGCTGTGCTGGAGCCGTCTGTCTCATATTGCCCTGAAGCCAACACGTCTTTTCAAGTTCTTCCTGGAAATGCATCACTCGGAGCGGATCTTGATTATCGGTTATTCTTTCTTGGTTATTGTCAACATCCTCTGGACGAACTTCCACAACCATCCCGCTATTGCTCCATTGGGTACCTCTGCTGGCAGGACTCATGCCGTTCACCACGATCTGTTCCTTATCCGTAGCAGCAGGAATCACAAAGCCACCAGGACACATGCAGAAAGAATAGACCCCCCGACCATCCACCTGGGTCACCATCGAATATTCTGCAGCAGGCAACCATCGGCCCCTGCCCTGCTTCGAATGGTATTGTATCTGGTCTATCAACTGTGAGGGATGCTCCAGTCTCACACCAACGGCAATCCCTTTGGCTTCAATCTCTATCTTAGCATCGGCCAAATAACGATAGACGTCTCTGGCTGAATGTCCCGTCGCCAAGATGACAGGTCCTCGGTATTCCTCCGTATCCGCAATACAGCCTACAACCTGATTTCCCTTTAAGACAAGCTGGGTCATCTTCGTCTGGAAGTGCACTTCGCCTCCGCTGTTGATAATGGTTTGGCGCATGGCCTCAATCACTTTCGGCAGTCTGTCCGTTCCAATATGGGGATGGGCGTCGGCCAATATCGCCGTCGAAGCACCATGCTGACAAAACACATTCAGGATCTTGTCCGTATTACCACGTTTCTTGCTGCGGGTATAGAGTTTGCCGTCAGAGTAGGCACCTGCCCCACCCTCGCCGAAGCAATAGTTGCTCTCTGCATCCACCTTCTGGGTCTTGGTGATATTGGCAAGGTCTTTCTTACGGTCATGCACATTCTTGCCCCTCTCTAACACGATGGGCCGCAGTCCCAACTCTATCAGGCGCAGGGCTGCAAAGAGGCCACCAGGCCCAGCCCCCACGACAATCACCTGAGGACGGCCCTCCACATTCGGATAGTCTGTACGGACAAACTCATCATCATGGGGCTGTTCATTGATATAGACCCGTACCTTCAGGTTCACAAATATCTGCCTCTGACGGGCATCAATACTGCGCTTCAGGATTCTGATGCCATAGATGGTCCTTTCGTCGATGCCCTGCTCGTCAGCCACCCATCGCCTCAGCCTGTCCTCCTGTGCCGCCACCTCCGGCACTACCCGTATCTGATATTCGTTTATCACAACTTCTTACATCACATATTTCCCAAGAATAGGTATAAGTTTCATTACTTTTATTATCGCATAAGCTACAATAAATACAATCAAAGTTAAAAGGGGAATACCCAATAATGGCCAATATGAATTGGGATCAAAATCAAAAAACGGCCGCAATTTCCCCAGTATTATGGGATGCACTAAATAAATACCAAAGCTACAAGCAGAAAGATCTAAAATCCAACGGGTAACAGATGGAGAATACTTTATGAAATGCCTTTTGGCAAAGACGAATACAGCCACTGTCTCAAAGACATTGAATGGTGTCATCATATCTAAAATAAAGTTATCTGGGTAATTAATAACATGAGAATAGGTATATGTTCCAGTTACGACACATAGGAAACCGATAATGGCTAATAAATATATTATATGAGCCTGTTTATCGCTAAATATCCTATTATGCAAATAATGACCAAGTACAAAATATCCACTAAATCCCATAACCTTATCCAAATTAGATTCCCGAATAGAATCGACTAACAATTCCATAACAGGTCCACTTATACGGCCAATAATTTCAATACAAAATGGAATTACATTTACTGTCACAAACGTAAATAACAAGAAATACTCTTCCACTTTTTTATTTCTAACAATTTCTCTCAACAATGGGATAATGACATATAATCCAAACAACATCTTCAGAAACCACAAATATAATGGCCCCCTAAAAACACCAATTATGACATCTTTTATATTTGTCCTCAATTCTGGAGTTATCATGACAAAAACAAGTGACCAAAAAAGATAAGCGTAAACTATACGGACAACATTTTTAGAATATAGGCGTTTAACACTCAACTGTTTATTTATGTCAAGAAACAATGCACCGGATATCATAACAAATGTAGGTACACACCATCTCACAAGAGAAAAATAAGTACAAGTAATATTCCATCCTAATAACGGAAATCCTTCGAACCACATATTACCGCCGGGAGCATGGTATAGAATAACTCCATAAGCAGCCAGAAATCTCAAAACATCAAATGCTATTATTCTCTCCTTCTTCGTTGTTGTAATATTTGCAGATTGTGAATTTGTATTCATAATTTAATGCTATTATCTTAGAAAACAATCATTTATTTAACATTTTAACTCTCTTTGAAAGTTCAATACCCACCGCTTTAGAACCTTTATAGCTCCAATGGCTATTGTCGAACAAGAACACATCTTTCTCTCCGCGCTCCAGTAGGGGCAGCAAGGTGAATTTACACAACATCACCTCGGGGATATCTCCTAACAACTCACGCACTTCTTCGTTGATTCGTTTGGGATGATCGTATGGGTTGTTGACAATATAGTCCTGATAGAGGTCATATTTGTCGACAGGTAACATTAGGATAAGAGCAAAGCCACGTTCATGAGCCTTCGTTGTCAGCAAATTAAACACTTCCTTGACCTTCGGACGTATAGACTCATCTATGTCCATGCCATTTAAGACATCTGCACAATAGAAATATAGTCTACGGGGATCATTACTATCAAAGAAATCACGATCGAGTTCAACATCGTAGACAGGATTTCGACCTGCATAACGATACATTAGGAAATCACGCGTTCGGAGCAGCGACCATTGACTGATATCCCACACGTTCTCCTCTCCACTCTCATCAGAAGAATCTGGCTCTCCTATCTCCACCTTGTCAGTTCTGAAATTGTCAATACGAATAGGGAAATCGCGCTCACCTACCTCAACAACCATTACATCAATGTTGGTAGAGTCGACAATGCCTGCGTCCAACAAATTCCATGCATACTGAATAGGATTATCGTATAGGTCGCGTCTGGTATTGACCACGGTCAGACTTTCTTGAGCCATATAGTTCTGATAGCCCGCATGCTCTTGTTGAGAGAAGGAGTCGCCTATCGTCAGTACGTTCACATGGATGTTTTTCAAATCTTCTGTCTCGCGAACCTTATTAAATAATGTATCTTTCAACTCATTCTGTTCAATGCGCTGACCATAATCCTCACCAATAATGATAAAGGCAAGACGGCCCAAATCGCCAGTAGCCTGCGGTCTGATATATAAATTGAGGTATGCCGTCAGTCCGAAAAGCAATAGGAACACTGGCAGTACCGTATATGATAGTTTGATGAGGAACTTCTTCATGACATCAGAACTTAAAATAGATAAACGTTTCTACCTCACCAGCAAAGAAGAACAACATCAGGCCAATGCCTGCGTAAAGAGCATAGCGGACAGCGGTATAACGGAAGATACCGTCGTAAGGGAGTTGAAGCGGATGTTCCTTCTTCCTCGTCGTCCACTCAAGAATCAGCACAATCAGCATGAAAACCATGGTCGCCTTCTTGAGAGGCAGGCTTGGCATAGAGAATAGAGATGTAGACACGATGCCCCTGAAGAAGCGGAAAGCATCGGTCACACTGCTGGCATAGAAGACAATAAAGCCAAGCGACACCAGCACGTAGTTCAATACCATCTTCGAGAAGTCTTTCATCTTTGGTAGACCATAATCATTGGGACGTAGTTTCTTGTTCTTACCAAATGCTCCCGAGAGTACCAAAGGTATATAGAGCATGGCATGGTAAAGACCGAAGAGGCCGAAAGTCCAGTTGGATCCGTGCCAAAGACCGATGAGTACGATATTGATGGTCACAGCCAAAAGCACGCCCCAATTACCCATGTTACGGAAGGCAATGTTCAGCGGCATGAAGACATAGTCGGTGATCCAAGAGGTAAGCGAGATGTGCCAGTTACGCCAGAACTCGGCGATGTTACGAGCCAGCAACGGATGGTTGAAGTTTCGAGTGATGTTGAAACCAAGAATCTTACCTACACCGATTGCCATGTTAGAATAACCGTCGAAGTCTGTATATATCTGCATCGTATAAAGCAGCGTCCAGATCAGAAGCGTTGAACCTGATTGATGGGAATAGTCGGCCCATACATAATCGGTCACCAGAGCCAGATGGTCAGCAATACATATCTTTGTGAACATACCCCAAAGAATCTGTCGACAACCATCTACAGCCTGTGCATAATCCAGCGCATGAGATTTCCGCAGCTGAGGAATAAAGGTATTGGGACGGTCTATAGGACCAGAGAGCAGTGTCGGGAAGAAAGCGATATAGGTGGCAAACTCCACCATGTCCCTACTCGGTTCGATATGTTCGCGATGAATCTCTATCAGATAACTGATCAGTTTGAAGGTGAAGAAGCTCACACCGACAGGCACGATGATATTCAGAGTGGTCCACGTAGCCTTCAATCCTATGGCATTGAGTAATTCGGCAATCGACTCTCCGAAGAAATTCAGATATTTAAAATAGAGCAATAGGCAGATTCCTAGGGTAACACCGAGAGTGGTCAGATGGGATGCTTGCTTTGTGTAACCTTTCTGCATCACAGATTTCAGCCACAGACCAAGGACATAGAACACAGCGGTTGCACCTAACAGTATCACAACCATCTTCCAGTCAACAACACCATAGAAGAAATAGCTCGCCAACAGCAGCCAGATGTTCTGACGGCGAGGGTACTTCTTCGTAAACGGCAGATAGTAGATGGTGAATACTACTATGAAGAAGAAAAGGAATCTTACTGAGTTGACAACCATCCTAAAGCTTCTCCATCATCGAGTCTACCATCTCTCCGACATTATTCCACTTCATAATCTCAAGAGAGGTGAACTTGATCTTAAAGGCCTTCTCAATGGCCACGATGAGTTGAATGTGACTCAGAGAATCCCACTCTTCAATGTCGTTAGCACTTGTCTCATCAGTCAGATTGCACTCATCAAGATCAAGCACATCGGTAAAAATCTCATTCAGTTTCTCAAAAATCTCTTGTCTTTCCATTTTTCTTTCTATATTATATGTTACTTTTCACGATTCACTAACTCAATAAAGCCTATCTCTGAGTTCCAGAAATAGCATATCTTCCGATTGTCGAATGCAGGCGCAGCCACAGGCTTGAACAATGCCGTCCAGTCTTCCTGAATCAGTTTGTCATACTCCACTTCCACATCGTCAACCTCATAGCACATATGATAGGGAGAGACGCCCCGTTTAGTCAGCATCTTCTGCATGGTCTTGTTATCCTCATAAGGTTCTACAAGTTCAATGCGCACCTCTCCAGCCTTAGTCAGAAAGCATATTTTCGTCCGTTGCGTATCGTCGTTAATGACTTCACCTGCAACATAACCAAGTCTTTCAAACTCTTTGGCCGTAGAACTGATATCTCCCGTCAGATAGCCTACATGATCTGTTGTATAAGTCATACTGTTTTTGTCTCAATATAACATTCTCTTGGCTGATAAGCCTCAACGTCCAACTCATAACGAGCTGTTTCCGCATTCTCCACCTTCGAGAAGCCCAAACCAGTATAGTGATTCTCCACCATCTTGTTCTTGGGCGTAGGCAGATATTCGCCAATAATCTTCTTATAGCCTGCAGCCTTGGCACGCTCCACCATCGTATTGAGAGTAAAGTTCTCCATGCCACGCTTCAGTACACGACAGCTCATAAACCATGTGTCTACGAAAAGCGTTTCCGCATCCTGCCGCTTCATGATAATGACAGCTATTAAACCGTTGTCGCCGAACTTATCCTCAAGGGTAAAACTGAGGTCGATCACATTCGAATCCTCAGCTAAAGCCGTGATATCAGCCTCTGTATAGCGGATAGTCCTCAGGTTGAACTGGTTGCTGCGCTGGGAAAGCTGAGCCACACGAGGTGTGTTGAACTTCGTAAAGCCACTGACCGTAGATACCATATTCAACGACTTCAGGAAGTCGGCCTCGTTGGTAAAGGTCTTAGAAAGCGACACACGCTTGGCTTCCACCTGGTACTGCTTGGTCCTATCCTTATCGGCATTGCTATAGCTGGCCGTCTCGAACAGGTTCAGCGAATAGAGATATTCCAGATACTCTCCCGGGTCTTCTGGCAGTTCAGGAACTGTTATACCCTGAATGTTCTCACGAACCATATTCCGCTCGAAAGGGTTGTCATCCAGGAAAACCATCGAGTCGAAGCCAATATTCAGGATGCTCTGGATGGTTCGGATATTGTCGACCTTCGTTTCCCAGTTAGCCTGAAACACGGCAATATCGTCCAGTTTCAGCACCATATCTGGGTGTTTCTCGAACGGTTCCTTAGCCGTATCCTCGTTATTCTTTGAGGCGACACAGATAATGATTCCGCGCTGCTTCAGCTTCTTCACCCACATCTGGAACTCCGTAAAGGCTTTGCCGATACCAAGTCCGTGCCCCAGTTGGATACCTTCCAGGCCATCATCACCGATGACCCCTCCCCACACCGTATTGTCAAGGTCGAGGATCAGGCATTTCTTGAACTGTCCTTTAATGGCACAAATGACATCCAGAACTCTTGATGCCACGTATGGCAGGGCATCGACGCTTAAAATCATCTCTGTACTGACGTAGACGTTAGGAGCAAACATGAAGTCGCGTCCGAACTTGTTCTGAAGGCCAGCCAAGTCACAAATAAAGAGGTTAGGATACTGCTGCGAGAGGTTCATCAACTCAAAGTTAAGTTTCCTGACCTGATACGACAGTGATGACGTCACCTTGTTGGCATAACTACCAAAGACGGTATCCTCGATCTCCGAGTAATTGAAATAGATAATCTTCTTATCAGCCAATGCCGGATTCTCACAGATAGACGCCACGAACGACAGACGCTCCTCGGCCACTGATGCCTGTTGCTCAGTGGAAAGCAGGCTGTGATGCTCGCCCAACTTATGCGTAGACTGGAACACCACAATCATATCTGCATCGAAAGTGTACAAATCACTTGTGGGATCGAGGAACTGCCTCTCCACTTGATTGTACTCAGCCTCAAACAAGTCGATGCGGTACCCTCGTTCAACGCCCATGCCACATATCGCAGTAGCAAGGAACTGGGTAGCCGTATCGCCGATAAGCGCCACCTTGACAGAGGGAAGTCCGGAGAGGTCTTGTTTTAAATTCTTCTTTAAGTCCTTATATTGAAGCATTCTATACCTTATAAATTTATTGCGGTGCAAAATTACTCATTTTTTTAATAATATCAAATTGTAGGGAGTCTTTTTTTTATAAAAAAGCCAAAATTATGGCTATTTAGGGATTTTCCACCCTCAAAATAGGGAAAAACACTTGTCAATATGGATTTTTATCCCTATCTTTGCACCAGAAGAATCAGAAACAATATGTTGAATCATTAAAACAGCGACGATTATGAAAAAGATCATGATGACCCTGGCAATGATGGTGACAATAGTCACATCTGCCGCAGCAATGACTTTCAATGAGGCACGTGAGCATGCCTTGTTCCTCACCGACAAGATGGCCTACGAGCTGGGGCTTTCTACTGCACAAATCAATAATGTGTACGAGATCAACTACGACTTTGTGATAGCCGTGGCTATACAGGGCCAGCCGTTCAGCGCCTGCCAGTCCCGTCGTGATATGGACATGCGGTTCGTGCTCTCGGACTACCAGTATCACCTCTACAAGAAGACGAAGTACTTCTATCACCCGATGAGCAGCTCTCGCAATGTGTGGAGCTTCAGCATCTACAACTATTACACCGACAGGGGCCGCATGTATTCCACTCAGCCCAGCCACTATAAGGACTACAGGGGACCGGCCAATCCGAGGAAGAGTTACTCTCCGCCTGCCCGTCCTTATGCTGGCAAAGAGTTGAGAAAACAGCAGCGAATCAATCCCCACAGCAACGCCGGACGCAAGTAAATCAAGATAAATCGCGAAAAAGTTCGCGATTTATTTTGTTATTTTGACTAATTCCATTACCTTTGCACCGCCATTGGAGAAGTCCCCCATTCGTAGAAGGGGTACCGATGGTAAGACAAATTGCATAGGAATATGAAAGTAATGAAATTCGGCGGAACGTCCGTAGGTTCCGTAAAAAGCATTCTAAGCTTAAAGAAAATTGTGGAGGCAGAGGCTCGGACGCAACCTGTCATCGTAGTAGTAAGCGCCCTCGACGGCATCACCGACAAACTGATTGCCACGTCGCAGATGGCTAAACAGGGAGACGAGCACTATCGCGACGAGTTCGACGCGATGGTCAAGCGCCACCATCAGATGATAGACACTATCATCACTGACGACAAGAAACGCGTAGACTTATTCAACAACGTTGACCAGCTCTTCGATCAGCTGAAGAGCATCTTCTACGGCGTGTACCTGATCCACGACCTGTCGAAAAAGACTGAGGACACCATCGTCTCTTACGGTGAGCGCCTCAGTTCGCACATCGTGGCAGCGATGGTCAAGAACGGTGTCCGTATGAACAGCCGTGACTTCATCCGCACCGAGAGGAAGCAAGGCAAGCATGTGTTAGACACAGAACTGACGAAGCAACTGGTGACGGAGGTCTTTAAGGAATTGGTCAACGACCAGAATCCGAATAACAACAACCAGATCTATGTGGTGCCGGGCTTTATTGCCAGAGACAAAGACACCCACGAGACCACGAATCTGGGCCGTGGCGGTTCCGATTACACCGCCTCTATCCTGGCAGCAACATTAGATGCTGAGATCTTAGAGATATGGACCGACGTGGATGGCTTCATGACTGCCGACCCGAAGGTGATCAAGAGCGCCTACACCATCAATGAGCTCTCTTACGTGGAGGCGATGGAACTCTGTAACTTCGGTGCCAAGGTCATCTACCCACCGACTATCTATCCCGTCTGTGTCAAGAATATACCAATCAAGGTAAAGAACACCTTCAACCCTGAACACCCAGGAACCTTGATCAAAGAGAAGATTGAGGATGACAACAAGCCCATCAAGGGTATCTCAAGCATCAAGGGCACCTCACTGATTACGGTGACGGGTCTCTCGATGGTGGGTGTGATCGGTGTGAACCGTCGAATCTTCACCACACTGGCCAACAAGGGCATCTCCGTGTTCATGGTGTCGCAGGCCTCTTCTGAGAACTCCACCTCTATCGGTGTCCGCGACGAGGATGCCGAGGCTGCAGCCGAGGTGCTGAACGCCGAGTTCGCCAAGGAGATCGAGACGGGCGCCATGTTCCCCATGCAGGTGGAGAGTGGCCTGGCCACGATTGCCATCGTTGGTGAGAACATGAAGCAGACGCCAGGTATCGCCGGTAAGCTGTTCGGCACACTTGGCCGCTCAGGTATCTCTGTGATTGCCTGTGCCCAGGGAGCCTCCGAGACGAACATCTCGTTCGTCGTCGACGGCCGCTTCCTGCGCAAGTCGCTCAACGTACTCCACGACTCGTTCTTCCTCTCTGAATACAAGGTGCTTAACATCTTTATCTGTGGCATCGGTACCGTGGGCGGCATGCTGCTCGAGCAGATCCGCACCCAGCAGCAGTACCTCATGCAGACGAAGCGCCTGAAACTGAACGTGGTGGGCATCTCGGATGTCGATAACTTCGTGCTCGACCGCGACGGCATCGACCTCGACAACTATGAGAAGATACTCCGTGCGAGCTTTGCAGCCAATACCGACCACATGCGGGACGAGATCGTCAAGATGAATATCTTCAACAGCGTCTTCGTCGACTGTACGGCCAGCCGTCAGATCGCATCCCTTTACCAGACCTTCTTGGAGCACAACATATCAGTGGTTGCAGCCAACAAGATTGCTGCATCCAGCGACTACGATAGTTATCTGAAGTTGAAGCAGACTGCTCGCGACCGTGGAGTATGGTTCCGCTACGAGACCAATGTGGGTGCCGGACTGCCGATTATCGGCACGATCAACGACCTCTGCAACTCGGGCGACAAGATTCTGAAGATTGAAGCCATCCTCTCTGGTACGCTGAACTTTATCTTCAACGAGATAGCAGCCGATGTACCCTTCTCTGAAACGGTGCGTCGCGCCAAGGAACAGCGCTATTCAGAGCCCGATCCGCGCATCGACCTCAGTGGTACCGACGTCATCCGCAAGTTGGTGATCCTTACCCGTGAGGCCGGCTACAAGGTGGAGCAGGACGACGTGGAGAAGCACCTCTTCGTACCCGACAGCTACTTCGAGGGTAGCATCGAGGACTTCTGGGCCAAGTTGCCAGAGCTTGATGCCGACTTCGAGGCCCGTCGCAAGGTGCTGGAGGCAGAGAACAAACGCTGGCGCTTCGTGGCGACGATGGAGAACGGCAAGACCAATGTCGCCCTGAAGGAGGTACCTTACGGACACCCGTTCTACGGTCTGGAGGGCTCGAACAATATCGTGCTGCTCACTACCGAGCGCTATAAGGAGTACCCGATGCTGATCCAAGGCTATGGCGCAGGTGCTGCCGTAACGGCTGCCGGCGTGTTTGCCAATATCATGTCTATCGCTAACATCTAACAAACCTATCCCAACCCCTCCCCAACAGGAGGGGCTTTCAGATAATAATTATGAAACATATCATCATTCTCGGAGACGGAATGGCTGACCTCCCTGTCGAGAGACTCGGTGGAAAGACACTTTTGCAATATGCCCACAAGCCGATGATGGACCAGTTGGCCCGCGAAGGTCGCTGTGGACGACTCGTCACCGTGCCCGAAGGCTTCCCCCCGGGCTCAGAGGTAGCAAACACCGCTATCCTCGGCTACGACCTGAACAAGGTCTATGAAGGCCGTGGCCCATTGGAAGCCGCCAGCATTGGCTACGAGATGGCCGACGACGACTTCGCCATCCGCTGCAATATCATCACCCTCGAAGACGGTAAGATCATCACCCATAACGGCGGCAATCTGGAGACTCAGGACGCCGACATTCTTATCAAATATCTTAACGAAAACATCGCTAAGCCTATCAACGAAAGAGAAGGCTGCGAGCGAGTAAAGTTCATCACAGGCATCCAATACCGCCATCTGCTCGTCATCAAGGGTGGCTCGAAGCACATCGTCTGTGCCCCACCCCACGACCATCCCAATGAAGCATGGCGAACCCTGCTGGTCAAGGCAGAGGAGAACGCCCCAATTGAGGAAGGCCGCATGACGGCTCAGGCTACTGCCGACCTGATCAACGAGCTGATCCTGAAGTCGCAAGACTTGCTGGCCAAACATCCTTACAATCTGTCAAAAGCAGAGAAGGGAGAGCGACAGGCCAACAGCATCTGGCCCTGGAGCGGTGGCTATCGTCCCTCGATGGAGACACTGATGCAGCAGTACCCGCAGGTCAAGTCGGGCACCGTGATCTCTGCTGTAGACTTGATCCGAGGCATCGGCCACTATGCAGGACTGAAGATTGTCGAGGTTGAGGGTGCCACCGGTCTGGCCGACACCAACTACGAGGGCAAGGCTCAGGCAGCGATCGATGCCCTGAGCCACGACGACTTCGTCTTCGTCCACGTAGAGGCCAGCGACGAGGCCGGCCACGATGGCGACCTTGAACTGAAGCTCAAGACCATCGAATACCTGGACCAGCGCCTCATAGCTCCTATATATAAAGAGGTACAGACCTGGAGCGAGCCCGTCTGCATCGCCGTACTCCCCGACCATCTCACGCCAGTAGAGATGCGCATCCACGTCGGACAGCCCGTGCCCTTCCTCATCTGGTATCGAGGCATCGAGCCCGACGAGGTCTGTCAGTACGATGAAGTGAGTTGCGTTTCCGGTGCCTACGGCCTGCTGAGACTCAACGAATTTATGCAAGCACTCATGAAAATAGTTTAAAATATGCAGTATTACAGCACAAACGGAAAGGCTCCCATAGCCGATCTGCACAAGGCAGTCGTCAAGGGTCTGGCAGAAGACCGAGGACTGTATATGCCCGAGAGCATCAAGCCCCTGCCGAAAGAGTTCTTCGACACCATCGAGACCAAGACTTTCCAAGAGATAGCCTACACTGTAGCCGACGCTTTCTTTGGTGAAGACGTCGAGGCAGAGGCACTGAAAAAGATTGTCTACGACACCCTGTCGTTCGACTGCCCCGTGGTGCAGGTGAATGACAATATCTTTACACTTGAACTCTTCCACGGCCCCACCCTCGCCTTCAAGGATGTAGGTGCCAGGTTCATGGCCCGACTGCTCCAGTATTTCATCCGTATGGAGGGTAAGGGCGAGCAGGTGAACGTGCTCGTGGCCACCTCTGGCGACACCGGATCGGCCGTTGCCAACGGTTTCTTAGGCGTAGACGGCATCCATGTCTACGTGCTCTATCCGAAGGGAAAGGTCAGCCCCATCCAGGAGTGCCAGTTCACCACACTGGGACGGAACATCACCGCCATCGAGGTCGACGGCGTGTTCGACGACTGTCAGGCCTTGGTGAAGAGCGCCTTCATGGACGCAGAGCTGAACCAGCACATGAAACTTACCTCGGCCAACTCCATCAACGTGGCCCGATTCTTGCCACAGGCGTTCTACTATTTCAACGCCTACGCCAGAATGAAGGCACTGGGCAAGGCCGACAACCTCGTGATGTGTGTGCCCTCAGGCAACTTCGGCAACATCTGCGCAGCCCTCTTCGGACATGCTCAGGGCCTGCCAGTCAAGCGCTTTATCGCTGCCAACAACGCCAACGACATCTTCTACAACTACCTGCAGACAGGTCGCTACGAGCCGAAAGCCTCGCGCCAGACACTGGCCAACGCTATGGACGTGGGCGATCCCTCGAACTTTGCACGCATCATCAACCTCTACAGCGAGAACGGCCAGCTCTCTCCCGAAGAGACCCACCAGCGTATCACCAGCCTCATCAGCGGCGCTACCTACAGCGACGACCAGATACGCCAGGCCATGCGCCAGTGCCATGAGGCAACGGGTTATATCCTCGATCCCCACGGAGCCTGCGGCTACCAAGCCCTTGTCGAAGGCCTCAAGCCAGACGAGACGGGTGTCTTCTGCGAGACGGCCCATCCCGCAAAGTTCAAGGAGAAGGTAGACGAGATCCTCGGCATCGGCGTCGATATCCCCGCCCGGCTCCGCGCTTTCATGCAGGGCGAGAAGCAGAGCACACCCATGACGAAAGACTTCGCTGACTTCAAGCACTATCTGCTTACACAATAGAGATAGGTACTTAGTGTCTTTATCGGCAGCACTCTATTTCATGGAGATGCCTCCTATCAGACCAAATTCACTGAATTTGCTGACCAAATTCACTGAAATTGCATTGCAAATTCACTGAATTTGGTATTTTAGTAGGTATCTCCATCTAACTGACTACCGGGGACTTAGTCAGAAGGAAAAGAAGATCAAAAGAAAGAAAAATGCCAAAAAATGAAAAAAAATCCCAATAATATTTCGGTATCTCGCTGAAAAACAGTAACTTTGCAGTCCGAAATTGAGATTTAGGCGATTACACATAATTATATATATAAAGAAACGACAAGATGACAAAAGCAGAAATTATTAATCAGATCTCCGAGCAGACAGGAGTGGCTAAGAAGGACGTAGCCACGACCGTCGAGGCTTTCATGGAGACTATCCGCATCAGTCTTGCTGAGAACAAAGAGAATGTTTACCTTCGCGGCTTCGGCACCTTCGGCATCAAGCACCGTGCCAAGAAGACCGCCCGCAACATTTCGAAGAACACGACTCTCGTGATCGAAGCCCGTGACATCCCCTCTTTCAAGCCGGCAAAGAACTTCCTGGAGAAGATGAAGTAAGAAGAGAAGAAACTCAGTTAGAATCAATTAAAATATTTGTAAATTATGCCAAACGGAAAAAAGAAGAAGGGCCACAAGATGGCAACCCACAAGCGCAAGAAGAGACTGCGCAAGAATCGTCACAAGAGCAAGTAAGCGCTTGCCGTGACCACAAAGGAAATGAAAGGAGTGTGTATGCTAATCCCCTGGGATAGCGACACACCCTTTCGAGTTTAAAAGACAACCCATCAACATTAAGCAGAAGCGAAATGACAAGTGAAGTAATCATTGATGTCCAGCCGAAAGACATCTCCATAGCCCTGCTCGAAGACAAGCAGCTGGTGGAATACCAGAAGGAGCAGCGCACGGAGTCGTTCTCGGTGGGTAACATCTACGTGGCAAAGGTGAAGAAGCTGATGCCCGGACTGAATGCCTGCTTCGTCGATGTCGGCGCGGAACGCGTGGCCTTCCTGCATTTTCTTGACCTGGGAAGTCAGTTTTATTCGTATGAGAAATACCTCAAACAGGTAGTCAGCGACCGGAAGAAGCTCTACCCCATTCAGAAGGCACACATCCAGCCGGAACTGAAAAAGGACGGCAGCATCGCCAACACACTGAAGGTCGGACAGGAAGTACTCGTCCAGATCGTCAAAGAACCTATCAACACCAAGGGACCGCGCCTGACTTGCGAACTCAGCTTCGCCGGCCGTTATCTGGTCTTGATACCCTTCGACGACAGTGTGTCGGTATCGACAAAGATCAAGCGCAGCGAAGAGCGCAGCCGTCTGAAGCAGCTGATCCAGAGTATCAAACCGAAGAACTTTGGCGTGATCGTCCGTACGGTCGCCGAGGGAAAGCGGGCCGCAGAGCTCGATGCAGAGCTCAAAGTGCTGCTCAAGCGCTGGGAAGACACTATCACGAAAGTACAGAAGACGACAGACCGTCCGAAACTCTGCTTCGAGGAGGAGAGCAGAGCGGTGGCTTTGCTTCGTGACCTGTTCAATCCCACCTACGACGCCATCAACGTCAACGACGCCCAGATCTTCGATGAGATCAAGAACTATCTGGAGATCATCGCTCCAGAGAAAAAGGAAATTGTCAAGCTCTACAAGGGTACAGTGCCCATCTTCGACAATTTCAACGTCACCAAACAGCTGAAATCCGGGTTCGGAAAGACCGTTAACTACAAGCACGGCGCCTATCTCATCATTGAGACGACAGAGGCGATGCACGTGGTTGACGTGAACAGCGGCACACGCATCAAGAAGGAGAACGGCCAGGAAGCCAATGCCCTGGAGACGAATCTCGGTGCTGCCGACGAGCTGGCACGCCAGTTGAGACTCCGCGACATGGGTGGCATCATCATCGTCGACTTCATCGACATGAAGCTGCCCGAGGACCGTCAGATGCTCTATGAGCGGATGTGCAAGAACATGCAGAAGGATCGCGCTAAGCACAACATCCTGCCGCTGTCGAAGTTCGGACTGATGCAGATCACCCGACAGAGGGTGCGTCCAGCCATGAGCGTGAATGTAGAGGAAACCTGTCCTACCTGTTTCGGTAAAGGAACCATCAAGTCGAGCTTCCTCTTTACGGATACGCTGGAGAATAAAATTGACAATCTGGTCAACAAGATCGGAATCCGCAAGTTCTATCTGCACGTACATCCCTACGTGGCAGCTTACATCAACAAGGGCGTATTCAGCCTGAAGCGCCAATGGCAACTGAAATACGGACTCGGTGTCCGTGTGATCCCCTCGCAGAAATTAGCCTTCCTGCAATACGAGTTCTACGATGACGACAAGCAGTTCATTGACATGCAGGAGGAGATTGAGTCGAAATAACCCTAAGAAGAAAGACTATGCTGACACTGAAAATCCTGTTCTGGGCATGCTTGCTCATCGTATTCTACACCTACATCGGTTACGGAATACTACTATACATCATCATCCGGCTCAGGCGGCTCTTCAAGGGAAATCCCCAGAAGACCGTCCTGCCGCAGGATGAAGAACTGCCTACGATGACCTTAATGATCTGTGCCTACAACGAAGAAGACGTGGTGGCCGAGAAGATGGAGAACACTCAAGCGCTCGACTACCCGAAAGACAAACTTCGGATCATGTGGGTAACCGATGGAAGCAATGACCGGACGAACGAGTTATTGACCGCCTATCCAGAGGTCGACATCGTGTTCAGCCCGGAACGCAGAGGTAAGACGGCCGCCCTGAAGCATGGTCTCAGGGAGCTGCAGACCCGCTACGTGGCCTTCACCGATGCGAACACCATGATCAACCCAGGGGCTCTCAGGGAGATTGCCCGACTGTTCGGCGATCCTACTGTAGGCTGTGTCTCTGGAGAGAAACGTGTTGCCGCCAGGAAAGCTGGCGAGATGGCCGCCGAAGGCGAAGGGCTGTACTGGCGTTACGAGAGTACCTTGAAGCGCTGGGACAGTGAGCTCTATTCGGCCATGGGAGCCGCGGGAGAGCTCTACGCCATCGATCCGACCCTCTGCCGAGAGGTGCCCGACGAGGCTCTGCTCGACGACTTCATGCTGTCGATGTACGTCGTTCAGGCCGGCAAACGCATTGCCTATACCCCCGACGCCTATGCTCTGGAGTATGGCTCGGCCAACATCCATGAGGAGTCGAAGCGTAAGCGGCGCATCGCGGCAGGTGGTCTGCAAAGCATCTGGTGGCTGCGCTCCATGCTCAACCCGCTGCGACAGCCGCTGGTCACCTTCCAATACGTCAGCCACCGCGTGCTCCGATGGAGTATCACACCCGTTGCCATGGTACTGTTGCTGCTCGTCAACATCCTGCTCGTCGCTATGGGAGCAGGCACTTTCTACACAGTGATGCTCATCCTTCAGGCGCTCTTCTACGTGATGGCCCTTGCCGGATGGCTGTTAAACCGCTATGGATATAAGAACAAACTGCTGTACACGGCCTATTATTTCGTGTTTATGAATCTTAACATCTTCCGTGGAATGGCCTATCTCAGAAGCCACGGAAAGAATGGCGCATGGGAAAAAGCAAAAAGAAGTTGAAAAAAATCTTTATATTTTCTTTTTATTTCGGAAAATAATTCGTACCTTTGCAGAGTCTATTGAGTTTTTGTACAGTAATGGAAAGAGACGAAAGAGAGATATTAATGCAGAAGTTTGCTGATGTCAACCGTAAGTTGATGCTTGCCAACGAGCAGCTTGCTATAGCAAACAAGAAGCTGAAGGAATACGAGGAAAAGGCCCAGAAAGCTGAGAAAGCGAGTAAGATGAAGTCCCTTTTCCTGGCCAACATGAGCCATGAAATACGCACGCCACTAAACGCTATTGAGGGTTTTTCAAGAGTCATTATTGAGACCGACTCCCAGGAAGACCGTATGAAATACTTCGAGATCATCGAAAGCAACAACAACCGCCTACAGAGTCTCGTCAATGAAATCCTCGACTTGTCGCGTGTTGAATCGGGAGAGATTGTCATGAAGAAGAATCCCACCGACCTTAATCAACTCTGCACAAGCATCATGAACCTCTTTAAGTTCCGTTGCCCAGACTCGGTAAAGTTGGAGTGGAGCGAGCCAACCATGAATGTAACGATGAATACCGATGCCAACAGACTTATTCAGGTATTCTCTAATCTCATCAGTAACTCGCTGAAACACACCAGTCAAGGTACTATCGCCTACGGCTATAAAGTATTGGACGAAGCACAAACGATCGAGATGTTCGTCAGTGATACTGGTAGTGGCATTGCGAAAGAGGACCTTGAGCATATCTTTGAGACATACGTATCTCGTGATGCCGAGAAGAGTAATAATGGATATGGCCTGGGACTGCCCCTCTGTAAAATCATTGTAGAGAAGATGGGTGGCACGCTGTCGGTAGAGTCTGAAGTCGGCAAGGGTTCCAAGTTCACCTTCACCATGCCCTTCGAAGGTAGTATCGGCGGTGTGGACCAGAACAAGGAGACCACGACGACGAGTGTCCGTACCATCCGTATCAGTGGTCGTACTGACGACCTAAATACCAAGACCATCCTCGTAGCAGAGGACGAGGACCACAACTACGAACTGGTGAAGATTGTGCTCCAGAAGCGCTACAAGCTGCTGCGGGCCCATAACGGCATCGAAGCCGTGACCATCAATGAGGACGAGAAGCCAGACTTGATCCTGATGGACATCCGTATGCCAGGCATGAATGGCCTCGACGCTACCCGCATTATCAAGGAAGTGTCGACAACTCCAGTCATCGCTCTCAGTGCCTTTCCCTTTGAAGAGACCATCCGCAATGCCAAAGAAGCAGGCTGCGATGACTTCATGGCCAAGCCCTTCAAGGTTGAGAACCTCATTGAGATTGTCAAGAAATACCTCGGAGAAGACGATTAATCCGTATATATAAATCAAATACATCATATATGGGAAAGCTTGCAGTACAGAAATACTTTTCTTTCATGATGCTTATCATCTCCTTCCTACTGATGATATTCACATTCGTGGGATTGTTTGGAGGTGACGTCCAGCCTGCTGGCAACACGGCTCGCGCCATGCTTGTCTATGCCCTGCCACTGCTTATCATTGGTAACTTCGTATTCCTAATCTACTGGATTATCAGGCTTCGCTTCCATTGGGCCCTGATGCCACTGATCACCCTCCTCTGCTGTATACCCTATGTGGGAACAATACTGCAGTTCGGTTCTACCGACGAAAAGGCAGACATCAAATCGGGCATCAAGCTGGCCACCTATAACGTAGCACGCTTTTCTGGCGAGACAACAGGTTTCATTGCACAAGACATCCTGTCGGAAATGAAGCGGCAAAAAGTAGATATCGTCTGCTTCCAAGAGTACAACGACTTTAGCGGCGATAAGAAGAACTCCGACTATTACAAGGACTACTTCCCCCACTCCGCCTTCGGCAATAACGACATGGTTATTTACAGTCGCTATCCCATCGTCAACAAGAAGAATATCGACTTTGAGCAGACGAGTAACAGCGCCATGTGGGTAGAGGTGAATATCAATGACAACATCTACCGTATCTATAATGTCCACCTTGAGACAACAGGTATCAACAGTATGCTTCACAGAGCAGCCAAGTTGCAAAACAAAGGGGTGGAAGTTCAGGGTAATGCTTTAATCAACGCCATCTACGGTAATTATACCATCGGTATGATTGCCCGCTCCGGACAGGCCAATTTGCTGGCAATGGACATGAGGGAGAGTGAGGCTCCGGTCATCGTATGCGGTGACTTCAACGACGTGCCTTATTCGTATGTCTATAACACGATGCTTGGCGACAAGGTTGATGGATTCAAGGAGTGCGGCAGTGGGTTTATGTACACTTTCCGAGGCGGCAATAAGAAAGTACGCATCGACTACATATTCCATGATAAGGCTATGGAGGGGCTAACCTATTATAAGAAGGAGCTTAGCTATTCCGACCACTACCCCATCTTTATGCGTATCGCCACCAAGCAATGATATTAAAAACAACAAATCCCGCCTCGAGGCGGGATTTATTATTTTAGACAATCTTGAATCGAACCCGGAATGAGCGTTCATGCTCATCCCAGTTGGTGCCGAGCATCTCAAAGCGCCCTATCTGCGATGTACTTCTCACATGTTTGCCGATACAAGGGCAGACATCATAATCACCTATCCGCACCAACCGAATAGTCTCTGAGACATCTTCAGGCAAACGACTCGGATCAATGCCTTCCGGCAACTCGTCACGTGACACGAACTCGAAGGTGACTGGCAGATCCTCTTCTATCAACTCGTTCATCCTGCGTTCAATCTCCTTCTCCTCCTGACGGCTCGGCTTGTGGTCGAGATGGAAACTCATCTTACTCTTCTTACGCTCGATATGAGCATTATAAGAACGCTCACAGCCGAAGATCCTGATCATCGTCTGATTCAGTAAATGTTCGGCCGAATGAGCTGGAGGGTACTCGCTCTTATTATGGTCGTTCAGGATATAGTCTTCTGCCATCATCTTTTATGTTTATTGTTGTTATGCCTTATGCCTTGAACTTCAAAATGACAGCACCCTGAGGATCTAAGTCAACAGAGACATAGCTGTCGCGATGAAGTGTACGCTTGATTTCCTTACCACTGAGTAGGTCGACGGCCGTGATACTCTTGCGTTCCTTGAGTTTCAGGTAGTCGAAGGCATGGGCAGGGATAGTGACGTCCATCGTGGTAGGCAGATCGTCGAAGTTGACAACCACCAGAAGAACCTCGCTGCCGGCCTTACGAAGGAAGGCATACTGGCGGTGGTAGTCCTGATTGACATACATGAGGTCGAAGGAGATGCCATCATAGACGGCTTTCTCCTTGCGGGCGATATTCACCACCTTATTATATATAGCGTTAAGAGCCTTCTCCTCTTTGGTGAGTTTACGGCTGGCAGCACGCACTAAGGTATCGACGCTCCAGTAGTCGAAGATAGTAGTACGGCCGTCGTGACCACTGAAACCCTCCTTGTCCATGCCCTGCTCACCATACTCCTGGGCGAAGTAAATCATCAACGGGTTCTGATACAGTAGTGCAGAGACCACCAGTCCTGGCACCCCCCTACGGGCATCGCCAGCGAAAAAGCTACTGGCAATACGCTGTTCATCGTGGTTTTCAAGGAAGTAGAGCATGTGGTCACGGATATCGTCAGTCTGCTGCCAGGCTGTCGTGATGGCGTGGGTGGACTGGTTACCTCGCATCACCTCACGAACGGTATCGTACATGCCCACCTTGTCGTAGAGGTAGTCAAAGCCTGCGCCCAGATAGTTACGATACTCGGCAGGGTTATACACCTCACCGACAAATACGATATCAGGATAGATGAACTTCACCTTGTCGGTGGCCCAGCGCCAGAACTCGGCAGGTACCATCTCAGCCATATCGCAACGGAAACCGTCGATACCCTTCTTAGCCCAGAAAAGCAGGATGTCCGTCATCTTACTCCACGTGTCAGGAATAGGGTTAAAGTGCCCCACCCGACCCGCATAATAGTCGAGACCATAGTTCAGCTTAACAGTCTCGTACCAGTCATTCGTACCCGGCGCATTATGGAAGCAGTCATTACCCGTTGCCTTGGCTGGCTCTTCAAGGTAAGGTTCCTGCTCACCATGATAGAGGTCGAAGTAAGGAGTGAACCGCTGTCCTGGACAATAGTAGAAGTTGTTCTGTGGGTCGAAGCCGTTCTGGGGACGATCTTCCTCTCCCAGATCCTTCACCCCTTCGGGCTTGCAGATGGAGTGATACTGGCGAGCCACATGGTTGGGCACAAAGTCGATAATCACCTTCATCCCAGCCTGATGGGTACGCTCGATGAGCTGCTCAAACTCCTGCATGCGCTGATTCACATCGGTAGCCAGATCAGGATCTACGTCGTAATAGTCCGTGATGGCATAGGGTGACCCTGCTTTACCCTTGACGATAGCCGGATGCTGACGAGGAATGCCATAGGCTGAATAGTCAGTCTGTGTGGCATGGCGGATGATGCCGGTATACCAAATATGGCTCACGCCCATCTCCCTGATGCGTTTCAGGGCGCTGGGCGTGAAGTCGTTCATCTTTCCACAACCGTTCTGGTCAATCGTTCCGTTCTCTATCCGAGTGGTATTTTGATTACCGTATAAACGGGTGAAAAACTGATAAATAACAAGTTTCTCTTTCATGTGGCTTATTCAATGCCGTGAGCGGCAACCTCTTTGTTGATCTTTGCAATCATACCCTGCAGAGCCTTACCGGGACCGCACTCAGTGAAGTCGTCTGCGCCATCGGCAATCATGTTCTCCACACTCTGGGCCCAACGTACGGAAGCAGTCAGCTGAGCAATCAGGTTGGCCTTAATCTCTGCGGGATCAGTATGGGGTTTTCCATCAACATTCTGATAGACAGGGCACTTCGGAGCCTTAATGTCCGTCTTCTCGATAGCTGCCTGAAGTTCATCCTTGGCAGGCTGCATCAGCGGAGAGTGGAAGGCACCACCTACCTTCAGTGGCAGGGCACGCTTGGCACCAGCGGCTTTCAGCTGCTCGCATGCCTCGTCGATAGCCTCGATATTACCTGAGATCACCAACTGTCCTGGGCAGTTATAGTTAGCAGGAACCACTACGCCCTTACCCATCTTGCTGACCTCGGCGCACACCTCCTCAATCTTATCGAAAGGTAATGCGATGATGGCAGCCATCGTAGAGGGCTGAGCCTCACAGGCTTTCTGCATAGCCATAGCACGAGCATAGACCAGTTTCAGACCGTCCTCGAAACTAAGGGCGCCAGCAGCCACCAAAGCAGAGAACTCACCAAGTGAGTGACCTGCAGCCATGGCAGGCTGGAAAGCGTCACCCATGCAGAGGGCAGAGATCACGCTATGGAGGAAGACTGCCGGCTGGGTCACCTTCGTCTGCTTCAGTTCTTCATCGGTGCCTTCAAACATAATGTCTGTAATGCGATATCCAAGGATGTCATTAGCTTTCTCGAATAATTCCTTTGCCAGTGGGTTGGTGTCATACAGATCCTTACCCATTCCTACAAACTGTGCTCCCTGTCCGGGAAAAACAAATGCTTTCATTTCTTTTTAACCTTTTTATTTTTATACCTTTTTACCTTTTCTTGCTCCTTTCGGCCTGCAAAATTACGATAAAAATCTGAAAAAAGAGCCTCTGCAACCATTTTTTTAGCAAAAGACGTGCGAATATCGAAAATTTTGTGTAAGTTTGCACTTCGGAAAGAGACTGATTGCAATAAAATGAAACTAATAGTCATCACCAAACCCACGTTCTTCGTGGAAGAAGACAAGATCTTAGCCGACCTTTTCGAGGAGGGTCTTGAGAATCTACACCTGGACAAACCAGGAGCCTCGCCGATGTATTCCGAACGGCTGCTGACACTGTTGGGAGAGGACTATCACAACAAGATCACTGTTCACAGCCACTTCTACTTAAAGGAGGAATATCGGCTGCGAGGTATCCACATTGACGATGCCTTTACGGAACCACCCGCTGGCTATAAAGGTAATATCTCTCGCACCTGCCATGCCATCAGTGAGTTGAAGGAGGCCAAAAAACATTCCAACTATGTCTTCCTGCATTGTATCCACGACAGCCAGACTCATCCTGAGGAAAAATCGTCGTTCACTTATGAGGAACTGAAGGAAGCCTCACGGCAGGGACTGATAGACAAGAAGGTCTACGCCTTAGGCGGAATGAACCTTGACAATGCCAAGGAAGCAAAGGATCTGGGATTCGGGGGCGTCGTCATCTGTGGTGATCTGTGGAATAGATTCAATATTCACAACGAGATAGACTATAAAGAATTGCTCAATCGCTTTGAGCGTCTTCGTAAGGCCATAGAATAGAAATAGAATAGAATAAAACTATAAAAAGATGAGTGAGAATAACTCCTACATGGTATTCTCTGGCACCGCCACGAAATACCTGGCAGAGAAAATCTGCCAAAGCTTGGGATGTCCGTTAGGGCAACTGCAAATCACTAAATTTTCCGATGGAGAATTTGCTGTTTCATACGAGGAGAGTATACGTGGCCGCGATATCTTCCTTGTTCAGAGCACTTTCCCCAACTCCGACAACCTGATGGAACTGTTGCTGATGATTGACGCAGCCAAACGTGCTTCTGCCCGCACCATCAATGCCGTCATCCCCTATTTCGGATGGGCTCGACAAGATCGTAAGGACAAACCACGTGTCAGCATTGGTGCCAAACTCGTGGCCGACCTGCTCAGTGTGGCTGGTGTGAACCGAGTCATCACGATGGATCTGCATGCAGACCAGATTCAGGGATTCTTCGACGTACCGGTAGACCATCTCTATGCCTCTGGTGTCATACTGCCTTATCTGCAGAGCCTGCATCTTGAAGACCTGGTCATCGCCTCACCCGATGTAGGCGGTTCGAAACGTGCCAACACCTATGCCAAGTATCTGGGCTGTCCACTTGTCCTCTGCAATAAGACCCGTGCCCGTGCCAATGTGGTGGCCACCATGCAGATTATTGGCGAAGTGGAAGGGAAGAACGTAGTAATTATCGACGATATGGTTGATACGGCTGGCACCATTACCAAGGCAGCAGACCTCATGAAGGAGCATGGCGCCAAGACCGTCAGGGCCTGTGCCTCACACTGTGTCATGAGTGGTCCAGCCAGCGAACGTGTTCAGGCATCTGCTCTCGAGGAGATTGTCTTTACAGACTCCATCCCATACACCCAGCGTTGCGCCAAGGTAAAGCAACTCTCTGTGGCCGACACCTTCGCAGAGGCCATCCGCCGTGTCATCCGCAACGAGAGTATCAGCGACCTCTATCTCATCTAATGATAGCATGAGCACCAAGCCAATTCTTGGACTGACAGTTGGGGGCATCTTCTGCCTCTCCTGTCAGTCCAATGTTTATCAGATCAACGGATTCGCACGCGACTTCAACGATGGAGATACCATCTGTATGCGGTACGAATCCGATGGAGGCACTCCTATCGCTACCACTCTAATTGCCGACGGGAAGTTCACATTCTCTGGAGAGACGGAAACCACTGCATTATGCCAGATATACTCCAAGAAAAGGCCCGAGAGTACAGTCTTTTTCTTCCTTGAGCCAACTCATATAACTGTTGAGTTAGCACTGACACCTGAAAGGAATCGCGTCTCTGGCACGACCATCAACAATACATGGCAGCAACTGAACGACTCCATCCGGATACTCGGGCAAGAAGTGGTCAAGACTTCACTACTGCCTGTAGCCGACAGTGCAACACAACTGCTGAGGGTTCAGAAGATAGACAGCTTGCACCGCCGGATGTCGGACTGTATCCTCAATACCGCCCGCCGAAACAGTGACAATCCCATTGGCCAGTATATCAACCAGAACTATAAAGCGCCCGAGTTCAAATGAACCCGGGCGCTTAAGTTAATGATTTCTGTCTCTTCAGGACCGATTAATTATTGTATGCAGGCAGCTCCAGCCACTTCACATAGCAGAAGTCCTGACGGTGAGGCAGATTCTTGTTCTTCGGATACATACGGATGGCGCTCTTGTACTGACCAAACTGCTTCGGAGACAACTCAGCCTCGAAGGTATAGTTGTTACCCTCATGACCTGTCATCTTCAGAGGCTCTACAGAGAAGACCTTCTCCTCGCCCTCCTTGCTAATCAATACATTCACCTTCTCCAGAGCGACAGCATCGTCGAGACCTTGCTCATTGATGACGTACCTCAAGGTGTACTTCTGACCAGCCTCTGCACCAGTTACAGGGAAGTTCCACTCAGCAGAAACCACGTTGATGGCATCCCATCTCTCAGAGACGGTCTCCTTCCACTGGGCAATGTCCTTAGCCAGACGGTTGTCGTTCTTCGAGAGTTCCTTGAAGCGCTTTGCCTCCTTCTCGTAGAACTTGCTGTAGTAATCGTCAAGTTGACGCTTCATCGTGTAGTGAGGAGCAATCTGTGCGATAGAGTTCTTGATGACCTTGATCCAACCCTTACTGATGCCCTTCTTATCCTTATTATAATAAAGAGGTACGATCTCGTTCTCCAGCAGGCCATAGATAGTAGCAGCATCGAGCTGATCCTGATAGCCCTGATTCTGGTAGGTGCGCTTCTCGGTGAGTGCCCAGCCGGCACCCTCACGATAGCCCTCTAACCACCAGCCATCCTTCACGGAGAGGTTCACGACGCCATTCATCTCGGCCTTCTCACCAGAGGTACCAGAGGCCTCAAGCGGACGTGTCGGCGTATTCATCCAGATATCAACACCTGATACCAGACGACGGGCCAGCAGGAAGTCATAGTCCTCAAGGAAGATGATCTTACCAAGGAACTCTGGACGCTGCGAGATCTCATAGATCTTCTTAATCAGTCCCTGGCCAGCACCATCGGCGGGATGGGCCTTACCGGCAAAAAGGAAGATCACGGGATGCTCAGGATCGTTCACGATCTTACTGAGGCGATCCAGATCGGTGAACAGTAGGTGAGCACGCTTATAAGTAGCAAAGCGACGGCAGAAGCCGATAACCAATGCATTGGGGTTCATCTTCTCTAACAGAGAAACCACACGGGAAGGATCGCCCTGATTCTTCAGCCAAGTCTCGCGGAACTGCTCCTTGATATAGTCGAAGAGCTTCTGCTTCAAGGCCATACGAGTAGACCAGATCTCCTCGTCAGGACAGTCGTAGATACCATGCCAGATGTCCTCGTTCGACTGGTCGCTCATGTGCTTCTCGTCGAAGTACTTGGCATATATCTTACGCCACTCTGTAGCACACCAGGTGGGGAAGTGTACACCATTGGTCACATAGCCCACATGGTTCTCCTCGGGATAGTAGCCATTCCAGATGGGAGCGAACATCTTCTGGGATACCCAGCCGTGAAGCATTGACACACCGTTGACCTCCTGGCAAGTGTTGCAGGCAAAGGTCGACATACAGAACTTCTCGTTATGATCGTCGGGGTTCGTACGTCCCATGCCGATGAACTCATCCCATGAGATGCCGAGCTTCTGGGGATAACCACCCATGTACTTGCCGAAGAGTCCTTCGTCGAAATAGTCATGTCCGGCAGGCACCGGGGTATGAACGGTATAGAGAGAAGAGGCACGAACCAACTCCATTGCCTGGTTGAAGGTCAGACCGTCTTCCTCGATATAGTCGCACAGACGCTGCAAGTTACAGAGAGCAGCATGGCCCTCGTTGCAGTGATACACATCCTTCTTGATGCCGAGCTTCTTCAGCAGCAGCATACCGCCGATACCCAACAGGATCTCCTGCTTCAGACGGTTCTCCCAGTCACCACCATAGAGTGCATGGGTGATGGGCTTGTCGAAGTCAGAGTTCATCTCGTTGTCTGTGTCAAGCAGATATAGCTTCACACGACCAACATTCACACGCCAGACATAAGCGTGAACCTGATAGTTGGTATAGGGCACGTCGATCACCAGCGGATTGCCGTCTTTATCGAGCTGGCGCTCGATGGGCAGACTGCCGAAGTTCTGAGTCTCGTAGTTGGCGATCTGCTGACCATCCATAGAGAGGCTCTGTGTGAAGTAGCCGAAGCGATACAGGAAACCTACGGCACACATGTCTACGTTAGAGTCGGAAGCCTCTTTCACATAGTCACCGGCCAACATTCCAAGACCGCCTGAATAAATCTTCAAGGCTGAATGGATACCATACTCCATACAGAAGTAGGCTACCGACGGACGCTTTGCGTCGGGCTTCACATCCATGTACTTACGGAACAAGTCGTAGACGTTCTTGACGCGCTTCAACAGCGCCTTATCCTTCAAAATCTCTTCCTTGCGTGCAAAGCTGAGACGCTCCAGCAACATCACAGGGTTATGCTTCACCTCATGATACAGTTCAGGGTCGAGGTCGCGGAACAGGTCACGGGCCTCATAATTCCATACCCACCACATATTGTGGGCAATCTCATCCAAACACTTCAGTTCCTCAGGGAGGGTGGCCTTCACGGTCAGCATCCGCCAAGCCGGGGCGTTTGTGTAATCTGCTTTAATTTTCATAATGCTCTCAAATTTATATATTTGAATTCTATTCTGTTTGTTTCCTTCTCACTTTCTCGTTTTACAGAGACTTCTTACGCTCCTCAGCCTTTGTGAGGGCGATGTCGTAAGCCTCATAATAGTATTTGATGAACTCACTCCAAAGAGCCTTCTTCGACAGGGCACTGGCATTCTTGCGGCAGGCATCTACCTGTTTCTTGTTCATGTTCGAGAACTCAGCCACTGTATCCTTGATAATATCAGCCACCTCAGAGTAGTTATAGTCTGTACGATGGATAACCTTCACACCATCCGCAATCTGCCCTTCATGACCAAACACCGTGTTGGCCCAGAGGCCAAAGCCTGCGAGATCGGTCGTGATGCAGGGCACCCTGAAAGCCACGGCCTCCAACGGCGTATAACCCCAAGGCTCGTAGTACGAGGGATAGATGCACAGGTCGTTGCCAAGAATTACATCATAGTATGTCATGTTCACGATACCGTCATTACCGTCCAGATAGCAAGGCAGAAAGATCACCTTCACCTTCTCATCCTTACGGTTGTGCATATCATAGAACTTCATCATGCCCAGCACATTGTCGTGGCTCATATTGTGCAGCCAGTGTGTCACCTGAGGCACATCGAGTGGCGTATCATATTTCTTGCCGCTCTTCAGCCGCTCCTGAAGATCCTTACGTGGCTCTCCCACCCATCCGGGCACTTCAATAAACGCCACCACCTTCTTCTTCAGGTCGCGGTCACGCAGAAGACGATTCATGGCTTCCACAAACACGTCGATACCCTTGTTGCGGAACTCATAGCGGCCCGAAGTCGATATGAGCAGCGTATCGTCGCCGAGGTCTTCACCTAACAGCGCATTGGCAATGTCGAGCATCTTCCGGCGGGCCTGGTTACGCTTACGGTTAAACTTAGCAGCACTGGGCACGAAGCTGTCGTCGAAGCCATTAGGCAACACTACGTCTACAGGCTTGTCGAGCAGCTCGACACACTCCTTCGCAGTAATATCGCTCACCGTGGTGAAGCAGTCCACAAAATGGGCCGTCTGCTTCTCTATAGAGTGCTTCGACTGCATATTGAGTTCACCGGCCATCTGGTCACCATTGTAGGCGAAGAGATAGTCGTAGAGGGGTTTCATATTTCCGGCAATCGAACGCCCTATGCTCGTTGCGTGGGTCGTAAAGACGGTACCCACCTGAGGCAGTTTATTGTTGATATAGAGAGCGCCAAGTCCACACATCCACTCGTTGGCATGATAGACGACCTTGGTATCCACATTCCACTCTCCTCCTTCCTCTTTCCATTTAAAGAAGCTCTCCACCACCAAGGCGGCAGCATACGAGAACATCGAAGCCTCGTCGTAGTCGCCGTAGGCATGCAGTGAATCTACGCCGTAGTTCTCCCACAGCCAGCCATAGATATCGTTCTTCTTCTCGAAAAAGGGATTAAAGTCTACAAGGATGGCAATGGGTTCTCCAGGCACCGTCCAGCGGCCTACCCTCACCTTCAGTTCCTGCTCCTTAGCCACACTTTGCCACTCGGCAAAGAGTTTCCCATCCTCCTTGAAATAAGGACTCTGGCTGTCTTTCCAGAAATCAGGACCTATGAAGATGATTTTATCCTGAAGTACCTCTTGTAGGGTCTTGGCTCGCGTCGAAAGGACTGTATAGATTCCCCCTACTTTGTTGCAGACTTCCCAGCTTGACTCAAAGATGAAGTCTGGCTTTAACTGCTTTTTTGCCATCGTTTCAATTATAATTGGGTGCAAAGTTACTTAAATTATTCTAAATTCAGCAAACTATTTGCTAATTTTTTCAGATAATTCTATTAAATAATGATTTAGATTATTAACTTTGTCAGCAAATAGGAAAGGATATAGAAAATGAAAAAGATATTTGCCACATTCATCTTGGCACTCATGCTATCCCCTGTCGTTGCTCAAGAGAGTAAGGGACCTTTTCGCGCGTACCTTATTAATAAAGAATATAGCGTCTATCTCAGGATCGACTTCTATCATGAGGACATCACCGTTCCCGGACAGGATCTCTATGGCAAGTTGCCCGGCTACCTCTCGAAGCAGCACGACTCTTTCTGCTGGCTGATTACCTCTGCAGAGATCGACGATAACGGTCGGACAGCCACGCTACAGATGATCAACGACTACGGCAGCGAGGACCTGACAGCTACCCTGAAGGCTGAGAGCGATTCCGTATTCGTCCTGAAGCAGGTGGAGGGAAGTACGCTGAAGGTGCCTAACAACGGGAAATGGCAGAAACTACCCAAGACCCTTGAATTCCGTCGTCAATAGCGCATCCCGATCTTAATAACCGCCGGAATCGTCACCGCCACCGCTATAATAGTCGATATCTGCCTCTCCTGCGAAGTTCACAAGATCATCATCCTTCGACTCTTTCACCAGATCGTCATCAGGATAGCCCTGATAACCTGTGATGGGTGTGCCTGTAGCCTCCTTGGGGAAGCCAACCGTATCCACCACCTCCGTCGACGGTTCCTTCACCTTCGGGATGATCTCCATCTCGTGCTCACCTTCCTGATCGTTCTTCTGCCCTTCGGCCTGCCCGCCGCACGATGTGACAGCCAGCAACATCAGCAAGGATATCGACAACACCCAAGTCTTTTTCATCTCATTCTCCCGATTACCCCTTGGTCTTGTTCCAATAGATCAGGACGCCGATAACCACCAGCGCCACGACAGCAATAATATGCAATATATCCATAGTGATAGCTTTTTATTGATTACATTTCTGTTGCAAAGTTACACTTAATTTCTGAAACCACCTAATTTTTACACCTTATTAATATCACTAGTGTCTCTTAAAATTATTTAAATTCAAAATTAAAATTCTCATGCACAACGTTTTAGCCCTCCGATACCCTGTCCGGGTTTTGAAATGCCTACCTTTGCATCCGATTCAAAATCGGAGCAGATATGCATATAG
>JAFTFO010000030.1 GCA_017449495.1 Prevotella sp. | reverse complement strand
TTCATTGTAAATTTTATGTTTTCAACAGAAAATTTACGAGACTCTCTCGCGACTCGGCAATTCAAGCAAGCTTGACTGCACTCGCTGCTCGGAGCCTTGTATAATTTCCGGTTATTATCTGTCCCAGAACGACTATCCAAATCCAAGAATCAAACGGTTCGTTTCTTCTACCCAAGTACCCATATAAGGGCACTCGCTTCTTGTACTACTTCTGTCTATGTAAATCTTTCAAAGAACTCTTTCTCATGCCAATCGCTCAATTTTTTGGGCGAAAGCGGATGCAAAGGTACAAAATATATCAATACCAACCAAACTTTTAAACGAAAAAATTCCCGAAATACAAAAGATTTTCGGGAATGTTGACAAAATAGGCTTACACCTTATTATATTATATATAGCTACTCAAATATTTCATCTATTTCATTATCCTCCGTCTCAAGAGCTTCATCAATGAACGAGCAGGGATCGTACCCTTCAGGCATATCGAAAATAGCATCTTCATTATAACCCAATTGCTTGTCGGCATATACTTTTTGCATATAAAGCGCAAAGATGGGCAGAGCCATGGCGGCACCTTGCCCCATCGTCATCGTGTCGAAATGGATATCGCGATCATCACCTCCAACCCAGCAAGCATTGACCAACGTAGGCGTCAGTCCCATAAACCATGCATCGCTGTTATTATTGGTAGTACCAGTCTTTCCAGCAATCTCGCCTTTAAGTCCATACTTGAAACGCAGGCGAGAAGCAGTACCACCATCAACGACGCTCTTAAGCATGAACAGCATTTTATTGGCACTCTCCTCACTGATGACCTCATTCATCCTCGGCTGGAACTGAGCTATGACATTTCCCTCACCGTCCTCGATCTTAGTAACGAACATCAATGCCGCACGGATACCATGATTGACAAATGCCGTATAAGCACTGGCCATCTCTCCTACACTGATATCACAAGGTCCTAAACAGAGTGACATGGAAGGATGGATCTCAGGATTACGAATACCATATTCGTGAAGGAGGTCCACAAAAGCCTGCGGACTCAGCCTGCTCATCAGATAGGCAGAAATCCAGTTGTTAGACTGCTGAAGTCCCCATTTAAGTGTTACCATCTCCCCATAACGAGCCTTACTGCCATTACGTGGTGTCCAAGGTTTACCCGCAACCATATAGGTCTGTTGCACATTGGGCGCCTGATCACAGGGAGAGAAGCCGTTCTCCATGGCCAGTGAATAGAGATAAGGTTTGATGGTTGAACCTACTTGTCTGCGTCCATCCATCACCATATCATAAGAGAAATGTCCATAGTCAAGTCCACCAACATAAGCTTTCACATGACCATTCTGAGGGCAGACACTGACAAAGCCCGTCCGGAGGAAAGACTTATAGTACCTGATGGAGTCAAGAGGAGTCATCAGCGTGTCCACTTCACCATGATAAGTGAAGATAGACATCCGGATGGGGGTGCGGAACGACCGATGAATCTCTTCATCGGATGCTTTGTTTTCACGAAGCACACGATAACGCTCACTCTGCCTGATAGAGCGGTTAAGTATCTGCTGAACCTGCGACTGGGTCAGATTCGACGAATAAGGAGCATTATTTTTCTTCCTATTCTCCGCATTGAAAGCAGGCTGGAGGTACTTGGCCACATGCTGATAGGCAGCCTCCTCCGCATACTGCTGCATCTTGGAATCTATGGTCGTAAAGACTTTCAGACCATCTGTATAGATACTATAATAGTCACCATTCCGCTTCTTGTTCTTATTGCACCAACCGTACAAAGGATCAGTCTCCCAGTTGATGGAGTCGTTATAGAACTTCACCATGTTCCATGACGGATAGAGGGCACGTTCTGGTTTCCTGGCCGTCAGATACATTCGCAAATACTCCCGAAGATAGACGGCTATGCCGTCTTTATGATCAGAGACATGGAACTTCAACTTTATCGGTTCTGCCGAATACTTATCAAAGTCAGCCTGAGAGAGATACCCTGCCTTCAACATCTGTCCGAGTACGACGTTCCGACGTTCACGGCTCCTTTCCGGATTTCTGACAGGATTATAATAGGAGGGATTTTTACAGAGTCCTATCAATGTGGCAGCCTCGGGCACCGTCAGGTTTATAGGCTCCTTACTGAAATAGACATCCGATGCCGTCTTGATACCAACGGCATTATGAAGGAAATCAAAATAGTTCAGATACATCGTGATGATTTCATCCTTCGTGTAATTGCGCTCCAACTTAACCGCTATCACCCACTCTATGGGTTTCTGGAAAAGGCGCTCCATCGTGGAGTGGGCTCTTTCAGAATAGAGCTGCTTTGCCAACTGCTGAGTGATGGTAGAACCACCGCCAGCACTCTTCTGTCCCAACAGTCCACGCTTGACGATGGCACGTCCCAATGCATAGAAATCTATGCCCGAATGATCGTAGAAGCGCACATCCTCTGTTGCAACCAATGCCTGTACCAATGCAGGAGACAGTTTGGTATAGTCTACCAAGATACGGTTCTCCCTGTTGTAGTTCCAGGTACCTATAATCTTTCCGTCAGCAGAATAGATCTGGGTGGCATAGCGGCTGATAGGATTCTGCAAGTCCTCAATGGGCGGCATATATCCAATCCACCCTTCATTGATTGCATAAAAGGCCGTTGCTATGGATAGCACAGTCACCACCAATAATGTCCATAGAAAATAGATAAATAGCTTTCTCATATCATCGATTTTCATTATTTTTTTAAGTATCTTGGTGCAAAATTACTAATTTCTTTGAAAATATCGCACGGAAATCAGAAATAATGCGTAATTTTGCACAAACAAATTCAAATTAACGAATGGAAAAGCGGAATTTTGTGACTATAGCCAACCTGACGAAGGATGAAATCCTCTATATGATTCAGATGGCAGAAGAATTCGAAAAGCATCCAAACCGGGAAATCTTGAAAGGGAAAGTGGTAGCCACCCTTTTCTTTGAACCGTCGACACGGACAAGACTCAGTTTTGAGACAGCAGCCAACCGTCTTGGTGCGCGAGTTATCGGCTTTGCCGATCCGAAGATTACGAGTGGCACAAAAGGGGAAACACTGAAAGACACGATCCTGATGGTCTCCAATTATGCCGATGTTATCGTGATGCGCCACTATATCGAAGGGGCGGCCCAGTATGCTTCGGAAGTAGCCCCCGTCCCCATTGTCAATGCTGGCGACGGCGCACATCAACATCCGTCTCAGTGCATGCTTGACCTGTATAGTATCTACAAGACACAAGGGACCCTCGACAATCTGAACATCTATATGGTGGGTGACCTGAAATACGGCCGTACCGTCCATTCCCTACTGATGGCGATGCGGCATTTCAACCCAACCTTCCATTTCGTGGCCCCAAAGGAGCTGGCTATGCCTAAGGAATATAAAATGTATTGTGACGAACACGGCATCAAATATCAGGAGCATACCGCCTTCAACGACAAGGTGATTGCCGATGCAGATATTCTCTACATGACTCGTGTACAGAAAGAGCGATTCTCAGACTTAATGGAATACGAACGGGTGAAGAACGTCTATGTCCTGAACAATGAAATGCTTCGAAGTGCCAAGCCGAATATGAAAGTGTTGCATCCCCTACCCCGAGTGAACGAGATTGCCTACGAGGTGGACGACAACCCCCACGCTTACTATATCCAGCAAGCAGGCAATGGTCTCTTTGCCCGTGAAGCCATCTTCTGCGATGTGCTTGGCATCACTTTAGACGAAGTAAAGAATGATAAAACGATTATACGATGAATAAAAAAGAACGCCTGGTCGCCGCCATTGAACATGGCACCGTCATCGACCATATACCAGCAGAAAAGACCTATCAGGTAGCCAGTCTGTTAGGACTTTTCGACCTGAAGACTCCTGTCACCATTGGATTCAACTATCCTTCCAAGAAAGTAGGCAGCAAAGGTATCATCAAGGTATCGGACAAATTTTTCACCGACGGTGAGATATCACGCCTCTCCGTCGTTGCGCCCAATGTCATTCTCAGCATCATACGTGATTATGAAGTGGTAGAAAAGAAAGCCGTAGAGACACCTGAAGAGATTAAAGGAATCGTGAAATGCAACAACCCAAAATGCATCACGAACAATGAGCCCATGCAGACCCACTTCCATGTGGCTAACGGTATCCTGACCTGCCACTATTGCGAGAAAGAACAGGACATCAACAAGGTAGAACTGGTTTAAATTGAGAATTGAGAATTGAGCATTGAGAGTTGAGAATTATGATTACTAAGCAAGAAGTACCCATATTACTGCTGACCGGTTATCTGGGCAGTGGCAAGACTACTTTATTAAATAGAATACTGAACAACCGTCAGGGCATTAAGTTTGCCGTGATTGTGAATGACATCGGCGAGGTGAATATCGATGCCGACCTCATTCAGCAGGGCGGCATTGTTAATCAGCAGGACGACAGCCTTGTGGCCCTTCAGAACGGTTGCATCTGTTGTACCCTGAAGATGGATCTGGTTAAACAGTTGCAGGACATCATCACTCTGCAGCGCTTCGACTACATTGTCATCGAGGCCAGCGGTATCTGCGAACCAGGTCCCATTGCGCAGACCATCTGTTCCATTCCCTCGATGGCTCCAGAAGCAACAGAGCATGGCATTCCCCGTCTCGACTGCATCGTGACCGTTGTCGACGCTCTCCGTATGAGAGACGAATTTGGCAGCGGACTCGACCTGATGCGTCAGAACATTGACGAAGAAGATATTGAGAACCTCGTCATCCAGCAGATTGAGTTCTGTAACATCGTATTGCTGAACAAGGCTTCGGAAGTAAGTCCTGAAGAACTGGGCCGTGTACGGAGCATCGTCCACGAGTTGCAGCCCAAGGCAGAGATTATCGACTGTAACTACGGCGACATCAACCTCGACAAGATATTGAATACCAACATGTTCGACTTCGATGCCGTAGCCACTTCCGCCAAATGGATAGAGGAAGTGGAGAAGCATCACGACGAGGACGAGGACGAAGATGAGCATGAGCATCACCACCATCACGACGACGACGAGGACGAGGACGAAGATGAGCATGAGCATCACCACCATCACGACGACGATGATGACGATGACCACAAGGAGCACGGTCACCACGACCATGAGGAGCATCATCATGAGCATCATCACCACCACCATCATCATCACGATGAGGGTGAGGCTGAAGAATACGGTATCGGCACCTATGTCTACTATCGCCGCCGCCCCTTCAACTTAGGCCTCTTCGACGAGTTTGTAGCCCGCAAGTGGCCAAAGGGCATCATCCGTGCCAAAGGCATCTGCTACTTCCAGGACGAACTGGATACCTGCTACGTCTTTGAGCAGGCCGGCAAACAGGTCAGCATCCGCAATGCCGGCCAGTGGTATGCTACCATGCCAAAGGATGAGTTGGAGCAGTTTATGGAGCAGAACCCGGGCCTTCGTCGTGACTGGGACGAGCAGGTTGGCGACCGTATGCAGAAACTCGTCTTCATCGGCCAGCACCTCGACAAGGAGCTCATTGCCAGCCTTCTCGACGACTGTCTGACAGACTGAGATTAGGATGCAATGAAGTTGCCATTTCATATCATAGAGTTATTGAAACGCAAATCGGGAAATGATTTACGATTGCCCTCTGACTGTGAATTTCTCTCACTTGATATCGAGAGCAAGACAGGAGTCCGTATTGGTGCAACGACCCTAAAGCGACTATTGGGTTTTGCGCAGAACGAACGAGCCCCCCATGCCAGCACCCTGAATGCCATCGCCCATTATCTCGGTTATGCCCATTGGGAAGAGTTGTCACAGATCGATGATCAGGGGAACTCGAATTTTGAGACTCCTGACGGTGAAGTGCGCTCTTCTGATTTGCAGTCAGGTTCCTGTGTCGAGATTGCCTATCTGCCAGACAGAATAGTAAGAATGCAATATGTTGGTAATCAGCATTATCGTGTCATAGAGAGTATGAACAGTAAACTTCAGGTGGGCGATGAAGTAGAGATTCAGAATTTCGTACTACATCATCCACTTTTAGTGCTTAATGTCTGGCGTAATGGCGAGGCATTAGGACAGTTTACGGCAGACCGCGTTTCAGGTCTCTCCTCCATCAAACTACTTTGAGACCATGGAATCATCGCAGTTTACTGATAGTCAGCAATCTTTCGAATCTCTTGAACCAATCGATGCTCAGGGAGCCACTTGCGACACCTTTCGTGTCAAGCTCTATGGCAAGCTTCATTTCCTGAAGCGACTGAAGCCAGATTATGCTCATGACATCCGCTACCAAGAAGCCTTTCGAAAGGAGTTTGAGACGGGCTATCGGATGGACTCGGAGAGTGCCTGGAATGACAACGCTCCTGTCACCAACAGCTACGGCATCGTGAAGAGCGACCACATCACCGAGTTCACCGGTAGTGTCGGCGTCTATTTCAACCTGCCACTCAGCAGCCACTTCTCTTTGTGCACCAAGGCGCTCATCGGCCGTTCCATCACGCAGGACCTTGACATCGACGGCCACGCCGAGGGCAACATGAAGGACATCGCCTACACGATGACGCTCGACAATCGTCCGGGGCACAAGGATGCCTCTGGTGACCCCAACA
>JAFTFO010000029.1 GCA_017449495.1 Prevotella sp. | reverse complement strand
GCGCATCCTGGGAAAGTCTGCACTCACCACGGACAACATCAGCGACCTTCTCCAGCCCCTCAGAGAGACAGAAAAACCGGATGACGGACAACTCTATATCGACTTCAAATTTGATTAACATATATTAAGAGACACTAGTGTTTTAGTTAATAATTTCGTTCTTTCTCCAATAGTGTTTTTATTATCACTCTGCTTTTTCTATTTTTGTCAGTTCTATCTTATATACCTTTTCTTCTTGAGAGTGTGGAATCTCAGGGTACTCCGCATAGACATTTCCTGATATAACGACTTGTAATCCCGGGATTTTGAACTCATCACTCAACTCTGTTGGATAATAGGAATTTTTAAAGCTGTCGAATCCTGTCAAGCGATACCTGATATACCAAGTATCTGTTTCCCAAGAACAAAATACCATACCCAGCATGTCTGTGACGGTAAAAGGTGGATCGCCTCGATATGGTATTTCTCCACCGCCTTCTATGACTTTTATTTTCGTCAGATAAACGAAGTAAAAGGATTCTCTCCCGCCATATTGCCATAAGTCTAACGACTTTACTTCTTCATTACTCAGCTGGATGACTTTCCCAGAGTATGATACTTTTACCCTTCTGTCCATATATTTTACCTCATCAGGAAGGTTTATCGGGAAATAATACTCGCAACCATAATCATAGGGAATACCAGGGATAATAGCCCAACCGTAATGATTATCGTAATACAGATAGCCCGTGTAGTCATATTCTGGAACTACTATTGTACTATCTTCAAACAATTTCAGTTTGTCGTTCATAAGAACGCTCATGTCATCATCACTGCTGCAAGCGCAGAACGATCCCAGCGTCAGCAGCATGATCATTACAATTGTTAGTTTTCTCATATTTTTAAATGTTTAGAGTTTTGTAATACGTTATTCTTATTTTGATTTAATGGAGACCATATAGACTGTCTCTATCTATTAAATCCACAAAGGCAAGAAAACTTGCATGGGTGTGCGGAATCTTAACACACTTTAACTCAAAATGATCATTTTAAGTTGAAGCGCAGACCGATATTGAGGTTGAAGTTCAGGGGATGGTCTTTGTAGATGGTGGGGGTACTGCTGCCGTCCTTGAAATAGTAGCCAAGGCCGGGTTCGGCATACAGGCTGAATGAGTTGGATAGGTTGTACTCTGCTCCTGCGGCTCCGTTGAGGGAGAACTGCCAGGGGCTGGCATCGAGCTGCTTCTCTGTCGTGCCGCCAGCAGTCACATAAAGTCCAAAGTGACGGCTCTTCCAGAGATCATAGCTGATGTTCAACGGAAGACCGATGTAGTTAAGGCGTTGCTCCGTGACAGTCGTCACATCATCAATAGTTGTGGTGATGTCTGACGAGAGACGGGTGTACGACAATCCACTCTCTATACTCCAGCGGTCATCAAGTCGGTAGCGTAAAGACAGGCCAAAGCGCACGGGTTGGCGATGGCTTATATGTTGGTCAATCCTTTTCGTTATCTCACCAGGATTAACCGTTGTATTTCCCCCTTTCATACTAAATGAACCCGTTTGTTTGCCTGCCATAGTACTTGACATATATACTTTGGCCGTCAGGCGGTTGTCTAAGTGTTTCTGTTGGCGGAGGTCGGAGGGATAGATGATGGGCAGAGACTGTTTGGCGGGCTTGGTCTGCCGCTCAACGGCCTGAGGCTGTTCTTGGTTTGTGACCTCGGCGGTATCAATCGTATCTGGGGTAGCAGTTGAGATGAGTGCAACGACTTCTGGTTCTGGGGCAGCAGGAATCACAGGGACAGGCACATTGATCTTCGCAATGCTTCTATCAGGGTGCCTGTCCCCGAGATTCCCGTCCCCGAGATTCCTATCAACCGCTGATGCTGCTGGACACATCTGCTCGGTCTCATCATGCAGGATGGTCCAAAAGCCCATGCCAGCTATCAGCAGGACGACGGCAGCAGCGGCCAGGCGCCGCAGCCAGATCTGGCGGGCCTTGCGGGCCACACCGGCAGCCAGAGCGCGGTCCAGCTCGTCCCACGACACCTCAGGAGCAGGGTACTGGTAGCCTGCCATCTTCTTGCGTAACTCTTCCATCCATTGTTCGTTCATCGTCGTTGGGATTTATCGTCGTTATATTTACTGATCATCTTTAATAGCAGATTCTTTGCCCTGACAAACTGTGAGGCCGAGCTGTCTTTCTTGATGCCGAGCAGGCGGGCTATCTCCTGATGGCTCTTGCCTTCGAAGATGTGGAGGTTCAGCACCGTGCGGTAGCCTATGGGCAGTCTGTTCAGCATCTGAAGGATGGTGTCGGGCGGAACATCGCTGAGGGGGGAGGTGTCGTCCGCCAGGTCGTCGGTGGCGACGTAGTCTAATGGTAGCTCCTCGTACTTCTCCTTGGCTCTCAGGAACTTCAGCGACTCGTTGACCACCACCTTCGTGACCCATGCCTGCAGGGAACCCTCGCCGCGATACTCGAAGTCTGTGATGTGGGAGAAGATGTGGACGAGCGCATTCTGGAACACATCCTTCAGGTCTTCCTCATCGGTGATGTACCGTGCACAGACACCTGCGAGGCTGTCTGCATAAAGGGAATAGAACTCCCTGGCTGCAGACCTGTCGCCTTCCTGCAACCGCTTGACTAAGCGTTGTTCGTCGTTAATTCTAATCACGCGTGGCATTTCTCCACTGTTCTCCGTAGAGCATAGCGGCATAGCCGAGTGCTCTATCTATATAAATCCAGAAAGATGAGAAAACTTGCATGGGGTGGTTAAATCTTAACACACTTTAACTGATGCGGTATCCTGCCATCGTGCTTTATCTCAGGCGGTGAGCTCGTTGCCTGTGTAGAGCTGATAGTATTTGCCTCGCTGCTCCAACAACTCTTCATGGGTACCTTGCTCGATGATTCGGCCGTGGTCGAGGACGATGATCTGGTCGGCATTGCGGATGGTGGAGAGACGGTGGGCGATGACGAAGGTGGTGCGGCCCTGCATGAGGGTGTCCATACCGCGCTGCACAAGGGTCTCGGTGCGGGTGTCGATGCTCGAAGTGGCCTCGTCGAGGATGAGTACGGGGGGATTGCTGACGGCAGCACGGGCGATGGCTATCAGCTGGCGCTCTCCTTGGGAGAGGTTGCCGCCGTCGCCGCTGAGTACGGTCTGGTAGCCGTTAGCGAGACGGCGGATGAAGTCGTCGGCCCCCACGAGTTGGGCCGCCTTGATACATTCCTCGTCGGTGGCGTTGAGTTTGCCGTAGCGGATATTGTCGATCACAGTGCCCGTGAAGAGGTGAGTCTCCTGGAGTACGATGCTCATCGAACGGCGCAGCGACTCCTTGCTGATTTCGGTGATGGGAATGCCGTCGTAGAGAATCTTGCCGCGCTGGATTTCGTAGAAGCGGTTGATGAGGTTAATGATGGTGGTCTTGCCGGCTCCCGTGCCGCCAACGAAGGCAATCTTCTGACCTGGGTTGGTGTTGATGTCGATGTCGAAGAGTACTTGCTTCTGCGGGGTGTAGCCGAAGTCTACGTCGGTGAAGTCGACGTCGCCCTTCGGATCCTTCAGTTCCACCTTTCCCTCGTCCACTTCCGGTTCGGCGTCCATGAGGTTGAACACACGCTCGGCACCGACAGTGGCATTGAGGACGGAGTTTATCTGCTGGGATACGTGTGTGATGGGCTGGGTAAAGCTCTTGTTGAGTGTCAGGAAGGCGACGATGGTACCAAGGGTAATTGAAAATTGATAATTGATAATTGACAATTGGCCAAGGGCAAAAGTGGCGCCGACGACGGCGATGAGCACGTAGCCGAGGTTGGAGAGGTTGCCGTTGACGGGCATGACGATGTTCGCTATCCTGTTGGCCTCATAGGCAGAGGCGCGTAGCTGCTCATTGATGCGTTCAAACTCGTCGATGGCCTGCTGCTCGTGACAGAATACCTTGACGACCTTCTGGCCCGTCATCATCTCCTCAATGAAACCGTTCACACGGGCGAGGCTCTCCTGCTGGGTACGGAAGTAGTTACGGCTGCGCTTACCTAACCAGGTGGTGGTGACCATCATCACGGCGGCCATCATGATGCTGACGAGGGTGAGCGGGATGCTGAGTACGATCATCGAGGCAAAGGTGACGCAGATGGTGATGACGGAGTTGAACACCTGCGAGATGGAAGTAGATATCATCTGGCGCAGCGAGTCGACATCGTTGGTGTAGACCGACATCATGTCGCCGTGTGAGTGTTGGTCGAAGTAGTTGATGGGCAGGCGCTCCATGCGCTCGAAGATACGTTGGCGCAGACGAAGCATCGTGCCCTGCGAAACATTGATCATCAAGCGGTTGTAGAGGTATGAGCAGGCCACACCCACGAACAGGATAAGGCCCAGTTTGAAGAGCGTCTGCAACAGCGGCGTGTAATCAGGCTGGGCAACCTCTGTCAGGGGCACGATATAGTCGTCGATCAGGGTGCGGGTGAAGAGGGTAGAGGTGAGGGTGGTGACGGAGGTGATGGCGATACACACGAGTACGGTGAGGATGCTGAACTTATAGTCGGCCAACACGTATTTCGCCAGTCTCCAGATGACGGCTCGCTGCTCCTTGCTGGCTTTCTGGAACCCAGCTTGTCCCTTGGGCCCCCGTGGACCTCTGTCGAAAGATGGCTGTCTCATGTTCGTTCCGTTTGAATGACATCGAAGTCGCCGTGGTCGGCTTCTTGTATGGCACAAATCTCTTGATAGAGGGTGTTGTCCTTCAGGAGGTTCTCATGGGTGTCGAAGCCGGTGACGACCCCATTGTCCATCACGAGGATGCGGTTACAACGCTTCACACTCGAGATGCGCTGGGCGATGATGATCTTCGTCATCTCCGGCAACTCCTCGCGGAAGGCGCGTTGTATCTTCGCATCGGTCGCCGTGTCGCAGGCAGAGGTGGAGTCGTCGAGCACGAGGATCTTGGGTTGCCTCAACAGTGCCCGGGCGATGCAGAGACGCTGCTTCTGTCCGCCGCTGACGTTCGTGCCACCTTGCTCGATATGTGTATTGTAGCCCTCTGGCATCTGACTGATGAACTCGTCGGCCTGTGCCTGCTGGCAGGCTCTGAGGCATTGCTCCTCCGTCGCCTTGGGATTGCCCCAGCGCAGGTTGTCGAGGATGGTGCCTGAGAAGAGGATGTTGCTCTGCAGTACCACACTCACGGCATTGCGCAGCGAGGTGAGGTCGTAGTCCTTCACGTTGCGCCCGCCTACCAGCACTTCACCCTGCGAGGTGTCGTAGAGGCGCGAGATGAGGTTCACCAGCGTAGACTTACCAGAGCCCGTGCCGCCGATGACACCGACGGTCTCACCGCTGTCGATGCGGAAGTTGACATTGTAAAGGGCGGAACGGCGGGACCCGCCCGAGGGGGCGCGGCTGTAGTCGAAGCGGACGCCCCGGAACTCCACACTGCCGTCGGCTATCTCATAGACAGGGTTCTCGGGGTTCACAATGTCTGGCTGTTCCTCGATGACCTCACAGACACGCTTGGCTGAGGCAGCACTCTGTGTGAGCATGACGAAGATCATCGACAACATCATCAGCGACTGGAGGATCGACATGACATAGGTGAAGAGTGAGGTCAGTTCACCTGTGGTCAGCGAACCGGAGACGATGAAGTGGGCACCCCACCACGACAGGGAGATGATGCAGCCGTAGACCACGATGTTCATCACGGGATGGTTGAGTGCCATCAGACTCTCTGCGCGTACATATAATTTATAGAGTCCCTCGGCAGCCTTCGAGAACTTGCGGTTCTCGTAGTCTTCTCGCACGAAGGCCTTCACCACCCGGATGGCATGGATGTTCTCCTGCACGCTCTGGTTCAGGTCGTCGTAACGCTCGAAGACTTGCTGGAAGAGCTTTGCCACGCGTGAGATGATCTGGTAGAGCGAGCAGCCGAGGATGATCATTGCCACAATGAAGATGAGGCTGAGGCGGGCATCGATGACCAGGCACATCACGATGGAGAGAACCAGTCGGAACGGAGCCCTTACCGTCACCCGCAGTATCTGCTGGTAGGCATTCTGCAGGTTGTTCACGTCGGTGGTCATACGGGTGACGAGACCGGAGGTGGAATACTTATCGATGTCGCTGAAGGCAAACCGCTGTATGTTGCGATACATCGCCTTGCGCAGATTGGCGGCAAAGCCAGATGAGGCGTAGGCCACGCTGCGTCCTGCCAGGATGCCGAAGGCTAACGACAAGAAGGCCATGCCGAGCATGATGACGCCATAAAGACAGACGTTCTCCATGTTGCCTGCGCTCAGGCCCTTGTCGATGAGCGAGGCCGTCACGTAAGGTATCAGCACGTCCATCACCACCTCCATTGCCGTCCATATCGGCGTGAGGATGGAAGCGGTGCGATATTCGCGAATCTGTCTGGTAAGCGTCCTCAGCATCGGCTCATTCTTTAGTTTTTGTTACAAATATGTCACATTTCGTTGCAAAGATATAAAAAAAATGTGATAATCTGCGCCATCTGTGGCTTTTTTTGTAACTTTGCAACCAAAATTTAAAGAAAAGATGAGATTTGTCAGTTGGAATGTGAACGGATTGAGGGCTTGCGTAGGTAAGGCTGCGATTGAGCGAGGAGGGAGTAAGGAAGGCTTTGACTCTCCCGAGCATGAGCAGGCTCGACCGAAGGTCAATGGCTTCAGTGAGGTGTTCCGTCAGCTCGATGCCGACTTCTTTTGTCTGCAAGAGACAAAGATGCAGGCAGGGCAGCTCGACCTCCAGTTTGAGGGCTATCAGTCGTTCTGGAACTACGCAGATAAGAAAGGTTACTCGGGTACAGCCATCTATACAAAACATGAGCCGCTTAGCGTCAGCTATGGCATCGGCATCGACCTGCACGACCATGAGGGGCGTGTCATCACACTCGAGATGGCAGACTTTTTCCTTGTATGCTGTTACACGCCCAACTCACAAGACGGTCTGAAGCGCCTCGAATACCGTATGTCGTGGGAGGATGCCTTCCGCAAGTACCTGAAGCGTCTCGACCAGCAGAAGCCCGTCATCCTCTGTGGCGACCTGAACGTGGCCCATGAGGAGATTGATATCAAGAATCCCAAGAGCAACCGCCGCAATGCCGGCTTCACGGACGAGGAACGTGAGCAGTTCAGCGACCTGCTGGCCTGTGGCTTCACCGACAGCTTCCGCTACAAATATCCTGAAGAGGTGAAATACTCGTGGTGGTCGTACCGCTTCCAGGCCCGTGAGAAGAATGCGGGATGGCGCATCGACTACTTCGTCATCTCCGATCGTTTGCGGGAGCGTCTGGGCGACGCCAAGATCCATACAGACATCTTCGGCAGCGACCATTGTCCGGTGGAACTGGAGTTGAACATTGAACTTTAGTTGAAAGAATTGAGGGTTTTGCTGAATCGATTTGTTTATCAGGAGGATTCCCACTAACTTTGCAGCACATAAACAAAACGAGCATTATGAAAGATATTCTGAGCCACTACGAGCCCATCACGCTGGATGAGATGAAGGACATCCGACTGATGAACCGTATCGACACCAAGTTCGTGACAACGGTGCCGGTGCTGAAGCAGTTGCTCCTGATGGCGCAAGAGGACTACTATGTGCAGGAGACGGATCATGAACGAATATCACCATACCACACAGTCTACTTCGATACCGATGACTGTGAGATGTACCGTGTGCATGAGACGGGCCATACGAACCGACAGAAGTTGCGTATACGTTCCTATGTCAGTGCGGGCCTGAGCTTTCTGGAGGTGAAGACCAAGAACAACCACGGCCGTACGAAGAAGAAGCGCATGACCGCCGACGGTTTCAACCCGGAGGACTGCTTGATCTTCGATCTTCAGTCATTCATGTACAAGGACTTTCTGCATACCCATCTGCGCTATGATCCAGCCATGCTGAAGGAACAGGTGGAAAACCGCTTCGACCGTGTCACGCTGGTGAACAAGGGTAAGACGGAGCGACTGACCATCGATACTAATCTGCGGTTTCATAACTTCGTGACGGAGGGTCGCCGTTCCATGGGTGACATCGTCATCATCGAGTTGAAGCGCGATGGCCTGATGCCGTCACCCATCCTCGACAAGCTGCTTGACTTGCGCATCTTTCCCCACGGCTTCAGTAAATACTGCATCGGCTCAGCCTTGACGAATGAGGCCCTGCGCCGTAACCGTTTCAAACCTCGCCTGCATAGCATCGAGCGTATGCTTGGGGGAGAATGAGGGAATGACAAATGAAAGAATGAGAAAATGAAATAATGAAATAATAAATAATAAGGATTATGGAAATACTGAGTTTTTCTTCCGCTTACATGATGATGCTCATCCGCCTGTTCATCAATGTGCTGGTGACATGGGTACTCATCGACCGTCTGTATTATACCAAGAGCCATCGACGTGACTTCTACTTCACGTTTATGCTTATCTCCATCGCCATCTTCTTCATTGTCTTCTTCATGATCTTCGTGCTGGAGGATATGAAGGGTAAGACGGGCCTCGGCGTTGGTATCGGCCTCTTTGGTATCTTCTCTATCATGCGCTACCGCACGGATGCCATGCCAGTGCGTGAGATGACCTATCTCTTTATCATCATCGCCCTCTCGGTGGTCAACGCCATCGCTGACGGTGTGTCTGCCTTGGAGTTGCTGACGACGAACATCATTGTTGTCGTGGCTGTATGGGTCTGCGAACTACGTCTGAAGACATGGCCTACCAAACTGGTGCAGTACGACCGCATCGAACTGATTGTGCCCGAACGTCGTGAGGAACTGATTGCCGACCTGTCGAAGCGCCTCGGCCTGAAGGTTAAGAAGGTGGAGGTTGGTTCCATCGATTTCCTGAGAGACATGGCCATGCTTCGCGTCAGCTATGAGGGAAAACCGAGCAGTGCGGACGAGAACCTGAAGCTCTCGAAGGAGCAGTTGAAAGAATTCTAAAAATGGGAATTATGAATAAATTTTTTCGTGGAATCTCTTTCCTCTTTCTTTTTTTCTCTTTCCTCTCGCCCCTGAGAGCACAATCCGATGACTTCGGTCTCGACTTCTCACTTGAGGCTCAGAAGAAACTCTCCAAGTCGTGGTCGCTTTCTTTAGAGGGCGAGTTGCGTACACGGGACAACACAAAGACGGTGGACCGTTGGAGTGCCGGGCTTGGATTGGATTATAAGGTGACCAAGTGGCTGAAGGCCTCGGCTGGTTATACCTTCCTCTATGACAACAATGAGAAGATCAGTTATTTCGATGGTACTGACGATGAAGTGCTCGACGGCGATGTCGATGAGGGCGACCCCAAGAAACTGGCTAAGTACTGGGCTCCCCGTCACCGTTTTAACGTGTCGCTGACCTTCGACAAGAAACTCATCGGTGACTTCAAGTTCTCACTCCGTGAGCGCTGGCAGTACACTTGGCGTCCGGAGTACACTGTCGATGAGCGCTGGAGCTATTTCGATAATGCCTACGACGGTAAGGAGAAAACCTACAGCGGGAAGGGTAAGAGCGTGTTGCGTAGCCGTCTGCAGGTGGAGTACGATAAGAAAGGTCTCACCCTGACACCTTATGCCAACGTGGAGTTCTTCAATGCCTGGAGTCTGCAGAAGACGCGCTTTAACGTCGGCCTCGACTGGAAGGTTGCCAAACAGCACACCCTCGGCGTGTTCTACCGTTATCAGACCGTGCGTAACGATGATGATGACAACGAGCCGAACCGCCACATGATAGGCCTCGGCTATAAGTTTAAGTTCTAAAATAAATCCCCGCCGATCGGCGGGGATTTATTTTACGTTTACATATCCTCGTAGGTGTCGAGGTAGGTAACGTGCGTCACGAGGTATTCCTCAACACCGTGCTTACCGTCGGCACCACCGATACCGCTCTTCTTCACACCAGCATGGAAGCCTTGGATGGCCTCAAAGTGCTCGCGGTTGATGTAGGTCTCGCCGAATTCCAGCTCGCGGCAGGCCTTCACGGCTACGTTCAGATCCTTCGTGAAGATAGAGGAAGCCAGACCGTACTCACAGTCGTTGGCATATTTGATAGCCTCGTCGATGGTGTCGAACTCTACCAACGGGATCACCGGGCCGAAGGTCTCCTCGTGGATGATGTCCATGTCCTGCGTGCAGTTGTCGAGCACGGTAGCGGCATAGAAGTAGCCCTTCGTGCCAACGCGGTGACCACCGCAGAGCAGCTTGGCGCCCTGCTTGATGGCGCGCTCCACCTTCTCTGTGACGCTCTCCAAGGCACGGGCCTCCACCAGTGGACCCATGTCGACGGTCTCGTCGGCACAGACGTCGCCCACCTTCACGGCCTTCATCTTGTCGACCAGGATCTTCGTGAACTCGGCTTTCACTTCTTTCTGCACATACACACGCTCAGCGTTGTTACAGATCTGACCGTTGTTGCCGATACGACTGTCGACGATCCACTGGGCAGCGCGCTCCAGGTCGGCATCCTTCATGACGATGGCAGGCGCCTTACCACCGAGTTCGAGGCTGACCTTCGTGATGTTCTTCGAGGCAGCAGCCATGATGCTCTCGCCGGCACCTACGGAACCTGTCACGCTGACGATGTCGATCTTCGGAGAGCCGGCCATCTCGTTACCGATGACGGAGCCCTTGCCTGTCACGATGTTGATGACACCTGCGGGCAGGCCTGTCTCAGCAACAACCTTGGCAAACTCAGTACAGTTCTCGGGGGTGAGTTGTGAGGGCTTGATCACGATGGTACAGCCTGCAATCAGCGCAGCACCGGCCTTGCGGGCGATGAGGAAGAACGGGAAGTTCCAGGGCAGGATACCTGCCACGACACCGATAGGCTTCTTGGTGAGCAGGATCGTCTCGTTGGGACGGTCGCTGGGGATGATCTCACCCTCGATGTGACGGGCGAAGGTGGCCATGTACTCGAAGTAACTGATGGTAGCGCCTACCTCGATAGAGGCCCACGTGCGGGTCTTACCCTGCTCCCGCATGATGATCTCGGTGAACTCGTTCTCGCGGGCCTTGATGCCTGCGGCAATCTTCAGCAGATAGCCAGCACGCTCGATGGCCGGGGTCTTGGCCCAGGCCTTCTGGGCAGCACGGGCAGCGTCGAGGGCACGGTTCACGTCTTCAATAGTTCCTTCTGGCTGACGGGAGATGACTTCCTCCGTTGAGGGGTTCAACACGTCGATCCACTTGCCGTTCGAACTCTCGCAGAACTGGCCGTTGATGTACATCTGTAAATCTTTCATAATTGTCTGTTTTTAGTTTTAAGTAGATAAGTTGTATAAATCGTTAGCAAAGTTAGGAAAAAAAAACGAGACTGCAAGCAGCAATCTCGTTTTTAATATAATTTAGCAGGAAATCGGTATCTAAATTGTTATTTCTTGTAGTTCGCCAGTCCCGTGTTCAGGAAGTCGATATAGGCTTGGATATCCTCGTCGTAGGCACGGCTGCCAGTGAGTGGTTTGCCCGTGGCGGGGTCTACCATCACGTAGAAAGGTTGGGCATTGGCACCGAACTTATGGCTCTGCAGATAACTCCACTTCGCTCCGACGGTGCGGAGGGTCTTGGTCTGCCCCTGTTCATCGGTCACCTCGAGTGGCTCAGCCAACGGGGTCTTGTCGTCGACATAGAGGGAGATGAGCACGAAGTCCTTCGTCAGTTTGTCGGCCACGGTGGCATCTGTCCACACGGCGGCCTCCATCTTACGGCAGTTCACGCAACCGAAGCCGGTGAAGTCGATGAGCACGGGCTTGCCTTCAGCGCGGGCAGCAGCCATACCAAGGTCATAGTCCTTGTACTTGGCCTCCACCACCTTCGTGTTCAGGTTAAAATCTTGAGTGTTCATGGGCGGGGCAAAGGCACTCACAGCCTTACACGGGGCACCCCAGAGACCTGGAATCATGTACACGGCGAAGGCCAGTGAGATGAGACCGCCCATGATGCAGATGACGGGCATCGGCTTGTTCAGTTCACCGCCAATCTCATCTTCCTGGAACTTCAGCCAGCCACAGAGATAGGCTCCGAGCAGTCCGAAGATGACAATCCAGAGCGACAGGAACACCTCGCGGTCGAGGATATGCCAGCCGTAAGCCAGATCGGCCACACTGAGGAACTTCAGGGCGAACGCCAGTTCGATGAAACCGAGCACCACTTTCAGCGTGGTCATCCATGAGCCCGACTTCGGGGCCTGCTTCAGCCATGAGGGAAACATCGCGAAGAGGGTGAACGGCAGAGCCAGGGCCAAGGCGAAACCGAACATGCCGAGGGCTGGAGCCACCCAGTTGCCGCTGGTGGTCGTCTCCACAAGCAGCAGACCGATGATCGGGGCCGTGCAGGAGAAGGAGACGAGCACCAATGTAAAGGCCATCAGGAAGATGGAAAGTGAAGAGTGAAGAGTGAAGAGTGAAGAATTTGCTGCTGCCTTAGATGACAGTTCTTCGCTCTTTTGGTCGACTTTAGTAGCCCAACTCTCAGGCAGTTTGATCTCGAACCATCCGAAGAAGGAGAGGGCAAAGACCACGAGCAGCAGGAACAGAAATACGTTGAACACGGCGTTCGTCGACATCGCGTTTAGCGTGTCTGAGCCGAAGAGAGCCGTTACTAAGAGTCCCAGTCCGAGGTAGATCACGATGATGCTGATGCCGTAGGTGATGGCATCCTTGATTCCTTTCTTCTTGTCATCCTTTGCCCGTTTCAGAAAGAACGAGACGGTCATCGGGATGATGGGCCAAATGCAGGGCATGCAGACAGCCAGCAGACCACCGATGAAGCCCATTAATAATATATATAATAAGGAGTGGTCGGCGATGTTGTCGCTGCCGCCAGCTGAACGGAGTTCATCGATGACGGGTTCCCAGAGCGATTCGGTGGAAGGTGGAGTCTGGTTGAGGGTTGAGGGTGGAGGGTTAAAGGAGAATACTCCTTCCGCTGATGATGTATCAGGCTTTTCTCCTTCCACCTTTAACCTTCCCCCTTCCTCTAAATCCAGTTCCGGTCCAGGTGGCCTCTGCCCGTCCATGTGTGGCGGTCGTGGCCCGTCAGGACCGTCGAATCCGCCTGGTGGCATCGGTGGCCTGTTGCCGTTAGGCTCCATCTTGTCATCCATTGCCCCCTTGGCTACCTCCTTTGCCTTTCCGCTCGTTTTCAGCGTGGCTTCTGAGGGCGGCAGGCAACTCTCATCGTTGCACGCACCATATTCCAGATAGCAGTCGATGTTGTAGTCGGGCTTCGTGAAGCGGATCTTCTGGACGAATGTCACAGACTTCTCAAAGAAGCGCAGTTCCATGCCGAACAGTTTGTCGAACTGCTTGATCTCGTTACCTCTCGGCTGCAGTTTGCCGACCGTCTCTACACCTTCCATCTTCACAGTGTTGAAGGTGGCGCTGATGGGGCCGTCGTCACCGAGGTTCGTGGAATACACATGCCATCCCGGGTCGATGGTGGCCGAGAAAACAATCTCACCCTCGCCGCCCTTCAGTTCTTTCAGTTGTGAGGAGAAGTGTACGGGGTTCATCATCTGTGCCAGAGCCAGAGGAGTGAGGAGTGAAGAGTGAATAGTGAATAGAGCCACTGCCATCAACAGTCGCCTTTTCCAGATTATCTTAGTCATCATCATTTTTTTCTCATTTATTCATTTTTCTCTGGTCTGTTATCTCCCAAACAGTTCGTCGAGCAGCGTATAGAAGGCGTGATCCTCGCCAACGATGGTCTTCACGATCTTACCGTCGGGACCGACGATGATCTTCGTGGGGAAGCCCTGTATGCCGTACTGCTCCAACACCTTCGAGTCACGCGGATTGTAGACGTGCAGCCAAGGCAGTTCGTGCTTTTCGACGGCTGCCTTCCACTTCGCCTCTGTGTCGTTGCAGTCAACGCCTAAAATCTCGAACTTGCCCGCATACTTCTTGTAGTACTCCTTCATCTCGGGGAAGCCCTTGATGCACCAGCCGCACCACGATCCCCAGAAGTCGATGATGACATACTTGCCGCGAAGACTGCTCAGCGAGAGCGGCTTGCCGTTCAGGTCGTTCAGCGTGAAGTCTGGTGCCTCGATGCCCGCAGCCTGCTTCTTGGCCGCCTCGTCCTCAGCCTTCTGCTGGGCCTCTATCTCGTCGATGGCGTTCTGGTAGAGTGGCTTGCAGCGACCGTCGCGGACGGCGGGGCTGAGCAGGGCTACAGCGGCCTTCATCTTGTCCACATCCTGCAACTGTGGTATGATGGCGGCCGAAGCCTCGTAGTCGGGATGGGCTTTGATAAATCCGGTGATGGCATCCTCAACTTTCTGCTGGAGGGGCTCGATGCCGGCCTGATAGAGTCTCATCACGGAATCCCGAGGCACACCGTTGGCCATCATCTCCTGCAGTTTCTGCATGAAGGCCCCCTGCTCCTTGCCGGCCTCCTCGATGGTCAGGTCGGCCTCGTGGTATTGGGCGTAGAACGTTGAACCGTCGATGTCGTAGCGCTCAGCGTTCTCAGCCGTCAATACGGCTTCCTCGCCTGGCACGGCGGGGATCACGTACTGCTGTCCAGGCAGTCCGCGAAACATTTGGGGTTCCACGAGGTAGATGGTTGTCACCGTGGGTACATCGATGTCGAACTCGAACACGCCCCCCTTGCCAGTGAACGTCTGGCGGTTGTCGGGATTCTCTGGGGACAGTACGACGATGGTGTCGCCCACCGTCTTCGTATTCATCTTCACATGTAGTTTGTTACTGTCGGCGGTACAGCCGATGTTGGCGGCAGCGGTGAGTGCCAGGCCTAAAAGAATCTTCTTCATATCAATTGTCAATTATCAATTCTTAATTGTAATACGTAATACTGAGCGACAAAGGTACATAAAATCTTGGAAGCAACCATTTATTTAAGGATTTTTAGTGCAATTTGGGCCTGGTCTTCCAGAAGGTACGATTTTGATGCGTCAATGGCAATCAGCACGCCATCTGCGATGCCCGCAGCCGCCTTCTGGGGACGGAAAGTGAGAATCTTGTTGTCATATTCGCCCAGCCAGGTCAGTCGGCCTGTGCTGGCATCCATCCACCAGACTCGCTTTCTGGGACCAGAGATCTTGCGCAGGTCGATGGTCATCGGCCGACTGGTGTAATTGTAGACCAGCAGATAGTCTTGGCCTCGGGTGGCTGCCAGACGATCATATTGCTGGCCATTGTTGATGACGACGCCCTGATCTGGCACACGCTCAAAGTAGGGCAGTGAGAGCATCAGGTGTTTCAGATACTGCATCTGATGGAACCCCGGGTCGTGGAGGGCCTCCGTCCAGGTCTTCTGACAATGGTAGGCGGGGGTCAGACCCTCACGGTAGAACTGCATGATGGCATTATGGCCGTAGGTGTGTCCGCAACTGCCGGCAAAGACACTCCAGTAGGCATAGCGGCGCACGTCGCAGGCCTTCCAATAGCCCTGATCGCGGTCGTGCAGACCGATAGGAATCTCCTCATAACTGGGTTCGGCGTCGAGCACGGGCCTGACGGGCTTGTAGGCCCAGGTGGAGTCGACATACATCCAGTTGTCTTCCTCGGTGTTGTCGGGGATGGGGTAGTCCTTGTTGCCCATGCGCTGGCCGTACTTGCGGTGTCCGCTCTGGAAGGTGTGGAAGTCTATCCATGGGGCCTTGCTCCACCAACGGGCTGAGGTATAGCGACCACGGGGATGAAAGGTCATCAGGTGGTTCTTGTCGATCTCCTTGATGGTGGTGGCGAGCGCTTCCCACACTTCAGCCTTCACGTCGCCCTGAATGTCACCGCCGATGAACCAGATGATGTTCGGACGGTCTTTATATCGTTTGGCGAGGAACGTACCGTAGGCCTTGGCCTGCTCGACGTTCATCTTGCCGCCCTTCACCAGTCCGCCCCAGATGCACACCATGCCGATATAGATGCCGTTCTGTGCGGCCGTGTCGATGATGTAGTCCATGTGGTCCCAATAGGTGTAAGACCCCTCCAATAGGTGGGAGGGAGCCCCATAGATATTATAGGCAGGTACGTCGTTGATCACCTGCACCTGAGCCACATTGTAGCCCGCATCGTGGCACGACTTCAGAAAGAAGGCCACCTCGTCGCGGTTCAGACGTTCCGGCATCAGCCAGGCCGTCTGACCCTGCCAGAAGAAGGGCTTGCCGTTCTCAAACTGAAGGAACCGCTGGTTGTCGGATACTCTTAACTTGCCGTTCTCCCAAGGCTTCTGGGCACTTATTGGTGAAACGATGAAAAGTAAAAGGGGCAATAGACCTATTACTATGTTTCTTGCTTTAACCCTGCTATCTTTCATTGTTGTTGTTCGTTTGGTTCTTCAATGTGCAAAGTTACCAAAAAATACGCAAACCGCCAAATATTTAAAGATATAATTGTAGATAGAAAGAGATAGAGGAAGATAAAAGAAGATAGAAGAAGATAAAGGACAATAGTTTTGCTGCAGAATCATCATGGACAGGGTATTGTCTTCTATCTTCAGCCGCTGAAAAGCGGCTATCTTCCTCTATCTTCCTCTATCTTCTTGTATAGTCATAGATGCCTCCTTACGTTGTTATTGATGCCTTGTAACAGGGATACTTGCGCCTGTTTATAGGGGTTATCAGGCATCATCACAGGGATTTTACCCTATCCTTAATACCGTTTGCCTTGGCTCAAATGACCGTTTGCGTATACTCAAACGACCGTTCGCCTATAGGCAAACGCTAACATCAAAAAATTTATGATGCTCTATCATAGCAGGGTGCATAGCAGGGACATAGCATGGTTTAGACAAAACCATGCTATGGTTAATTATCTGAAACAGAATCAGATAGTCTTAATCATAGCATGGATAGCAGGATGTATTATGTAATTTCTCATTAGAATCTCATGCCGATGAATGTGCGTTTATTTAATCACCTTCTTGGTCTTACCACCCTCCTTCACGATGTAGATGCCACGTGACAGCATAGCGTCGTGGGGCAGGCGACGACCGTTGAGGTCGTAGTATTCAGGATGATCCGACGAGCGGCCGACGGTGATGGTGCTAATGGCCGTGTCGATGTCGTACTCCTTGACGTTGGCCGTATCGAAGACCTGCTTGCTGGTGCCTGAATAGGTGATGGTGCCTACGGTCTTGATGCAGTAGCTGCCGGGATCACTGATGGTCAGCGTACCGCCAGTCATGTAGAAGTTGCCGCTGTTCTCGTCTTCGTGGTCTTTGGTGACTCCTGTCTGTATCGAGTCTTTCAGCTCCACCTGGATGCCGTCATCCTCCACACCACTCATATTCACCTCGCCACTGCTCATGAGAAAGTACTCCTGACAATGGATGCCGTCTTTCTTGGCGCCCGTGATGTTCAGCGTGCAGTTCTTCACTTCCACGTATTCCTTACTGTAGATGGCGTGGTTGAAGACGCTGCTTACGTTCAGTGTGCCCTTGCCTGCAAACTCCGTATGGCCTTTGCTGTGGAAGCAACCTTTCGACGTGGAGTCGGCCACGCCGTCGCTCAGGGTGTTCACCGTGTTGGCAGCCATGCTCACCTTGATGCGCTTACCGTCTTTGATGTGTACGGCCGAACTGTCGGGGTTGTGAATGGTGACGCCATTCAACTGGAAGGTTGCCTTGTATTCACCGACGAAATAAAACTCTCCGCTGTCTGTCGATCCCGAGAGCTGATAGATAATCTCGCCCGGGTTGGCAGTGGTGGTAGAGGTCTGGATGAGCCTTACGCGAGAGGATTCTCCGCTTGGGCAACTCACGTAGCTGGCAATCTCACTGGGAATGGTGACAGTGGCTTTCGTACCGTCATAGGCGACGGTTACCGTGTAAGTCTTAGTTGTAGCAGCACTAACAGCCATGCTCAAGAGTACGGCTGCCAGTGTATAGAGAAATTTATTCATTAATATCTATTTGTCTCAATTATCAATTGATTACAGTCCCAGGGCGTCCTTTGCCTTGTTGGCAGCAGCGTCAACAGCCTCGCCAGCCTTCTCCTTGGCAGCGTCCTTCACTTCCTCAGCCTTATCGGCAGCAGCATCCTTGGCATCCTCAACTGCACTTTCCACAGCATCACCAGCAGCACCAACAGCTGACGATAGACCACTGACGATAGTCTCGGCAGGAGCGGCGGTCAGAGCAGCGATGGCAGCGTTGACAGTCTCGTTCTCACCAGCGAAAGCCTTGATCTTGTCGGCGTTCTCCTTCAGGAAGTCCTGAACCTTGGCGACATACTCCTTAGCAACCTCGGGGTTGTTGCCGATAATCTCCTTGATTTTCTCCTGAACGGTGGCGAGCACCTCCTGGAGCTTGTTGGCATCCTGAGCCTCGATCTGCTCAGAGAGCTGTGATGTCACCTCACTGACAGCAGCCTCCACGTCGAAGGCGGGAGCCTCTGTAGCGTTGTCGGCAGGAGCAGCCTGCTTGTTACCACACGATGTGAAACCAATGGCGATCATAGCCATTACTGCGAATAATACCTTTTTCATAATGCTTTCTTTTTAATGTTAAACAATCAATACATTGATTTTCGGCAACAAAATTACGTCTTTTTTGAATAAGTCGTTTCGAATTGAGCCGATTTTAATGTTAATTAGTAATTTTGCGCCCTGTTTTCAGAGATAACAAGAAAAATATGACGACATCATTAACATTTCAGCCGAAACTTTTTTCGGCGCTTAAGCATTACAACCGCCAGCAGTTGATGACAGACCTGCTGGCAGGCGTCATCGTGGGCATTGTCGCCCTGCCGTTGGCCATAGCCTTCGGTATCGCCTCTGGTGTGACCCCTGAGAAGGGCATCATCACCGCTATCGTCGCTGGTCTCATCATTTCCGTATTCGGTGGTTCGAAGGTGCAGATAGGTGGTCCTACCGGCGCGTTCATCATTATTATATATGGCATCATCCAGCAGTACGGCTTCGAGGGACTTTCCATTGCCACGCTCATGGCGGGTGTATTCCTGATCATGTTCGGCGTACTCCACCTCGGCACGATCATCAAGTACATCCCGTACCCCATCGTCGTTGGCTTTACCAGTGGTATCGCCCTGACCATCTTCACCACACAGATTAAAGACCTGCTTGGCTTGTCGATGGCTATCGTTCCCTCTGACTTTATCGAGAAGTGGATTGCTTATTTTGGGGCTTTCGACACCGTTGAGCGCTGGAGCGCTCTTGTTGGCATCGCCTCTGTCGTTATCATCGCCCTGTGGCCGAAGTTGACAAATCTCTCGCCTCTCGCTTCTCACCTATCACTTCTAAGAAAACTTCCCGGCAGCCTGATCGCCATCGTCCTGATGACCATCGTCGCAGCACTTCTGCGACAGTATGCCGGCGTCACCACCATCGAGACCATCGGCGACCGCTTCTCCATCAGCGCCACGCTGCCCGGAGCCGCTATGCCCGACCTCACGTGGGATACTATTAAGGGCCTCGTTTCACCTGCCATCACCATTGCCATCCTCGGTGCCATCGAGTCGTTGCTCTCTGCCACCGTTGCTGATGGCGTTATTGGCGACCGTCATAACTCCAACACAGAACTTATTGCCCAGGGACTGGCCAACCTGGCATCGCCTATCTTTGGCGGTATACCGGCTACAGGTGCCATCGCCCGGACGATGACCAACATCAACAATGGTGGTCGTACGCCCGTCGCCGGCATCGTCCATGCTGCCGTGCTCCTGCTGATCTTCCTCTTCCTCATGCCCTTGGCACAGTATATACCGATGGCCTGTCTGGCGGGTGTCCTCGTCATCGTGGCCTATAACATGAGTGGCTGGCGTAGTTTACTGAGTATCATGAAGAACCCGAAGAGTGATGTCATCGTGCTCTGGGTCACCTTCCTGCTGACTGTCATCTTCGACCTCACCATCGCCATCGAGGTCGGTCTGCTCTGTGCCTGTCTGCTCTTTATGCGTCGTATGGCAGAGACCACCGATGTCAAGGTCATCTCTCAGGAGATCAACCCCGAAGAGGAAGACAGTGACTTCCAGTTGGGCAACCTCGAACACCTCAGCATCCCCGAGGGTGTCGAGGTCTACGAGATCAACGGTCCCTACTTCTTCGGAGCCGGTAACCGTTTCGAAGAGATCATGGGTGCCTTGCGCCATCAGCGTCAGATGCCCCGTGTGCGAATCATTCGCATGCGAAAGGTGCCGTTTGTTGACTCCACGGGCATTCACAACCTCACCAACCTCTGTCTCATGTCGCAGGCAGAAGGTATCCAGATAGTCCTCTCGGGGGTTAATCCTACCGTCCAGGCCGTACTCCACAAGGCAGGTTTCGACACGATGCTTGGCGAGGAGAACATCTGTTCCCATATCAATATCGCTCTCGAACGTGCCCGCCAGTTGCTGTAAGCGAATGAGCTGGGAGCGAAATTTCAGTTAGGGGGTGATGATTTCGCCCCCTTAACTGTATAATAGGTAAAAGAGACAACGAAAAGATGCAAGACAAGACAGAACAGTTCGAACAACTCTTCCATTCGGAGTACGGCAGGATGTACCGGGCAGCCTACCTCCTGCTTGGCGACGAAGACGAGGCGAAGGATGCGGTACAGGACATCTTCGCCCAACTGTGGGCCGGTACCATCCCACTGCGCCAGGAGTCTGTCCGCACGTTCCTGCTGACCTGCGTCCGTAATCGCTGCCTCAACCTGATTGCACATCGAAAGACGGTACAAGGCGCTGCACAAGTATTCCTGCCAGAGGCCATTGATGACGGCACACACGACGACGAACTGCTGCAAGCCATCAACGACTACATCGACCACCGACTGACACCCCAGACAGGCCGCATCATACGGATGCACTACGACGAGGAACAGTCGTACAAGGAGATCTCCAGCACGCTCGGCATCAGCCTGTCGGCCGTCAACAAGCACATCGTGCAAGGACTGAGGAAACTACGTTCAACTTTTAAAGACAGAGAAGTATGACAAGAGACGAAAAGCAGCGGATGCTCCTGCATCCCGAACGATACACCGACGAGCAACTTGACAAGATGCTCAACGAGACAGACATCCCCGTGCCTGACATCGATACCGAGTGGCATAAATTGGAAGCCAAGCACTACCCCCAGAAGCACCACTCATGGGGATGGACGCAAATCGCAGCGATGTTTATCGGTGTGCTGATGCTCAGCGGTATCACATATGCTACCGTGCATGTTATCAGCAACATCGAGTCGAAGCCGAAGGTGGCCGTCACTGATCGCAAACCCGACGTGAAGAAGGTAAAGAAGACCTACGGCGTGGAGGTGGCACCGACGCAGAAAGCCCCCGTTATATATAATAATGTGGAACTGCAACAGATTATGCAGTACATCGCCGACGGCTACGACGTGGAGGTGGAGTTCAAGAACGAAGCCGCCCGCACCCTCCGCTTCTACCTGCAATGGGAGGCCGACGACACGCTGCAAGAGATCATCGACAAGATTAACCACTTCGAGAAGGTCCACCTGACCCTCACGGACGAAACTGTCACCGTGTAATAATTGATAATTGACAATTGATAATTGACAATTAGTGCATCATTCATAGTTATGAAACATCTTCACATTATTATATTGTGCCTCGTCGCCATGAGCGTAAAGGCACAGCGACTCTCGCACGACTTCCAGAATACCTCGCTCAGCGAAGCCCTCATCTGGATAGACAATGCCCAAGACAACTACAAACTGAACTTCATCTTCGACGAACTGGAGGATTTCACCGTCACCACCCAGTTGAAGAACGTCTCCGTCCGCGATGCCGTGCGTCAGGTCTGCGGCTTCTATCCCATGCACCTGACCTTCGATGCTCAGGACATCTACATCGAATGCGTGCAGAAGTCGGACACGAAACTCTCAGGGCGCATCATCAACGAAAGTGGCCAGCCCGTTGCCTACGCCAGCATTTCGCTACTTTCTCTCGGCGACTCTACCTTCCTGACAGGCGGCGTGAGCAATGAGGCTGGCGACTTCGTGATTCCCTGCAAGGAGCCTAAAGTCATTGCCCGCATCTCATACGTCGGCTATAAGACCGTGTATATAACATGTACACAGCCAGAAGTGGGAACGATTCGTTTGCAACCAGATAACTACACCTTGAAAGGCGTGACGGTGAAAGGCCATGTACCGCAATACCAGATGGGTAATGAGGGCTTGGTGACCAACGTAGAGGACACCCCATTAAGCCAGTTGGGAACAGCGAGCGATGTATTGAAACATGTGCCAGGCATTATCGCGAAAGACAATCAGTATGAGGTCTTCGGCAAGGGCACTCCCCTTATTTACATCAATGGCCGCAAAATGCGGAACCTGAAGGAACTGGAGCAACTGAAATCGACAGACATCAAGAATATAGAGCTCATCACCAATCCTGGAGCCAAATACGATGCTACGGTAGGTGCCGTCGTGAAGATACAGACCGTCCGCAAGGCTGGCGACGGTTTCAGTATTGACACATGGGGACGCTGGCAACAAAGCCGTAAAGCCAAGGAGGCAGCATCGCTCGACATGAACTATCGCAACAACGGACTGGACATCTTTGCTTCGCTGTGGGCAAGCAGAGGGAATCATCTTCAATCGTCGGAAATAACCCAGGAAGTTCAAACCGATACGCTCTGGCAACAGAGAAACGACATGCGGACAGATATCGTCAGCCGTGACTATAGCATAGAGACGGGCTTCAACTACATGCTGAATGAGCACCATTCGCTGGGCGCCAAATACGAATACTCGTTTCCGACTAATTATGATGACATAACAACGCTGACAAGCGACGTGACAACCAACGGTCAGTTCTATGACAAATGGGAGAACCTGACCCAAAAACAGACGGAAAGGAATGCAAGCCATAAACTGAATGCCTATTATATAGGTAAGGTGGGGAAACTGGATATTGACTGGAACTTTGACTATCTGCATAGTGGCTTCGATGAAAAGAGCAGGATTGCAGAAATCTGTCAGATTCAGGATGACCGTACACTTGATGCTGAGAATCGGGTGAGAAACCGTATGCTGGCTTCGAAACTGACAATGACCTATCCTTTGTTTGGCGGTTCGCTCGACTTCGGTGCCGAGTACATCAATACAGACCGTCAGGATGACTATGTGAATCCGCAGGGCTATGTCGCCTCTACCTACAGCACGCTGAAGGAGCAAAGCATCAGTCCGTATGCCGAATATTCGATACTGTTGCCTAAGATTGGCCAGTTCCGCATGGGGCTCCGCTACGAGCACGTGAACTTCGACTACTATGAAAGAGGCCGTCTCGTAGAAGACCAGAGCCGCAGCTATAGCAATCTCTATCCGTCGCTCTCCTTCGGCACACAGATTGGTAAAGTAATGGCACAGATAGCCTACTCAGCCAAGACCACACGCCCCACCTACCGCCAGTTGAGCAATGACGTATTCTACGTCAACCGTTACGGCATGCAGCGGGGAAATCCCCTGCTCGACAATTCAGTCATCCACAATGTTTCCGTTCAGGGAATGTGGAAATTCCTACAGTTTTCAATCGACTATTCTGATGAGCGCGGACGGATCATACACTGGATGGAGCAGATAGACAATTCCAACGTGACACTGGTGACCTACAAGAACATCAACTCTCTGAAATGGATCGTGCCTTATGTGTCACTCGCTCCCCAGTTCGGCATCTGGCATCCGCAGTTGGCTGTGGGTTTCCGAAAGCAGTGGTTCTCGATGGAGACAACGGAAGGGGACATATCCCTGAACAAACTGATGCTGGTAGGCCAAGCGAACAATACTTTTAGGTTCAGCAAGACTTTGACAGGTGAACTATACTTCAGGTATCAAGGCCCTGGGCATTATCAGAACATCTATTTGGACTATCATCAAGCCGTCGTCAATGTCAGCATCGTCAAGACCTTCTTTAATGACCGCCTGAGCATCAAGTTAGCTGGTGAGGATTTGTTTGACCGCAGTCGCGACGGGAACTTGGTCTATAACCATCAGGTCAAGTTATGGCAAGGTAACTACTATGACCGCCGCAGATTCGTGGCAACCGTTCGCTATAAGTTCAATACCACTCGAAGCAAGTATAAGGGTACTGGCGCGGGTAACGCAGAAAAGAGCCGCCTTTGATGATCTCTTCGAATTAGTACTCTAATAAAGCCACCGCTGCCTTGACTTTTTCCATGATCTCAAGGCAGCGCTTGCGTGGGATTCGGATACTGGTGCCCACGGCTATCAGGTCTTTATCAGTAGGAAGACCTTTGAAATTCACCATTGTGGCATGTTCACCTAAAGTCTGGTCGTTCGTCAAATCATAGGCTGGCGCCAGTTCCCATTTGCCCTCACGGCAGATAAAACTGAAGTTGCGGGCATGATCGTCATAGTTGCGGGCATAGTCGTTGAACACCATACGACGGAACTGCTGCTCCACGGCTGTAGGCGACTGCGTGAGATAGCCCGTCAACTGCAGCAAGGCGTAGTAATCCATCTTGGGGGGTGAGATTGGCTCATTCAGCAGGGCACTGGCAGTTGCCACATGCAATCGATTACCGTCCTCATCAATATCAAACCGGTGCGTAGCGAAATACTTTCCCTCCATCAGTTTGAAGTCGGGCACCGTGATGCCAGCACGACGGGCAGCCTCATTATACCGATACTCAATGAGTCCGATATCCTTGGGATCATAGGTATGGCGGAACTTGACCAGCCAATGACCCTCCGCATCAGTAAATATACACTTGGGGCGCACACCGCCTGAATTGCCACTATTGAAGAACAGCACGTCAGCATGGTCATCTGTCTTTTCCGATAACACCTCTAAGGCCATTGCCTGCATCTGGTCGAGTGTGTCGAGTGATTGCTGCTCCATGACTTTTGTCTCTGGCACATAACGGAGTGCCCCCATACCACTGCTACCCACAATACTCAACCGCTGCACAGGCGATAAGCCCCAGTAATCGATGCCTGACTTGCGCATCACTTTCTGAAGCAGGTATTCACCATAACCGCCTGGCAGGCTGTCTTCGAATACGCCAAAGTTACCACGGAAAGGCACATAGTCGGCAGTAAAAAGTCCTTCCTTCAAGGGAAGTTTCAAGGGAGAGATGGAAAAACCGTCAGAGAGCCAGTCGCGGTCGTACTCAAACTGACAGCAGGAATTACTGCCCATCGACAGAGTGCCGACTTTTCTCTGTCGATACATCACGTTTACAGCCAGAACCTCTTTCATCACACTCCTCGCTTTCTGGTCTTGTTCTTATTGATTTCGAGCAGTTCCTCCATCGTGTCATACTTGGGCTGGGCAAGCAACTGCATGATCTCCTCGGAATAGCCTAAGGCCTTAGCCAACTTGACATACGACTCCAGTGAGATGGCATGCTTGAGTTCGAACCGCTGAATGGATGAAGCAGGCACGCCGCTCATCTCGGCAAGACGCTTTGTGGAGATTCTCCGCTCCAAGCGCCTTGCCTTCAGATTCTCCGCTAACCGTTGCATGGTCACGGCCAGCGGATAAGGGTCAAAGACATATTCGTTATGCATCATATTTTATGTACAAATCAAAGATTTCGTGTCTAACGCATCAAATATTATGTGCAAAGTTATAAATTATTTATCAGATTACCAAATATTCAGGCAAGTATTTATGCTTTTACTGTCGTTTTTGCTTCAAGAATACGAAACTTTTTTGTACTTTTGCTTAGGAAAACGGGATGCCCGATTGTATATAGAGTAAAAGACAAGCGAAACAGATGATTGACAAGACAGAGTTCGAACAGATCTTCAGGCATCACTACGACGGGTTGTTCCGGCTGGCCAGACGGATGCTCGGCGATGATGCGGAGAGCAAGGACGTAGTGAGCGACGTGTTCGCCCAGCTGCTCCACAATCAGACCGACTTGCGGGCAGACACGCTACAGGCCTACCTTCTGAAGCTGACCCGCAACCGCTGCATCAATCTGCTGGTGCACAGGCAGAGAGAGCAGGCGGTACAGGTGGAACTGAAGCCCTTAGGGCAGGAACAGCCCCAGGAGGATGACGAGCAGGAACAACTCGACGCGCTCCACCAGTATATCGACTCGCAACTGCCTCCGCTCTCGCAGCAGATACTCCGCCTGCGCTACCAGCAAGGGCTGAAATACCGTGAGATAGCCGAGGCACTCAGCGTCAGCGAAGTCACCGTTCACAATCATCTGTCGCAGTCGCTCAAACAAATGAAGGATCATTTTAAAACAAAAGGGTATGGAATCTAACGACAACAACAGACTGGAAGACCTCCTCCGCAAGATGTATGCCAACGAGGAAGAGGCCGTAGATAATTCTGATGACATCGGAGGTGATGACATGTCGGCCATCATCGACGAGGAATGGCAGAAGTTCGAGGCCAAACACTTTGGAAGTGAGAAGCCCCACTATTCACTATTCACTATTCACTCAAGAAGCTCGCCGCGATATTTATCGGTGTGTTGATGCTCTCTGGCATAGCCTACGCCGCCGTGCAGTTGGTACGACACGGCCAGGTTGGAGGAGATTTGCAATCCCCGACTCAGGAGGTGCGAATTTCTAATTCGCCCCAAATGCAGGGCAAGGCACTGTCTGCGGACAGTACCGCCCAGCCCGTCGTCTATGAAGATGCTGAACTTGCTACCATCGTGAATGATATCTCAACTTTCTATCAGGTTAAGCCCGTCTATAAGAAGGAGGACAGCAAGCATATCCGCCTCTATTTCACATGGGACAAGCATTCAAGCATAGACGACATCGTCGATACGTTCAACAAGTTCGAACGCATCCACATCACTCTCGAGAACAAGAAACTGATCGTAGAATAACCAAAGACCATACGAATATGAAAAAGATATTATTCACGGCATTGCTGTGTAGCCTTGCCCTGTGCCTCAACGCCCAGAGGATAACCCGCGACTATCAGAACGAGTCGCTGTCGAAAGTGCTCGAAGACTTGAACAGCGCCACGAGCGACTACACCATATACTTCATCTACGACGAACTGGAAGATTTTACCGTTACCACTCACTTCAGCGACCTACCTATCAAAGTGGCTATCCGCGAGGTTGTGGGTTTCTATCCGATGAAGGTGACCTATGACGACGACCGTATCTTCATTGAATGTACCCAGAAGGAAGATGCCAAGATGATAGGCCGAGTTGTCGATAGAAGCGGTCAACCCATAGAATTCGCCAATATCTCATTGCATAGCGCCACAGAAAACCCACTAGTGTCTCTTAATATATGTTAATCAAATTTGAAGTCGATATAGAGTTGTCCGTCATCCGGTTTTTCTGTCTCTCTGAGGGGCTGGAGAAGGTCGCTGATGTTGTCCGTGGTGAGTGCAGACTTTCCCAGGATGCGC
>JAFTFO010000003.1 GCA_017449495.1 Prevotella sp. | reverse complement strand
TCTGACAGTTGCTTCTCCCTCTCTGCTACCACTTATAGTGCAACTTCTATTTAACTTACTAGAAAAAGTACAGGCATTTCCTTCTATAGACCAAGTTCCTGCAACAGTATAATAGGTACTCGGTTCGGTTTCTAATGTAACGGACTCGCCTACCTTTATGTTTTTTGTACCGCCATAAACAACATAGGCATAAGCAGATGAAGGAAGAAGAATCCCAATAAAAAGGGATGTTAGGAATTGAAATAATCTACATTTGTATTTCATTGATCTTAAATTTTTATAATCGAAAAAGGCGTGCAACCATCCGATACTTGCATCTATCCTTAGGCTACCGCCAAGTGGCCCTCTACGTCTACAAGTGGTGAATGATTCACGCCGTAGCGTGAACCTCCAGTCATCTTGCTCTCACGTAGAATATTGGCGGTATTCAAGGATAGGAGGACAAGAGCTAAAAGCTCATTTATCCAAAAAGTTACGAACGGGAACTGCGAACGCGCTATTTCTTTTGGTTAGTAAGAAATTGCGTTTAGTTTTCCCTGTTGGGGAGGGTGCACCTGGTGCAGCCTGATGGCTCCCCTTATTTCATTTCGTCACTGTCTGTTTCTTACTCCTTCGTTTTTTGTGGGTTATATACTCAGTTGAACTTATTATTTTATACAGGTATCGACTCTGGCATCTCCGAGTCGTAATCATAGAGATTGATGCAACACAACTGCTGATCATTCTTGTCGAATGTAACTCCCATTGCCAATTCTCTGTTCTTGCCGCAAAGATACAAATAAAATCCGAAACAGCAAACATTTGGTATAAAAAGATTTTGATAACATGCAATTTTGTCATTTTGATGAGCAAATAGAAATCGTGCACCTCGGAATAGTCATGGGGACTGGCACTTGGGTTAATTCTTACAACTATACCCAATAACCTGTCCCTCCGAGACTATAGTGGCTTCCTTTCCCGAAGAGGTAGGTGAGGGGGGGCAGCCTCCCTTGTGGCAATCAAGACGGTCTGGAGTTTGGTTTTAGATAGTTCGGAGTTGAAGTTTAGATACTGCGGAGTCTGAGTTTAGTTAGTCCGTCCTCTCAGGGGGAACTATCTAAACTCTGAGGGAGAACTAATTAAAGTGAAAGGGCGGGCTAACTAAAGTGAGAAGCATCCTTATGGCTTTTCATTAATTGAAAGAGTATGATATAATCAGTATTCTTTAATAGCTCTTTAGTGATTTTGTTGTTTAAACCCTGCTATCCATGCTATGATTGAATCTATACAATTGGTATTCAGGTAGTTGTTCATAGCATGGTTGGGCGTTGACATTGCTATGATGGTGCTATGACCATGCTATGAAAGAGCCCTTGAAAATTTTGGCGTTAGCGTTTGAGTATAGGCGAACGGTCGTTTGAGTATAGGCAAACGGTCATTCGAGTATAGGCAAACGGTAGAAAGGATAGGGGAAAACCCCTGTGCAGATGCCTGTTATACCCACATAGAAGGCATCAGTACCCCTGATAACAGGCATCTGCAACAACGTTAGGAGGCATCATCAACAATATAAGAAGGCGTGAGTAACAACGATACGAACCAATAGCAGCAACGTTAGGAGTCGATAGTGGCAACGTTAGGAGGTATCGACAACAAAGTAAGGAGATAGAAGAAGATAGAGGAAGGTAGAGGAAGATAGCCGCTTTCAGCGGCGGAAGATAGAAGACAATACCCTGTCTATGGTGATTCTGCAGCAAAACTATTTTAAATTTTTGGCGGTTTGCGTATATTTTAGTACCTTTGCGCTCGAATATGAAACGTTTGGTTATAGGCATCGCGTTAATAGGCCTCTTGGCGGGCTGCGGGCAGTCGTACGAAGAGACGAAGCGCCTGAAGCAGGAGCGACAGCAGAAAGCGCTGCGCGAAGACTCGGCTGCGCTGAAGGTGGCCGTGCTGCCCACGCTCGACTGCCTGCCTCTGTATGTGGCCAAGGAACGGCAGATGTTCGACTCGGCTGTCGATATCCGCCTGAAGCGCTTTACGGCTCAGATGGACTGTGACACGGCCCTGCTGCGCGGTAGGGTGGAGGTGGCCGTGAGCGATCTCGTGAGGATGGAGAAGTGGAAAGCGGAGAGTGGAAAGCGGAAAGTGGAAGGTGGAAAGAGGAATGTGATGCCTCACTATCTGACGGCGACGAACGCCTACTGGCTGCTGATAGGCAACCGTAACCAGCGCATCACGGACATGAAGCACCTCGACGACCGTATGCTGGCGATGACACGCTATTCGGTGACGGACTTGTTGGGGGATTTGGCCGTGGACAGCGCGAAGTTGAAGACGGAAAGGGTGTTCCGAATCCAGGTGAACGATGTGGACGTGAGGCTGGATATGTTGGAGAACAACGTGATGGACGCCCTGCTGCTGACGGAGCCGCAGTTGACACAGGCTCTGTTGGGGAAGCACCACTTACTGCTCGACACACGGAAACTGGATATGTGGATGGGTGTCCTCGCCGAGGATAGCGTGACCATGAGCCATCCGAACCGTCAGCAGCAGCGGAAGGTGCTGATAAAGGGATACAACAAAGCCTGCGACTCGCTGAACCACTACGGCGTGAAGCACTATGCGAACGTGGTGAGGAAATACTATCATCTGTCGGAACAAGCCCTGCGCCAACTGCCTGACACGCTGAGATACCACCATGTGCAGGCGCCAAGAGAGAAGGATGTGGCGCGGGCTAAACAATGGCTCTCCAAGAAATAGGACAATGGTAAAGAACGAAGCGCTGAATCTCATACTGAACAATCTGCTGATGCGTGACCTCGGGGAAGCCATCATGGCGACAGACAACTTCCTGGCCGTACATCCGCATCAGGTTAATACCGACCGTCTCTTTGCCATCAGGACGGACTACCAACTGATGACTGATTATTGGCGTAGGGGGTTCAAGGACCCTCAACTGCCTCATCTTTACGACACGCTGCTGAAGCGGATGTATGTGCTCTATGCCAACATCGCCAATGCCTACACGATCCGCCATACGCCCCTGCTGATGTCGATCTACAATCGGGCCTACATGTCTGCCCGTGACTGGTCGCCGCAGAACATCAGGGAGGAGTTGGAGTCGTTTGTCTCAGAGGTGGCGATGCTCGAACTCGAACCACCGCACACGGCAGAGCCGAAGCGACAGGAACTCTATGAACGGCACTATCATCTGACGACGGAACTGTTCGGCTATATCCTGACCTCGGGCATCTGGACCGACGGCTTTGCCTCTGCTATGGAGGAGATGCTGCTGTCGCCCACCATCGACAGCGGCGACCAGCAGTTGTTAGTGTCGGGCGTGATGCTGGCAGCCATCAACTGTTTCGACATTGCCAAGTTCCGTCTGCTGGTGCATCTGTATCAGAAAGCCACAGACGAAGAGGTGCGCCAGCGTGCCCTAATTGGCTGGGCCTTTGCCTTGCAGGCGGAGATCGGCCAGTGCCTCTACGACGAGGAGAAGACACTGGTGGATCAGCTCTTGGAGGATGATGCCTGCTGTCAGGAACTGGTGGAGTTGCAGAAGCAGTTGATATACTGTACTGACGCAGAGCGAGATAACGCCACCATCCAGAACGAGATCATGCCTGACCTGATGAAGCAGCCTGGCCTGCGCATCACTCGCAACGGCATAGAAGAGGAGGAAGAGGATGACCTGAACGACATACTGCACCCCGACGAGGCGGAGGCCAACCTGGAAAGGATGGAGGCGAGCTTCCAGAAGATGGTCGACATGCAGAAGCAGGGCTCCGATATCTATTTCGGCGGCTTCTCGCAGATGAAGCGGTTCCCCTTCTTCAACGAACCGACAAACTGGTTCATCCCCTTCGACTTCAATCATCCCAGCCTGGCGACGGTCTCGGAGAAATTCAAGAATAGCCGTTTCCTACATTCCATCCTTCGGAGTGCCCCCTTCTGCAATAGCGACAAGTACTCGTTTGCCTTGGCGTTTGAGCAGGTGGTGAACAGGATTCCCCCCAATTATGTGGAGATGATAGAGAAGGGTGAGGCGGCGCTCTATGAGTTTGCTACAGAAGAGAAAACCACGCCTGCCTATATCCGGCGGATGTGCTTGCAGGATTTGTATCGCTTCTTCCGCCTCTTCAAGGACCGTCAGGCTTTCAGGAACATCTTTGCCCGAGAGGATCGCGGATACCTGATCTTGTCGAAAAAGACTTTCCGACAGACACATGTGGAGGCCTATTTCAATGAGGTCACCGCTTTCATGCTCAAGAAGAGCCGACGCTGGGAGGCTGGCGAGATGCTGAATAACTACGGCCCGCACCGTCGCGACTTCCCCTATTATATGATGTCTGCCTATCTGGGACGCGAGCCTAAGGCGAACTACGCTCAGGCCTTGGCCTTACAGCCAGACAGCGAGCGTGCTCTGGCGGGCTACGCAAGGACCCTGTTCAACGAGGGGGCTTATCAGGAGGCATTGGATACCTACGACAAACTGCTCGTCCAACAGCCTGAGAAGAAGTCCTATCTGTTGAATAAGGCCGTCTGCCTGACTAATCTGAAGAGATATGATGAGGCCGAGCGGGTGTTGTTCCGTCTGAACTATGAGGTGGAAGACGACGCGAACGTCAACCGTGTGCTGGCCTGGACACTCACCAGCAACGGGAAATACGAACAGGCCGAGAAACTATATAAGCAACTGCTGTCGGATGAGAAACCCTCTACAGACGATCTGCTGAACTATGGCTTCTGCCTCTGGTTCAGCGGTCATGTCGACGAGTCGGCAGACTGCTTCCATCGCTATCTCTTGGAGAGCGGTGAGTCGAAGGAGTTCATCATCGAGAACGAGTTGGAGTTGATTCGCGAGAAGGGCATCACCGAGCCGGAGATCCAGATGATGCTCTATATTCTCTGATACGTGCTTTGATCATCTCGCTCAGCCATGTGCCTAAGAGGGGAATACCTACGCCCGCAACGGTGTAGAGTATCCAGAAAAGGTCTTGCTGGGAGTAGTCGTGAATCACCATGTGGCAGCCAATCTGTCGCGGGTCAAGGCCGTAGTACCATATCTTCAGCAGGCTCACCACCTTATACGAGACGATATGGAAGATGAAGATGTTCAGCGTGTGGTCGCCAGTATAGACTAAGAATCTCTTGACCAGCCCTTTGCTGTGGTCTATCCAGCGGCTGACATTGTAGGTCATCAGGAATCCTAACAGGGCAGGCACGGGGAGGGAGAGGAACTGCGTGTAGGTGGAGCGCCAGTTCATGTTGGCTGTCAGATATTCAGAGAACAGATAGACGACCACGACGCAGACGAGCGTCATGGGAAGCGATACCCAGATGCGGGATGTTGCCTTATGGTAGGCGTCGACAAACTGGCGGAAGATGAAGCCGCAGCCGAAGAAGAAACAGCCCATCATGTCGCGATAGCCCCCTTGTATGAGGTTGATGACACGCAGGCCCTCATACGTCTTCCAGCCACAGAGCAGGAGCATCAGCAGGCAGACGAGATAAGGGGTGATCATGAGGGATTTCTTAGAGATTCTGGAAATGCCGGCATCAATCACCTTATATATAATAAGGTATAGGATGCTCGCCACGAAGAGTCCGCGGAAAAACCAGAAGGCCCCGCAGAGGAAGGCATCGTAACCACCCATCGCCGTGACGATGGTCCACAGGTTCTGTTGCATCTGGTGCCAAGAGTAGGGGTGGGTGACACCTCCAGCCTCGTTGCCAAAGGTCTCGTTAAGGATGCCCAGGTCGAACATCCAGTTGTGGATGATGAGGAAGAAGACAGCCCACTTGACGAAGGGCCAATAGAGTCCCTTGACGCGTTTCTTGACGAAGGTGGCCTCGTCGTTGAGGTATTTCAGCGAGAAGAAATAGCCCGCCGTGATGAAGAACAGCGGCATGTGAAACTCGAAGATGAACCTACAGAGCCATCCCGGGGCCTCGGCGTGGGCGATGACCATCAGGATGATGGCGATGCCCTTGGCAATCGATATCGTCGTATTCCTCATCGTCTTTTACTTCTACAGCCACGGGGTGAGCAGATGTCCCAGCCACCCTCTGAACCGTTGCCACTTCGTTCGGCTGCGCTTGTATTCCTCTTCTGTCAGGAGGTCGCATTGCTTGGTGTCCTCAATGAACTTGGCATCCAATGTACGGGTCACGTCCTTATCGATGATCAGGGCATTGATCTCGTAGTCGAAGCGCAGACTGCGGGCATCGAGGTTCGTGCTGCCTACGGTGCAATACTGTCCGTCGACCATCATAATCTTCGAGTGGTGGAATCCCGGGCGGTAGCGCCAGATGCTCGCTCCCCGTTTCATCAGCTTGCGGAGGTTGTAATAGACGCAGTCGGGCACCAGCGGAACGTCGTATCTCGACGACATGATGATGTCCATCTTCACGCCTCGTTCCGCACAACGCTTCAAGGCTTTCATCACGGAAGGGGTAGGGACGAAGTAGGGATTGACGATCTTCACGGAGTCCTTGGCGCCGTCGAGAGCGCTGATATAGAACTGGCGCATGATCTTGTTGGTCGTGTTGGGCTCACGAGTGGCGATGCCTACCATCTTCTCTCCGGCAGGCCTTGCCCTGTAGTACTTGGGGTCGCTCAGTTCCTCCTTGGTGAGTTTCTTCCAGAAGCGTGCGAAGATTCGCTGTAACTCGTTGACGGCAGGCCCCTCAATGCGGCAGTGCATATCGCGCCATTCGCCCACTTGCTCCGTTCCAACGAGGTAATAGTCGGCGACGTTCATGCCGCCCGTATAGCCAATCTCTCCGTCGATGACCACAATCTTGCGGTGGTCACGCGGCCAGATGTGGTTCACCCAAGGGAAGCGGATGGGGTCGAACTCGTAGATGTCGATGCTGTCGGCATGGAGTTTCTTCAGATGTGACTTTTTCAAGGGCTGGTTGTTTGAGTCGTTGCCAAAGCCATCGAACACGGCCCGCACTTCTACGCCCTCTTTTCTCTTCTCCCTGAGGATGTCGAAAAGCAAACCTGCGATGCTGTCGTTGCGGAAGTTGAAATACTCCAGATGGACGCTGCTCTTGGCCTGACGGATGGCCTCGAACATATCGGCGAACTTCTCCTTACCCGACATCAGCAACTTGACCTCATTGCCTTTGGTGAATTGTATACCATATTCGCTCATCTGTCTGACGATGAGCGAATCACTGGTCTCTGCTTGGAGTCTTAGAGGAAAGAGGAAGGAGGATAGTGGAAGGATAAAACCTCCCACCAATATCCTCAAATATTCACTTTTCACTTTACTTCCTATGTTTCAGTCTGTATTCGAGTGGCGTCATGCCGAACTTCTCCCTGAAGATGTTGATGAAGTTCTCAGCCGTCAGGAATCCGATGTTCGTGGCTAACTCACTCATATTGATATTCGTACGCTTCAGCAGGATGCAAGCGTGTTTCAGGCGCATGTCTCTCACGAGCTCTGCTGGCGTCTTGTTGGTGATGTTCCTCACTCTGTGGAAGAACGGCACGCGACCCATGCCCATAGCACTGGCCATCTCCTCGAGGCTGATCTGTCCTCGGCTCATGTTCTGCATCACATACTGTTCGATATTCTTCAACAGCTGCTGATCCATAGCGTCGAGCATCGAGTAGTCGGACAGCGTACTCTCCTGCTGTGCTTCTGATTCTTCCTCGATGATGGTCTGCTGGGTAGCCAGCTGGGTGTTGCTGCGCTTGATGACTTTCGTATCCACACGGTTCATAGGATCGTCGGCGGCGATGGCGTCGCTCTCTGTTCCCTTGTCTACCTCACCCATGTCAATGGTTTCCGTAGCTGTCGTCATACTGGCGTTGCGGTCTTCGAGCATACGTGTCTCTGCACCTTCGATGAGGTTGCTGTTCATCTCGATAGGACCGAGGCCGAGGATCTTGTTGAAGCGCATGGTGGCATCCTGCAGGTTGAACGGCTTCGAGAGGTAGTCGTCGGCAGAGAGGGTGATGTTCTGCGAACGCATATCCTGTGGTGTCAGCACACCCTCTGTCATCAGCACGAACTTGATCTTCTGTGTCCTCGGGTTCATCTTCAGCTGGTTGCAGAGGTCGCTACCTGTCAGGCCGGGCATATCCTGCTTACAGACTACGATGTCGCACTGCATCTCCTCCAGGTCGGCGGCTGCCTTCTCCGTACTGCTGTAAGCGAAGAAGTTGTAGATATACTTGAAGCGTGCTGTGGCGAATTTCAGGAAGTCGTCGTTATCGTCGATCATCATGACGGTGAACTTCATCGTAGGCGCATCGAGAGCGGCTCTCGACATGCTGGCCTCAGTGGTAAGGCTCTCGCCAACGATGTCGGGCAGTTCGATCTCGCCTCTTCCGTTGAGTTCCAGACGGTCGTGAACAGCGTTCTTCGCCCTCTCCTCCGGATTCTCCAGATGTGTCTGCATATCTGTCACTCGGGTGATGATCTGCAACATTTGCGAGTGGAGGGCATTGAGTTGTTCGCGCTCTTCCAGCGACTTCTCCTTCTCTGAGAGGTTACCGATAATAGAGGTCATGCGGGCCATTGGCTGGCGCAGATCCTCACTGGCGGCCTTGATCTCCTCACGCTGCAAAGCAAGCTCATTGATGACGGCTTTCTTACGCGCCTTGATGACGGAGAGTTGCTTGATGCCGACGCGCCAGAAGTAAAGGATGACGAGCAGGATGATGGCATAGGCCAAGAGCATCCACCACGACAGGAGCCAGTGGCGGGCGATGTTGATCTCAAGGGTACGCTCCTGGTTACTGACGGCACCCTCGGCGCTGATGGCTTTCACGTGGAGGGTGTAGTGGCCGCTGGACAGGTCGCGGAATGTGACACCATGTGTCAGCGCGTTACCATTGCGCCAGTCTTCGTCCTTGCCTTCCATCCAGTACATGAATTGCAGGCGCTCACTCTGGTTGTAGTTTCCTGCTGCGAACTTGATCGTGAAGGTGTTCTGGTTATGTCCCAACTCGAGCTTGTTCGTCTCGTTGAGGGCTTGTGGCAGCACGATTCGGTCTTGATAAGCATGGCCCGTGAGGATCTCTTCCTCACCGATGAAGAGTTGTGTGAGCATCACACGTGGTAAGGCGTCTGTGTCGTCAGAGGCTTTCTCAACCACCCAGTTCACACCGTAGAGACCACCTAAGAGCACGTCGCCGTTCTGTTGGGTGATGATGGCACCGGGGTTAAACTCGTTACTCTGCAAGCCGTCGGCGGTGGTGTAGTTATAGAGGCCGTAGTTGTTGGTGCCCTCCTCGTGGTTGCGCTGCACGACGATGCGGCTCACACCGCTGCTGGTGGTCACCCAGATGTTGTGGTTCTTATCTTCTGCGATACCGCAGACGTTATTGTTGCTCAGGCCCTGCTTCTCTGTCAGGTAGTTCAACGAGTCGTTCTCGAGGTTCAGGATGTTCAGACCTTCACGGGTGCCAATCCAAATCAGTCCGCGGGAGTCTTGCATCACCTGCGTGATGAAGTTGTTGGTGAATGACTTCGTATTCGATTGATTACCTGTCAGCACCACCTTGTCTGTCGTCGAGAGGTTCAGGATGAGCAGTCCCTCAGCCGTACCGACATAGAGGTCGTTGGTCTTACCATTCTTGTTATAGAACAGGCTGGTGATGTTGTTCGTCGTCAGCTTGCCATTCTCTCGTGTATATGAGGAGAATGTGTTCATCTTTGGATTATACACCTGCATACCGCCGTTGGTGGCAATCCACAGGTTTCCGATCTTATCCGTGCAGAGGGCGTTGATATGGTCGTCGATGAGGGTGGCTGTGCTGTCCGTTGCCAGCGAGTAGATCTTTGACATTCCGCCTTTTACGCGTGTCAGACCGTTGCGCTTCGAACCAATCCAGAGGCTGCCGTCGGGGGTGGTAGCCAGACACGACACCTTCATACTGGCGATATTCCCGTCGTAGCCGATGACACCCTTGTCGCTGGTACCATACCAGATGGTGCCGTTGGCATCCTGCGTGATGGCTGTGATGTCACCCAGATGGCGGGCGCCAAAGCGGTAGATATATTGTCCGCAGAAGGCCACACCCGACTTCTCTGTTCCTACCCATAGCAGGTCTGTGTCGTCGACGTAGACACTCTGGATGCTGATCTTTTCGATCTCTCCGGGGTTCATGTTGATGTTGCGTGGCTGAACGCTCTCCACCGTATGTGTGTTGATGTCCATCTTCAGTAGTCCGAGCTGGTCGCTGCCGATCCAGATGTTACCAGAGCGGTCGCCAGCCATACCGTTGATGTTCCTGTCTACGCCGTAGCCCGTCAGTCCGAGTGACGGACCGATATTCGTGTCCCAGAGGTTGGCACTCTTATTATACATATAGAGTGTTCCCTGTCCGTAGAGCCAGATGTTGTCCATCTGGTCGGCAAAGGCACGCAGCGACTTAGACCGTCTGTTCTTCAGCTGTGGCAGGCCCTCTGTTGCCCAGACGGTATGCTGCTGGTGCATCACGTCACAGCACACGAGCTTTCCGTCGTCATATACGATCACGGCTCCGTCGCGGCACTCGCTGATAGAGCAGACCACGCCTTGTGGAATACCCTGTGCGTCGTTGGTATAGCCGAACTCATAGAGCAGCTGCTGTTGCTGGTTGTAGCATACGACACCCTTGTTGGGAATGGCGCCCCAGAGGTTCTTGTGGCGGTCGATGTAGACGATGCTGGGAATCGTCTCGATACCCATGCGGGCGAAGGTCTGCTTCATGTCGCGCTCGAAGGTCTCTGTCTGCGGATGGTAGATACAGTAGCCTGACGAGGTCTCGATGAGCAGGTTACCGTCGAGCATCTCCTGGATAGAGTTGATATAGCTGTCGTTCAGCGACGAGCCGTCCTGCGAGTCGCTCTGGAAGTTACGGAAGGTGTAGCCGTCGAAACGGTATAGTCCTGCGGGCGTTCCAAACCAGACGTAGCCTCTGGAGTCCTTCAGGATACAGTTCACCTGACTGGAGGTGAGGCCTTCACGGGCGTCAAGTGTCTTGAACAAGAAATCGTTTGTAGCCGCAGTCAGCGGTAACATCTGCAAGATTGTCACAGCCAGCGGCAGTAACAGCAACGATGCGATCAATAGTTTTTTTATAGTTTTCATACGCATATCTTTTCGCTTCTATACCATGCACGAATAGTGGTCTACGACGCCCAACAGGTGATTGTCGTCGTCCACGACCAGCACAGAGTGCACTTTATATTTGTTCATAATCTTTTGTATCTCCGTAATCTTCGTCTCGGCCTTGACGGTCTTTGGCGAGCGTGTCATAATGTCGCTGACAGTACGGTCGAAGAACTCTGCCTGCCATTTCTCCATCGCCCGACGGATGTCGCCGTCTGTGATGAGACCAACGATCTGGTCGTTGACCATCGCGATACCCAGTCCGAGCTTGCCTTTGCTCACGAGGATGATGGCCTCGCCCAGATGCATCTCCGGAGGCAGCACAGGCAGGTCGTCCTTGAACATCACGTCCTGGGCCGTTGTCAGCAGTCGCTTGCCGAGTTCACCGCCAGGATGGAACTGTGCGAAGTCGCGAGGCTGGAAGTGTCGCTTCTCGATGAGTGCGATGGCGAGGGCGTCGCCCATGGCGAGCTGTGCCATTGTCGAGCTGGTAGGGGCGAGATTCAGCGGACAGGCTTCTTTCTCAACACCCACATTCAGATGACAGGTGGAGTATTTCGCCAACAGTGATTCCGGGTTGCCACTCATGCCGATGATGGGTATGTGCATGTGGAGTACCATCGGGATGAAGCGGAGCAGCTCGTCTGTCTGTCCTGAGTTCGAGATGGCAAGCACCACATCGTCGGAGGTCATCACCCCAAGGTCGCCGTGGAACACGTCGAGGGGATTGATGAAGAACGAGGGTGTGCCTGTCGAGGAGAGGGTAGCGGCGATCTTGGCGCCGATGTGTCCGCTCTTCCCAACGCCTGTGACGATGATCTTGCCTTTGCAGTCATACATCAACTGGACAGCCTGCTCAAACTTGTCGTCGAGTTTGTCGATCAGCCCGAGCACGGCTGCTGCTTCGTCTTTAAAACACTGTATAGCGTAATCTTTCACTTCCATTTTAATCTTCTGTCAATTTGGCCACCAGCGCCTCGAGCTTATCGAGTTCCAGCATGTTGGCGGCGTCGGAGAGTCCGCGGTCAGGGTCGGGGTGTACCTCGAAGAAATAGCCTGTCGCGCCGAAGGCTTTGGCGGCGAGGGCCATCTGGGGTACGAAACGACGGTCACCGCCTGTCTTGTCGCCTGCTCCACCAGGGCGCTGTACGCTGTGCGTGCAGTCCATGATCACCGTTGGCACGAGCTCGAGCATGTCGGGGATGTTGCGGAAGTCCACCACGAGATTGTTGTATCCCATCATGTTACCGCGTTCCGTCAGCCACACCTCTTTGGCACCCGACTCCTGCGCCTTGTTCACGGGGAACTGCATGTCGCGCCCCGAGAGGAACTGCGCCTTCTTGATGTTCACCGTCCGTCCTGTCTTGGCGGCAGCGGCGATGAGGTCTGTCTGGCGACAGAGGAAGGCTGGTATCTGTATGACGTCGCACACCTCGCCCACAGGCTGAGCCTGCCACGACTCGTGGATGTCGGTGAGGATTCTGAGACCGTAGGTAGACTTGACGTCGCTGAGCATCTGTAGTCCGCGCTCCAGTCCGGGGCCTCGGAACGAGTGGATGCTGGTGCGGTTAGCCTTGTCAAACGAGGCCTTGAAGATGATGTCGGTACCCAGTTTGGCGTTGATTTCCACCAACTTACGTGCCACTGTGTCGAGCAGTTCTGCCGACTCAATGACACAAGGACCTGCTATGATCGTGACCTTATTGTTCATAAATATGCTGCAAAAATAAGCATTTTCTATTGAACCACCAAATATTTTTGCATTTATTTTACAATGTGTACGTCTCTCTGCGGGAAGGGGATGCTGATGCCGTTGGCGTTGAGGGTGTCGTAGACACATTTCAGTACGTCGCTGACAACATAGGAACGCTTGGGGGCGTCAGCCCATACGAACAGCTTGAAGTTCACGCTCGAGTCACCCATCTCCGACACGACGCTCTTCACGGGCTTCTTCTGGTCCATCCAGGGGTGGTGCAGGCTGTTGACGGCTGTCTCCACCAGCTCTGTCACCTCTTTCAGGTTCGATCCATAGGCCACGCCGAAGGGTACCACAGCCAGCACGTAGCCGTGATTGCGGGTGAGGTTCTTATAGTTGCTCTTGAACAGCTGCGAGTTCTGGAAGGTGATCACCTCGCCATAGAGAGAGTCCACCACCGTCGAGGTATAGCTGATGCTCCTGACGCGCCCCATCGCTCCGTCCACCTCAATCCAGTCGCCCACTTTGATGCGGCCCGCCATTAGCGAGGCACCGTAGTAGATGTTCTCGATGATATCTTTCGAGGCGAAACCGATACCAGTAGACAGGCCGCCTCCGAGGGCCAGCAGCCAATAGATGCTGATGTTGAGCAGCGAGAGTGAGATCATCAGCCAGATGCCCCATACAAGCACCTGTATCACGTTCTTTCCCATCACCTCGCGAGAGGCAGCCGTCGTAGGATCGCTGTGCTCGTAGTGCATCCTCAGCAGGGCCAGCACCGTGTTGGCGATATAGCGGAAGAAGAACCACAGGCAGACGACCACCGACAGTTTCAGTATCGACACCTTCAGGTTTTCCAAATTGATGAACTGGTAGTTGAAGATGCGCCAGCAGAGGTCGCTCAGGTTGAACACATTGGCGGCCCAGTAGATGCTCACCATCAGCGACAGCACGCTCAGCACGGGCATCACCACACTCTCCACGAAGTCGTAGCCCCATGTCTGTGTGATGGGCCGCTCCTTCAGGTGGTGGCGCTCGGCGTAGAGGGCGATATACTGGCTGATACAGGTGATGGTCAGCACGCATGTCAGCTGCATGATCCACCAGATGAGCAACTGTACGGCCAGCAGGGTGTAGCCTGTCCAGGCACAGACGACGGAGGCGACAAACACCGTCAGTGAGATATAGGTATAGAAGATGTCCGAACGGGGGATGTTCTTATTGTGGCGGCGGATGACACTCCACTGCCACAGGGCACAGAACAAGAGGGTAGGGGGCAGGATCATGTTCACCAGCTCATTGGGCACCAAGACGATACGGAACACAATGACGATGAAGCCGATGACGATCAGGGGTGAGTAGATGCGGAAGGCGCTGCGTATCTGGTCACCGTCGACGCGCAGCAGCAGCGAGATGAGGATGACGCCTAAGAGCCACGCATATTCCACCAGCAGACTCGAGGCCATCACGAGGAAATTCTGCCCCGTGTTGTTCACGAACAGCCCTTGTATCAAGGCAAAGGTCACGGTGGTCGTCGCCATGATGATGGCTGGCCGCTTCTTGCGGTAGTCGGCTGTGTCGAACCGTTTGGGCAATAGGAAACGGAAGAACAGCTGGTTCAGCAGGATGGCCACGAGGACGAAGATGCCGATGGCGATGAACGTGCCCAGGATCCACTGACTGCTCCAGTCGGAGTTCTCGTTGGCATAGAGGTTGTATTTCTTCTCCATCGCATCCGTCAGATCGCGCCAGTTACGGCCGAAGCGGCTCAACAGCGTGAAGTAGTTCGAGCTGCCGTTGATGAAGATGTTCTGCTGGATGTCAGAATAGCGCTTCTGCGCATAGTCGTTCAGTCCGCTCAGACGGCTCTCCGTACGGTCATAATAAGAGATGTAGCGCTCCAGCTGGTCGGCACCGTCTTGTAACAGGCCCCGGATGCTCTGTGCCAGCACCAGACAGGAGTCTCGTTTCGCGACCCCGCCTTGTCCCAGCACCCGCTCAGGCATGATCTTCAGACTGTTGATGAGACTGTCGTAGCGGGCGATCTCCCGTTCACTGCGCGAGAGGAACGTCTTGAAGGGCAGCTGGCGCGAGTGGAACTGGCGGTACTGCTCGGTGGCCTCGTGACAGGCGTAGGTCAGGTCGAACACGTTCTCCTGCTGCTGCGAGTAGAGCATCAGCGCGTTCTGGTCAGCCCGTTTCATCGTATTCACCAGTTCTTGGATGATCTGTTTGTTGCGTGCCTGCCGTGTCTCTGTCCGCTCCTTCAGCTCCGTGTTGTAACGCAGCAGCTCTGTCTTCAGGATGGCCAGCGTCTGGTTCAGGTCTTTCTCCTTCAGCACGGCTCCGGCCTCTGAAACGGCCAACAGGCAGAATACGCATATTAGTAGTCTTTTCGCTATTTTCATGCTCCTGTGTTTAATTTCTGTTTCTAAAATCCATGCAAAGGTACATTATTTTTAGTAACTATGCAAAATATTTTGCAAAACTTTTCTTTGTTTGCTGTTTTTTTCCTACTTTTGCAGCGGATAATGTAACTTGTACTGATATGAAACTGATTGCAGACAGTGGCAGTACGAAGACCGACTGGAGTGTATTGTCCACCTCGGGTTCTGTATTGTCCACCTTTACTACTCAGGGACTGAATCCCTATCATCAGTCGCCCGATCTCATCCTGGCTACGCTGGGTGAGGTCAGTGCCCGTGTAGAAGCCTGCCGACCCTATGACTCGGCCGACTTGAGCGTGTTCTTCTATGGCAGTGGCGTGCGCCCTGAACAGGAGGCGCCGATGATCGCCCTGATCACCAAGGCACTGCCCGAGGCCGTCAGTGTCGAGGCCCATAGCGACATGCTGGGAGCAGCCCGTGCCCTCTGCGGCCGTAAGAAGGGCATTGCAAGCATCTTAGGCACAGGCGCTAATTCTTGTCTTTATGATGGTGAGCAGATCATACAGAACACACCTGCCCTGGGTTATATCCTCGGCGACGAGGGGAGTGGGGCCGTACTCGGCAAGCACTTCCTCCACGACCTCTATGTAGGCCGTCTGCCAGACGAGCTGAAGGCCGACTTCGAGACAGAGACGGGACTCTCGTTGCCTGTTATCATCGACCGCGTCTATCGCCAGCCGTTGGCTAATCGCTTCCTCGGCTCTCTGGCTGACTTCATCCACAGTCAGGTGCATATCCCGGCAGTGCGGAGTCTGGTGGTCGATAACTTCCGCGCCTTCTTCTCCTGTCATGTCGCCCCCTACAAGAGTGCTCATCTCCCCGTGTCGTGTGTCGGCAGCATTGCTTGGTATTTCAAGGAAGAGCTTCAGGAGGCTGCCCGCCTCGAAGGTTTCAAGCTCGGCACCATCCTCCAGAGTCCCATGCAGGGTCTGGTCAAGTATCACACGAAACAGGGATTGTTCAGCAAACTGATTTGAAGTTAATTTTGCATGTAAACTAATTTCGTAAATATATTGAGCGGCGGAAGTCGCTTTTTTTCGGCCTTTTTCGCCCCTCGGACTTTAGGCTAAGGAAACTCCGACTTTCCTTATACCAAACTCCCACTTTCCAGTAAGGAAAATCATAGACTTAAGGAACTGATGTATAAAGGCTTTTGTGTGTGCTTCGTTGTGTAAACAAAAATGATAACAGCTAACAGGCTAACAAACTAACATAAGGGGAACCAATGTCTGACAGCTGACAGCTGACAGTTTTATAATAAGCCACCTCTCATATTTTCGTTTTGAAAGTAATATTATATATTTATATATATATTATATA
>JAFTFO010000028.1 GCA_017449495.1 Prevotella sp. | reverse complement strand
TACTGGGATTCTCGGAAATTTCCTTTGTTTTCTTGCTTGGGTGCCCGGACGGACTCGAACCGTCGACATTCAGAACCACAATCTGACGCTCTAACCAACTGAACTACGGGCACCATGTTGGTTTTGCGGGTGCAAAGGTACGGGAATTTTTTGGATTGACCAAATATTTCCCGTACTTTTTTCCGAAAAACTTATTTTGCAGGCTGTGCGGGAGCTGCTGGGGCTTCTGCTGCGGGAGCAGCGGGAGCTTCTGCAGCGGGAGTGCTCTGCTGCTGGCTGGCACCGAAGCCTGGCAGATTGTTCGGGTTGGTGGCAGGAGCCTCATAGTTTTCCATCACGGAACCTGTAGAGGAGGCGCCTGGGGCCACGTATGCGCAGGCGACGCTGAGCACGACCATAGCGAGGGCAAGGCCCCATGTGGTCTTCTCAATGAAGTCGGTGGTCTTACGGACGCCACCAATCTGATTGTAACCAGAGAACTGGCTGGCTAGACCGCCGCCCTTGGACTCCTGAATGAGCACGATGCCAATCATGAGCAGTGCTGCAATAACGATTAAAACAACAAATAATGTGTACATTTTTTTGACTATTTATTTTTTACTATTATTAATGATTACCTTCTCTAAGAATCGTATTTGGTCTGCAAAGTAAGCATTTTTTTTCGGAACTTGCAAACTTAATCGCCGAATAATTTCAAGTGCCTTCGAATATCTGCCTTGTTTGATGTAAATTCGGGCTAAAGTTTCGGTAAAATACTCTTCCCCGACCTCTTCTTCTGGTTCTTTGGGCTCGGCGGGTGTATCTTCGGCAGGCAGGGGAACGTCGCTGAGCGTGAAGCGCCCTTTGTCAGAATTTATGAACGTATCTATCAGCTGTTGCCCCCGCATCTCCGGCACGGGTTCGAGTTCTTCTTCTGGAGCGCCACCCTCAGTATCAAGCAGATAGGCCACGTAGTCGATAGCTGCATCGGCGGGTGTCGGCTTGCGCTTGCGCGTCTGGGGCTCTTCCTGAGGGATGGAGTCGAGGAAGGAGTCAATCAGCTCACTTGTACGGCTCTCGGAGGGTTGAGGTCGGAGGGTTGAGGGTTGAAGGTTGAGGTCTGAAGTCTGAGGTTTATGATGACCGTTGGCCTCGGGGCGCAGTTTGTAGTGCGCGGCCTCAACCATATTGAAAAGCACGCTGCGGTCGGTGATGTAGATGGCTGCACGGCGCAGCTCCTCGTCAAAGCCCGGGTCATGGAGCAGATAGAGATTGTGCAGCATCAGCAGACGGAGCGTCTGATGGTATGGGTACAATGCCACCTGCGACCGCAGCTCGTACAGCGTGTCGCGGTCCATCCTCTCAGGGTGTTGTATCAGCTCCAGAAGATCCATCTCTATTTCTTAACTCTTAATTCTTACTCTCTTACCAATTTGCGACGGCTGCATTGAATATCTGTTCGCAGATGTTCTTGACCATCTCTTCCACGAGCTCGTCTTGCACGGCGCTAAGCGACTGTGTGGACTCGTAGCTGCTGTTGGCGGTGAACTGCTGTTCAAAGTCGTCGCTATGTTTCGCGTTGTTCGTAAAGCGCACGTTGACAGTCATCGACAACTCTACCATCGAGGAGTGCCCCTCGCTCGACACACCTTTGTTGCGCTGGTCGTAGCGTGTGATCTCTCCCTCGAGTTTCAGGTCACCATTCCGCTTGACGAGCTGCAGGCGGGTGTGGTCTGTAAACTGGCTCTTCAGCTCATTGTTGAACATCGGCCCCATGGGTGCCCAGATATAGGTTGCCCTGATGGGGAACTCTGCGATCTGGATGGTCTTTGTCTTGGCATAGTCGATGCTGGCGCCGTTGAACTTGTAGCTGACGGAGCAGGATGTGAAAAGTGAAAAGAGAAGAGTGAAAAGAATCACTCCCACAAAAGCCATTCTCTTACGGCCTTGGCTGATCATCCAATTTCTATTCATCGTTCTACACTTTTCACTTCTCCAACCCATATTGCTTCAGTCGCCTGTATAGTGTTCGGTCGCTGATGCCGAGTTCCTGAGCAGCCTTTCTTCGGTTGCCGTGGTTTCGCTCAAGTGCCTTCTCCAGCATCTGCCTTCCGAGGGTACTGAGGTTGAGGTTTTCCATTTCGCGTTCAGGCTCCACATATTCCTCCGCCATCGCGTCCTCCATGGCGGGGCCGATGGGTTGGATGGGGGTGATGGGTGCGAGCTGGGTTGTGGGAACGGCGGGGGTGGCAAGTTGCTGCCCCTGTGCCTCATCGAGGCGTTTCTTCAACTGGCTCATCTCGTGGCGCATCTCGTTGACATTGCCACGCAACTCGAACAGTATCTTGTAGAGTATCTCTCGCTCGTTTTCGAAGCTGTGGTCACCGCTGTCAGCTCGAGGGATGGTAGCCAGCTGTGTGGTTTCCTGATCCTGAGGGATGAAGGTGCGTAGCATGTCGGCAGTGATGGTGCGCTCAGGACTGAGCACGCTGATTTGGCGGGTGATGTTCTTCAACTGACGGATATTACCCGGCCATTTGTAGCGCATGAGTAATTGCTTGGCCTCATCAGTCAGTACCACCTTGTCCATACGGTATTCCTCGGCCATCTGCATGGCGAAGAGCCGGAAGAGCAACACGATATCCTCGCCTCGCTCACGGAGTGGTGGCATCTGCATGGGCACCTCGTTCAGGCGGTAGTAGAGGTCTTCACGGAAGCGTCCCTCGCTGATGGCTTTCTGGATGTTCACGTTCGTGGCGGCCACGATGCGCACATCGGTCTTCCTCACCTCCGTAGCGCCTACGGGAATGTATTCGCCGTTCTCGAGCACACGCAGCAGTCGGGCCTGAGTAGCCAGCGGCAGTTCCCCCACCTCGTCAAGGAAGAGCGTGCCCTTATTGGCTGCGCCGAAATAGCCAGGTGAGTCGTTGATGGCACCCGTATAGGAACCCTTCACGTGACCGAAAAGTTCGCTGTCGATGGTGCCTTCGGGTATCGAGCCACAGTTGATGGCGAAGTATTTCTCACGCCGACGCGGGGAGTTATCATGGATCACACGGGGTATAATCTCCTTACCCACGCCACTCTCACCTACAATAAGTACGCTGAGCTTAGTGGGTGCCACTTGCAGGGCCACGTCAAGCACATGGTTCAGTGCCTCGCAGTTGCCCACGATTCCGTATCGTTGTTTAATGGCTTGCAGATCCATCTCTATTCTTCACTTCGTTTTTGGCTGACAAAATTACACATTATTTCTGAAACGACTGCAATTATGGCAGAATTTTAACGAAAAATATCAGTCCTCCATCGACTCGGGTATCGATTCTTCGGTTTTCTTCGGCGGTATACGCACGGCAAAGCGGGCTTTATCACCGTCCTCCCGTTTCTCATGATAGAGCTTTGGCAGCGGATGTGCCAGCGGTTCGTCGTAACTGATGCGATGGCGCAACATGTCAATGGCGGTATAGATGGCGTGGCGCATTGACTGTGCATCGGCAACACCCTTACCGGCGATGTCGAAGGCAGGACCGTGATCAGGTGTCGTACAGACGGCACTGATGCCAGCTTTCAACTTCACACCACCATCGAGGGCCAGCGTCTTGAAAGGTACGAGGCCCTGGTCGTCGTACATGGCCAGCGCACCATCGAAGTCGTAGTACATCTTCTCGCCGAAGTAATCGTCAGCCACGTAAGGTCCAAAAGCCTGAACACCCTGCTTCTCCAGTTGCTCGATGGCAGGCTGGATGACCGTTTCCTCCTCTGTGCCCAGCTGGGGGTTGAGGGCGAGCAAAGCGATGCGCGGATTAGAGATGCGGAAGTCACGACGGAGACTTGCGTGGAAGATCGTGGCCTTGTCGACAATCTTTTCGACGGTAACAGCAGCGGGCACATCCTTCAGCGGCAGATGAGTGGTCACAAGACCGATTCGCACGCCATCGCTCACCATCATGGTCAGTGACTTCTCTTCCTTGGCTGGATTGGCACTTGAGCGCATCGGTGCCTGCACGAGCACATCGTAGAGCCCTTTCTGCAGATCCTCCTTCGCACGGGCTATCGCCTTGCGGGCAGCAGTGTCAGACTCTGCGGTCGGCGTTCCCAGCTCCACTTTCACCTCCTCGTCAAAGGTTGTGAGCAGATTAAGCCGCCCCTCACGGGCATCCTCTGCCTTATCGATAATCGTAAACTGCACCTCCATGCCAAGCGCCTTACGGTGATAGCTAGCCACCTTAGGTGAGCCATAGATGATCGGTGTACAGAGATCGAACATCATCGGATCCTCGAATGCCTTGAAAATCACTTCATAACCAATACCGTTAGTATCACCGTGCGTGACTGCCACGCGAATCTTTCTTTCTTCCATATCTCTATAAAGTTCTTAATTCTTCATTCTTAATTTCTTGTCGGTCGACAAGAGTCCGCAGGCTGCGAAGATATCCTGTCCACGACTCGCACGAATGGTGGTAAACACACCGTGGGCCGTCAGATAGTCTCGCAGAGACTCCATGCGCTTCTCGTCAGAGCCAGGCAGGTCGACACTGGGAATCTCGTGGAACCGGATAAGGTTCACCCGGCAGTCGAGCCCTTGCAGCAGTTTGACAATCTCCCGAGCGAAGGCTGGGGTGTCGTTCATGCCACCGAAGCAGATGTATTCAAATGAGCAACGGCGCTGGTGAGAGAAATCGTACTGCCGCAGCAGGGATATGACATCCGTAATCGACATCTGCCCCTCGGCAGGCATGAGCCTGCGACGCTGTTCTGGCAACGGAGAGTGCATCGAGATGGCCACATGGCACTCACTCTCGTCGAGAAAGCGTTTCAACTTGTTCTTGATACCGACGCTACTCACCGTGATACGCCTCGGACTCCAGGCATAGCCATCATCGGCCGTCAGAATCTTCGTCGCACGTAACACGGCGTCGAGGTTATCCATCGGCTCACCCTGTCCCATGAATACAATATTCGTCAGCCGTTCACGCTCTGGCAAGGCGTATATCTGGTTCAGAATGTCGGCAGCAGTCAGATTGCCTTCGAAGCCCTGTTTACCCGTCTGGCAGAAGAGGCAGTTCATCTTGCAGCCCACCTGACACGATACACAGAGCGTAGCCCGCTCTCCATCAGGGATGAACACGGTCTCTACGAAGAGGTCCGTCTTGTTTGTTGCCGTGACACGACAACTTACGGGGAACAGGTACTTGATTGTACCGTCTTTCGAGCGCTGGCAGTTGATCGGCGGCATGGCCCCTACGACATAGTGTTCCTTCAGACGCTCACGGTTTGCCTTCGAGATATTGGTCATCTCGTCGATGTCGGTCACGTGCTGCTGATAGAGCCACTTGAGGATCTGCCCTGCCGTAAATGCAGGCATCCCCAGGTCGCACACAACCACCTTCAACTCGTCGAGCGAAAGCCCAAGCAGTACCTTCCTGTCGTCGTTCATCTCCATTTTCGTGTGCAAAGGTAGTGCAAACCGAGCGAAAAACCAAATTTATTTGGATTTTTCCCTAAATTATTTGGTATTATCGAAAAATATAACGAAATTTGCGCTGCAATAAAACATAAAAGTCACTCATGAGAGAAAAAATAGACTGTTTCCTGCCTTGCGACGACATCACCGGCGCCACCAAGATGTTGGCGCAGCTCAGAGCCAGCAAGACGGTACAACACATCTTCTTACTCACCTCCACCCCACAGCCCACTATGAAAGACTGTCAGCAGTTGACCGTCGACAACCTGACGGGCAGTAACACCCTGATGACCATTGCAGAGAACGCCAAGGCCGACTACGTGCTGCTGCAGACAAAGCCGACGAGGGTGGAACTGGGTGAGGGAGCACTGGAGCGCATCCTCCGCGTGGCCTCTGACAGCGATGCCTCGATGGTCTATGCCGACCACTACGACCTGATCAACGGCCAACGTACTGCCCACCCCGTCGTCGACTATCAGACGGGCAGTATCCGCGACGACTTCGACTTCGGATCACTGCTGCTCATCAAGACAGCCCTCCTGCACACCTTTGCCATGCAGGCCGGTGAGAACGACTATCACTACGCAGGATTGTATGCCCTGAGACTCTTTTTGAGCCGCAACGGCCAACTATTCCATATCGACGAGAAGCTCTATACGGAAGAAGAACTCGACACACGCGCATCGGGTGTGAAACAGTTCGACTACGTGAATCCTCGCAACCGTGAGGTACAGATAGAGATGGAGCACGCAGCCACCGCACATCTGGCAGAGATCGGTGCAAAGATTGACCCCTCCTACTACCGTCGACCCGACTTCAACGAACAGGAGTTCGACGTGGAGGCATCGGTCATCATTCCCGTATACAACCGCGAAAAAACCATCTGCGATGCAGTGAACTCTGCCCTCTCGCAGAAGACAAACTTCAACTATAACGTCATCGTGGTCGACAACCACTCCACCGACAAGACGACGGAGCTGTTGCAGGCCATCCATGACGAACGACTCGTACATATCATTCCCAAGCGCACCGATCTGGGCATCGGCGGCTGTTGGAACCAAGCCATCAACGACGACCGTTGCGGGCGCTTTGCCGTACAGCTCGACTCCGACGACCTCTATTCCTCGCCCAAGACCCTGCAACAGGTGGTCGATGCCTTCTACAAGCAGAACGCCGCAATGGTAATCGGCTCCTACCGCATGTGCGACTTCGAGTTGAACACCCTGCCGCCAGGACTCATCGACCACAAGGAATGGACCGACGAGAACGGCCCTAACAACGCCTTGCGCATCAATGGCCTCGGAGCCCCTCGTGCCTTCTTCACTCCATTGTTGAGACAGATAGGCTTCCCCAACACCTCGTATGGTGAAGATTATGCCTTAGGCCTTATCTTCTCACGCCACTATCGCATTGGACGTATCTTCTCAGAGCTCTATCTCTGTCGCCGATGGGGTGGCAACAGTGATGCGGCCCTCAGCATCGACCGTGTGAATGCCAATAATCTTTATAAGGATCGGCTGCGCACGCTCGAGATCCTGGCCCGCCAGCAGATGCTGCAAGGCAAGCAGGAACTGATGAACGATTCACCACTGCAGCGTTTCTTCAACCGCCAGCTTGAGAAGTGGGATGATGCCCGCAGACGCTATCAAGACCTGCGCAGCGTAAAGACTCGTGAGTTGGCTGTGGGAGCCTCGTCCGTACTGGTCCAGTGGAATCCAGCCCGTATGGTGTCCACAGGTGCCAGCATCGATAAGAAGGTCCTCGCCGAGAGGCCCTGCTTCCTCTGTGAGACGAACCGTCCGAAGGAACAAACGAAGAAATCTATCGACAGTCACTTCGACCTGCTCGTGAACCCCTACCCCATTCTGCCACAGCATTTCACTATCCCCAGTGTCAGGCACGAGCCGCAGCGTATCCGTGAGAGCTATTCCGAGATTCACAAACTGCTCGAGGACTATCCGGAGATGATGGTCTTCTACAATGGCCCGAAGTGCGGTGCTTCAGCACCTGACCACGCCCATTTCCAGGCAGGCACCAGCGGACTGCTGCCCCTGCAACTCTCGTGGCAGCGACTAAGCAGGAATCTCACCATTATCGTCAGCCTCAACGAAGGAGAGGACATCTCGCTGATCGATGAATACCCCTGTCCTGCCCTGCTTATCCGCAGCCACTCACAATACAGCGGCGAACAACTGTTCCTACGCCTGTATGATGCTCTGCCGATGCAGGATGATGATGCAGAGCCGATGATGAACATCGTGAGCTGGCGCCGAGACGACGAATACCTCTCCGTGGTCTTCCCACGTGGCAAGCATCGTCCTGATTGCTATTATGCTGAGGGCGACGAACAATATATCATCTCCCCTGGAGCCCTCGACATGGCTGGTCTCATCATCACACCCCGGCAGGAAGACTTTGAGCGTCTCACACCCGAGAAAGCCCTCAGCATCCTCAATGAGGTGTCGCTATCGAAAGAGCAGCTACAGCTGGTGATCAACCGCCTTCATGATAAAGTTCAAAGCTCAAAGCTCAAGCCTAAAGGTTTGAAGGATAAAGAGCCTAACGTCACGGTTGGCATCGTCACTGCCGAGAAGATTGACTTCGAGCTCAATCAGGCATATGTCGCCAAGGGTGAGGTCATCACGGGGCCTCAGAGTGTCACCTTCTTCGAGGGAGGCATCCTATGGCGGGGCACCCAGTATCGGGAGCTCACCTTTACACCTCAGTCGCCCGAGGCCACATTCTCACTCTGCAACGTCACCATCGGGGTAGACTTCCACTGGGAACGCAAGGAGACGCAGGTGTTTGAGGGGACATTGCGCATCGTAGTCGAGGCCGACAAGATCATTGCCATCAACGAGCTGCCCGTAGAGCGCTACCTGACGAGTGTCATTGCCAGTGAGATGTCACCCACAGCCTCCCTCGAGTTCCTCAAGGCCCATGCCGTCATCTCCCGTTCGTGGCTTCTGGCACAGATGGAAAAGCGTCGTCGACTCGACAGTGGACAGGACAGTTTCTTCTCCTTCATCAAGAAGGATGACGAGATCATCCGCTGGTACGATCGTGAGGACCACACCATCTTCGATGTCTGTGCCGACGACCACTGTCAGCGCTATCAGGGCATTCCGAATACGGGGAATGAGAACCACACTGCTGCAGAGAAAGCCGTCAAGGCCATAGAGGAAACGCGGGGACAGGTGCTGTCTTACGATGGTGAGATCTGCGATGCCCGTTTTTCTAAGTGCTGTGGCGGAGAGACCGAGGAGTTCCAGTACTGCTGGGAAGATACGCCCAAACCATACCTCCAAAGCATTCGCGACCCCTGGTGTAATACGAACGACAAACAGATTCTCTCGCAGGTGATGAAGGCTTACGACCAAGAGACGCCTGACTTCTACCGTTGGACGGTGGAATACACACAGGAGCAGCTCTCGGAACTCGTCAACCGAAAGTTGAAAGACGATTTCGGCACCATCCAGGACCTCATCCCATTAGCCCGTGGCAAGAGTGGCCGTATCTGGAAACTGAAGATCGTAGGCTCTAAGAAGACACTCACCATCGGTAAGGAACTTGAGATCCGCCGTGCCCTCAGTGAAACCCATCTCCTCTCCTCCGCCTTCGAGGTAGAAAAACTCACGAGGACAGGTCCGGTGAGTTTCCGTCTCCACGGCAAGGGCTGGGGTCACGGTGTTGGTCTCTGCCAGATAGGTGCAGCCGTAATGGGAGAGCAAGGCAAGACCTACGATGACATCCTGCTCTTCTACTACCGGAATGCTGAGATCCAGCGACTCTACGAGTAATCATAAAGCCCCAAGTTCAATGTTAAAAGTTCAAAGCAAAAACTCTCCCTGGGCCTGGGTGCCCACCCTCTACTTCGCCGAAGGCCTGCCCTACGTGGCCGTGATGACTATTTCGCTCATCATGTATAAGCGTCTTGGTCTGTCGAATACAGACATCACCCTTTACACCTCATGGCTCTATCTGCCGTGGGTCATCAAACCTCTGTGGAGTCCGTTCATCGACATCATCAAGACCAAGCGGTGGTGGATTATCTCCATGCAGTTGCTCATCGGTGCCTCCCTCGGTGGCGTGGCCTTCATGATCCCTGCCCCCTACTGGCTACAAGGCTCATTAGCTTTCTTCTGGCTGATGGCTTTTGCCAGTGCCACCCATGACATCGCTGCCGACGGCTTTTACATGCTCGGTCTCAATCAACACGAGCAGGCTTATTTCGTAGGCATCCGCAGCACGTTCTACCGCATTGCCACCATCGTCGGACAGGGTCTGCTGGTGATGCTTGCCGGTAACCTCGAAGTCATCACCCGCAACGTCAAATACTCATGGAGTCTGATGTTCTACGGTATGGGTGGCCTCTTCATCGCCTTCTGGCTCTGGCACCACTATATCCTGCCAAAGCCTTCCGACGACAAGGGGATGGAAAAGATTCATGGCAGTGAGATCATGCAGCAGTTCTGGCACACGCTGAAGACTTTCTTCCAGAAGCCTCAGGTATGGGCAGGCATCTGCTTCATGCTCTTCTACCGCATGCCTGAAGGCCTGTTGGCCAAGGTCAGCGCCCTCTTCCTCATCGACACCACGACAAAAGGCGGTCTCGGTCTCTCTCCCGCAGAATACGGCCTTGTACAGGGCACTGTCGGCGTCATTGGCCTCACTCTCGGCGGTATCCTTGGTGGCATTGCTGCCAGCCGTGATGGACTGAAGCACTGGCTCTGGCCAATGGTGATAGCCATCACCCTGCCCGACCTCGTCTACGTCTACCTCTCCTATGCCCTGCCTGAGAGCCTGCTTGTCATCAATGTCTGCGTTTTCATCGAGCAGTTCGGCTATGGTTTCGGATTCTCCGCCTACATGCTATACCTTATATATTATAGTCAAGGTGAGCATAAGACGGCCCACTATGCCCTCTGTACTGCTTTCATGGCCCTCTCGATGATGATCCCGGGTCTCTTTGCAGGAGCCCTGCAGGAGAGTGTCGGCTATCCCACGTTCTTCCTCATCGTGATGGCAGCTTGCTCGCTCACCTATATCGTCTCGGCCATGCTGAAGATCGACCCCGAGTTCGGCAAAAAAGCGAAAGATTAGGGAAAACCCTACCCACGAATAGGGCAATTATCTTGCAACGTCGGGAAAATATCCCTATCTTTGCACCGTGATAAAGATCATAGCAGAAGTCTAACCATTTAAAGTATAGGAGATACGATTATGAAGAAGCTTTATTTCTACACAATGATGCTGATGCTCGCAGGGTTTACGCTGACCAGCTGCGATACTGACGAGATGATCGCCGACAGGCTCACCGGAGCTAACTGGGAGGGATGGCTTGACACCTACTACCAGAACGGTTGGGGCGAGGCGTTCCAAGACGGCGAGTACCACACTGTATGGCGCTTCGACGCAGCCTACTACGATGACTACGGCGTGGCCACCTATGGCACCGGTTACGAGGTAGACTACTCTACCGCCAATCGCAACGACTATGCCTACAGCCCCTTCGACTGGGTGGTGCGCAATGGTGACATCTATATTACCTACCGCAACCGTGACTGGAACGACGTGCGTATCGACTACCGCGACTACTCCATCTCGCACAACCACTTCCGCGGTACGATGTACGACTGGGAAGACCGCATCTACCACTTCGACATGGAGAACAACGCCAGTTGGGACTGGGGTTATTATCGCAACCACTATTTCACCCGTGCTGCTGTCAACGACTCCATTCCCGTCTGCGTCGGTGATGACGGCGAGAGCTTCGCCTCTGGCAAGTTCGCTGAAGAGCTCATGAAGAGAAGGGCAAACAAGTAAGACAGATTAAAGAAATGGCTTCCGGTTTGGAAGCCATTTCTTTTTACCTTTATCAGATGCCAGCGCCGTCCTGGAAGCCGGCGTCGACGGCCTTCGACTGTAATATGCGCGAATACGGCGGCACAGAATGCGTCAGCCAGATGTTACCACCTATCGTGGAGTGGTGACCGATGGTGATGCGCCCGAGGATAGAGGCATTGGAATAGACGGTGACATTATCCTCGATAATCGGATGGCGCGGGATGTTAAGCATGTTACCCTGCTCGTCGTACTTGAAACTCTTGGCACCGAGGGTGACACCCTGATAGAGGGTGACGTGGTTGCCGATAATGGAAGTCTCGCCGATGACCACACCCGTACCATGATCGATGGAGAAATACTCGCCTATCTGGGCACCCGGATGGATATCGATACCCGTCTTGGAGTGGGCCTGCTCGGTGATGATACGGGGGATGACGGGCACCTTCAGCTCATGCAGACGATGAGCCATGCGGTAGTGAGTCATCGTGTTCATCACAGGATAGCAGAAGATCACCTCACCATAGTTCGTGGCAGCAGGGTCTGCATCGAACATCGCCTCGACATCGGTATATAGCAGGCGCTTGATCTCGGGCAGCGTGTCGATGAACTCACCCGCCAACCGGGCTGCCTCACGATACACCTGTTCCTTCGTACGCATCTGGTCGCAGTCCTCACAGAACTGCAGTCCATGGGCTATCTGCTTGGTGAGCAGCGTCATCAATTCCTCCATGTGCACACCGATATAGTACGAGCGGATGGCCTCGTCGGACTGTCTTTTGTTGAAATAGTCTGGGAAGATGATGCTCTTCACCAGCCTCACGATTTCCTTCACCTGCTCCACCGAGGGCAGTGGTGCCTCTACGGCTGGCATCATGCTCGCCTCTTTTTCTCCGATTTTCGACAGCAGCGCCACGTTTCTGCGCAGCACGTCGTTGGTATCTTTCTTATCCATCGTCTTTAGTCTTTGTACGTTTTGGGTGCAAAGGTACGATTAAGTGAGCAAAAATCCAAATTTTATTTGGAATTTTTCTTTAAAACTCAAAGTAGAGTGAATCCGTCGACCATCGGTCATCGACAGTAATCTCATACTCCATGTGATAGACTGGTGCAAAGAGATAGCCCCGGCAAATCGTGATATGATTCCTTAAAACAGGCACACCCTCTATCTTGCGTTCCGTCGCAATATTGTCCGTCTGTTCTTTATACGTCGTAGCCGTTACGGTCAGCTCGTCATCGTCACCATGCGGAATTGTGTAGATTTCGAATTTTTCTTCTTGATGGGTGAGATCGTACCACTGCGACTGCTTCGAGTTCACCACGCCCCAGCCACCATTGCCTGCATCGAGTGTGCCAGAGCCACCCGTGTAATAGAATCGGATGCGCCCAGCATTGGCTGGGATTTCGTCGTAGGGTATGAACCGCACCATAGCCGTGATACGTTTCAGCTCAAGCGTGCGAGACAGGTCCTTATTCTCCACGATCAGACTGTCACCATAGAAGAATGTATCGGTGAAACCCGTCGTATTCGTGAAGCCAATCTTACGAGCATCCGTCGATGTAGGGTTCCCATTGCTGCTGTGAGCCAATACCACCAAGAAATACCGCCCTTTAGGCAGTTGGATTTGCGCTTCACCAAACACATCATCATCCGAGGTCTGACTGATCTGGCGTATTCGTTCCCCATCCTGATACACCAAGAAGTTCAACCGTGAGCACACGCCATTCACATCACGTCCTCTGGTGCGAGACAGTTCGAATGGCACCTGCTCAATGCTACCCACTCGCAGCACGACATTCGTCTTCGAGCCGTCACCAGCATCCTCGACATTCATTTTCTCACACGACACTGCCCCTGCGAGCAACATCATTCCACACACACAAGCCCCTAAAAGGCAGAAGAATTGCTTTTTCATAAAATACTATTTTTTAAGATAACAAAAATGTTTCTGCAAAAGTAAAGACTTTTCTTCAATAATCAGTCATTTCTCCCCCACCCTTAACATTATTTAGCGATTCTCTCTATACAAAGCCCCCCTCCGCTCTCAGGAATAAGCATAGTGTCATATTTACACCCCCGAAATCTTTTCATGATGTTTTTCGGGCTTTTTCTTGTTTGTTTCAATTATTTATCGTATCTTTGCGCCGTACGTAATAGATATAATGGAAAAGAAACTATTGTTTTTTGCAACCGCGATGATGCTTTTGCTTCTTGGCTTGATTAGTTGCAGCACTGATGATGCGGAACCTGATGGGTGGATTACTGAAATAGGAGATAGGGTAATCTTACTATCAGAAGATACTCCTTATCCTGATTCCGTTATGTACTATCATTTTCTAATACCATGCAAGCCTGTTGCAAGAGAGGAACTGCCGCAGTGGCTTTGTGACTATATGATTAGAGGTGCCTTTCCTGGTACGGTGGTACAAGGGGAATGGGTTGATTCGGGTGAGTCCTTGTATGGCATTATCCCGTCTTCTCCAAGTTCGCAATACTCAATTAATTTCTATGCTGATGGCACACCATTTAACATCACTCCAGGCCCCAGAGATGACGGATATGACGGCTACGGCGATTTTCTAAGCGCAACAACAAATTGGCGATGCATCTTTAAAATAAAGATAGAATTGGGGGATTAATCAGGGCGCAGAAGAGACTGAAACTTCTGCGCCCTGACATTTTAGTAACCCAACAGTTTGAGCTCGGTGCGGAGTTCACTGACGGGGAACGAGGGGCAGGGCTTGTGGACGCCCTCGAGTTCGCAGTGGCCAACGATCAAGGCATCGGGATAGTCCTGCTTCAGGGAGCAGAGCAGCGTGAGCATCGCGGCCTTCTGGGCCGGGGTACGGGTGTCGGCGGCATGGCCTGAGGCATCGAGGCCCCCTTCGTAGCAGACGCCGATAGAGTGGGCATTGTAGTGACGGGCGTGGGCACCGACCATCTCTTCGGGGCGACCGAAGTGGAGCTGGCCATCGCGGGTGATGTAGTAGTGGTAGCCGCAGCACTTCCAGCCTCGGGCCCGGTGCATCTTGTTAAGGTCCTCCAGCGACAGGTGCTGGTTAGGGCGCGAGGCCGTACAGTGAATCACAATCAAATCTATTCTTCTCATAGTT
>JAFTFO010000027.1 GCA_017449495.1 Prevotella sp. | reverse complement strand
ACCGACAAGGTTTACTGACTGGCTGGTCGTATTGGTGATATCCAAACCGAAAGACACTACCGAGTGATTTGCAGACGGAGCCGGAGTCGGATTGACAGGAGTTGGCTCTACAGGAGTTGGATTCACGGGAGTTGGCTCTACAGGAGTCGGATTCACGGGGGCAGGTGCATAAGATATAACAATATCATAAGTCTTGCCTTCTTCAAAGACAATGCTGGTATCCATATTATCACACATTACCACCTCGTAGTTCCCATCAACATATAGTAACACATTCCTCGGGCGTTTTGCGTCTGCCAACAGACTGGGGTCAAGTGGGCTCTTTTCACCCATACCCGATTCAGACTCCTCGTCTTTCCATGTAAGACCATTAAACGTCTTCGTCTCACCTGCAGCCAAGGTCACTGCTGTATTGCTAAAACGGATAGGGGCAGTATGATTAAAGGCACCATCCCATCCAAGGTAGTTCCCATTGTGATCAGGATTACCAAGTACAAAAACCACATCGCCATCCAATTTAACGTCAACATCGGTATTATTAATAATATTTATACCGAAAGTGACAACAGGGTTTGGGGCTGGTGGGTTCTCGATAATGTCAACAATTGCCACAATGTCCGCAACGTTCACCTTCCCGTCGCCATTAACATCACCATTGGCATTCTGAGATTTTCCAAAGATGATGTCGTTGACTTCCTGTATATCGGCTGCGTCAACATTGCCGTCGCCATTCACGTCACCTTTTACAGTTTGTGCATTAACACTCATACAAAACAGCATCAGTAATGCTGTCAGCATCATAGTAAATTTCGTTTTCATTCTTTATTTCACTATTTATTGCAATAAAACACTAATCGTACACAATTGGGTGCAAAGGTACAAATTATTATTCGAAATAGTTCTCTTTTGCAACACTTTTTTGTTATCTACCCTCATTTTTTTATAGGTTTGCAGGTTTACAATAAAAAAGGCAGCCATTTTGGCCGCCTTTCTCAATATTTGTCTATAATGATCCTACAGCAGATTCATCGTGTCTGTGGCGATCATCAGCTCCTCATCGGTAGGAATGACAACCACTTTCACCTTGGAGTCATCAGCTGAGAGGATTGCCTCCTCACCACGGACATTGTTCTTCGATTCGTCAAACTTGATGCCAAGGAACTCCATATCCTTGCAAACTTCTGAGCGCATGCTCACCTGATTCTCTCCGACACCAGCAGTAAATACGACTACATCGAGTCCACCCATAGCAGCTGCATAGGCTCCAATATACTTCTTAATACGATAGAAATACATGTCTTGCGCCAACTTAGCACGAGGATCACCCTCCTTGGCTGCGGCCTCCACATCACGCATATCAGAAGAACCGCCTGTCAAACCAGCCACACCACTCTTTTTATTAAGCAGATTCGACATGCCGTCGGCATCCAAGCCGAGTTTCTTCTCAATAAACGTCACAGCGCCACCATCGATATCACCAGCACGGGTACCCATGACCAAGCCCTCCAATGGGGTGAGGCCCATAGAAGTATCGATACACTTGCCATCCACGACAGCTGCGATCGAGCCGCCATTACCCACGTGACAGGTCACCATCTTCGTACCCTCAGCAGGAATGCCGAGAAACTCACAGGCACGCTGAGAGACGTAACGGTGAGAAGTTCCATGGAAGCCGTAGCGACGGATGCCATACTTCTCGTAAAGTTCGTAAGGGATGGCGTACATGAATGCTTTCGGCGGCATTGTCTGATGGAAAGCGGTATCGAATACACCTACCTGGGGCAGCCCAGGCATCAGTTCCTTCACGGCATTCACGCCCTTCAGGTTGGCGGGATTGTGCAGCGGTGCAAGGTCAGAGCACTTCTCGAACTCCTTGAGTACCTCATCGGTGAGGACAACAGACTTATTGAACTTCTCACCGCCATGCACCATACGATGACCGACGGCATCGATCTCATCCAGACTCTTGATAACACCAATCTCTGGATCCGTTAACAGAGAGAAGATAAACTTCACGCCCTCGGTATGCTCAGGGATATCATGCATAATCTGCTTCTTCTCACCATTGGCGAGCTTCACCTTTACAAAGGCACCGTCAAGTCCTACACGCTCAGCGCCGCCACTGGTCATCACACTCTTATCGTCCATATTATACAGAGCGTACTTGATAGACGATGAGCCACAATTCAACACAAGGATTTTCATAACTTCTTGACTTTCTTTACTTCTTTAACTACTTCTTTGCGTCCATTGCCTGACAGGCTGTAATGGCAATCATATAATAGATGTCGTCGACAGAACAACCACGACTCAGGTCATTCACAGGACGAGCAATACCCTGCAGAATCGGGCCGATGGCAATAGCATCGCCTAAACGCTGCACGAGTTTATATCCGATGTTTCCAACTTCCAGATTCGGGAATACCAGTACATTGGCGTTACCGGCAATCGTAGAGCCAGGAGCCTTCTTGGCACCCACCGAGGGTACAAGGGCTGCATCAGCCTGAAGCTCACCGTCAACCTTCAGTTCCGGATCCATCTTCTTAACCAGATTCGTAGCCTCAATCACCTTGTCCACGACCTCATGCGTAGCACTACCCTTCGTCGAGAAACTCAGCATAGCCACTCTGGGCTCTGCAAAGCCAGCCACCGACTTTGCGGTCTGAGCCGTACATACAGCGATCTGAGCTAACTGGTTGGCATCGGGCATCGGGGTTACAGCCACATCACCAATCACCAACACACCATTCTCACCATACTGAGGCTGCTTGGTAATAAGCAACAGACCACCACTGACACAAGAGATGCCAGGAGCACACTTAATAATCTGAAGAGCAGGACGCAGGGTGTCGCCTGTCGTAGAAAGGGCGCCAGAGATCTGGCCGTCAGCACCCTCGGTCTTGATGATCATACAGCCCAGATAGAGCGGGTTCTTCATCAGTTCACGAGCCTGCTCAATGGTCATGCCCTTCTTACGGCGAAGTTCCTCTAACTTCTGAGCATACTCCTCTGCCTTCGGATTGTTCTCAGGATCGATGATGGTAGCCTTGTCGACATGATTCAGTCCCCACTCCTTAGCCAGTTTGCTGATTTCGCCGGGATTACCAATCAAGATGATGTCTGCGATGTCGTCAGCCAGAGCCTTGTCGGCTGCACGAAGTGTACGCTCCTCCAAAGCCTCGGGGAGTACGATGCGCTGCTTGTTTGACTTAGCGCGCGCCACAATTTGACTTAATAAATCCATAGTTCAATATTATTTAAATGTTTCAGTTTGTCTTGTAGTCTGCAAAGATAATAAAAATAATCCGAATAACATAAATGAGATAACTGTTTTTTCAGAAAATTAAATGAAAACCTTTACGTTGTCTATTCTATTTCCTTTGTTAGGATGCTCTCGAGTTCCTCTGCAGAGAGACGGAGATGGAACGCGCCGTTCACCGCCACAGAGATACCTCCCGTCTCTTCCGACACCACGACTGCCAAGGCATCACTCTCCTGTGAGATACCCATTGCCGCACGATGCCTCAGTCCCAATTCCTTAGGGATATCGAGGTCGTGACTCACTGGTAGGATACAGCCAGCAGCCTTGATTCGCTTCTTGGCGACGACAACGGCCCCGTCATGCAGGGGGGAGTTTTTAAAGAAGATATTCTCTATCAGCCGTTGGTTGATGGCTGCATCTATCTGATCACCTGTCGCCACGATATCGTCGAGGGGAACGGCCCGCTCAATCACGATGAGTGCGCCCACTTTACCCTTGCTCATATTCATCGCTGCCATCACTATCGGCATAATCGCCTCCTTCACTTCCCTCTTCGCCTTATCCTTTCCCTTTGACGATGTGAAGAAGCGAGTGAAGGCCCTCATGCGCCGATGGGCACCGAGATTATAGAGGAATTTTCGAATATCATCCTGGAAGAGCACAATCAAGGCAATAACACCGACACTGACCAACTTGTCGAGTATGGAGCCCAACAGACGCATCTGTAGGACCTGCGACACGAATAGCCAGGTAACGACAAACACCATGATGCCAATAAACACATTCAGCGAGCGCGACTCTCGCATCAGTCGATAGATATAATATAGCATCAGTGCGACAAGCAGTATGTCGATGATATCTTTGATTCCAAATTCGAATAACACGACTTATCTATTTACGATTTATTGTTTTACTATTTACCACAATCCTCTGAACAATCTCGCAACACTCCACAGCTTCTCGCACATCATGCACCCTGAGGATGGAAGCGCCCTTCATCAGGGCAACAACATTCAGGACTGTCGTACCATTAAGCGACTCATCGGGTGTACTGCCAAACATCTTGTAAATCATCGACTTGCGCGACACACCTACCAACAGAGGCAGATCCATCACCTGCAACTTGTCCAACTCACCCATTATCTGGTAATTCTCCTCCAGCGTCTTGCCAAAGCCGAAGCCTGGATCAAGTATGATATCCGCCGCCCCAAGGTCACGCAACTGCTGGACTTTCGCTGCAAACGACAGGAGCATATCCCTCACCGTTGGCTGTACAGACATTAATATATAAGGTACGCGCAAGCGAGAAACCATACGGAACATCCGCTCACTCCCCTCTGTAACATCGTTGATGATGCCAGCACCAAACTCCTCCACAGCCATGCGGGCCACATCAGGACGGAACGTATCAACGGATATGACGCTATCTGGCAACTCGCGACGCACAATGCTCAAGCCATAGCGCAGCCGTTCCATCTCCTCTGCCTCGGAAACTGCCAGAGATCCCGGCCGAGTGGAACAGGCACCGATATCAATGATCGTACCCCCTTCGGCTATAATCTGATTAGCGCGCCCAGCTATCTCCTGCTCCGTCTGCTTGCGGCTGGCAGCATAGAAAGAGTCGGGCGTCACATTCAGGATTCCCATCACCTGAGGCTCTGAGAGGTCCAGCAACCTGTCATGAATATTGATCATATAGTCCATAATCGGCTACAAAGATACAAAAAAACGGTGATAATCTGCGTAATCTGTAGCTTTTTTTGTATCTTTGCGCCGAAAAAAGCTACGATTATGGATATTAGAGAACTCTACAAGCTCTATCAGCAGCATCCCTGCATCACGACCGACAGTCGTGATTGTCCTGAAGGGAGCATCTTCCTCGCCCTCAAAGGCGAGACGTTCGACGGTAACAAGTTCGCCCTGCAAGCTCTTGAGAAAGGCTGCGCCTACGCCATCGTAGATGATCAGTCGCTCGTCGCCAAAGGCGATAAGCGACTAATCCTCGTTGACGATTGCCTGCAAACTTTCAAGGATCTGGCCCGTGAGCATCGCCGTCAGTTCAACATCCCCGTCATCGGCATCACAGGCACCAACGGCAAGACGACTACCAAGGAACTCGTGGCAGCCGTCCTGTCGCAGAAATACAACGTGCTCTACACTCAGGGCAACTTCAACAACGACGTGGGAGTGCCCAAGACCCTCTTCCGTCTCTCTCAGGAACACGAGATAGCCGTCATTGAGATGGGTGCCAGCCATCCTGGCGACATCAAGACCCTCGCCGAGACGGCAGAGCCCACCTGTGGCTTGATCACCAACGTCGGGCGTGCCCATCTGCAGGGCTTCGGCTCCTTCGAAGGCGTCGTCAAGACGAAGTGTGAACTGTACGACTTCCTCCGCAGTCGTCAGGACAGCCTCATTTTCATCAACGCAGACAACGAGCACCTGATGAGCCAGATCGGAGAAGACGAGGATATCTGGCTCTCGCCCTACTCCACCGACCCCGACAACTGGTACAGTTGTATCTCTGGCGAAATCATCGAGTGCAACCCGTTCCTGAAGTTCCGTTGGCGCGAGCCTCTGATGGTTCTCGAGGAAGAAGGGCGCAGCACCAAATGGCACAAGGTGCAGACACAGCTCATCGGCTCCTACAATATCGACAACCTACTGGCCGCCATCGCCGTAGGCATCAACTTTGGCGTAGACCGCAAGAAAATCTGCTCGGCCCTCGAGGAATACACCCCCAGCAACAACCGCTCGCAGATGACCGTCACCCAGAAGAACCACCTCATCGTCGACGCCTACAATGCCAACCCCACGTCGATGCAAGCCGCCCTCGACAACTTCAGCCAACTCTCAACTCTCACTCCTCACCCGTCACCCCTGAAAAAGATGGCTATCATCGGACAGATGGGCGAGTTAGGCGAAGAGAGCGACAAGGAGCATCGTCAGCTCGTAGACCACCTCGAAGCTGCCGGCTACGACGAGGTATGGCTCGTGGGTGATAATTTCCGCGACATTCCCTGCCCCTTCCGCAAGTTCCACAATGTCGACGAGGTGAAAGCCGCCATCACCGAGCAACAGCCCGAAGGCTACTACATCCTCATCAAGGGCAGCAATTCCGTCAAACTATTCCAGCTGCCAGAGCTTTTGTAATACGAAGTCTTTCTCTTAGGTGCTATTCTCTAACTGTCAGAACGGCGTTATCTATGTGTCCGACTTAAGTCGGAAAGGTGGCTGACTTAAGTCGGAAGGTTGACTGACTATAGTCGGACAAGTGACTGACTATAGTCAGACACATAGTTCAGACGGCTGTCGCTCATGCGAACCAAAGGAAGAAACCACTGGTAAAGGCAACAAAAAAAATGAGTGGAAGTTTAGGTGATATGCAATTTTATTCGTATCTTTGCCGCCTGAAACCACTAAAACGAGGCATGCTAAAGAGAATACCATCAACCATATGGCTAAGCTTGCTCCTCTGTCTGCTGACATTGGGCTGCACAGACAATAGGGAGCAGAAGATGCTGGACGAGGGCAACGCCGTGTATTACTGGCGCACGGACCTGAGGCTCGACTCTGAGGAACGGGCATTCCTCGCTACATATAATATAAATAAGGTGTACTGCCGATACTTTGATGTGGTGATGAATGAAAACGGCGAGCCGATGCCCAATGCGACCATCACATTCTCTGACACATTGCCTGCTGGTGTGGAGATGGTTCCAACGGTGTATATCACCATCGACTGCCTGCAGAAACCCCACAAGGGCCTGGCTGCCAAGCTGGTAAAACGCATCCGACAGATGAACGAGACCAACGGCATCAGCGGGGTCAAGGAGATACAGATCGACCACGATTATACGGCTCGTAACATGAAAGTGTACTACGACTTCCTCAGAGAAGTTCTGGGAGTGTGGCGGGATGAGTGTGACGGGGGAACCCTATCTACCACCATTCGCCTGCATCAACTTGCGATGGAGGCGCCGCCAGCCGACTATGGTGTGCTGATGATATACAACACGGGCGATCCGCAGAAGTTCATGGAGCGCAATCCCATCCTTGACATCCGCGACGTGGCCCCTTACACCAACCGTCTCGACGGCTATCCCCTGCCATTAGCCGCCGCCTATCCCGTCTACCAATGGGTGAGAAACATTCATGGTGTGCGCATCGAGCACACGGTGGAGGCCGAAGAGATTCTCCGCGTGAAGAAAACGGCAGAGAAAAGTCGTCCCGACCTGAGCCGCGCCATCATCACCTATCACTTAGATAAAGAAAACATTAACAGATATAAACCAGAAACCTATGAAGAGATTTATCATCACTAATTTGCTGGCAGCAATGGTTCTGCCGATGCTGGCCTGCGGGTGGGTAGAGACCACCAACTACTACCTGTTCAGCGCCTACAATAATGGAGGATTCCGCGAACAGGTGAACAAGACGACGGAAGACAACTGGAAAGCCTATCTCGGCTCTACGGAGGAGTACTTCTGGTTCAATGCCGACGAGGTCATCAAGGCCGCACGCCAGAAGGGCGACGCCCTGATGGTGAGTTACGTGGAGCACCTGAAACGCTATCTCGACTGCGTCGACATCGAGCAGCGTAAGCAGTTTGAGTGGAACTACCCAACTGCCGAAGAGATAGCCAAGAACGACCAGGAACTGAAAACCATCCGCACCTATGCCCTCAGCAAGACCAGTTCCAAGTTGCGCTCCCAGCATGCGCTGCTCTACATGCGCTGCAACATGATGTTGGGGCAGCACCGTGAGAACATCACCTTCTGGGAGCAGACGGCGCAAAACTATATCGAGACTGTCTATAAGGACATGATGAAGAACATCTATGCAGGTGCCTTGTATAAAACTGGACAGGAGATGAAGGCTGGAGAACTCTTCGCCGAGATGGGCGACTACGAGAGCCTGATGACCATCTATTACCAAAAGCGCTCCTATCAGGCCATTCGTCAGCACTATCAGCAGAACCCCACATCGAAGGTGCTGCCCTTCCTGCTGCAGGACTTCGTGAACAACGCGCAGGAGGCCGCCGACGGCGATGGCTTCGGAAAGCTCTTCGTCAGAGAGCTGAACAAGCAGGAGGTGTGGCAGATGCGCAACTTCTGCGAAGAGGTGCTCCGTGAGGGAAAGACCGACACACCCCTCCTTTGGAAGAATGCCAAAGCATGGCTGGAGTATATGTTCGGCGACAAGAAGCAGGCCGTCAAAGACATCCTCGACGCCGCTAAGCTCGACGGCACCGTCCGCATGAAAGAGTGCACACGGGTGCTGCTGCTCTATATGACAGCCCTGCAGGCTAAAGACAGCAAGACCTTCGACGACTATCTGGCAGACGAGATGCAATGGCTCAACGACAAGGAGCAAGAACCCGACAACGACGGCTACTACTATCGCGCCAAGAACCGCCTGACCTATCAGGCTCTGGTAAGCCACTACACCCAGCAGCCCGTGAGACAAGCTGCCCTGCTGAACGCTATCGGGAGCTACGAGTATCAGACCTACATCGACACCATGCGGGTGGAGCAGTTAGAGAAATATCTCATCTACACCAACACGCCCGCCACAAACAACCTCGACAAGTACTTCAAGGCCCACATAGAGAAAGACAGCCAGAAACTGGAAGACCTCATCGGCACAAAGTACATGCGCCTCTGCCAATGGGACAAGGCCATCAAGTGGCTGGAGCATGTGCCCGCCAGTTTCTACGACAATCGAGCCTATCGTCTCTATGCTCTTTTGCGTAAGCCCGATGTAGAGCCGTGGATCACCCGTCAGTGGCTGAAGGACTCTGATCTGGAGAATGCTGAGAAATATAACTGGAAGATACGGGAGAACTTCAAACTTATCTTCGCCAAGGAGATGCAGATGAAGGAGGGCACGCTGAACATCCTCTCGGGTAAAGCCCTGCAACAGAGTTGTTACGACCTGGCCGTACGCTACGCACAGGCTAACTTCAGGGGCGACTGTTGGTATCTGATGCGCGACAGCAAGAGTTGGTCGGACACCCTGCGGGTGAACGAGGTGAACCTTGGCGAGAAGGCAAACCACTTCCTCCAGGAGGCAGCCTTGAGCAGCGACTTCCGTCTGAAAGAGAAAGCCCTCTTCGCCATGAGTTGGAGTGAACTGTATCATGAGAAAGACCTGTGGCGCACCCTGGAATGGGACAGCCAGACCTACGAGAATTACTGGAAGGTGCAACCACAGTCACCGCAATATCGTGCCTTCTCCGGACTGGCAGACCTTGAGAAGCAGAACCCGTCGCAGACCAGCCAATACGTGTCGCGATGCGATGAGTTCATTCAGTTTAAGAAGCAATACAAGTAATAGTGTCATTCATCCCCAGCCAAGTCTGCTGGGGATGATTTTTGGGCCGTTTCGAAAAAAATATTGCATTTCTTGCACGTAATTCGAAAATTCTACGTACCTTTGCACCCGCTTTACAACGTAGTGTGCTATCGGATAGCCATCGGGATGTAGCGCAGTTGGTAGCGCACTACGTTCGGGACGTAGGGGTCGGGCGTTCGAGTCGCCTCATCCCGACAAAGCGCACTACGTTGTAAGCACAAATGGCTGATTCGTCAGCCATTTGTCATTTTAAGAGAGAAAGAAATGTTTGAAGTGATGATGACGCTCTTTGCCATCGTGATAGTCGGATACGCAGCAGGCAGACTGGGCTATATGGGTGGTGAGTTCGACAAGAAACTGTCGAGCTTGGTCATTAACATCACCTGCCCGGCCCTCATCCTATCCTCTGCCATGACAGGCGAACTACCCGACCGGGGACTCATCCTGCCATTGCTTGGCATCAGCATTCTTACCTATCTGATTCTCACTGGTGTAGGATTGCTATTGCCACGTTATCTTACGTCGAAGAAAGAAGACGAGGGAGTGATTGGCTTCGCTCTGATGTTCGGCAATGTTGGCTTTATGGGCTACCCTGTCGTCGCTTCCATCTTCGGCCACCAGGCCGTGTTCTATGCGGCCGTACTCAATGTGGTCAACACTTTTGCCGTCTTCACCATCGGCACCATCCTGATCGTTGGTGACCTGGGTGATGGGAAACGCTTTCAGAAGAAAGTACTCTACAGCACACCGATGCTCTCGGCCTACTTAGCCATGCTCATCGTAGCTCTCGGCCTCGATAATATCCCAGGCCTCATCAGCCAACCTCTCACGATGATTGGTAACATCACCGTCCCAGCAGCCTTGCTTATCATCGGCTCGTCAATGTCACAACTCTCCGCCCGAACCATGTTAGGCAACATGACGGTCTACACCACTACAGTCTTCCGCCTGCTGCTCATCCCCATCGGATTCTATTACCTGTGCAGCGCCCTGGGCTTCGACCCCTACGTGGTGAACATCAATACGGTGGTCATTGCGATGCCCGTAGCCACCTACGGCACCATCCTCTGCCTGAAGTATAATCGCGACACGACGCTCATCACAGAGGTGACGCTGATTACCACTCTCCTGTCGATGCTCACCATTCCCTTGCTGACGATTCTGCTCACACAGTAAGCCAACGAGGTTAAGCCCTGTCTATGTTGCCTATTCCAATAGGATCGCGCTTCAGTTGTTCGATCATCTCGTCGATCTTCCGTAGTTCACGGGGGATGCGGATGTTCTGCGGGCAATGAGGCTCACACTGTCCGCACTGGATGCAGTGGTCAGGCTGACGGTCGCGAGGCACGACACGATCCAAAGATATGAGATACTGGCGGCGATGCTTGCGATACTCCGCATCCCCGGCACCCATCGGCAGCGAGCCCTCGTTCTTACATTTATTATAATGTACGAAGATGGCGGGAATGTCGATGCCATAGGGACAAGGCATGCAGTACTTACAGTCGTTGCAAGGGATATTCTCCAGCCCCACGATTTTCTGGGCAATCTCCTTATCCAGATAGCGCTGTTCCTCCTCGGTAAGCGGAGTGAGCGGACAGTAAGAGAGCAGGTTATCCTTCAGATGCTCCATATAGGTCATGCCTGAGAGCACGGTGAGTACACCCTCTGGCGTTCCGGCATAGCGGAAGGCCCATGAAGCCACGCTCTTTTCAGGATTACGACTCTTCAACTCCGTCATCAGATACTGGGGCAGATTGGCCAGACGGCCACCCAACAGCGGTTCCATGATAACGGCAGGGATGCCCTTCTTATGCAACTCGGCATAGAGATACGACGCATCCACATTGCGATTGTTGATCTCGTTGGCAAAGTCCCAGTCCAGATAGTTCAGTTCTATCTGCACAAAGTCCCAGTGGTACTTGTCGTGCATAGCCAACACTTCATCGAACACCTCCTGCTTTCCGTGGAACGAGAAGCCCAGGTTACGAATCCGACCAGCCTGCCGTTCCTGGAGCAGATAATCCATCATGCCGTTGTTCAGATAACGTTTCTCGAACTCCTCCATACCGCCGCCCACACTGTGCAGCAGGTAGTAGTCGATATAGTCCACCTGCAACTCCTTCATCGAGTTGCGATACATCTCGATGGCCTTCTCGCGGCTGTGGTATTCAGGGTTGAAGTTTGAGAGTTTGGTGGCGACGAAATACTCCTCGCGCTTGTGGCGATGGAGGGCGATGCCCGTACAGTGTTCCGACTTACCCTGGCAGTAGACTGGTGACGTATCGAAATAGTTCAGGCCGTGCTCGATGGCGTAGTCCACCTGCTTATTGATCATGTCCTGATCGAACTCATCACCATTGTCTACCTTCATCGGCAGGCGCATCATGCCATAGCCCAAGAGCGACACCTTGTCCTTCGTCGTGGGATTCTCACGATAGGTCATCTTCCCCACAGGGGGCTCCACCTGGTTCTTATATTCACTGGCAGCCTGTTCTTCTGCCTTGTTCACGTTCTTGCAACCAGCCAACGTGGCGGCAGTTCCCACAGCCCCTGCTCCAAAGAGTTTCAGGAACGAACGTCTCGATATATTCTTGTCTTTCATTCGGCTTAACTACTTAACTTCTTTACTACTAAATCTTCTTATGCACCTCGTGCCCCTCGACATAGATGGCCGAGAAGGGACGCGACGGACAGACATACTCACAGGCACCACAGCCGATGCAAGCCGCCTCGTTGATAGCCGGCACCATGTGCGATTCCTCATCGTTCGAATCCATAGGCACCATCTCAATAGCCCCCGACGGACAATGGCGGGCACAGTTGCCACACTCCACCTGATCAGTCAGCACCACGCAGTTCTTCTTGATCCATACAGCATGGCCTATCTGGATCGACGACTTCTCGGGCTTGTCGATGTGCTTAATGGCTCCCGCAGGGCAGACCTCCGAGCAACGCGTACACTCCGGACGGCAGTAGCCACGCTCGTAACTCATCTCAGGCAGCATCAGGTGCATCAGGTCGCCTGAGGGGCGCAACACGTGGTTGGGACACTCCGAGACACAGAGTTGGCAGCCCGTACAGCGAGTCGAGAAGTTATCGAATGACAGGGAGCCTGGAGGCGTCAACGGTGTCTGACGCTCAGGGATGGCCTTATCCTCGATATCTGCCAGACCGCCGTCCATCAGTTTCTCCTTCTTCTGGGCCAAAGCAGCGGTAGAAGCTAAAGCCGAGGCCACAAGGAAGGATCGCTTGGAGGTATCGACTGTCTTATTCTTTTGCGCCGTTGGCGCAAAAGAATAAGACAGCGCCCCAAACTTACACTTCTCGATGCAATTGCCACAGACCACACAACGGCTATAGTCTACCGTATGCGTCTTATAGTCGATGCAAGAAGCCTTGCAGTTCTTCGAGCACAACGAGCAGTTCCTGCACTTCTCCTCGTCGAAGTGGATCTTCAGGAATGAGAAACGCGAGAAGAAAGAGAGCACCGTGCCCACGGGACATATCGTATTGCAGTAGGTACGTCCGCCTCGCCAAGCCAAGATGAAGAGCACAATCAGCGTCACCAGAGCGATGATGAACACAGGCAGCGACCTCATCCACACGTCGACGGAATAGAAAGCATAGCTGTCGGCCCGCTCAGCCAGGAAAGCCAGCGCATTGTTGCCCAGCATCCACAATGGCTGGAAGATCATCGTGGCAATGCGGCCGTAGGCACTATAAGGCGCCAGCAACTGGAACAGCGAACCCACGCCAGCCACCAGGACAATCACAAACAAGACCAGCACCGAGTAGCGCAGCCAGCGCACTTCCTTAGAGTAGCTATACTTGTTTTTCTTCCGATGGAATCGCGCCAAAATGTCCTGAAACACACCCAGCGGACAGATCACCGAGCAATAGATACGTCCGAAGATGAGCGTCAGGGCGATGAGGGCCACGACGACCACCAGATTGAGAGCCATCACTGCGGGCAGGAACTGCACCTTTGCCAGCCACGACAGCCAATGATGAAGTGTCCCCGTGAAGTCGAGGAACAGCAGCGTGATCAGCACAAAGACCACCGCCGCCAGGATTGTTCTGATTTTCTTCAACATAGCGTATTTGTTTAGTTCTTTACTTTTCACTTCTCACTATTAATATGCTCACCTCGTAGAGCAGCCATATCGGCATGGCCACGATGAAGAGCGTAAAGGCATCCGTCGTTGGCGTGATGATCGCCGAGACAATCAGGATGGCCACGATGGCATGCTTTCTCCAACTCCGCATCATCGAGGCATTCACCAGCCCCATCCTTCCCAGCAGCCAACTCACCACAGGCAACTCGAACACGACACCCATCAAGAGACTCATCATGATCAGCGTGTCCATATACGACTGCAGCGTCAGCATGTTCGCCACGTCAGGACTCACCTGATAGGTGCCCAGGAACTTCACCGTCAGCGGGAAGATCAGCAGATAGTTCAGCGCCGTGCCCAGCATGAACATCAGGTATCCGCTCCCGCAGAGCAGCGTGGCATACCGCCTCTCGTTATCATAGAGCGCTGGCGACACGAAGCCGAAGAGCAGGTATATAATATAAGGTGAAGCCACGAGCAGCCCCGCATAGCAGGCCGTCTTCAGGTGGATCATGAACTGCTCCGTCAGCCCCGTGTTCATCAGATGGATCGAGAACGGCTCCACGCCCATCAGCCTGTAAGTGATGAAGTCGCTCGACCTCGGAGCCAGCACCACCGCAAACAGCTCGTCCTTCAGACAGAACGCCACCGCCGCAGCCACCGCCGTCACCACGAGCGCCCTGATGATCACCGCCCGCAACTCGTCCAGATGATCCCAGAAGGTCATCGTGGAGCCAATTCCCCCTCCTGCAGGAGGGGTCTGGGGAGGTCTCTCGCTCATCTTCTCAACTCCTTACTTCTTCTCTTCAGTCCCCTCGTCCTTCGTGATATCCGTCACCTCGTTCATCCCTTCCTTGAAGCTTTTCACGCCCTTGCCCAGGCCCTTCATCAGCTCAGGAATCTTCTTGCCGCCGAAGAGCAGCAGGATGATCAACGCGATAACGAGTATCTCTTGCATACCAAGTCCTAACATATCCTTATTTGTTTTTAGTTCAGTTCACGTGGCAAAGATAAGCAAAAAAGTTGAAACATACAAATTTTCAGCCGCTTTTTATCATTCAAATAGCGAGATTACCCTTCAGCCAAGCCCTAACCCGCAAACTCATGAAGAATCCCGTCTTGCCCACAACGATTCGTTTTCCCTGACTTTAAAGCCTTCTGAAAGGTCTTTACCGCCAAGGTTTTACTTGTTTGACCTTGGTCAAACGATCGTTTGACGGCCGTCAGTCAATTGTTTGACCAAGGTCAAACAATCCGTTACTTGATGTTTCGTCTTGCTTTATCCGCCGATTAGTCGCGCATCAGCTATTCTGCGTCAGGACTAAGTCAGAACTCTACGTAGGGTGTGAGGCGATCGATGGCGTCTTGGGGGAAGTCTTTGGAGAGGCGGAGGTCGTTGAGGCTCTTGAGGGGGCCGTGCAGGCGGCGGTAGTCGGTGATGGCACGAGCCTGATAGAAGTTGATGTAGGGATGACGACGCAGCTCGTTGAGGGAAAGGCGGTTGACGTTCAGCCTACGAGGAGAAGGTTTCTCTATGACCAGATATTCCTTGGCATCAAGCGGGAAATCCTCGATTTCATCGAGCTGATTGACACTCACATAGCCTCCCAAGCGCTCTCCATACGCTATCACCTTACGAGCGAAATAGGGGCCGATGCCTGGCACAGTCTTCAGTTGTGTGGTGTCGGCTGTATTGAGCACAACATGCTGCCCTTTCCTGATCTTCGTCTGATAGCGGGCCACGACCGAGTCACGTTCTGCATCGGCAAGAGCCTTTCCCCGTCGATAGCTTGTATCACGATAGACAACCTTCGTACGGACATAGACCGTACGCATTCCCTCAGGAGCGCCTACCCGTTGCCCTTCACGGTAAGACTGACGACGAAAGCTATCCCGATGGTGCTTAGAGGTGCCAAAAGTATCGATGGAATCGGCAGAAACGAGCACATTCGAGGTGTCATTCTCCCCTCCCGTGAGGAAGATGACGGCGAGAGCAATGACGATCACGCAGAGCAACGTAAGGATCACCTTACGATCGGACTTCTGCAGATAAAAGAACTCGCGGATCATATCACGCCAAACTGATGGAGGAAGATCAGAATGAGGCAGACAGGCACGATGAAACGGACAGAAAACAGCCATACGCTGAAGAACGACTCACGCAGAGTGCCACCGTTGGTAAACTCATCACGCACCATCTGGCGGTTGATAAACCAGCCAAGCATGATGCTCGTCAGGAATGCACCCGTAGGTAGCATATACTGAGCCGTCAGGTAGTCGCAGAAGTCCATCAGCGACAGGCCGAACACCTGAATGTCTGGCTTTGCCCCCACGGAGAGGGAACAGAACACGGCAATCGTCGCACAGACGATGGTCAGTATCCAAGCCGCCCGTTGACGAGGCATGTGCAGTTCCTCGTGGAAGAAAGCCGTACCGATCTCATGCATCGAGATGGTCGACGTGAGGGCCGCAAATACCAACAGGGCATAGAACAGGATGGAGATGAAGTAACCCACGGCAGGCATGGTGATGAACGCCCGCTGGAACACATTCGGCAGGGTGATGAAGATGAGCGACGGTCCGCTGTCAGGCTCGACACCAACGGAGAAGGCCGCAGGGAAGATCATCAGTCCCGCCAAAATGGCGATGGCTGAGTCGAGCAGGGCTATCTGCGTGGCAGAGCGCAGCAGGTTGGTGTCGCGCTTGAAATAAGAGGCGTAGGTACAAAGACAGGCTGTGCCAAGGCTCAGCGAGAAGAACGCCTGACCTAAGGCTTCGAGGAACACGCTGCCGCTAACCTTCGAGAAGTCAGGCTTCAACAGGAACTCGACGCCACGCGAAGCCCCTGGCAACATGCACGACGCCACCACAAGGATGACCAACAGGAGCAGCAACAACGGCATCAAAAGTTTCGAGGCCCTTTCGATGCCCTTCTCCACCCCCTGGGCCACTACGGCATGCGTGATCAGCACAAAGCCCACGCCCCAGAGGCAGGGCTTCACCGGATCGCTGGAGAAGGTCGTGAAATAGTCGATGACATACGACGCATCACCATTCAGCCGACCACCAAGAGAAGCGAAGAGATACTGCAGGCACCAGCCAGCCACCACCGCATAGAAGCCCAGAATGATGGTGGAGGTGAGGATGCCCAGATAGCCTATCCACCGCCAGCCACGACTGCCCATGCTGCCGTAGGCCCTTGCGGCGTTGGCCTGAGAATGGCGACCCACGATGAACTCGCTGACCATGCCAGGAATACCTAACAGCAGCACACAGGCAAAATAGATGAGGATAAAGGCGGCACCACCGTTCTGACCCGTCATGAACGGGAAGCGCCACACGTTGCCCAAGCCTACGGCCGATCCTGCCGTCGCCAGCACAATAGCCAGCTTGCTTCCGAAATTACCCCGTTTCTCCATTTATAACAGTCCGAGCTGATGCAGGAAGATAAAGAGAATACAGATGGGGCACACATACTTCACCAAGAAGAGGTAGAAGTGGAAGAGTGTCCCGTTACGGAGTGTTCCCCAGTTGGTGAACTCGTCATGCACCACCTTGTGAGGAACAAACCACCCGATGAAGATACAAGTCAGGAAACCAACGATAGGCAAGAACAACTGCCCTGTCACAAAGTCGAACATGTCGAAGATGGTCATATCGAACAACCTCAGACTGTTCCAGTCACCCAAGGACAATGAACAGATAGCTCCCATCATCATGCAGAGGATCGTCACCACGAAGGCAGCCCGCTTACGAGAAATGTGCAGTTCCTCATGTAGGAAGGCCGTACTCACCTCATGCAGCGACATCAGTGACGTAAGAGCAGCCATCGACAGCAAGGCGTAGAACAAAACAGAAATGGCATAACCCAAGAAGGGAATGAAACCAAAAGCCTGCTGGAACACGTTGGGCAGAGTGATGAAGATAAGCTTAGGACCGCTATCCGGGCTGACGCCAACAGAGAAAGCAGCGGGGAAGATGACCAGTCCTGCCAGCAGGGCAACGAGGAAATCGATGACACCTATCTGGACGGCAGAACTCGTGAGGTTCGTCTGACGGGAGAAATAACTGGCATAGGTACAGATGCAGCCCATGGCGATACTCAGCGAATAGAACGACTGTCCTAAGGCAGCCAGGAATACGTCGCCCGTCATCTTCGAGAAGTCAGGTTTGAACAAGAACTCTATGCCTTTCTGGGCGCCTGGCAACATGCATGAAGCCACGACAATGATTAGTAACAATATAAATAAGGTGGGCATCATCAGCTTCGACGCACGCTCTATGCCATTACGCACACCGTTCTCGATAATCAGATATGTAGCCAACAGGATGATAAACGTCCAGAAGATAGGCTTGACGGGATCCTGCGAGAAGTTGACAAAGTAGTCAGAGATATAGGTAGGATCGCCTTGCAGCTTGCCCAACAGCGACGCCCAGATATATTCCAGACACCAACCCGACACAACCGCATAATAGCCGGAAATCAAGAATCCCGTCAGCACACCCATATAACCTATCAGTGACCACATCGTACCACCCGACAGGATTCTGAAAGCACGAGCAGTATTGGCCTTGCCATGTCGGCCGATGATGAACTCACTGATCATACAAGGTATTCCCAACAACAGCACACAAAAGATGTAGATCATGATAAACACGGCCCCACCATTCTGCCCTGTCATATATGGGAAGCGCCATATATTCCCAAGCCCCACAGCCGAGCCGGCCGTAGCAAGGATCACACCCAGTTTGCTTCCGAAATTTGCTCTTTCCAGATTTGCCATTTGCTCTTTATCAAAAAACTGAGTGCAAAAGTACAAAATAATTCATAAATAATCATGCGTATGCATAATTATTTGTAATTTTGCAGCGAAATTAGTGGTTCGTATCCAATGTTCAAGGTTCAAATTAAGAAATATCCCTTCTCCTGCGTCCTGATAGCCGCCATCTGGTACCTGTCGCTATTCTTCAACGCACCCGAGACACCACTCAACAATGTACTGCTCATCGATAAGTGGGTACACATCGTCATGTATGGTGGGACCTTCACAGTATTATGGATAGAGTATATCCGCCAGCATCAGCACCCCGACTACGAGAAGCTGCTGTTCTGGGCGTTCATCGCACCTATCGCGATGAGCGGCATCATTGAACTGCTACAGGAATATTGTACGGAGACCCGCAATGGCGACTGGCTCGATCTGTTAGCCAACACCATTGGTGTCACGTTGGCTGCCGTTATCGGTCTGGTTCTTCTACGTCTTCGCGCCAGACGCGATAGGGTTTCTTAGACAGATGACCATTATAATAACGGCGGTCACCTGTCACCTCCTTACCGATGAAATCGGGCTTTTCAAAGTCTTCATCCTCTGACTGAAGCTCCACCTCAGCCATGACCAGTCCCTCGTTGTCGCCATAGAACTCATCAACCTCGAAGGTATGCTTACCGCTCTTGACGAGATAGCGCGTCTTGTCAATACGTCCAGGTTCACAGAGCTTCATCAGTTCCGTTGCCTCCTCCAGCGTAATCTCCTTCTCGAACTCATAACGGCTGATTCCATCGACATTTGAAGGACCTTTAATCGTCAAATATCCGCGGTCGCCACGGATGCGTACCCTGACGGTACGACCGTGACCACTGCAGATATAACCCTGACAGATGCGACTGCTCGAATAAGCCTGTCGCTTGTAGTCATTGTTACGGACCAAGAACTTACGTTCTATCTCCAGTCCGCTCATCAGGAAACGATGAAGATAGAATAGATCACAAAGATGATGGCCAGCACGACCAACACGCCGAAGATCCACTCCAGCACCTTCTTACCACTGTCTTCCTGTTTCTTCTGATAAGCCACCTTCTTCTTGGTAGCCTTTGATGCTTTTGCTATTTGTGCCATACTATATTATATTATTTAATGATTATTGTTCCTCGTCGTTCACCGGGAATTCCATGAGATAGGATTTGATGAAATCATCGATTTTACCGTTCATGACGGCATCAACGTCTGTGGTCTGGTAGTTAGTGCGGTGGTCCTTGACACGACGGTCGTCGAAGACATACGAACGGATCTGACTGCCCCACTCTATCTTCTTCTTGCCCGCCTCAATCTTGGCCTGAGCCTCCAGACGTTTCTTCATCGCACGGTCATAGAGCTGCGATTTCAACAGCGTCATGGCTCGCTCCTTGTTCTTCGGCTGGTCACGCGTCTCGGTATTCTCAATAAGGATTTCTTCCTCTTCACCCGTATCAGGGTCTGTATACCAGTAGCGCAGTCGGACACCCGACTCCACCTTATTCACGTTCTGTCCACCGGCACCGGATGAGCGGAACGTGTCCCACGACAGTTTCGCTGGATCGACATACACCTCAATGGTATCATCGACCAATGGCGACACAAACACAGAGGCGAAGGATGTCATGCGCTTGCCCTGGGCATTGAAAGGCGATACGCGCACCAGACGGTGCACACCGTTCTCCGACTTCAGATAGCCATACGCATAGTCACCACCCTCAATCTGCATGGTCACACTCTTAATACCGGCCTCATCACCGTCAAGCAGGTTCGAGATGGTCACCTTATAGCCGTGAGCCTCCGCCCAGCGCATATACATACGCATCAGCATCGAGGCCCAGTCCTGCGCCTCCGTGCCACCAGCACCGGAGTTAATCTTCAGCACGGCCTCCATCGGATCTTCCTTCTGACGGAGCATATTCTTCAGCTCCAGATCCTCGATGGCTGCGATGGCCTTACGATAGGTCTCGTCGACTTCCTCCTCTGTTACCATCTCATCCTTGAAGAAGTCAAAAGCCAACTGCAACTCATCGGCCATGGTTCGCACCTCTTGATAGCCATCGAGCCACTTCTTGATGCCCTTCACCTTCCGCATCTGTTCTTCGGCACGCTTACGGTCGTCCCAGAAGTCTGGCGCCTGTGTACGAAGGTCTTCCTCTTCGTATTCTATCTTCTTCTTGTCAATATCCAGATAGCGGTGCAAAGCATCCGCCCTCTCCTGCACATCCTTCAACTGATCTTGCGTTATCATAATCTTCTCTTAATTCTCAATTACTCTGCGTACATCGCATCAATCTCTTTCTTATAATTCTCGTTCAGCACACGACGTTTGATCTTGAGCGTATTCGTCAGTTCACCCCGTTCCATCGAGAAATGCTGAGGCAGCAGTGTGAAGCGCTTGATCTGTTCGTAGTGGGCCAACTGCTGTTGCAGGGTGTCAATCCGTTCCTTCATCATCTCATTAATCTGTGGGTTGGCACAGAGTTCCTCCCGGCTCTCAAACTGGATATGATGCTCACGGGCATACTCTTCCAGAAGTGGATAGACGGGGATGATCAATGCCGACACGAACTTACGCTGGTCTGCAATAATCGCGATTTGATCGACATATTTATCTACCAAGAGTTTCGACTCGATCATCTGGGGAGCGATATACTTACCATTGGAAGTCTTGTACAGGTCCTTGATACGCTCCTTCAAGAACAACTCACCGTCTTTCAGATAACCAGAGTCACCCGTCTTGAAATAGCCGTCGCTGGTGAAGGCAGCCTTCGTCAAGTCGTCGCGGTTATAGTAGCCACGCGTGATCGTTGGCCCCTTCAGCAGGATCTCACCTTCATCACTAATCCTGATGTCGATGCCCTCAATGGGGATGCCCACGCCACCAACGGTGAAAGGCTCACCCAGATGGTTACAACTCACGGTGGCCAGACTCTCCGTCAGACCATAGCCCACCACCATGTTGATACCGATGGAATGGACAAATTCCTCTACTTTGGGATTCACGGTCGCACCAGCTGTGGGGAAAAAGTGAGCATTCTCCAGCCCCAGTTCCTTACGAACCAGAGAGAACACCGTCTTGTTCAGCATCTCATACTCCAGATGTAGTGCCAACGGCGGACGCTTACCCTTTGAGAGGTAGTCGATGTTATGGCGTTTACCCACATTCAGTGCATGCTGAAACAGCTTGCGTTTCGGTGCGCTGGCCTTCTCTATCTGCTCCAACACGCCCATATACACTTTCTCCCAGAAGCGGGGTACCGACGACATGCAAGTAGGATGCGTCTCCCGCATCGACTGTTGCACCTCTAATGGATAGGTGTTCACAATCAGCGTAGCGCCCTCCGTCAGGCAGAGGATCTTCCATCCCTTCTCAAAGATATGGGTGAAAGGCAGGAAGTTCAGCACGCGGTCGTTCTCCCCGACGGGCACACACTTGTCATTAGCAACAAAGGCTGCATGATACTGGCCGCAAGTCAGGATCACGCCTTTCGAATCGCCCGTCGTACCTGAGGTATAGAGGATATTGGCGATATCATCCATCGAAGCCTGTTCAGTCAGTGCATCCACCTCCGTCTGACGGGGCAGGTTCTCACCCAACTTCAGGAAATCCTCGAAGTACATGGCGTTGGAATCCTGTTGGGAGATACGTACAGCCTTGTCAAAGATGATGATACGCTCCAGTGTCTGACAGGTAGAGAACACCCGCCGGGCCTTGTCGTACTGCTCCTGTTCGCCGACGAAGAGGAAACGAACCTTCGCATCATTTACCATGAACTGGATCTGCTGTTCACTGCTCGTGGCATAGAAGGGGATGGTGACGGCACGGATTCCCCAAGCGCCGAAGTCGCAGAACAGATACTGGATAGAGTTCTGCGAGAACAAGCCAACGTTCTCCTGTACTTTCACACCCAAGTTCAGCAGTGCGTTCGACACCACCTTCACCGTGTCAGAGAACTGATTCCAAGACAATGACTTCCATTCCTTTCCGCCAAAATCCTTGTAGATCAGCACCTCGCGGTCTCCATAATTCTTCGCCTGATCATGAATCAACCGGGCCAAATGAGTGTTTGTTTGCATAGTCGCTTTCTATAATTCCGCTGCAAAGGTACAAAAAAAGCCACAGATTTCACAGATTCATGCAGAAATATTATCTTAATCCATGTTAATCAGTACTTTCTGTGGCAAAAAATGATTATCTTTGCACACAAAAACTTAAAACATCAGCATTATGGAAATAACAGATTTCAGCCAGAGCAACTCGATTATAAACCAATACATGTCAGAGCTGCGCGACAAGAACTACCAGAAGAACCGGCTCCTGTTCCGGCATAACATCACCCGTATCGGCGAGATGATGGCCTATGAGTTGTCAAAGACCTTGGAGTACAAGCCCAAGACCATCACCACCCCACTGGGTACCATTGACATCCCCCTGCCGAAGGACGATATGGTCATCGCCACCGTGCTCCGCGCCGGACTACCGTTCCATGAGGGATTCCTCAATGTGTTCGACAAGGCCGACAACGGTTTCGTCTCTGCTTTCCGCATGTATATCAACCGTGAACATACCGAGGTGGGCATAAATACCGAGTACATCGCCACCCAGAGTGTGAAGAACAAGACCTTATTGGTCGTAGACCCTATGTTGGCCACAGGCGGATCCCTGGCAGCAGCCATCGACTCGCTGTTGGAGTCTGGCAAGCCAAAGAAGATTCACCTCTGCTGCGTCATTGCAGCCCCCGAGGGCTTAGAGGTGGTGAAGGAAGCACTGCCCGACGACAGCCATATCTGGTGCGCCGCCATCGACCAGGGCATGAACGAGCAGAAATACATTGTGCCGGGCTTCGGCGACTGCGGTGACCTCTGCTACGGTGAGAAGCTACAGTCGTTCCGCAAAAAATAGCCCGCCTGGCAATTGCCATATCGAGGCGTTTCACTTTTTACCGTCCCACAGCTCATCTTTCAATAATAGTGCGGTTATGGAGAAAAAATGGATCTAAAAGATTAAAAAGTTGGCTAATTATCTGGAAGTTATAGAAAATCTTCTTATCTTTGCTGCGAAGGAATATGACTATATAGGATAGGAGCCCCGTTTGAATCGGCAAGCGACTTATTAAGGTGGAGTTCTTCTATTTTCTCAGTCCATCCTTTCCAGCCTCGAACGTATGCTCATCAATGATGGCATAAGGCTTGTAGATGTCGCCATCAGTCATTCTTCGCATACAGAGGATGGTCCGGCAGCCCAATTCTCTGCTGAAGATAGTTTTCAAGTCTGTTTTGGTAATTTCAACACGCATAGTGATCTCATTGGTAATGATGAAGCGCATAGGATTACCTTTCAACTGTTCCGCCTGTTGAAGCACTTCTCTCCGAATACGTCTGCTTTCGGCGAAATACTCTTCTTGAGTTCTGTCTTTCATATCATTCGATTTTTGATTACGGTTGCAAAAGTACAACAATTATTCCATTCCGCCAAGCGTTTAGTAAAGAAATTCAGTGCAATGGGCGCAAAGAGGTCTGGCACCTTTGCTCCATAAAGTTCTCCGTGCCGATGATGTTCATGGTACCACGATCCTGACTGTAGTATGTGCGGTCGCCCCGCTCCACCGCAACCAACGTGTCCTTTTCGGTTGAGTACTCGGCGTCGTAGGTGTCTTCAGACAGTTCTACATCCTCTAAGTTCCAGACGCCCTTCTTGCTATTCAGGTCAAAGCCCTTTACTTTTACCTGTTTTTTCTCCAGCACGTCATAACTGCGATAACGGTTATTCGACTGGTTGATTTGCTGTCCATGAATAGTCGTGCAGACAGCCATTGCTTATGATAATAGATAGTAACTTCTTCATATAATTGTAATTCTTAAATTGTAAAACGATCAAAGACCTCAGATCATTTTAAATAATGATAGAATATACCTCCCTCGTAATTCCACCAAATATAAAATCAATTCTGTAATTAAAGCAGGAATAAATACGAACCCAAACATAATGTCACAATTAAAAAGCCAATGAATCCATATGAAACATGAAATAGTAGTACTTGTAAGATAATGTAAAAGAACGAGAAAAAGTTTTCTTAATAAGCTCCCTTTCCTTAGACGTTCAGAAAAACACATAATGATTACCCCTATAACTTGAACAGGTAAACCTAAAAAGGCAGACAAACTTATAAGATCAATCAAAAATCTCATTTTCATTTAATTGGGTCATAAGAAATACTTGAGAATGCGTCTTGGAACTCCTCAACGATACTATCTGGGCGTGGGTCAATAATGATTGGACTCTTTTCTTCACAATGGGCGCAGAGGTGCCAGTCCCCTTTGCGCCCCCGATAGCTCTTGACGAGCGTGATTCTCGGTGTCATAATGCGTAAAGTTTATCTGTCTGCAAAGGTACAAATAATCTTTGAAATGTGCAAGCAAATTTAGGAAAGAAATTCTGTGAAAATGGATAAAAGCCTACATAAATAATATTAATTATCTTAATTTCAATAAATTACAATATGTAGGCATATTCTTTAAGCCTACATATAGCCTACATAAATAGGCTTGAAAGTAAGTTTTTAGTCCCTCTTTAGTCTGATT
>JAFTFO010000026.1 GCA_017449495.1 Prevotella sp. | reverse complement strand
CGAAGAGTATCAGGTTAGAAAAACTAATACCTGAAAACACCGAGGGGTTTGGGGGCGAGAAGCCCCCATGAGAGGCGACGAATTAGCATCAAATGCTAAATATCGTTAACCATATTCATTTTTCGTATTACAGTTCATAATTATTCTACTCCCATCGTTTTTAATGCCTTTTTAGCCTTCTCGTAACCTTGTGCTGCGGAGCGTCGCATCCACATTACTGCGGTTTCCCGATTTTTCTCTATCCCTACACCATCCCAGTAACAGAATGCAATGTTATGTTGTGCATATTTGTTGCCCTTTTCAGCAGCAGCAAGATAATAGCTTGCAGCTTTGGAGGAATTCTTTGTACAGCCTTTCCCTTGAGCGTACATGTTGCCTAACTTGTTTAGCGCGGCTGGATCGCCTGTCTGAGCGGCTTTCTCATAATAATAGAAGGCTTTCTCTAAGTTCTCTTCAACATCAACGCCCTTTTCATATCTCTCCCCCAAACTTAACAACTCTTCGGAGCTATAGTTCTCGGCAGAAGCGTCATCGGAATTCATCCTTGATATGTCAGCAGGTTTATGCTCTGTTGTTTCGGCTATAACACTTTCCTTTGGGGATGTTACGGTTTCATCCTCATCTTCTTCAGGCTCTGCAAAGTTTATTACGGGATCGGCTTTCTCTGCCAATACTTCTTTGTCAGCCTTACTCTGGTGATTGGACATAACAAGATAACCACCTATGATAAGCATAAGAATTATTACTGGAATAGCAACCTTCCATTTCTTCGTGCCACTCTTTTGTTCTCCCACATGACGAGGTTCCATCGGTTTAGTGGCCTCCTTTGGTTTGTCCAACCACTCACCGCAATGCTTACATTTCTTGGCAACAGCCAGAATCTCTTCTCCGCAATAGGGACATAGTTTCTTCTCTTCCATATCGTTACTCTTTAAGAAAATCCTTAATCAGGTTCATTGGTATGCCAAAGTTGAAATCGTCATTCAGAGTAGCCTTGGCAAAGTTGACCCCTCTAAGGGTTCCATCCTCGTCAAAAACTGGACTACCCGACGAACCTTGCATAGTAGGGATGCTATATAGCAACCTTATACCATCGGGTAACTGAGTAATCTTACCACTTGTCATCTGTGCCTTGATGCCTTCTCTGGTTTGGGCTATGGCAATACCGTGATTATAACCTATCATATAGAGTTGCTGATCCATTTTAAGATCGTCAGCATCAGTTTCCTCCATGGGAGTTTCGCCAAATAATATCTGGTTGATGTAATCGCTTGGTGACTTGGACTCTTTTTCCTTCATAACCTTTCCAGAGACATCAAACACATGTGCATGCTCTGGAGTCTGCTTCTTCTTTAGTTGTATGATTGCCAAGTCTGCATCCTCGCGTCTTGATATTTTACGGACGGTGCAAGGATTACCTTTCAAAAAGTCATCAAAGTCCTCAACATGAGTGTTATTATAGGCTATACCAAGTTTTGAATAGGTCTTTACCTTGATGGCTCGTGGGTTCGCATTGGCAGAGATGAAGTCACATAGATACCTCCACCCATTAAACCTCTCTTCTACATTGGCCATCACAATATTTATCTTCTGAAGCAGTTCTTGGTTTGATACGTAAACATTCCCAAAGAAATCCTGACTATAGCATTCCTTTTTCTTCTCCTCCAACTCAGCATACGCTCGTCTTGCCATTTCCATAGAATCAATGTATGTTTGGCGTTCTCGACGTAATGATGCAACAATCTTTTCTTGGGCCTCAAACTCATCCATTGCGACATTCACGACATGCCTGTTCGTCATGATGTCACCCTTGCTGTCGATGAAGAATCCCGTACCGAACATGCGATTACAGTTCCTTTTGATTAGTTCCTCGTCTGTAGTGACATTCACCGCATCGCCATTTTCTTCAAGTCCCGTCATATACATTGTTTGTCCAGTTGGTAGAGTTATAGAGTGATAAGACTCGCAATAAATAAGTACTACACCTGAAGCACATTCATCAAATAATTGTTCAGGGGTTTTCTTAGTTGACTCACTTTTGCACCCAACCACCAGCATTGACAAGCTTGTCAATAATAGAAGTCCCATAAGTAGTTTTCTCATATGCCATTTGTTTTTAGTCTGTATCTTTTGTTAGGGGCACAAAAGAAGCGTGAACTGATTCCGCGTCTTTCGTTGATGGGGCCTGAGAAATCCCAATAGCACATGACACAGTAATAGCAGTCCACGCTAAACGTGGAAGCTAATTACGCCGTCGTCTGTGCTATTATTGTTAAGTTTCTCAGGCTTTACAACGATCAGACAAGCATAACACTCCTATTTTAACCCTCAATGTTATAGAACACACCCTTTTACGGGCAAATTCCTCGGCAAAATTAGTAAAAAATACCCATAAAGCCAAGGAAGTAGAGCTTTTTCAGTTGTTTTTTACGCCAATGATGCTCAAAATAGTGCCTTTCGACACCAATTCTGCTGCAAAATTAGTAATAATGTCACATTTATGAAACGGATTTTTCCTATAACTCGATAGGAAAATCCCTAATATGCTTTTCTAATGATAGCTTTTTTAGATAACATATAGTTCATCTATAGTAATTTTCAATGCTTCCTAACAATGGCAGATATAACTTCATATGAATATCTAAACTCCAATGGTAGGATTGTCCGAAGCCGTATAATCACGAAAATCATTAGTCACATAGCCGATTATATACTAAAAGGAGCAACACCTTCGTTCAGATGCTGCTCCCTCCGTGTGGCTAATCAGAAATTGTAAGCCTTATGATACCTCAATGGCCTTGGTGACCTTCTGCTTCGGCTCGGTCTTCGGCATGGTGATAGTCAGAATGCCGTCCTCCACCTTGGCAGAAATCTGGTCCTTCAACACATCGTCTGGCAGCACGTAGTTCTGCTCGTAGTTTGAGTAGCTGAACTCACGGCGCAGATAGTGATGATGCTTGTCCTCATGCTTATGTTCCTGTTTGTTCTCAATGGCGATGGTGAGGTTGCCCTCGTCGTTGATGCTTACACGGCAATATTCTTTCTTGATGCCTGGAGCTGCAAGTTCCATCGTGTAGGCCTTCTCGCTCTCCTTGACATTGACTGCGGGTGCTGTACTGTTGGCACGAGGCATAAAATCAGTGTTAAAGAAATCATCAAACATTGTTGGGAACCAACCATTGCTTTTCATCAATCCGTTCAACATAACTTTTACCTCCTAATTATACTTTTAAGTTTGACATTTTGTTACTTGATTGCCTCCGCTTCCGCTTCGGTTCTCACCTACAGAGAAGCAATTTACATGCCGATAGGTGGTTCAAGTGACAAAATGTCAATCGATGAAGGTCAGAATGGCGCTTATTTTAAACTCGCTTAAACTATGCTGACAATTTATTATACTCAGTTAAACATTGATTCTGTCACATCAGGCACTTCATGGCATAATTGCCATTCCATATATATACAAGAATCCCCGGCTTGCATTCTACAGGTCGGGGATTTGACTGTTATATAAGTTTTCACCTATATACTAATCTTCATATGGATAATATATACGTGTGGCTGGCTGGGGCTTGTAGATAACGAGGTTGCCCGGCATGGCATTCTCCATATACAGCTGATGATCCCAGTCACCTTGAGTAAACTTGAAATAGGCAGGCAGGTGGAGCTGAAGGTCGATCACGTAAGTGCCGTCACTCTGCTGCTTCATCTTTACTCCCTTCGGATTCCAGTTGGCCAGAGCCTCCTGATTGCCTGTGATATATACATCACCCTTCAAATCCTTACCTTTCAGTTCAAAGTGAATGGGATATGTTTCCTGACTCGTGTACTGCTGAAGCAACGACGTGGAGAACTGCAGATATTCCCTTAATGCCTCGGTAAGACTCGGAACAAAGCTGGGATTGTGATCGTAATCAGGAAAAGTTTGTACTGAAGCGATTGTACCATTGGCGAAATTTGACCTGTTGCTGAGGAAAGTGCTGACGCGCTGCCATCCTTGTGTCCAGTCTTCGCCCCAATCAGAACGCTTACTACCAATCTCGTTAGCCATAGAAGTATAGATGAAACGGGGCTTCGTGAGGCTCTTGAAGGGATATTGTTCGATGCCGCTGGCCACCCTGAACTCATCGAAATAACAGTTGGGAGACATGGCGATGTAATCATCAAACAAATCGTCGGTAACCATACAGTCGAGCACGAATGACGCACTCAGCGAGTGTCCGATACCGATGGTACGGCCAGATGTGCGATAGTTCTTGTCAATATATGGCATCAGTTCGTTCTTCAGGAACTTCTTTAGATCTCCCGAACGACCATAGCCTTGTTCATATTTAAAGAGTCCTTTGCCTTTCGTACTCTCATGGATGGGCATAGGCAGATAATCAGTATTACGATAGTAATCGATGTCAGGTAGGTTGGTTGAGCAGATGCCAACGATGATAAAGCGTTTACTATCGTCCTGACTTGTGGGGCAAGCTAAATCTAATGCACAATGCACGAAATCGAACTTAGAACGTTCTTGCGAGTCGAACACATACATGACGTCAAAATCTGTGGCGTCATATTCATCGTAGCCCTCAGGGGTATAGATGAGTACCTGGCGTTCGTGGTTGAAATACTGAGACTTCATAGAGAGGTCTGTAACTCTTGCTACGGGCTGAGCCACAGCAAAGACTGCCGCAAAAAGCAGCGTGATAGAGAATACAAACTTTTTCATTTTTCAGATAACTACTGCTGTTCCACTTGTTGCTACCATGAGCATCGAGCCGTTAGCACCGACGGTTTCATAGTCGATGTCGATACCTACGATGGCGTTAGCTCCCATAGCCTGAGCACGCTGCATCATCTCCTGAATGGAGGTGTCCTTGGCTTCGGCTAGCACTTTCTCATAAGCGCCAGCACGACCGCCTACAATGTCGCGGATGCCGGCAAACAGATCCTTAAACATGTTAGCACCGATAATGGTTTCACCTGTCACAATACCCTTATATTCGCGGATAGTGTGACCTTCAATTTGTGGGGTTGTTGAGAGTATCATAATCGTTTTATTTTTAAAAAAAACCTATCTGTTAGACGTAAGAACGATGCGAAAAGTTGCATATACGAGAAACTGTCATTTCAGTTCCTTTGCGGGCCAACCGTAGTCCTGATACATGGTGGCAGTGAGACCATGGTCACGAACGAATGCCCGCAGCACATCATGCCTGAGCGATTCATGCTCATCGCCATCGTTGTGATGAATCTGGAAAGCTTCGAAATATTCTCCATAAATTTGCTTGGCACTGGGTAGGAAACGAGAGCCATCCTCTACCTGCTCAAATGCCGATACATAGAAGTATTCACCCAGCTGACAGATGTGCATCAAGCCGGGATGACTACCGCCAGAGACGCATTTCAGCGTGTCGCCTTCCTGTTTGTAGTTGTACACCCAGAAATCGCCCCAGATACGGATGTCTGTGGAATCATCCGCATTGACGGCCACCTCTTGGTAGACGGGTACGCTGTATTCGCCCTTAGCATAGTGGCCAGCAATTTGTTCTGCCAGATAGCGATCGATGGCTGCGTAGTAATCCTTCACCTGCTCGTTAACAATCACTACAGTCTTGTCTGCAAACTTCTTGTCAAGGATGATGAGTGAGATGGGCTGTGTGCTGTATGATTGTGCTTCGCCCACTTTGGCATCGTAAAAGTAGAAAAGCGTGTCGCCCTTCTCATCAAGTCTGTCTGGAGTGATCTCCGTGGCGAGATTCGTTACTGGCAAGACGATGGCCAGCACGAACTGCTTGGTGAAGTCAATCTCCGTTGGCTTTCCATCATTGCCCATCGTCGTAGCCATGCCGAAAAGTTTTCCAAACTCCTCCGCAGTCGTAATCTTCGGACTCGAAGGAATCTCCTGGTCATTTTTGAAGAAGTAGTTCTTGGCCACCTCAAAGGCCACTTCATTACTTGCTTCGCCACTATCAGCGGGAGCAGCTGCTTGTTTGTTTCCACATGCTGCTAAAACAATCATGGCAGCGAAAGTGAATAATACCTTTTTCATTTGCATTTTCTATTTTTATGGTTTCCAAATGAATAATCCCTCAGAGTTGGTCAAAGATGCCAATAGTTCTACAGTTTCCTCTGATGGGTTATATACAGTCATATAGGTGTCATCGCCGCTGATGGTAATCAATGCATCCGATGATTTCAGATAGACAGAGAGCATACTCTCGTCTGATGGACACTTCAAAAGCATTGCCTCGATGTCCTTTGGGGCAGGATTCGTCATCCATTTCTCACCATCCTGGCTGACATCTATCTCCTCGTAACAGTTCAGCTTCAGTAGGACGTTGGTGAACTTCCTGTAGATAGCGTCTATCTGAGGATGCTCCAGATAGTATTCCTCTATCTTGAAGTACTGTCCTTTGCCGTCGGCTGGCACCTGCTTGGGTAGAATATCAATCACCCAATACGGCTTTTCCAAATACTCATCTACTGTCATTGCTTAATACCATTTTATATTGTGCTCCTTACAATAGTCTATCGCGGGCTGATAGCCTTGGAAGGTGGCCTTGTGAATCCACTTCAAGCCCCTGCGCTCATCTTTGGGAACGCCTGTGCCAGTCATCAGAAACCAGCCTGTAGCAAATTGTGCCTGCGCATCGCCGCCATTGGCCGCCAACTCATACCAGAAGACGCACTCTTCGAGGTTCTTTTCCACACCGTCACCATTCCAGCAAGCTGCTCCGCAGTTCTTCTGTGAGAGTACATGGCCTTGGAATGCAGCCTCACGATACCAGAGAAATGCCTTGTAGTGATCCATCTCAACACCGTTGCCAAGATAATAGGCATTGGCAACATTCACCTGACTCTGTATGTCACCCTTGTCGGCAGCTTTCATGTACCATTCAAAAGCCAATACAGGGTCTGCTTCCACGCCTTTGCCATGATAGTAACATTCACCAACGTTGAAGCAGCCATAGACATCATCCAGTTCAGCTGCCTTCATATACCAGTCGAAGGCCATCTCCAGATTAACCTTCACACCGGTTCCACGCTCATAACAGACACCCAGGTTATTCATCGCCTTGGTATCTCCCGCATAAGCCTTTTCGCGGTAATCGTCTGTTTTGTTTCGCTCTTTTGGCATAAACTCACTTAAATCTCTGCAAAAGTACCTAAAAACGACCTAAAATCACTAACTATGCCAAATGTTTTGAGAATTATTAGGATTTACGATGGGCAATATAAAGGCACATGCGGGGCTTTTAACTACGTGCAGCCCTTCGTAACAGTGACTGCCAGCCTCCTGATGGGACTGGCAGTGTTCCAGTGGCAGCACCTCATTGCTGCCATCCTAATCTTCGCGGGTGTCTGGCTCGTCATCAGTGCGAGGCAGACGAAATAGGAATCTTATTTCCCTATCCAAGCCTTCAACTCCTTCTCTGACACTCTGTTCAGCAATTTGCCATCCTTCCAGTTCACATCTGGATAGGCGGCTTTCGAATTATCACACGCCTTGGCTTCGCCTTCGTCCGTCACGACTCGGCCATCCAAGCTTGGCTCTGCTCTCGCTGCTCCGTCCGTTCTTGATGCTACTGCCGCCATAGGTGGCGAAGGGAATGACGGTCAGCATCCGTGTAGGGTCTCCTTGGGTTTTATTTCACTTTCCGCCCGTAATCGGCCAGACGCACTTGGTAGGTCGCAAGAGCGGAGGTTAGTCGGTTTTGGGATTGCAATAGTTGGTTTTCGGCATCGAGGAGGTCGTTGATTGTCGTGGTGCCGTTACGGTAGTAGGACTGGTTCTGGCGCAGGTTCTCCTGGGCAGAGATGACGTTGCGGCGGGCGACATCGATTTGCCGGTAGGACTCCACGAGGGAGTTCCATGCATGCTCAATGTCTAAGCGCAAGTTCTGACGAGTGTCTTGCAGTGCGAGTTCAGCCTGCTGGCGGTTATAACGTGCCTTGCGGATGGCATGACTGCCTCCCCACCACGCGGAGATGGGGACGCTGAGGGTAGCGTAGAGAATGCCGTGTGTCTCATTCTTCTCCATCAGGTTAGCATAGATACCATTTACACCGACACCAAGCGTAGGCAGCAGTTTTCCACGTTCCATACGTAATTGAAGTCGGCTTGCATCGACGGCGCGTTCTTGCAGCAGATACTCACTGCGCTGGGTGGCAGCATCGTCGGCAGGAATGAAAGCTGTGACGGGGTCTGCAGGCTGTGCAAAGGTGGTGTCGACGACGGAGAATCTTTGCCAGTCGATACCCATCATGTTGGCCAGCGACATCTGGCAGAGGCGCAGGGCGTTGTCGATGGAGAGTCGGTTGGATTCCAGTTCTTGACGGCGCAGCTGCAAGCGCAGCGTGTCGGCCGGCAGGCGTACCCCGGCACGGACATAGCTGTTTGTCATACGCAGGAGTTCAGCCAGCAGACGGTCGCTACTGTCGAGCGTAGTGAGGTTGGCTTGCAAGCTGAAAATCTGCCAGTAAGTTTCGGTAACGCGCTGTAGGACTTCGTTCTCTGTGAGATGGTATTTCAACGCCGACACCTCTTGCTGTACCTTCGCCAAACGGTTGGCATTGACAATCTGCCCACCGGCGAACAGGGGTTGCGTGGCACTCAGGGTAGCCATCCTTCCGTTTTTCAACATTGCCGTTTGCCCCATCTGAATCATATAGTCATCAGCCCAGAACGCGGCACCCATGCCCGACACTTCAGGGAAATAGGCTGTAAAGGCTTTGCGTTTGTCTTCGTCGGCTTTCGACATGTCGAGACGGGCTGACTGCAGGGTACGGTTTCGCTTCAGTGCCAGTTCGCGGCATTGGTCTAATGTGTATGGCTGTGCTGCTGCTGTTATGGGGAACAACAATAGCAGTATTGACAAGTGTTTCGATAAGTATTTCATTTTCATCCTCTTTTTTCGTTAATTTTCCAATAAATGACCGGTAACACGGTGACGACCAGCACGAGCGCACCCAGGCCGCCAAAAAGAATAGTGATGCCCACGGGCTTCCACATGGCGGAGCCCGCAGCAATCATCGGCACGACGCCTACGGCAGTCGTTACCGTTGTCAGGAAAATGGGAACCATTCGTCGCTTGCCCGCTTCGAATGCTGCTTCGCGTGCCGACAGCCCGTTTTTCATTCCTCCCTCGGCATGCTCGAAAATGAGAATCTCATTACGCATAATCAGCCCCATCAGCGTGATGAACCCGAAGATGGTTGTCAGTCCCATTGTGGTGTCGGTAATGAAAAGGCCGAACATGGCACTGGGGATGAATAGTATGACAGCGAACATGCAGACGAACGTCAGCTTGTATTTCTTGAAATTGAACAGCAGGAAGAAGAAAATGATAATCATGGCGATGAACAGTCCCGCTCCGAGCTGCGGCATGCTCTCTTTGTCGTTTTCTATCTCTCCGCCTAACTCGGTGGTTACACCTTGGGGCAAGCGCATCTCTTCCTCGACAAACCGCTGTAAGTCGGGGGCGAAGTTCTCCGCTGTCATGGTGCGTGGAAGTTCGGCCGTCACCGTCATGCAGCGCACACCGTTGCGGTGGACGATTTTCGTCTCACTCCACTTGGGTGACACTCTGGCTACCTGTTTCAACTGCACCTTCGAGGGGGATGTCATCGGCTGCAGGTGGATATGACCGAAGTCCTCGAATCCCGCATCGTCCCAACGGTCGTCCTTCAACATGACTGGAACTCCGTAATCCCCCTCCCACAGGGTTGTTACCGGACGGGCATCAATCTGTGACATCAGACCGAGCGAAAGAGACTGGCGACTGATACCCAACTGTGCTGCGGCTATCTCGTCGAGTGTAACTTCCACTATCGGTTCCGGCTGTTCGAAGTCGGTGCGCACCCACATCAAGTCGGGATTGCTGCGCATATAGTCCATAAGCTGCCCGGCAGCACTATGCAGGGAGTCCAGATTTTCCCCATAAAAGCGATACTCCAGTGCCTGAAACACTTGGGAGTCCAACTGCTTGAACTTGACAAAAGCATTAGGGAAGGCTTCCGAAAGTCGTGCCGTGTATTCGTCCACGAGTTGCTCCGTAGCCTCGTTCGAGATGGTGTTCACAATGAACTGCGCATAGTTCTTTCCACCTTGCTTAGGGGTGTAGGAGGCTTGGAAACGGGGCGATGCACAACCTTTGAACGAGGTGATGGCTCGCACCCGCTCGTCGCTGCCCAGCACAGTATAGACAGAATCGGCCACTTGTACCGTCTCAGCCAGTCCCGTTCCTTTAGGCAGGTAGATCTCCACGGCGAACTGGTCGCGCTCCGAGCAGGACATCATGCGCCGTTTGACCTCGCTGGCATAGAACACCGTGGAGAGCAGAACGGCGACGGCCATGCCCAGTGCCAGCCATGCGTGACGGAATACCCAGCCGAGCAGTCGGTCGTATATTTCCTGCACGTAGTCGGTAATGCTTTTACGTCCTTCCTTATGAGTCTTCTTCCGGATAAGAGTGACCAGCAGTATCGGAATAACGACCAAAGCCACGAACAGCGAGGTCATCAGGTTAATAGCAATGGCAATCGGAAAGTCATGCAGGAAATCTCCCTTCTGCCCAGTACAGGTAAGCAACAGCGGGAAGAAAATGGCGCTGATACAGGCAGTAGCCAACAACATGGGCATAAAATAGGTCGAAATGCTCCGGCAGGCAGCGTGCCAGCGACTCATCCCTGTATTGAGGTATTCCAGATAGCCGTCGATGACAATGACTGAATCGTCCACGACCATACCGAGTACCACAATCAGAGCTGCGAGCGTAATCGTGTTGAGTGGGATGCCGGCCAGATACATGATGCCCACCGAGATGAACGTCGTCACGGGAATTGCGGTGGAAGCAACCAGTGCCGAACTCAACGGGAAAAGAAGCATCATCGTGAGGATGATGACTACCATCGAGACGAACAGGTCACGCAGGAATGAATTGACGCTGGCACTGACCACACTGGCTTGGTCGCTGATGGTGTGTATTGCCACGTCATCCGGCAGTTCGGCGGCCTTGACCTCTGCCAGCAGGCTTTCAACGTCTCGCCCATATTGCACGATGTTGTTGCCTGCCAGCATTTCCATCGAGATGATGACGCAGCGATGCCCGTTGTACTCAATGAAACCATCCGTCAGGTCGTACCCGCGTTCAACACGCGCCACGTCCTTTACTCGGACTACCCGGCCTGCGGCATCGCTGTATAGAATCTGTTCGGATATTTCATCTTCGCCCCGTAAGGCGGGCGACACATGGACAGGCATATCCTTCTGCCAACCGCTCACACTTCCGCTGACAGTGGTGATACCCTGCGCGGACAATGCGTCGGCCAGATGCTGGCTGCTGATGCCGTATGCCGACAGCTGGTCGTAATCGACGATGACGGAAATCTGCTCTTTCACGTTCCCCAAAATACGCACATTCGAGACGGAAGGCAATGTTCGCAGGCGGTCGCCAATCAGGTCACAATACTTTTCCAGCTGCCTGTAATCCCGGCTATCGCTTTCAACGGCGACAAGCAGCGCTGACGTGTCGCCGAACTCGTCATTGACCACAACGTCTGCCACACCTTTCGGCAAAGTACACTTAAATGCATTCAGCCCGTGTTTGATCTTGCTCCATACTTCATCCTTGTTATTTACATCATCGTTCAGTTCCACCATAACACTGCAAATCCCGTTCTGGCTCGTGCTGGTGGTCTTGGAACGGTTCACCTCCTTGAAAGTAAACAGGTAGCGCTCGAGCGGCCTTACAAGCTGCTCTTCCACCTCCTCGCTGGTGGCTCCCGGGTAGATGCCTACCACAACGCCCGTCCGCAGGGTAAAATCAGGAAACTCAGCTTTAGACATCCTACCCAGTCCGTAGATGCCCAGAATAAACATCAGCCCCACGACCAGAAAGGTGAGGCGGTAGTTGCGCATCATCCACGCCACCCACCGGCTGTTTTTTTCCTTGCTCATAACGCCGACACTTTACTTCCGTTACTCAATTTTTGCCAGCCAGCAGTCACCACGCTGTCGCGCTCCTTCAAGCCGTCGGTGATGACGATGCGACTACCGTAGGTCTCGCCAGTCGAGACGGGCTGCTGTCGTACCCGCCCGTTGCTGATAGTCCAGACATATAGCGACTGGCCTTGCCCGCGCTGCACGGCGGTGACAGGAACGGTTATTTGCGGGTTGCACTCATGGTTGAACCTCACAGTGCAGACCATGCCAGGCAGCAGGCGCCCCGAGGGATTGGCGAGGTGAATCTGGATGCCGTAGCTGTGGGTCATAGCATCGCTGGCAACGTGTTTCACGATGCGTCCGCCCTGGAAAGTCTCGCCGCCGAGTGCCGCTACCTTGATGGTGGATGCGACAGAGGTCGGAATGCCGTTGATTTCGTTTTCAGGCACAGAGACTTTGACCTTGACATGGGATATGTCGAGTAGTGTCACCACAGGACTGCCGGGCATGGCCGTTTCACCGGCATCGACGAACTTCTGACCGACGATGCCGCTGACGGGAGCCACCAGACGGCAGTCAGCGACATTCTTCTTAGATAGTTCGTAGGCCGACTGCGCCTGCTGCAACTTACTCTGCACCTCCACCCACTGCATCTCGGGCAACGTCTGGTCGTCGTGCAACTGCTTCATGCGCTCATAGGCATCCTTAGCCTGCCGCAGGCTGGCCTCGGCGGCCAGCAGGGCATTGAGGGCGGAGGTGTTATCCATCTCGGCTATCAACTGGCCACGGCTAACACGCTGCCCCTCCTCTACATAGACACGGCTCACGGTGCCTGCCGACATGAAGCTGACAGCAGTACTTGATGCCTCCTGAACTTGTCCCACGTAGGGACTTTGGGCGTAGTCCATCCCTAGACTTACTTTCTCTGTGGTCACTCGCACGGGAGCCGCCTCCCGTTTCTCTTTCTGCCCGCCGCAACCTGCCAGTGCCAGTAGCGCGAACATCATTAATACATGATTTTCCTTTTTCATACTTTTTGACTCCTGTATAACTCGAATTTTGTTTTGTAGGCGCAAAAGTAGCACAAAAGGAACATGCAATGATATTCCATACGGCGAAGGAAATGTGCTAAAAGGCGAACTACACGGAAAAAGCACACAATTTTCGACGTAAAGGACACGACGAAAGAAAAATATTCATTACCTTTGCAACCGATAATGGATAAAAAAGACATAGACTATATCGACGAGTGTATCACGCAAATGCGGAACATTACCGACCTGTCGCGTCTGAACCATACACAAGCCGACGGCTACATATTTATTATGTGCCGTCAGGGATTGGTGAAACTTCACCTAAACGGACAGCCGCACGACATCGCCGAGCATACATTCATCGTCTGTATGCCAGGACAGCACATCGACCACCTCTTGGTAAGCCCCGATACCAAGGTCAACGTGGTGCGGCTGTCTGTAAGGCTGGTACAGGAACTGATGCGCAATAACATCAAGCAGTGGAACCGTATGCTGTATATCAACAAGAGACAGGTAAACAATCTGTCAGAGCAACACCTGCAGCAATTGGCCTACTACGACTATCTGTTGGAGTCGAAGCTACAGACTCCCAATGAACCCTATCATAAGGAGATTATCCGTACTATCATTCATGGCTTGCTCTACGAGATTCTGTCGATGATGGAGCAAGGCGAGTGGCAGACCGACATGGCCGAAGATGCCAGTACTGGACATATGCACTTCAAGAGATTCCTCGACACGCTAACGAATGCCACCGTCAAGAAGCAGACGGTAGAATACTACGCCCGGCAGCTCTGCATCACGCCCAAGTATCTTGCCACCATCTGCAAAGCTTGCAGCCAAAAGTCGGCCCACGAGTGGATTGCTGATATGGTGAACGAGGACATCCGTTACTTGCTGCTCTCCACCGACCTTAGTGTCAAGGAGGTGGCCCTGCGGCTGGGCTTTGAGAACACCTCCTTCTTCGGCAAGTACTTCAAGAAACACTTTGGCTGCACACCAATGGAATATCGCATCAGCCATACTCAGTCCTCACAGACACCGGACATCCCATAAATTCATATTATCTTCACCACTCACGCTGATAGTATCTGCAACGACTACAGGCCGTCCGCCGTTCAAAGGCGAGAAGTCCAGTCCGTTGTGCGAGATGACATAGTAAACTTGTTACTCTGCTGTTTCGTCACTGGTAAAGTAGGCGAAGAGGTAATGGCTGAAAATTCCTTCCTGTGCTCCAGCGAGTAAAGTGTATAGGCACAATACAGTCCTTGAGATTTGTTTTTGTATTCATCTATATTATAGTTTGTTTCTAGTTCAAAGGCACAATAAACTCCCGCATTTTGGCAATACGGGAGCGATTTTTGAGATTTTTTATGAGAATCATTTATCATCTATTCTCTCAACCTTGAAGATGACTGGCCGTGTGCCGTCAGAACAACAACAGATCATTTCGTTCTCACGCTTCATCCAGCCTTTCATAATCGAACCACCTTGCAAGCCGGTATATATGTAACGGCTGATGGCATCCCATGCCTCTGAGCAGTGGGGCATCTTCGGGCCACCTGCTATAGTATTCGGGTCTGCTGTAGTCCTTACCAGTGTGTTCAGGCCACCATGCCAAAAATGGTCATTGTTCTCGTCTCTCTCAAAAATAAACTCGTCACCCACGTTATAGCAGGGACACATGCCAGAATTAGGATCTGCACAATACTGCTGCTGCAACTCTGGATAGAGTTTCTTGTCGATGACAGTCACCTTTACCTTATGCTTCATAATCGTATTTGTTTTAGCAAATTTTATTTGCAAAGATAGTGATAATCAGAGAATTTTCGCTATTTTTGCATCAATGTTTATATAAACATTTCGTTCTGATTCATCTTCAGCAGTTCCACGCTTTGTTCCCACAGTTTTTCCGCAGCCTTCTTATCATAACTTGGTTCCGAAGTTTTTGAGAACGTGCCCCGGTCATTATACTTCCCGGTTACACCTGCAAAGCTCTCTTCTGTCACCATTTTCGCAAGTTCCTTCCCAGAAGTGAGTCCACTCCCGTAGCGGTTTGTGAGCTTGGCCACTATTGTTGATCCCGCGCTGATCAGGGCTTTCTGCACCTTGCTGCCCGTCGGCATGAAATTTGTATCCGTCATAAGACCCGGATTGAAGGCGTTGACCGTAATCTTCTTTCCGGCAGCATTCAGTCTGTCAGCCATTTCATAAACACAGAGGATATTGGAGAGTTTTGCCATGGGATATCTTAGACTCATGTCCTTGCCGGACGGCTTCTCATTTTTCCCAAGATATGCCAGCTTGTATGCATCAGTAAATGCAGGTGCCTTGAGCGACATGATGATCGGAGGTCTGTGCATATCGCTGGCAACGAAGACAATCCTACCGTCTTCGGCCACCATATCAAGCATCTCATTCACAAGAAGGAAATGTCCCAAATGGCACACACCAAAGGTCATCTCAAATCCATCTTTTGTATATTCCAGCGGAGTGCGGTTGAGTCCCGCATTGCACACGATGGAATAAAGCGGTGGAAAGTATTCTTTTTTGTAAAGCTCCTTGAAGCAGCGCACTGAATCCAGCGACGCAAGGTCAAGTGCCACCGAATGGATATTATTGTTTCCCGTCTCCGCTTTCATATCCTGTATAGCCTTGGCCGCTCTCTCTGGGTTCCTGCAGGCGAGCACCAACGTATAATTCTTATCCTTCATGGCAATATTCTTTGCGCACTGGTAACCAAGTCCTGAGTTGCCGCCTGTTACGATTACTGTTCTCTTTTCCATCTTGTTCTCTCCTTTATTGTTTTAATTTTTGTTTTAACTTTTTCTTCGTAATCTTATGCAGAATGAATGTTGTATGATAGCACGAACTTTGCTGTCAAATCCCAGCGAAATCATAAAACATCACAATTTCTGGTGCAAAGATACGAAAAAACACTGACGTTACAAAGCAATTTTGGAAGATTAACGCGAAGAAGTCCTAAAATAAAGGCAAAGCGGGGAAAATCGAGGAAGTTCAGTTAGGGACGAAAAAGCAAACCAAAGCGGATTGAAGCGAAAGTTGGG
>JAFTFO010000025.1 GCA_017449495.1 Prevotella sp. | reverse complement strand
TGTTGGGGTCACCAGAGGCATCCTTGTGCCCCGGACGATTGTCGAGCGTCATCGTGTAGGCGATGTCCTTCATGTTGCCCTCGGCGTGGCCGTCGATGTCAAGGTCCTGCGTGATGGAACGGCCGATGAGCGCCTTGGTGCCCAAAGAGAAGTGGCTGCTGAGTGGCAGGTTGAAATAGACGCCGACACTACCGGTGAACTCGGTGATGTGGTCGCTCTTCACGATGCCGTAACTGTTGGTGACGGGAGCGTTGTCATTCCAGGCACTCTCCGAGTCCATCCGATAGCCCATCTTGTTCAGGAAGGTCAGTTCGTTCTGGTCGGGGGTACCCGTGAAGTCACCGGGGAACGCTGCCTCGTAGTGAGGCTGCAGGCCCTGCCAGGCATAATAGTCCTCGACGGCCACGATATCGGCAAAGTCGCCGAAGTCCTTGACCGACTGTGCCCTGACGCGGAGACGGCCACCCACGCCCACGTACTTGTTAAAGAAGTAGGCGCCCTCGGCATCGACCACCGTGGCGGCACGGAACTTGAGGCCGATCTTCTCACCATAGCTCTCAAACTCGAGGTCCTTGTTGCCCAGACCAAGACCCATGGAGATGCTGAAGAAGGAGGGATCCTCGCTGTCCAGCACCAGGTCACCCCGCAGCAGTCCCTTCTGCTTGAACATCAGGTCGCAGAGGGCGTAGCCCAACTCGGTGGACATGATACCGATGCCGGCACCCGACATCACGTCGCTGATCCAGTGGCGGTTGTTGAGCACACGCATCACGCCCGTTGCCGTGGCCACACCGTAGCCGGCCACCGACCACCAGGGGGAGCGCGTCAGTCCATACTCCTTGTGGAGCAGCGAGGCACCGACGAAAGCGGTGGCAGTGTGCCCCGAAGGCCATGAGTTGGCGGTACTGCCGTCAGGACGCATCTCCTTGGCGGTGTACTTGATGCCATTGACGAAGGCAGCCATGATGGCATACGATGACAGTGAACTGGCTAACAGACGGGGCCAGTCGCTGCGGCCTTCGTAGCCGCCCAGTTTCAATCCGACCACCATGGCGGGGCCGAAGAACTGCGTATAGTCGTCGATGCCGGTCTTGAAGTCGGTGAGCAACTGTGTGTTCTTCTTGCCGCCTTGGTCGGCCTTGGCATTGACGCGGAACATGGCCTTGTCGCCCTTGACGGCCCAACCTGCAACGAACAGAGGAACGCCGACGAAGGTCAGGTCGTCCATGAACTTGTAGGGCTTGACACCTGGATTCGTCTTCGACTTGAAGAAGTCAAAGTCAGGTTTCCACTTGTCGGCGGTTGTCGTCAGATTCATCGTAGCGGGTGGAAGATCCTTTGTTTCCACAAGCGCAGCCTTCATCTCCGGAGTTTCCAGCGTAAGGGGTTTCATGTCACGATAATCTTCTGCGTTAGCCTGAACTGTCAGGACAACGGCGATCATTGTTAGATAATGTCTGATTTTCATTGTGCTATTATTATTCATTAATGTTCAATTCTCAATACTACTTGGTGCCTCCTCCGAGGGCAATGTAGAGGGCAATGACGGCCTCGGATGCATTGTACATGTTCATAGCTTGGCTGAGTTGTGCGTTGAGCAGCGACTCCTGGGCAGTGAGCACCTCGATGTAACTGGCTTTGCCGTTGTCCATCAGTTCGTGCGTACCGGAATATGCCTCACCGAGCACCTCCACCTGGCGCTGGTAGTAGGTGTGCTTCTCGCGAGCCGTCAGGCAGTCGGCCAAGGCCTCGTTCACCTCGTTTCCGGCATTGATGACCGTCTGGACGTACTTCTTCTGCAGGTCCTCCTCGGTGAGCGTGGCTATCTTCTTGTTGGCAATCAACTTGCCACGGGCGAAGATGGGCTGCGTGAGTTGGGCGACGGCGTTCAGCAGCAGTTTGCCGGGATTGACGACGATGCCGGCATCATTGGTCCATCCGGCAGTGCCGCTAAGCGTGATGCTGGGATAGAAGGCCGAACGGGCCGCCTGCGTGTTGTAGAAAGCCTCTTCCATGGCGTGGTTGGCCATGCGGATGTCGGGTCGGTTCTCCAGCATCTGTGCCGGCACGCCGATCTGCAGGTACCTGGTGTTGAACATGCGCTCTTCTACCTCACCCGTAGCCTCGGCATGATGCAGGGTGGAGGTGCCCCACTTCTGACGGTTGATGTGCTGCGGGCTGACGGCCAGCAACTTGCAGATGGCGTTCTCGACGGCTCGGATATTGCGGCGGGTGTCAGCCATCTGCGTCTTCACGTTTAGGTAGGAGGCCTCCATCTGATTGACGGCGGTGCTATAGGCCTTGCCGTTCTCCCAGAGTGCCTGCTCGGTCTCGAGCGACTTGTTCCAAAGGCTGTCGGTTTGAGTAAGGATTTCCAACTGTAGGTCGAGCACCTGCAGCATCAGGTACTGCTGGGCCGTGACCGATATGAGGTTGGATCGTATGGCCTGCTGCTGCATCTGGGCCTGCAGGACCACGGCCTTTGCCGCACGCTTCTGGTTGGTGATGGAACCGAACACATCGATGTCCATCGACAGTTGCAACGGCAGAGTATAGGTCTTCGAGGCGGCACTCCCGTCGAAACTGGATAGCGAGCCCTGAGGTGCGAAGTAGAGCGAGGGCAGGTAGGCCAGTTTGGCTGCCGTCAGTGCGGCTTCGCTCTTCTCCACGGCAATGCGGGCGGAGTTGAGGTCGGTGTTGTTGGCCAGTACCTGCTCAATGAGTTGCTGTAGCAGCGGGTCGGTGAAAAACTTGCGCCATGACACCTGGGCCATGGACGTCTCGCCCGTGGCTGCCTGAATGTTCCCGTCGGTACCAAAGACATCGGCGGGTGTAGGTGTTTCTTGCGCGTACCTATTATATATACCGCAGCCTGTGAGCATCAGGCTCACGGCTGCAGCGACGAAGATATTGCTTAGTCTTTTCATGATTTATTCCTCCGTTTTTACTTCAACACTTTTCATTTTCGGGGCACCCTGATACTTCTCGTGCAGCTTCTGGAACACGATGAAGAAGGCCGGCACGACGAAGAGTAGGGCAATGGTGCCGATGCTCATACCGCCGATGACGCCGAGAGCCAGGGCACGGTTACCGTTGGCACCTGCACCACCCTCAATGACGAGCGGAATCATACCGATGATCATCGTGGCCACCGTCATCAGAATGGGGCGCAGACGCTCCTTACAGGCCTCGAAGGCGGCATCATAGATGCTCAGCCCCTGGGCACGGCGCTCTGTGGCGAACTCGGTAATCAGGATGGCCGTCTTCGCCAATAGACCTATCAGCATGATGACACCTGTCTGTAGGTAGATGTTGTTGTCCATGCCGGGCAGACTCAGCAAATTGCCGAAATAGGCAAACACAAAGGCACCCATCAGTCCGAAAGGCACGCTGAAGAGCACAGCCCACGGTGTGAACCAAGAGTTATACAGTGAGGCCAGGATGAGGTAGATCAGGATAGCGCAGATGATGTAGATGAAGGCGGTGGCATTAGACCCGGCAGCCTCCTCCAACTCACGCGACATGCCACTATACTCGTAGGAGGCTGTAGCAGGCATCTCCTCCTTGAACACCTTGGCGATGGCCTTGTGGGCATCACCCTCGGTAAAGCCACTACCGGTTTGGATGTAACAGGTGATGCTCTGGAATAGGTTGAAGTGCTCGATGTTGGCAGGGCCGACAATCTCCTTCAACGAGACAAACTCAGCGATAGGTGCCATCCTGCCGTCACCGACCTGTACGAAGATGTTCTGCAGTGACGACGGGTCGAGACGATATTCGGGCGAGGCAGCAGCCATGATACGATAGACCTTACCAAACTGGTTGAAGTTGCCGATATACGCGCCACCGCAGAAAGTACCGAGCGTATTGAGTACGTCGGCCGGCGACACACCGGCACGGTCACACTGGGCCGCATCGACATCGACCTGATACTTCGGGAACCGCTCAGAGTACGTGGACATAGCCGCGGCAATCTCCGGCTGCTCAGACAATTTGGCCAGGAAATGCTCGGTTTGCTTGGCAAACTCCGACAGGTTGCCATCAGAGGGATCCTCGACGACCAGCGTTACACTGTTGCTCGTACCGTAGCCGGGAATCTGAGGCATCTCAAAAGGTGTCACCTGCACGTTCTTGATGTCCTGACAATCGAAGTAGAAGCGATACATGACGAGTGTCAGCAGATGGTTCATGCCCGGGCGCTCCTCCCAGTTCTTCAGACGGACTACCAATGTGGCAAAGTTGGAACCGGCACCCGAGAGCATACCATAGCCACAGCAAAGGGCGAAGCTCTCCATCTCGGGAATCTTCTTCACCTTCTCCTCCACCTGCTTCATGATCTCACGGGTCTGCTGCAGCGTGGTTCCCTCCGGTGCACTGAGGTCAACCAGGAATACGCCCTGATCCTCCTGGGGCACCAGTCCTGACGGCAGGCTTCTCATGAAGAACACAAGCAGCACGGCAGCCACGGCCAGAAGGGTCCAAGCCATGAGGGGACGCTTGATGAACTTCTGGACACTCCGGCTGTATTTGTTGTAGATGGCATTATAACTGACGTTGTAGGCTTTCTTCGTGTAGTAGATAATACCCTTACCCTCCTTCTTGCCTTCCGTCACGCGCATCATGATGGCGCAGAGCGCGGGACAGAGCGTCAGGGCCGAGACACACGACAGGCCAACGCTGGAGGCAATCGTCACACCAAACTGGGTGAAGAAGGTACCTGAGGTGCCGGGCATGAACGTCACGGGGATGAACACAGCCATAAACACCAAGGTACACGAGACCACGGCTACCGACACCTCGTTCATCGCCTGACGGGTGGCCTCGCGGGCATCGCTGATACCTCCCTCCATCTTCGCCATGACAGCCTCTACCACCACAATGGCATCGTCGACCACCGTACCAATGGCCAGCACGAGGGCGAAGAGCGTCAGGATGTTGAGCGAGAAGCCTGCCAATGAAACGATGGCAAAGGTACCCAACAATGATACGATAATGGATATGGAGGGAATGATGGTGGCCTTGAAGTTCTGCAGGAAGAAGAACACCACGAGCACCACGAGGATGATGGCGATGACCAGTGTCTCCACCACATTGTGGATGGCAGCGAACAGGAAGTCATCGCTGGTCATCAGGGTGACGAACTCCAGTCCGGCCGGCATTGTTGCCTTCACCTCCTCAAACGTCTTGTTGATGCGGGCGTTCACCTCAGTGGCGTTGGCTCCCGGTGCCTGGAACACCATGAACATGGCGCCCGGACGGTCCTGGATGTTTGAGGTGAAGTTGTAACTCATGGCACCAATCTTCACTTCAGCCACGTCGCTCAGGTGGAGCATACCGCCGCCACTGGTGCGCAGCACGATGTCGTTGAACTCCTCAACCGTCTTCAGCGTTCCCTTGTACTGCATATTATATTGGTAGGAATTGCCGGACTTCTCGCCCAAGGAACCCACAGCCGAGACGAAACTCTGTCCGCCGATGGCGGCGAAGATGTCATTAGGGGTCAGGCCGTACTGTGCCATCACGTCGGGCTTCAGCCAGAGGCGCAGGGCATAAGTGTTACCAAGGCTCTGCACGTTACCCACACCGGTGATACGCATCAGGCGTGGCTTGATATTGATGTCGACGTAGTTAGAGACGAAGTCCTCGTCGTACTTGCCGTCGGCACTGCGCACTGCGAAAATCTGCAGGATGTTGTTCTGACGCTTCTCCACGGTCACACCAATCTTGTTGACGTCGGCAGGCAGCAGGGCCTGTGCGCGGGTCACGCGGTTCTGAACGTTCACCGCCGCTAAGTCAGGATCAACGCCCTGCTTGAAATAGACACTGATCTCCACATCACCGTTCGACGAGGCTTTGGAGGTCATGTAAGACATGTCCGTCACGCCATTGATAGCTTCTTCGAGCGGCTGGATGACCGACTTCATCACCGTGTTCTCATCAGCGCCAGAGTAACTCGTCGTTACCATCACCGTTGGCGGCGCGATGTCGGGATACTGCTCCACTGGCAGTGTGCTCATCGAGATGTAGCCCACCAGTGCTATCACAATCGAGATGGCACATGCCATCACGTATTTATTGATAAAGATATTGTTCTTCATTGTCAATTGTCAATTATCAATTCTCAATTCTCCTCTGGAAACAGCACCCTCTGTCCCTCTGTCACGTTATTGGCACCTGTGGTCACAATCTTGTCACCCACGTTCAGGCCGCTGGTTATGATGAAGTCCTTACCGTTACCGGTATCCTGTGTCGTCACGTCTATAGCGGTAGCCGTGCTGTCAGCCTTCACCTTATAGACCAGTGACTTATCTTGCAGGCGCACTACAGCGTTTTGGGGAATGACCATCACGCCTTCTTCAGCAAATGACATGACTATCGAACCCTGTATGCCAGAATACAGATGACCTTCAGGATTGGGGAACGACACCTTGGCGGTCAATGAGCCTGTTGTCGAATTGACAACACCCGTCAGGCTGACGACGCGACCTTTGTGAGGATACTCGGTGCCGTTCTTCATGACAAACGTTGCTTCGGGCAGACTGGCAATATACTTCTCCACATCGGTTGCATTCATGCCCTCCTTCACCATGGCCTCGACAATGGCCTCCGTTACTGAGAACTCGGCGTACATCGTCGTGTTGCCGCTCAGCATAGTCAGTTGTGTCATAGGCGACACCTGGTCGCCGATACGCACGGGAATCTCTCCAATGACTCCCGATACAGTAGCCGTGATAGTACAGAATCCTAAGTTGACCTTCGCGCTGTTCACCGATGCACGGGCCTGAGCCACTGCAGCCTGAGCCTGTTTGAAGGCGTTTTCCGAATTGTTCAGCATATAACTGCTCACAATTTTCTTCTCAAACAGGTTCTTATTCGACTCGTACTCCAGTTTGGCGGAGTTCTCCTGAGCTAAGGCGGCCTGCAGGTTGGCCTGTGCTGCCTCCAATTCCAGTTGGGCGTTACGGGAGTCGATAATAAAGAGCGTCTGCCCCTTCTTCACTTGTTGACCCTCAGCCACGCAAATCTTCATCAACTGACCACTGACCTGCGGCGTTACGGTCACATCATTCTGACCTTTCATCCTTGCACTGAACTTGTAGGGCAGTTCAATGTCAGATTTCTCCACTGTCATTGTCTCAAATGATGACTGTGTCTCCTTGGGCATGTTTAAGTTACACGCCACCAACCCTGTGATGATCCCGAGCATCAAAGCGCATTTAATTGATTTCTTTTTCATTGTTTTACTCTATTATTTTTATTGATATGATTTCTAATTTGTATTAATAAAAAGTTTTAGTTACTAAATTTGCCTTCAAAGATACACAAAAATCCCCATTCCGCCGCATCCGAATCGGCCGCCGCGAAAGATTTTGCTTTAGCCGTCACTTTTTTTGCTTTAGCCGTCAGTCGCGAGGCGAAATTGCATTAAACGAGAGTCTTGCATATCCCGGGTCGGAATTGCATTAGCTGAGCGTTGAAATTTATTTTTTAAGCGTTAAAGGGCTGATAATTGAAAAAAAGCTGTAACTTTGCAGCCAAAAAGGCTGCGAGAAATAAATATAAAGGATATGCACGAACTAACTTCTGCACAGATAATGCTGTACTTCACGCTCTACGGCGGGGCAGCGGCGACGGCGCTGCTGCTGTGCCTCTATCTGCTGTTGAGTAAGGTGAACGTCATCGCGCCCGGCATCACGCCGCCCGTGCGGCTGCGACGGTGGGCGGCAGCATTCTTCGGCTTCGCAGCCGTTGGCCATGTCTACTGGCTACTGGCCTACGCCAGCGGCTTCGCCGAGCAATCCTGGCTCTTTACGCTGCTCGCCGTACTCGACGGTGCGGGGTTGCTCATCACCCTCTTCGGTACCATGCTTTCCATGCTTCAGGACCGCCACCGATCGCTCAGGCCTTTCGTCGCCGCCACCGTGCCCTTCGTGGTACTCGGAGCACTGCAGATGGCTCGGCCCGACATCAATTTCGCGCCCCCCATCGTCGTCTATATGCTGTCGCTCTATGCCGTCTTTACCGTATATATGATTATCGCCGTCAGGCAATACCAGCGGTGGTTGCGCGACCACTACGCTGACCTGGAGCATAAGGAGGTGTGGGTCAGCCATACGCTGGTCATCGTGGTGCTGCTCCTCCTGGTCAACTACGGGTTTGCTGACGACTTGCTGTCGTTCCTGCTCGTCCAACTGAGCAGCTTCGCGCTGTTCGTCCTCCTTGTGTGGCGTGTGGAGACGTTGCCGCTGTTGGAGGAAGCCTCGGAGCAAGAGGAGAACCTCCTGCCGGAACCGGAACCTGAACAAGAAGCTGACATTGACATCCAGGGCGAGAACCCAGCGGGAAAAAATGTTACCCCCCCCACCTCTCGTCGGAGAAAAGCCAGGGCTGATGTATTGTCCCGTATCGGCCAACGGTTGGAAACGGAATGTGTCGGCACGAGGCTCTACCTGCAGCAAGATCTGACCCTGTCGCAACTCTCGGCAGCCGTCGGCGTCAACCGCAACTATCTCGGCCAGTATTTCGCCAGCCAGGGCACTACCTACTACAACTACATCCACGACCTCCGCATTCGCCACTTCGTCAGTCTCTGCCGCGAAGCCGTCGCCACCCATCGTCCCTTTACCGCCCAGCAACTGGCCCTCGAGAGCGGCTTCCGCAGTTACAGCACCTTCGCCACCGCCTTCAAGCAGCGCATGGGCCAGAGCATTGCCTCTTGGGTAAGTGTCTTGGAGGCATGATTCTCTAACTCTTCTCCGTTTCCGTCACGAAACAGGCCACGAGGCCGTAGGTGATGGTGGGACGGATCCAGATCTCGACGAGCAGATAGTCGGTGTACTCGTTAATGGGCTCCAGGTAGATGTCGAGGTTGTAGAGTGTGGCAATGAGCATGTCGACGATGCAGATGGCCCACAGATTGCCTTTTGAGTAGCTCTTCCAATCCCTGCGGGCATAGAAGAAGGTGAGCATGCAGAGCAGCAACACCGACAGGGTGAGGCACGACAGGTGCAGGCCGTAGTAGGCCAGGGGCGGCGGGAAGAGGATGTCGCGCAGCAGCACCGTCACACCCACCGAGATGGAGCACCAGTAGTTGAACTGCTGGGTGGTGATGCGCGGGGAGTTGAAGAAGTACATCCAGATCATCACCAGACCGGCGATGTAGAATAGGTTGAGCACGAGTTCGGGCCAGACATCGTACAGTCCGAAGTGGAAAACGGCGTAGAGCATCACGCCCACCGACAGCGTGCCGCCGACGGCGGTAATCACGATGTCGAAAATCTTGGCATTCTTCTTAAATCTTGTCTGCATAACAGTTAGAATTTTGTTATTTGTAGCTATGGCGGGTGACGAAGGGTGGGGGTACGTCGCGACGGATGGTGAGCACCCACTCGTCGCCGTCGAGATAATAGTCCACATGGTCGGTATTGTCGCCCATGATCAGTATCAGCCGGCCGTCAATCCGTTTCCCGCCATGACGGAGCGTCACGGTGAGGCGCTTCTCTGAGGCAACGGCACTCAGGTCGTAGAGGCGGTCCTTCACTTCTCCACCGACAATCTCCACCAGTTGTTCCACGATGCGCAACGGCTCGCGGTCAGGTTGGTCGGCGATGACGCGACGGATAAATTCAAGATAGTTCTCATCGACGTCGATAGTATAAGTCTTTTCTTGGTCCATAAGTATTTAGCAGTCTATAAGTTTTCATTGTTTTCATCCTCCTCGGCCTCCAGTTCCTGCAACGTCTCCACGCGCCAAAGGAGGAAGGCGATGATGACCATCGTGTTCACCTGCGCCAGATATTCCGTCACGAGCGCACCGCCGTTGGTGGAGTAGGCCACGTGGACGAACAGGATGAGAGCCAGCAGCAGCAGGCTCTGCCACACCTCCTTGCGCTCCAGGTCGGCGTAGTTGTCGAGCAGCCAGTGGCCGTACTGCCGCACGGCCCGAACGTAGTAGACGAGGAAGCCTACGGCGACCACTGCCATGTACCACTCCACCGCTGGCTCGAACACGTCGCTGCGCAGGGCGAGGCACACCACGGCCAGCACGGCTACCGGTGCCACTGCTGCCCACACGGGCCAGAGCGATCGCCGACGGTCTTGCAGTATCCGCAGTAGCACGCACATCATTAGCGGCACGAAGGTCAGCCGGTCGAGCGCGATGCACACGATGTTGCGCACCAGCCGGTCGTCGGACGCTTCAGGCACGGCCCACCACACGTGGCTCATGAACACGGCCATCATGAACGTCGCCGTCCACCGCCGTAGCAACGTGTTCGGCACCACCTCGTCGCCCGCCACCGCGTTGCCCCGCCCGAAGAGCAGGTACACCGCCGCCAACAGCGCGAACCATGCCGCCGCGCCGTAGAGCATCAGGAAAAATGAATCACTCAGTCCTTGAAGTTCGTACATAATCTACTGTTTCAAATTGCTCTGCAAAGATACGCAAAATCCTCCAAGGTTGTTAGCCCAAATCGCCCTCCTTGAAAGATTTTGCAGATTTTGAAACAATTTTTGCAGATTTTGAAACTCGACAACTGATTTCGAAAGTCAATCCGAGTCGCGCATCCAAGCGGTCACGCTCTGACCTGTGCGCTGCTTGAAAGCGAGGCTGAAGGTGCTGTAGCTGCGGTAACCACTCTCGCTGGCCAGTTGCTGGGCGGTGAAGGGCTGCCCGGCCTGGGCGGCTTCTTGGTAGCGGCTGATGAAGTGGTTGATGCGCAGGTTGTTGATATAGGTGTTGTAAGTGATGCCCTGACGGGAGAAATACTGGTTGAGATACAAGCGGTTGGTGCCAATTGCGAGAGCAAGCTGGTGAACGGTCAGGTCGTGCTGAAGGTAAAGTTGTGTGCCCACGCAGTGCTCTGCCAGCAGCCGTTCGATTTGGGCGAGGTCGATATTGATAGGAGCCTGACCCCCGCCCCCTCTCCGAAGGGCGAGGGGAGTAGATAGTTCTTCCGTTCGTTCTTGTCCTTGAGGGTATTCACTCCCCTCGCTCTTTGGAGAGGGGTTGGGGGTAAGGCTGTTATCTTCCAGCTGCGGCAGTGTCTCCACACGCCAGAGTAAGAGTCCGAACAGCACGAGTTCGGTGAAATGCAAAAGGAAGATTAAGAGGGTGGTGTCGATGTCAACGAGGGTGTAGAGGATGAACAGCAACAGGCAGGCGAGCGTCACCACCTGGCATAGCCATACCTTCTTGTTCTCCAGGTCGGCGTAGTTGTCGTTCAGCCACCGCCCGTACCGTCTGACGGCAAACACCATATAGACGGTGAAGAGTGCGTAGAGCAACAGGACGTACACCTCGGCGATGAGCATGGCCTGCTGACTGGGATGGACCATGAGCACGCCCCCGAGTGCCACGAATGGCAGCATGGCCACAAAGACGGGCCACATGGGCCGGCGACGGTCCTGAAGCATGGAGAGCAACGTGCCGGCGAGGGTGGTGAGCAGCGTCACGCAGTCGAGCACTGCCACTGCCACATAGCCAGCCGAATGTACCACGCCGTCCATAGACATAAGGTCGCGGGAATAGACGTAGAGTAAATACCACCACACATGTCCCAGTGCTGCCATGGCAAAGAACGACGCCGCCCATCGGCGCAGCCGCACCGGCGGCGTGATGCCGGGTGCGATGGCATTGCCCCGGCGCAGCAGCAGGTAGAGGGCCGCGATGAGCGGCACCGCTCCTGTCACGCCGTAGAGGATGAAAAACAGTATAAACTGTGGAGATATTTGTTCGAGCAGATCCATTCCATTGCTATTTTCAGCGGTTCACTTATCTGACGCCGCCGCCGAAGCCACCACCGGAGAAGCCACCGCCGCCACCCCATGAGGAATGGCCGCCTCTGCCGGAGGCACGCGCCTCACGGGCTGCCTCGCGCTCGGCCTTGCTCATGGCGGCACGCGTAGTGCTGCTGTGCATCGTGGAGTAGATCATCGGCAGGGTCATGTCGTCGGCCATCTGACTGGCCACCTGGTCCATGTTGAAGTACTCGGGGTTGATCTGTTTCATGTCCTTGATCACCTGGTCGGCGATGCCGAAGAGCGTGGCGTAGATCATATAGTCCTTCCACAGCGACACCTCCTGCACATGCCGCTCGTCAATGAGCGAGAACTCTTGTAGGAATTTCTTCAGGCCGAACACCTGACGCACCTCGTCGAGACGATCCTTATAGCTGCTGAGACTGGTCTTGGTGTGGAGGGTATTGATGAACGAATCGGTGATGCTCTGGTTGTAGTTACTCTTCATGAACGACTTTAGCTCCTTCGGTTCGAGGATGGTGTCTGAGCCGGCGGCCTTCTGGAAGATCTGGTGTACCTTCTTCAGCAGCACAGGCTGCTTGTCGGCATCCCTCAGATCGTGGATGACGAAGTTCTGCACGTTCTTGCCTTTGTGGTTCAGGTGCTGCTCGATGGTGATAGCTCCGAGGTTGATGAGCTTCAGGATGCAGGCCGACAGCAGGTTGTTGTAGTCGGTGTTGAAGTACTTGTAGGCATTCAGCATGTCGTTAGCCTGTTGTAGGTTGCCATTCATCGGGATGTCCCGATACCAGAGCAGGTCCTTGGTCGCCTTCCTGCGTGCGCGCCATACATATATTATATACCACGCCAAAGCCACGATAGGCACGAAGAGGAAGCCCAGGATCAGAGCGATCAGGATGATGGTATCCTTGGTGGTCCACTCGTCGTCGTCGACATAGTCGCTGCCGTCAAAGGCACGCTGCTTTACATCCTCGAAGCTGCCAGCCCTCACATCGGCGGGCTCAAACATACCCTTGTTGAAGCGGCACATCACGACCATCGCACTGCGGTTCTCGAAAGGCTCGCTGCTCTCAGCGACGATACGGTTATCGTAGAAGCCTACCTCGCCTTTGAACCGGAAACCCCAGACGCCTGCGTTCTCAGCCGTGAAGTGTAGGGTGTCTTCTGGCTCAATGGTCAGTTTTGCATGGTCGGGTAGGGGAGAGATGCCCTGGGCCACGAACATATAGTTGAATCCGTCGGCATCGTCGAAGCCTTTCACCAGTCGTGTGACGGTGTAGCTGGTCGTATAGGTGCGCTCACCCCTCTCACCGAGACCCCAACAGAGCTCGTATCCGTCGCGTTTGGTGACAATGCCACACTTGCCCTCTTTCCAGTCGCGACTGCGGTCGACATCCCAGCTGCCGATGTTGGTAAAGGTCTGCCCCGTCTCGTCGCTCACGCTGAGATCGCGGATCTCACTGCCGTTCAGGTTGCCAATAACGATATAGCACTCCGTCCCCTCAGAGTCAATGCTCATCTGGCGTGTCTCCGTGATGCGGGCATCGCCATTTCTCGACAGTACGACACGGATGTCCAGGTTCTGGAGTTGAGGCCGAGCCTCAGAAGTGAGAACTGCCAACAGCATGACTGCCGTCAGGAGTGATCTCACTCCACATTCCACATTCCTCACTCCTCGAAACAGATCACTTCTTAAATGCTTCATCAAGATTCGGATATTGTTTCTTCTCCTCACTATCCACCTTCAGGTAGTCCTTGATGTCGAAATGAAGCATCGAGGCGACGATGCTTGACGGCCACTGGCGCACCATGCGGTTCATCTTGGTGGCTGTGTCGTTATAGATCATGCGCGACATACGTACATTCTCTTCATACTGCTTCTGCCCTTCCTGTGCTTTGACGTAGAGTTCGCTGGCCTTCAGTTCCGGATAACGCTCGAAGACCACGTTCAGACGACCCATCATCTGGGTGAGCAGGTCACTCTGTTCGTTAATGGTCGCAGGCGTGTTGGCTGCTGTACCACTGTTGCCGCCACGGGCTTGTACGGTCTGGATGATGGTCTCCGACTCGTGCTTGGCATACTGGGCTGCTGTCTTGGCCAGCGCTATCACAGCGTCGAAGCGGGAGTTCAACTGAACCTCGATCTGGCTCAGGGCATTCTTACACATTTCGTCGAGATTCACCAGCGAGCGCTGGGTAGAGATGAAATAACCAATGACGATAACCGCCAAAACAATGATGATAATTAATGCTGTACTCATAATGTGATGTATTTAGTTTCTTGGGGTACAAAGGTACGAATCTTTTTGCGAAATGTCGTGGAAATCATAAAATTATTATCATTTTATGTTTTTTTTAGATATTAATTGATATAACGTATAGGGAAATTTAGTACCTTTGCAACCGATTCGGGTTTTCCAAAACGGATAACTTTTTAAAACCGAAAGGAGAAAAAGTTTCCCAAAACGGACAACTTCCGTCGGCAATAGCGGCATAAACATTAACAAACAATACAATGGAAATTAAAAACTTTACCATCACAAAACGAGACGGGTCGCAAGCCCAATTCTCATTGGACAAAATCATGAATGCAATCGTCAAGGCATTCGACAGTGTGAACGAGCCGGCTGATCTGGGGACGATCTCAAAGATCCTCAGCCATCTGGACATCCACGACGACATCACGGTGGAGAACATCCAGAACCAGGTGGAGGAAGCCCTGATGCAGGAAGGTTTCTACCATGTGGCCAAATCGTTTATCCTCTATCGTCAGACACACAGCGAGGATCGTGACACGCTGGAGAAGATGATGTTCCTCTCAGAGTACACAGAGTCGGTGAATGCCGCCACAGGTTCTAAGTACGATGCCAACGCCAATGTGGAGCATAAGAACATCGCCACGCTGATCGGTGAGTTGCCCAAGTCAAACTTTATCCGCCTGAATCGCCGTCTGCTCACTGACCGTATCAAAAAGATGTACGGCAAAGAACTGGCTGATGAATATATTGACAAGTTGACCCACCATTTTATATATAAGAATGATGAGACGTCTTTGGCCAACTATTGTGCGTCGATCACGATGTACCCCTGGCTCATCGGCGGAACGACCAGCATCGGCGGTAACTCCACGGCTCCAACGAACCTGAAGTCGTTTGCCGGAGGCTTCGTGAACATGGTGTTCATGGTCAGTTCGATGCTCAGCGGCGCCTGTGCCACACCCGAGTTCCTGATGTACATGAACTACTTCATCGGCAAGGAGTATGGCCTGGACTATTGGAAACGTGCCAACGAGCAGGCCGACCTCTCGCTGAAGAAGCGCACCATCGACAAGGTGATCACCGACTACTTCGAGCAGATTGTCTACACGCTGAACCAGCCGACGGGTGCCCGCAACTATCAGGCCGTGTTCTGGAACATCGCCTACTACGACAAGTACTACTTCGAGTCGATCTTCGGCGACTTCTACTTCCCCGACGGTTCGAAGCCTGACTGGGAGGGTCTCTCTTGGCTGCAGAAGCGTTTCATGAAGTGGTTCAATAAAGAGCGTACGAAGACAATGCTCACCTTCCCCGTGGAGACGATGGCGCTGCTGACCGACGAGAACGGCGACTGCAAGGATCCCGAGTGGGGCGACTTCACCGCCGAGATGTACAGCGAGGGGCACTCGTTCTTCACCTATATGAGCAACAACGCCGACTCGCTGAGTTCCTGCTGCCGTCTGCGCAACGAGATCACCGACAACGGCTTCTCCTATACGCTTGGTGCCGGTGGCGTCAGCACTGGTTCGAAGAGCGTGCTCACCATCAACCTGAACCGCTGCATCCAGTTCGCCGTGAACCACGAGTTGAACTATCTCGATTATCTGGGCAGTATCATCGACCTCTGCCACAAGGTGCAGTTGGCTTACAACGAGAATCTGAAGGAACTGCAGGAGCGCGGTATGCTGCCCCTGTTCGATGCCGGCTACATCAATATCGGCCGCCAGTACCTCACCATCGGCATCAACGGTCTGGTGGAGGCTGCCGAGTTCATGGGTCTGAAGATCACGCCTAACGACGACTACCTGCACTTCGTACAGGGCATCCTCGGACTCATCGAACAGTATAATAAGAAGTATCGCACGAAGGATGTGATGTTCAACTGTGAGATGATCCCTGCCGAGAATGTGGGTGTGAAGCATGCCAAGTGGGACCGTGAGGACGGTTACTTCGTGCCCCGCGACTGCTACAACTCATACTTCTATGTCGTTGAAGACAACTCGCTAACGATCATTGACAAGTTCAAGCTCCACGGTGCGCCTTATATCGAGCACCTCACAGGTGGCTCAGCCCTTCACATGAATCTCGAGGAGCACCTCTCGAAGGAGCAGTATGCCCATCTGCTGAAGGTGGCTGCCAAGGAGGGATGTAACTACTTCACCTTCAATATCCCCAACACCGTCTGCAACGACTGTGGTCATATTGACAAGCGCTACCTGAAGGAATGTCCCCACTGCCATTCAAAGAATGTGGATTATATGACGCGTATCATCGGTTATCTGAAGCGCGTCTCGAATTTCTCGCAGGCCCGTCAGGAAGAGGCTGCACGCCGTTACTACGCAGTGGCAGACTAAGTGATGCTGAAGTACGTCAACTCTGACATTGTATTCCAGGAGATACCCGACGAAGTGACATTGGCAATTAATATCTCGAATTGCCCGTGTCACTGTCCGGGGTGTCACAGCCATTACCTCTGGGAGGACATCGGTCTGCCACTCAACCCCGATGCCATCGACGATTTCGTCCAGAAGTTCGGCTCCAACCTCACCTGCATCGCCTTCATGGGTGGTGACAGTGACCCGAAGGGTGTCAACCAGCTGGCGCAGTATGTCCATGAGGAGTACCCGCAGTTGCGGGTGGCTTGGTACAGTGGTCGAACTGTCATCTCTTCTGCTGTCCACAAGGAAGATTTCGACTATATTAAGGTGGGGCCTTTCATTAAGCATTTGGGCCCCCTGAAGAAGTCCACGACTAACCAGCGTCTCTACCGGCAGAACGACCAAGGGGAGTTTGAAGATATCACCTCCCGCTTCTGGAAGAAAGCATAAAGAAAGGCAGCCACTCGGCTACCTTTCTTTATTTATATGGTCTTCTTCCTTATTTGAAGATCAGCTGGGCGAACTGGTAGAGGCTTCGGCGCCAGGTCTGCCACTCGTGGGCGGTCTCTGGTGAGATATAGCTGTGGGCGTTGATGCCGATGGCCTTCAGGTCCTCAGCAACCTTACCTACGCTGTTCTCTCCTTCTGCCATTCCCGTCTCTCTGCCACCAGCACTCATGAAGAGTACCTTGTTGGTCTTCTTGAAGTCGGCAGCATCGGTCAGCTCGTCGGCACCGATGGTACCACCGCTGAAGATGCCCACATAGGCGAACGTGGTGGGGTTATTCAGCGTGATGCCGTGGGTCTGCATGCCACCCATCGAGAGACCGGCCATAGCACGGTGCTCAGAGTCGGCAATCACACGGTAGTTCTTCTCGACCATCGGGATGATGTCCTTGATCAGCACCTCCTCGAAGGCACCCCCCATCCGCCTGGCCATCTTGGCGAAGTCTGCACCACTCATGCGGGGACGGCCTCCCTGAGGTCCACCCTGTGGACCGCCGGGGCGCTGGCCGCGGGCACCGGCACCGCCCTGAGGCATACCCTGTGGGCGCTGACCACCAGGCCGCGGTCCGCCGAAGCCCATCGGCTGCTCACCGGGACGGCGGGCATTCAGACCGTTGTCCATGTAGATGATGAAGGGTACGGCCTCGCCGGCGGCAATCAGGTTGTCCATGATGATGCCTGTCTTACCCTGGGCACTCCAGCCAGTCTCGTTCTCTCCCATGCCATGCTGCAGATAGAGCACGGGGAACTTCTTGTCGGGGTTGGCGTAATACTCTGCGGGCAGATAGATATAGCCGTGACGCATTGACTCGGTGACCGACGACCAGTAATAGACCTCATTGATGGAGCCCTGCGGCACGTTCTTCACCGTGTAGAAGTCCTCGTCGGCAGCAGGCACGTCGATACCACTACCCCAGCGGCTGGCACCATAATAGTACTTGCTGCCTGGATCGGGCACAGAGGCACCGTCGATGTTCAGCTGATAGTAATGGAAGCCCTCGTCCTGAGGAGCAGAGGTACCAGTCCATACTCCGTTCTCATCCTTGGTCATCTCGTATATTTTACCTGCGATGTCGAGGCCGACGAACGTGGCCTGAGGTGCTGAGATCTGGGCACGAACCATGTGCTGTGAGTTGATCATCGGGTACTGCTTGCCCTCCTGATTGGTTGAAGCGGGCTTGAAGTCCTCAACCACATTCTCTGTGACAGAGGGAACCGTGGGGTTCTGGGCTACTGCTGTGAGGCCAGCGAGAGCCATCAACGAAAGAAAAAGCTTTTTCATAAATAAATGTTTGGTTGTTAATGAATAATTGTGATAATTGTTACTTTTACACTTCTATAATCTTTTGACACGCGTTAGAAGGAAAAGTAAAATCGCCATCGCTATTCTTATGGAAGATTAACATTTTCGAGAAAGTCGTCGAAAAAATCCCAGGAAGTCGTCGAAAGGTTCTTGGAGGCGAAGGATATTCACCTTACCTTTGCACCAACATTCGAAAGGAATGTAAGAACGAACAAGTGGAATCATAAAATATAAAGTAAAGATATGAAACAGATTAGATTATTCTTCGTGATGATGATGCTGACGGTGTCGGCAGTAGTGATGGCCCAGACAACGGTGAAGGGCGTGTTGATGGACGAGACTTTGGGCGAGGCAGAGCCCTTTGCCACCGTCCGCGTGTTCAAGGCTGGCAAGACGGACAAGCCTGTGGCCATGTTCCTGACGAAGGAGGACGGACAGTTCTCTGAGCAGGTCAACGGAAAGGGTAAGTTCGACATTGTGTTCAGCAGCGTGGGTAAGGAGGATCTCCGTCAGACCATCGACCTGGGCGGTGAAAGTGAACTCAACCTCGGTACCTTATATATAAAAGAGAACGCTACCATGCTGAAAGGTGTGGAGGTGGTCGCCCAGAAACCATTGGTGAAGATGGAGGTCGACAAGATGAGCTACAACGTGGCCGATGATGAGGACTCGAAGTCGAACACCGTGCTCGATATGCTCCGTAAGGTGCCTATGGTGACTGTCGACGGTCAGGACAACATCTCCGTCAACGGAAGCTCCTCATTTAAGGTCTATGTCGACGGCATGCCCAATGTGATGTTCTCTTCGAACCCCTCGATGGTGTTCAAGAGCATGCCCGCCTCAGCCGTGAAGAGTATCGAGGTGATGACCAACCCTGGTGCCAAGTACGATGCCGAGGGTGCCTCCGGTGTGCTGAACATCGTGATGAACAAGCAGACGCCTGCTGCTGGTGGTATGCCTGCCCAGAGCTACAGTATGAACGGTTATAACGGAACCATCCGTGCCTCAGCCGGTAATAAGCAGCTGGGCGGAAGTGCTTTCGTCAGCGGTCAGCAGGGGAAGCTCTCTTATAGCGTTAATGCCATGACCAGCTACAACAAGCCAGGCAACACCGAGACCGAACTGGAGCAGATTCAGGACAACGGTGTGTCGCAGATCATGACCTCGAGCAACGACGTGAAGACCCCGTTCACCATGGGAAGCCTGACCTTAGGCTATCAACTCGACGAGATGAGCGCCATCAATGCAACGGCCCAACTCAACACCATGTCGATGAAGAGCACTGGTAGCACCACCACCATGATGGGCGGCTATGATGTCCCTAACTTCAGTTACGACAGCAAAACAGATATGAAGAACTCCCGTGCCTCGTTCAGCGGAAGCCTCGACTACCAGCGCTTCTTCAACAAGGAGCACACCCAGTCGATTGCCTTCACCTACCAGTTGAACTACAGTCCTGCCACTACCGAGTCGACCAACACCTTCGGCGGTACCCGTGGTGCCGGCCTGCCCGACCTGACAAGCCGTTACTCTGAGAACGAGGACAAGACCACTAACCATACCTTCCAGCTCGACTACACGATGCCCCTCGGTATCGGTCAGACACTGAACCTCGGCGGTAAGCTGCAGCTCCACGACGCCACCTCTGATTCGAAGTATTACCTTCAGGGTGTCTACGATCCCTCGACCAGCTCAGAGTATGAGTACAAGAATAAAATTCTCGCTGGATACGGTGAATATGCTGGCAACTTCAATAAGATGGGTGTGAAGGCAGGAGTCCGTTATGAGTACACGTGGCAGGATGTGGAGTACCATCTCGGCAGCGGCAATGACTTCAGCACCAGCTACGGCAGCCTCGTGCCGACAGCCAGCCTGCAGTACACCCTCTCACAGGGCAGCAACCTCGGCCTTACCTACAATATGCGCATCAGCCGTCCTGGTATCACCTACCTAAACCCATATGTCGACAAGTCGAACCCCATAGCTCTCAACTACGGTAATCCTGACCTTGATGTAGAGAAGGCCCATAACCTCTCGCTGGTCTACAACCTGTTCACCCCGAAGCTGATGGTCAACCTCAACCTCCATCATAACTTCACAGACAATGCTATCTCGCAGTACAGCTTCTACGACAGCGACAACCTGTTGAACACCACCTACGGTAACGTCGTACAGCGTCACCAGACGGGCCTGAGCGCTTATGTGAACTACCTGTTGACCCCGAGTACCCGTCTCTTCATGAATGGTGGCCTGAACTACGCCGATCTGCGCAGCGATGCCCTGAACCAGAGCAACAGCGGATGGACGGCCAACATTATGGCAGGCCTGCAGCAGACACTCCCTTGGGATCTCAAGCTCAGTGCCTTCGCCATCACCTCTACGAAGAACTACACCCTGCAGGGCTGGAGCGGTGGTTTCAACCTTCTGACCGCAAGTCTCTCGAAGTCGCTGCTCAAAGACAAGCTCAACCTCAGCGTCTCTGGTATCATGGGCCTCAACAAGGGCGGTAACCTGAACATCGAGAGTTATAACCGCGGACAGAACTTCTACAGTACCACCAACATCAAGGTGCCCATCTACGGTGTGACCTTCACTGTCAGCTACACCTTCGGAAACTCTAAGATGATGACCAAGCAGCATGTCAACCGTGTGCAGAACGACTTCATCGAGCAGCAGTCGCAGGGTGAGATGTTCAACAGCGTAGGCTCTGGCAGCACAGGCAACGGAACATCTAACGGTAGCATGCCTCAATAATATCAATTCCACATCAGTTTTCTCTCCCGCATTGAGATAATGCGGGAGAGATTTGGTAGTTTCAGAAATAATGCTTAACTTTGCAGGCGTATGAAAAAAATAGAGAAAAAAGATCTCTGGTTGTTCCTGGCACAGGCGGGCGTATGGGCTCTGACAATCCTGGTGCTACCCTTGGCGACGTATGTCAGTACCCGTAACACCGAATCGACCTTCGCCTCGCTGATGATGGTGTGGCATGTGCTGTGGGCACCGATGGTCGTCTATTTCGCAAACTTCTACCTCTTCGGACCTTGGCTCTTCTTCCGTCGACGCTTCGGGCTCTTCTTCCTCGCTAACCTGTTGCTGATAGCGGGTGTGAACTATGGCTTCTTCTTCGGCTATTTCATGATTAAGGAGCACGTGCCCAACATGCCTGGTGTGGCGTGGATAGGCTTCTTCTCCGGGGCCTTCCTCTTCCTGCTCCTCGACAGTCTCATGGCTGGTGTTGCCATCGGCATCCGTCAGTTCATCCGCATCCGACAGATCCGTCAGCAGCTGAAGGACGAGAAGGCGAAGAATACCGAGGCGGAACTGGCATGGCTCAAGAGTCAGATCAACCCACATTTCTTATTTAATACACTGAACAATATCTCCAGCCTCACGCAGATTGATCCCGACGCCGCCCAGGATGCCATCGCCCAGCTTTCGGACCTGCTGCGCTATGCCATGTACGAGACCAATAAGAAGATGGTGCCAATTCAGGGTGAGGTGGAGTTTATGAAGAACTATATCTCGCTGATGGAATTGCGCTGCAATGAACAGACGAAGGTCAATTGTCAATTGTCAATTATCAATTATCAATTAGAAGTGGCCCCGTTATTGTTTATCTCCCTCATTGAGAATGCTTTTAAGCACGGGGTCAGCAGCAATCGTCCATCGAAGATCGATATTCGTTTAGAACAGCAGGATGACCAGCTCGTCTTCACTTGCGATAATACCAACTACCCCAAGGACGATGCCGACCGCAGTGGCTCGGGCATCGGCTTGGAGAACACTCGCCGTCGTCTCGATCTCATGTACGCCGGTCGCTACCAATGGGAGCAATCGCTTGTAGACGATATCTACCACGTTCGTGTCACGTTGAAAAATGGAGAAATGAAAGAATGAGATAATGGAAGAAAAGCTTTCTTGTATCATTGTCGATGACGAGCCGCTGGCCGTGAAACTTCTGGAGTCGTTTGTTGCGAAGACCCCCGACCTACAACTCATAGGCTCCTTCACGGATTCTGTTGAGGCTATCAACACAGTGAAGGAACAACGGCCGAATTTGCTCTTTCTCGACATTCAGATGCCTGACCTCAACGGTATGGAACTGGCCCACATGATACCCGCCGAGACGCGCATTATCTTTACCACCGCCTTCAAGGAATATGCTTTTGAGAGCTATGAGGTGAGGGCCCTCGACTTCCTGCTGAAGCCCATCCGCTACAACAAGTTCATCGCTGCTGTGGAGAAGGCGAGGGAGTGGTACCTCTCCCGACCTTCCCAAAGGGGAGGAGTGTCTGCCGGGGAAAGTTCCCTTTTCCTCAAGGTCGATGGTGAGTATCGTCAGATCTCCGTTGCTGACATCCTGTATGTGGCAGGCATGAAGGACTACGTGATGTTCTACCTCGACAGCGAACGCCGTCCGCTTGTTACTCATCTCACGATGAAGGCCGTCGAGGAGATGCTTCCTCCACAGCAGTTCATGCGCGTCCATCGTTCTTTCATCGTCTGTCTCGATAAAATTCGTAAAGTAGACCGCAACGACTGTATTTATATCGGCGACGAGATTATCCACGTCACCGAGGCCTATCTCGGGAACTTCCAGCAGTTCCTTTATTCAAGAACCCGTAAATAAAACTAAATAGTATATGAAGAAGTCTCTCATCATCGTCCTTTTGGCCATCGTTTGCCAGAACGCATTCTCCAACAAGACGTTCCCCGTGAAGGGAACTTTTGTCAGTCCTGCCGATAAGCATATCCTTTACGCAGGCCGCATCAGTTTTACCAACCCTGAACGTCCGGCCTGGAACTATCCCGGCATTCAGATCATTGCCGCCTTCGAGGGCACGTCGCTTAAGATGATGGCCAAGCCCCGTAGTGGCTATTTCATGGCTCAGATCGATGGAGCCGAACCGTTCAAGGTGGCTTTCCGTGGAGAGCGCGACTCGGTGGCGAATCTTGCCACAGCCCTGCCGGAGGGACGTCATATCGTCCGGCTGATGTATGCCATCGAGGGTTATGAGTTCTATCCGGAGTTCTGGGGCTTTATCTTAGACAAGGGGAAGTCGTTGGTGGATGCACCCGCCCTGCCTGAAAGGAAGATTGAATTTATCGGCAACTCCATCACTTGCGGTTATGGTAATGAGGGTTGTGACAAGAATGAGCACTTCGAGTATGAGACCGAGAACCATTATTACTCCTACGCCTCCATCACGGCCCGTAACCTCGATGCCCAGCATTGGGTGGTCGCCCGTAGCGGTATCGGCGCCTATCGAAATTATGGCGACGTGAAGACGGGATCGCCTCGCAGTTGCATGCCCGTGCAGTACGACTATACGGGCTATGCCCTCGACCTGGACCTGCGGCAGGAGGCCTCTTTCCTGAAAGAGAAGTGGGACTTCAGCCGTTACCAGCCCGATGTCGTCTGTATCAACCTCGGCACTAATGACCTCTCTACCAACAACTATGACCTGAAGCTTCTGAAACAAGGTTACCAGAAACTCTATAAATTGGTTCGTGAGCACAACCCACAGGCCAAGATCGTGTTCCTCTCTGGCTCCATGCTCTACAATCAGGAACTGAAAGAGGCGAAGCAACTGCTTGACGAGGTGACTGCCGAAGCTCAGAAAGCTGGCGACAAGGAGGTCTACCGCTTCGACATGGCTCCTATCAACGGCGATGCGTTCTTAGGCAACGACTGGCACCCCAACGTCTATCAGGACGAGAAGATGGCTGGCGAACTCACCGCCTACCTCCGTTCACTCATGAAGTGGTTTTAATAGGCTTTCTTAAATCCGTAGCCTGGGCCATCGTATGCTTCGGCTGAAATATGAAGCGTCTCTTCAAAAACGTCAAAGCTGTAAACAAGGTACCCATCGAATGTGATGCCCGGTTTTGATTCGCCTGTATAAATCGATTGCCCGACTTCCTTGAAGGAGTAGGTACGAGTCCCTGTCGGCAGAGGACTCTGATCTTCTCTATTGTTCACGATCCTCACAACTCCATCACTGGTAAAAGTGACGGTGATTTCACCTTCGTCGAACGTACTGATGTCTCCCCAACCATTATTGTACGACACCAGATACCATGTTCCGATAATATCACTGAAACCATCATCATTACTGCAACTGCTCAGTCCCGTTATCATCAGGACCAGAGTGATTAGCCATAAGAAAATGCTCTTCTTCATACTCTTTTGTTTAATAGCAATATGATACAATTCTCTACTCTTATAAAGCTGAAAGGGTTGAAACCTTGCAAGAAACCAATGGCTATTTATGATCCTTTAACACAATTGAAATGGTTATAACGGTCATTAACATTATTGTTGCGTAAGGCGTAAATAACAACGGTGAGAGAAAACTGATGGCACATTTGGTGATATGAGGGAAATTTAGTAATTTTGCACCAGATTGTAAATCGTCATGAGTATTGTGGTGATGCTGATGGCCGAACATAGACTTAAGGTATGCGGCAAAGGTTTTTTATTTTAGTTGTGACGTCTCTATGGTGTCTGACCGTCTGCGCTCAGCCAGAACGCCATCTTTATGTGAATCCTCAGAGACAGACAAACTCAGGGGAGGGCAGTCTTACAACAGTCAATGAAGCACTCCGTCAGGCAGAGGTTTTTGCCGGTGACAGTGTGTGGACCATAGTCCATATTGCCCCAGGCGTGTATTGGATAGATAATCCTGACGACCCCAGTATTCGTAAACCCGATCCAGGTGAGAGCATCCCTTATGGCATGAAAGTGCGCTTAAACAGGACGCGTCTTGTCGGCATGGGTGACAGTCCTGAGGATGTGGTGCTGGCCTGCAACAGAGGACAGACGCAAGGGGCAGAGGGTAATTTCACCCTGCTGCATATCACGGGCGACGATATCCAGGCAGAGAATCTGACCTTCGGCAATTATTGTAATGTGGATCTAAACTATCAGCGTGATTCTTGTCAAAACCGGAAGCGGCGGGGTGATGCCATTGTGCAGGCACAGTTGGTCATCTGCGACGGTGATCGTTATGAGGCCCGCAACTGTCGTTTTATCTCGCGTCTTAACCTTTGCCCGTTTGCTGGGGCTCAACATGCTGAGTTCTACAACTGCTACTTCGAGTGTACTGATGATGCCTTGTGTGGTACAGGTACTTACCGTCATTGTCGTTTCACGTTCTTTTCCAGCAAGCCATTCTACTGTACTTCGCCACAGGGAGCCATTTTTGAGGATTGCGATATCCACTCGAAGGTACAGGGGGTGCAGTACCTCACGAAGGTGTCGGACCCCGTTACGATGCGTAACTGTCGTTGGACGAGCGATGATCCTGACCTGACAATAGAATGGACGAAGAAGCCCAATCCGAAAAAGCTGTGCCTCATGGAGAATTGTACGTTGAACGGTAAGCCCCTTCATGTGCCTATGCCACCAGATGTGCCCATGCCTGTCACTACGCCAATGCTACCGATTTCAAATCAACCAGTGCTGGCATCAGATCGTTGGACGTTGGATGCCTATAAGCCGAAGGATACTGCAGCCTACGACTGGAGCGTGGATTCGTCTCGTCCAGCCTGGTGTTTTGGTGAGGGTGTGGATGGCGCAGAGGGCTGCTATGGTATGATTCAGAATGTCCGTGGAGCGCGGATAATGTATACTGGGAAGAAAGATGAGCACTATGACGGGCAGACGCTGACAGTGGAATTATCACCTTGCAAGTCGGCTGGTCAGGGCTTTGGCAGTGCTACGGGTCAGTATTTGGATATCTGTATCAAGTTCGACACGCAGACACTTACAGGTTATGGCCTGCGATTCGTCCGCACACCAACTTACGACCAGGCGGTGGAGGTCGTGCTGGTGGAATATAAAGATGGTGAGGTCACTCCGATCTGCTCTCCGGAAAAGTGCGTTCTCTTTAAAAGAGGCTGTCGTGTGACACTCTCAGTAAAGGGTAGTATGCTCTGGGCTCAGATTGAGCAGAATGACCTGCAACAGCAACTATCGGCCATCATCGAACACTCCAGTAACTATGGTGGCATCCATATTCAACATACAGGCTCTACGGGTGCCTCAGCCACAGTCATACAGTCCCTACACTGTACGTACCAGTAAGGCAGAGATTAGTAATTCTCTGCCTTTACCTGGAAGTATGCCTGCGGATGGTTGCAGACGGGACACTCCTCGGGAGCCTTCTTGCCGATGACGATATGACCGCAGTTGGAACACTGCCAGATGACATCGTTGTCCTTCGAGAACACGCGTTCCTTATTAATATTGTCGAGCAACTTACGGTAGCGGGCCTCGTGCTCCTTCTCAATCTTGCCTACAGCCTCGAACTTGTCGGCAATCTCATCGAAACCCTCCTCACGAGCCTCCTGAGCCATGCGGGCATACATGTCGGTCCACTCGAAGTTCTCACCGTTGGCTGCTGCCTCCAGGTTCTCTGGGGTCGACTTGATGGCACCACCCTCTAAGAGCTTGAACCACATCTTGGCGTGCTCCTTCTCGTTGGCTGCTGTCTCCTCAAAGATAGCGGCAATCTGTACATAACCGTCCTTCTTGGCCTTCGATGCCCAGTAGGAGTACTTGTTTCTGGCCTGCGACTCGCCGGCGAAGGCTTCCTGCAGGTTCTTCTCGGTCTTTGTTCCTTTCAGTTCTTTCATTGTCGTATTTGTTTAGTGGATAATGATATCAGCTGCAAAGATAAGGAATAAAATGTATCCGTGCAACAAAAAGCCGGAAAACTTTCTCATAAAATCACAAAAAGGCGTAACTAAACATTTGGCTTTGTCAGAATAAATACGTAACTTTGCATCCGAAACATTTAGAGGTGTTTATATGATAAGAGAAAGGATATGTAAACTGGCATGTGGCCTGGCGCTGTTCCTGATGGTAGGTTGCGAAAAAGAAGATGAGGTGATATCCCTGTCAACCCCGGAAACAGTGGAACTCTATTCTGTGACTAACCAGACTGCCGAGTTCAGGTTCAGGTCGGAAAAGTCGTGGAAGGCTGTTTGTCCGGCAAACTGGCTGACCTTCTCGCCAGGGAGCGGCAAGGCCGGTGAGAATGTCATCACCCTTGCCACCATATCGACGAACAGGACGAAAAGTCCCCGCACGGCCGTCATGACCATAGAGGCTGGTGGTGAGACGAAGACCGTCAGCATCAGACAGCGCGATGAGTATGCCTGGTTTGACCTGGATGAGTGGATGATAGAGGAGGGCGGAGGCAGCAGGACCTTTACATACCACACAAACATCAACGTGAAAGACCTGATGCTGTTAGCCACCGACGGCCTGGAAGAATGGGTGAAACTGGACCCCATCTATCAGTCCAGAAGCAGAACTGACTATGAAGGTGAAACAATGATGCTCTATGTGGGGCTGAACTCAACACCATATCCGAGAGAGGGTGCGCTCTTCATGGCGATGCAGGACGACAAGGGTAATTATCTGGGGCTTGATACGCTGTGGCTATATCAGGAACCGTATTTCAGTTCCATCTCGGCGGACTTCTCTCAGGATGGGAAGGTGAAGGTGCTGAATACTGCGAAGGTGGGCAAAGGGATTCCCTTCGTGCTGATGGGTGACGGCTTCCTGGATGAAGACATTAACAGCGGCTATTATGATGAAGTCATGAACCAGGCGGTGGACAATCTCTTCAGTGAGGAGCCTATAAAGTCGCTCCGTGACTATTTCAACGTCTATCAGGTGACGGCCGTCTCCGAGCGCAATCGCTTTGATGGCCTATCAACAGTTTTCCGTACGGTACCGGATCATCAGACCACAGGCATTTCCGTAGATGCCGATCGCGTGATGGACTATGTGAAGAAGGTGGAAGACATCGACTCCATCCATGCCTTGGCGGTGGTGATACTGAATACTAATCAGAAAAAGGGTATAACCTATATGGTAAGAGACCAGAAGAAGACTGACTACAATTACGCCATCGCCCTGTGTCCGGTGGTCGGCAGTCTGAAGAGCGAGACGTTCCGGCAGGTATTGACGCATGAGGCCATCGGCCATGGCTTCGCGAAACTGGCCGATGAATATGTGCGCTCTACGGAAGGCTCCGCCACGGATGCTGACATCAAGGCTCTGAAGGAGTTGCATGAGAAATGGGCATGGTTCATGAATATCGATTCGGAAAAGGATTCCACGAAGGTTCTTTGGAGCAGATTCATCTATGATGGCGAGTTCGCCAATGAAAAGATTGGAACGTATGAAGGCGGCTATACCTTCTTCAAGGGTGTCTATCGACCTACGGAAAATAGCATGATGAATCAGAATGATGCGCCGTTTAATGCTCCCAGCCGGCGGGCTATATATAATAAGGTGATGGAACTGGGGCTTGACAAACAGCCGACATACGAAGAGTTTGTAGAGTTCGACAGTCAGCACAAGCCAGAGAAATGGACATTTACGACAAGGACCCATTCCGCTGTGTCTTCATCTGTGGCAGGAGGGAATGCCCCTTGGCTGCCTGCACCACCAAGAATCATCTGGCGATAAAAGAATTGACAAGCAGAAAGGCCCGGGGACTCCGAACCACTTGGATATAGAGATGGAAAAGGTTCAGCAAGAGATGGTAAGGCGATACGTGCGGTATCTGAAACTGCAGCGGAACATGTCGGGCAATACGCTCGATGCATACCAGCGTGACCTGCGGAAACTGCTCGACTATCTGGAAGGGGAGGGTAAGGACCCGCGAGAGGTGCGGTTGGAAGACCTGGAGCATTTCTCGGCAGGCTTGCACGACATTGGGATTCATGCACGGAGCCAGTGCAGGATCCTGAGTGGGGTGAGGAGTTTCTTCCGTTTCCTGCAACTGGACGGCTATCGTGATGACGACCCTACAGAACTGCTGGAGTCGCCGCAGATAGGACAGCACCTGCCTGAGGTGCTGACGACGGCCGAGGTGGACCGTCTGGAAGCGAGCATCGACCTCTCGAAGTGGGAGGGACACAGGAACAGGGCTATTATTGAGGTTCTCTTCTCCTGTGGCCTGCGTGTGAGCGAACTGGTGACCTTGAAACTCTCGAACCTGTATCTCGATGAGCAGTTCATCCGCGTATTGGGCAAAGGTTCGAAAGAGCGGCTGGTGCCTATTTCGAAAAAGGCCATCCAGGAACTTGACTACTGGTTCGACGACCGTCGGCACATGACGATCAAACCTGGTGAGGAGGACTATGTGTTTCTGAACCGCCGGGGGGCGCATCTGACGCGAGTGATGATCCTCATCATGATCAAGCGGCAGGCGGAAGAGGCAGGTATCCAGAAGACCATCTCGCCCCATACCCTGCGCCACTCGTTTGCCACCGCCCTGCTCGAAGGAGGTGCCGACCTGAGGGTGATTCAGGCACTGCTGGGCCACGAGAGCATCGGCACAACGGAGATCTATACGCATATCGACACCTCGACACTGCGGAAGGAGATTCTCGAGCATCATCCGAGGAATAGGAGGAAGTGATTTTTAGTTTACGGTTTACAGTTTACGGTTTACAGATGATTACATTTGAGAGGAATAGAGTGGCTTGCCGGGTTATCAACTGTAAACTGTAAACCGTAAACTGTAAACAATCGATAAAAACTTGTAGTTTTTAGATGACTTCTGCGTCTAATTGAGAAAAAAGCAGTAATTTTGCACCCAAATATTCAATAACCAAACTTATGAAGATGAAGAAACTATTCCTTAGCCTCTTGCTGGCGCTGACCAGTAGTGTGACGCTATCGGCACAAGAGATGCCGTCAATTCCCGTGGATCCCGATGTGCGCATCGGCAAACTCGACAACGGACTGACTTACTATATCCGTTATAACAACTGGCCTGAGAACCGTGCAGAGTTCTTTATCGCCCAGCGTGTGGGTTCCATACAGGAGAACGACGACCAGCGGGGACTGGCCCACTTCCTGGAGCATATGGCCTTCAACGGCTCGAAACACTTCAAGGGCAATGAGCTGCTGCGCTGGTGTGAAAGTGTCGGCGTGAAGTTCGGTACTGACCTGAATGCCTACACAAGCATCGACCAGACGGTTTATAATATAAGTAATGTACCCACGACGCGAGAGAGCATCATCGACTCCTGTCTGCTGATCCTCTACGACTGGGCCGACGGCCTGCTGCTCGAACAGGAGGAGATAGAGAAGGAGCGTGGCGTTATCCATGAGGAATGGCGACTGCGCACTTCGGCCCAGATGCGTATGCTGGAGCGCGACCTGCCGAAACTCTATCCCAATTCGAAGTACGGCTACCGTATGCCTATCGGACTGATGGAGATCATTGACAATTTTGAGCGACCCTTCCTGCAGGCATACTATGAGAAGTGGTACCGTCCCGACAATCAGGGTATCATCGTTGTTGGCGATGTGGATGTGGACAAAGTGGAGCAGAAGATCAAGGACCTGTTCTCGCAGATCGCAACCCCAGGCCCCGATGCCGCCAAGGTAGTGGCAGAGCCCGTGCCAGACAATGCCGAGCCGATCTTCGTCATCGACAAGGACAAGGAACAGCAGTACAACCTGGCCTACGTGATGATGAAGCATGAGGCCTTCCCCGACTCCCTGAAAGGAACGCTGGCCTATATCGTCACGGATTATGTGAAGGATGCAGCCCTCTCGATGCTGAACAATCGTCTGAAGGAATATGCAGAGAAGCCCGAGAGCCCGTTCTTGCAGGCATCAGCCGGCGACGGCGACTATCTCCTGTCGAAGGCTGTCGATGCCTTTGAGGTGGATGTGCTGCCCAAGGACGGTCAGACGGAGGCTGCCGTCACGAATGTCCTGACTGAGGCCCGCCGTGCCGCTGAGTTCGGATTCACGGCTACGGAATACAACCGTTTCAAGGCTGACTACGTGAGCAATCTCGAGAAGGCATATTCTAACAAGGACAAGCGTTTCAACAGCCAGTTCGTGAACCAGTATGTGCAGCACTTCCTCGATCAGGAACCTATCCCCAGCATCGACTATACCTATACGACGATGAAGCAGATCGCTCCAATGATTCCCCTGGAAGCCATCAATAGTGTGATGAAGGAACTGGTATCGCCGAGTGACACCAACCTTGTGGTGCTTAACTTCAACAATGAGAAGGAAGGGGCCGTCTATCCTACGGAGGAGGGGCTGAAGAAAGCCATTGCCGATGCCCGCGCTGCCCAGATCGAGGCCTACGTGGACAATGTGAAGGACGAGCCGCTGATCACTACATTGCCCCAAAAAGGTACTATCCTCAGTGAGACGAAGAACGACACCTTTGGCTATACGGAGCTGAAACTCTCGAACGGTGTGACGGTGGTGCTGAAGCAGACCGACCTGAAGAAAGACCAGGTGCTGCTGAGTGGTGAGGGCTTCGGAGGCTCCTCACTCTACGGCGATGAGGATCTGCCCAATGTCAAGATGTTCAACGATGTGATAGAGGCCAGCGGCCTGGGGAACTTCTCTCATACCGAACTGGAGAAGGCCCTGGCAGGCAAGATCGCCAGCGCAAGTCTCTCGATGAGTGCTTACAGGCAGAGTGTCAACGGATCGTCGACACCGAAGGATGTGGAGACCATGCTGCAGTTGGTGTATCTCTATTTCACTCAGATCAACAAGGACCAGAAATCGTACGACAACCTGATGCAGACCACGGAGATCAGCCTGAAGAACCGTCTGTTGCAGCCTGAGGCCGTATTCAGCGACTCGCTCAACGCCACCATCGGCAGTCATAGTCCTCGCGTCAAGTCGCTGGAGGTGGCAGACCTGAAGCAGGTGGACTACGACCGTATCCTTCAGATGGCCAAGGAGCGCACCGCTGATGCTTCTGGCTATACCTTCACCATCGTCGGTAACTACGATGAGGCTACCATCCGTCCGCTGATTGAGCAGTATATCGCCTCACTGCCTGCCAAGGGGAAGATTGAGAAAGGAAAGAACATTTCGACAGACTTCACTGGCGAGGTCATCAACAGTTTCAAGCATAAGTCAGAGACCCCGAAGGCCATTGCCGTGATGTTCTGGTATTCAAAGGATCTGCCTTATACGCTGGAGAATAGGGTCAAGGCCTCCATGGCCGGACAGGTGCTGATGATGGAGTATCTGAAGAAGATTCGCGAGGATGCCAGTGCCGCCTATACCGTGAGCAGCAATGCTGGCATTAGCCGCGATGACTATGAGATCAGCACCACCATGTTCGTCTACTGTCCGATGAAGCCAGAGAAGGCTGACACCGCCCTGATGATCATGCGTGACGAGGTGACCGCTATCGCCAAGACCTGTGATCCCGACAAGTTGACGAAGGTGAAGGAGTATATGCTGAAGAACCATGGTGACCAACTGAAGCAGAACGGTTACTGGATGAATCAGATTAACGACTGGCGCCAGTGGGGGGTTGACTTCCACACAGGCTACGAAGAGATGGTGAACGCCCAGACACCAGAGAGTATCAGCGCCTTCGTACAGGAGGTCCTGAAGGCTGGCAACCGTGCAGAGGTCATCATGATGCCGGAGGAGTAGTTTTTTGTTTACAGTTTACGGTTTACAGTTTACGGTTTACGGTTTACAGTTTACGGTTTACAGTTTATAGTATAGAATGAGTTATTTGTTTTCATCAGAGTCAGTGTCTGAGGGCCATCCCGACAAGGTGGCGGATCAGATTTCAGACGCGATATTAGACCAGTTCCTGGCTTACGACCCGAAGGCGCGCTGCGCCGTCGAGTCGTTTGTCACCACAGGTCAGGTTGTGATTATGGGTGAGGTGCGCAGTGAAGAATACATCGACCTGCAGACCATCGCCCGGAACACCATTAAGCGCATTGGCTATACCAAGGCCGAGTATCAGTTCGACGGTGACTCGTGTGGTATCTTGACGGCTATCCACGAGCAGAGTGCAGACATTAATCAAGGTGTCGACCGTGCCGATGAGGACGAGCAGGGAGCCGGTGACCAGGGTATGATGTTCGGCTATGCCACCAATGAGACGGAGAGCTACATGCCCGTCTCGCTTGACTTGGCCCATCTGATTATGCGTACCTTAGCCGACATCCGCAAGGAGGGAAAGGAGATGACCTATCTGCGTCCCGATGCCAAGAGTCAGGTGACGGTGCAGTATAGCGATGCCGGCATTCCTGAGCGCATCGACACCATCGTGGTCAGTACCCAGCACGACGAGTTTGACGAGGACGAGAAGATGCTCGCCAAGATCAAGGACGATGTCATCAATATCCTCATCCCGAGGGTTAAGCAGCAGATTCATTCGCAGAAGGTGCTTGACCTCTTTGGATTCGACATCAAATACTACGTGAACCCCACCGGCAAGTTCGTCATCGGCGGCCCTCACGGAGATACAGGCCTTACAGGTCGTAAGATCATCGTTGACACCTATGGAGGCAAGGGTGCTCATGGTGGAGGAGCCTTCTCGGGCAAGGACTCGTCGAAGGTAGACCGCTCGGCTGCCTATGCTGCCCGCCATATCGCCAAGAATATGGTGGCTGCCGGTGTGGCCGACGAGATGCTGGTACAGGTGAGCTATGCCATCGGCGTAGCCCGTCCGATGAACATCTACGTGAACACCTACGGTCGTAGCAAGGTGCAGATGAGCGACGGTGAGATTGCCAAGCGCATCGAGAAGCTCTTCGACCTGCGTCCGAAAGCCATTGAGCGCACGCTGAAACTCCGTCAGCCGATGTATAGTGAGACGGCTGCCTATGGTCACATGGGGCGGAAGAGTGAAGTGGTGAAGAAGACCTTCACCAGCCACTACCACGAGACCAAGACCATCGAGGTGGAGTTGTTCACTTGGGAAAAACTGGACCGTGTGGATGACATCCGCAAGGAGTTTGGAATCTGATGCAAGACTCGATCTACGTAGAACCGCCCAGTATCGTCGCACTTGACTTAGTGCCACGAACACCAGCAAAGCCGCAGACGCCTTATCAGGTGCTGCGGTTATTGCCTAAGGATGCGACGCCTGCCCAGCAGGACTCCGCCATCCAGGCGTGGTTCGCGCCAGATGAGATACACTATAGTGAGCGCCCGGATACACTCCATCTGCCGGGCGAGGGGATACCAAGGGACTTAAAGGACGTGAAGCTGCCCACGTACTATCGTGAGAACTTCTTCTCTAACGACTCGCTCTATCACCCGGAACTGAATGGAGGACGCTACGGTGTGGCGGGAGATCCTGTGCCGGAGACCCTGCGTAACGACAGCCTGATCTCGGGACTGTTGATCCTCTGCTTCCTTGTGATGACATTTGCCTTTGCCAGAATCTCCGGGTTCATCGGGCGGCAGATCAAGGACTTCTTCTATGTGCAGAAGGGTGAGCACTCTGTGGCGGAGACGGGCGATGAAATCAATATCCAGATCGTCTTCTCGGTCATCACCTGTCTGACTTGCTCATTGCTCTACTATCTGTATGTGACAACGGAGGTCGACGACACCTTTATCTTCTCTACGGAACACATGCTGCTGGGCGTGATCTTCCTCGTCATGGCAGGCTATTTCCTGTCGAAGTTCCTCCTCTATACCATCGTGAACCATATCATGTTTGATGGTACGAAGAATAAAAAATTTCTTACATTATTAATCTTCCTCATTTCTATGGAGGGGGTCCTGTTATTCCCGGTCCTGTTATTGCGGGCATATTTCCAGTTCCCCATGCAAAATGCAGCTATTTATGCCTTCATAGTGGTGCTTTTAATCAAAATTCTAACATTTTACAAGACTTATGTCATCTTTTTTGCTCAAAAAGCGCTTTATATGCAAATAATTTTGTACTTTTGCGCCCTTGAAATGGTACCGTTGCTTTCACTTTGGGGTGGACTGGCGGTCATCGTGAATCATTTGAGAGTAATTTTTTAAGACAGAGATGATAAAGAAGATTTTAGTCTCACAGCCCAGGCCTGCCAGTGAGAAGTCGCCGTACTTTGATATTGCGAGCAGATTCGAGGTCGAATTGGTGTTCCGTCCATTTATCAAGGTGGAGGCCATCAGTGCGAAGGAGTTCCGTGCCCAGAAAGTCAGCATCCTTGACTATACGGCCATCGTGTTTACTTCGCGTCATGCCATTGACCATTTCTTTAATATGGCCAAGGAGTTGCGCATCACGATCCCTGAGGACATGAAGTATTTCTGTGTGACCGAGACCATCGCCCTGTATATTCAGAAGTATGTGCAGTATCGCAAGCGTAAGGTGTTCTTCGGTGAGACTGGTCGTGTGGATGATTTGATCCCTGCGATGGTGAAGCATAAGAACGAGAAGTATCTCGTGCCGATGAGCGACGTCCATAATGACAGTCTCTCGAATCTGCTGGAGTCAAAGAAACTCATCCATAGGGAGTGCGTGATGTATAAGACCGTCAGCAATGACTTCACGCCAGAGGAGATCAAGACCTTCGACTACGACATGCTGATCTTCTTCAGCCCGTCGGGAATTGAGTCGCTGACGAAGAATTTCCCCAACTTCAAGCAGGGTGAGATTGCCATCGCCACCTTCGGTCCTGCTACGGCAAAGGCCGCCAAGGACGCGGGGCTCCGTCTTGACATCGAGGCTCCGTCGGAGAAATATCCTTCCATGACGGGAGCCCTTCTGCATTATCTCTTAGAGAAACAAGGTTAGCACGATGGCAGCGGCTCCTACCTTCAGGAAGCGGGAGCGCATGGTAAGCAATCTGCTGATAGAGGCGCTCTTTGATAACGGCAACAGCCAGTCTGTCTCTGCCTTTCCGCTCAGAGCCGTATACCAGGTGACCAATCGTCGTGACGGCCACGCTCCAGTACAGCTGTTGATCAGTGTGCCTAAGAAGCGGTTCAAGCATGCCGTCGACAGGAATAGGGTGAAACGACAGATCCGCGAGGCTTATCGCCAGCATAAGCAACTGGTGTGGGAAGGAATGACTGAGGCGCAGGAATTGCTGTTAGGATTCATCTGGCTCTCCGACAGGCATTATCCCACCAAGGAGGTAGAAGCCCGAGTGGTGAAAATCCTACAGAGCATTGGGAAAAATGAAAAAATGAAACAATGAAAAAATGAAAGGGTGAAGTGGTTGTCTCACATATTGTCCCAGCTATTGGTACTCCCCATCAGGTTCTACCAGATATGCATTTCCCCCCTGTTGGGACCGTCGTGTCGGTTTACACCCACATGCAGTGAGTATGCCCGACAGGCCATCCTGAAACATGGTCCTATCAAAGGCCTCGGACTGGCCATCTGGCGCATCCTGAGATGCAATCCTTGGGGAGGATCCGGATACGACCCGGTGCCGTAGGAGAAATGAAATAATGAAGAAATGAAAAAATGAAATAGGAATATGAAGAACTTTATTGAAGAACTGAAATGGCGTGGTATGCTGGCACAGATGATGCCGGGTACCGAGGAACTGCTTCAGAAGGAGATGGTGACCGCCTATCTGGGAACCGACCCGACGGCCGACTCCCTGCATATCGGGCATCTCTGTGGCATCATGATGCTCCGTCACTTGCAGCGTTGTGGTCATCGCCCCGTGATTCTCGTGGGAGGTGCCACAGGTATGATCGGCGACCCCTCGGGTAAGTCGCAGGAGCGCAATCTGTTGAACAATGAGACGCTCTATCACAATCAGGAGTGCATCAAGAAGCAGGTGGCCAAGTTCCTCGACTTCGAGTCGAAGGAGCCCAATGCCGCTATCATGGTCAATAACTACGACTGGATGAAAGACTTCACCTTCCTCGACTTCGCACGTGAGGTGGGTAAGCATATCACCGTGAACTATATGATGGCTAAGGAGAGCGTTCAGCAGCGCCTGAACGGTACGGCTCGCGACGGCCTCTCCTTTACGGAGTTCACCTATCAGTTGCTGCAGGGTTACGACTTCCTGTACCTCTATCAGCACTATGGTGTGAAGTTGCAGTTAGGCGGTAACGACCAGTGGGGTAACATGACCACGGGAACGGAACTGATTCGCCGCACCTTAGGTAATGAAGTCGAGACCTTTGCCTTGACTTGTCCGCTGATCACAAAGTCCGACGGTAAGAAGTTCGGCAAGACGGAGAGCGGTAACATCTGGCTCGACCGTAACCGTACGACCCCCTACCGCTTCTACCAGTTCTGGCTGAATGTGAGCGACGACGATGCCGAGCGTTACATCAAGATATTCACCTCCTTAGAGAAAGAGGTGATCGATGCTCTCGTCGAGGAGCACAAGCAGGATCCCGGCCGTCGTGTCCTCCAAAAGCGGCTTGCCGAGGAGGTCACGGTCATGGTACACTCGAAGGAGGACCTCGACATGGCCATTGAAGCCTCAAACATTCTTTTCGGTAAGTCCACGAAGGAAGCCCTTGAGAAGCTCGACGAGCAGACCTTCCTCGATGTGTTCGACGGTGTGGAGAAACATGAGATCTCCCGCGACCAGCTCGGTCAGCCTGCCATCGAACTGTTGACCACGGTGGCTCCCGTATTCCCCTCGAAGGGTGAGATGCGTAAGATGGTGCAGGGTGGTGGCGTCTCTTTGAACAAGGAGAAACTCACCGACCAGAACCGTCCCATCACGGCCGAAGACCTCATCGACGGTAAGTATATTCTCGCCCAGAAAGGCAAGAAGAACTATTATTTATTGATCGTAAAATAAGATTAGTCAGTGAAAATTTGGCGGTATGCCAAATTTTCACTAACTTTGCACCCACATTCTGGACGATGGTGTAATGGTAACACTACAGGTTTTGGTTCTGTCATTCCCGGTTCGAATCCGAGTCGTCCAACAATTAATCCCGAAGAATCCTTACTAATCCTTTTAATAATCTCTCGTGTCGTGGGTGATGCCGGCGGGAGAAAGGTGGCTGCAAACTGGGAGAAAGGTGGCTGGTTTCTCGGAGAAAGGTGGCTGGTTTCTCGGAGAAAGGTGGCAGGTTTCTCGGAGTAAGGGCTATCACCATGATTGATACAGATTACAGATGATACACTTGTTTTTAAGAAATATCTCCTGCGTACATATATGCGCACAGGTGTACGCAGGAGTATTTTTCTGAATATATCTGTATCATCTGTATGTGTATGATCTGTTCCAAAACGTCTCGAAGGCTTTCCATTTCTCACGGATGCTTGGGTCAGGGAACGCAAGATATATATAATTTATGTACGCGCGAAAACGTTTTCGAGGAATTTATGTTAATTTTCAATTATCAATTATCAATTATCAATTAATATTCGTATCTTTGCACTCAACAACGAAAGGGAAATGATTAATAACTTCTTAAAATAAAACTATTATGGCAAATCTATTTTCATTGGAAGGTAAGAACGCATGGATCACCGGCGCATCTTACGGTATTGGTTTCAACATTGCCAAGGCTTTCGTAGCCGCTGGCATCAAGAACATCATCTTCAACGACATCAACGAAGCTGCCCTGCAGCGCGGTCTCGACAACTACAAGGAGGCTGGCATCGAGAACGTGAAGGGCTACGTCTGTGACGTGACCGACGAGAACGCCGTGAAGGCACTCGTGGAGAAGATTCACGAAGAGGTAGGCAACATTGATATCCTCGTCAACAACGCCGGTATCATCAAGCGCATTCCGATGCACGAGATGAAGCGCGCCGAGTTCCAGCAGGTCATCGACATCGACCTCGTGGGTCCGTTCATCTGCTCTTCTGCCGTCATTCCTGAGATGATGGAGCGCAAGGAGGGTAAGATTATCAACATCTGCTCGATGATGTCGGAACTGGGTCGTGAGACCGTCAGCGCCTACGCTGCCGCCAAGGGTGGTCTGAAGATGCTGACCCGCAACATCTGCTCTGAGTATGGTGAGTACAACATCCAGTGTAACGGTATCGGCCCGGGCTACATCGCTACCCCGCAGACCGCTCCGCTCCGTGAGCGTCAGCCAGACGGCAGCCGTCATCCGTTCGACTCATTCATCTGCGCCAAGACACCCGCAGGCCGCTGGCTCGATCCTTCTGAACTGGGTGGTCCCGCTGTGTTCCTCGCCTCTCACGCTTCTGACGCCGTGAACGGCCATGTGCTCTATGTAGACGGTGGTATCCTCGCTTACATTGGCAAGCAGCCGAAGTAATATGAGAATGTTAATGCTTATTTGTCTGACACTGGCCTTGCCCGTCTTGGCCGGTGCTCAGACAAATTATCGTTCTGAGGTATGGTCGCCCGACAACGGTGACGGTACCTACACCAATCCTGTGATCAATGCCGACTACAGCGATCCTGATGTCTGCGTTGGGGCCAGTGGGGAGGACTACTATCTGACGGCCTCGTCGTTCCAGTGTGTCCCGGGTCTGCCTATCCTGCACTCCAAGGACTTGGTGAACTGGGAGATCATCAACTATGCGCTGACCTCTCTCTATGAGGGCGATGAGGCTTTGGAGAAACACTTTAGCACACCGCAGCACGGTAATGGCGTGTGGGCTCCCTCCATCCGCTATCACGACGGCTGGTACTACATCTACTGGGGCGATCCCGACTTCGGTGTGTATATGGTGAAGACACAGGATCCTGCCGGCAAGTGGGAGAAGCCTGTCTGCGTGATCCGGGGGCAAGGCTATATCGATACTACGCCCCTTTGGGATGACGACGGGCGCTGCTACTTGGTGAACGGCTGGGCTAACTCTCGCTCGAAGTTCGCCTCGGTGCTGACGGTGCGCGAGTTGTCACCTGACGGCACAAAGGCCATCGGACAGCCTGTCATCGTGTTCGACGGCAACGGTACGGAGAACCGTACCTGCGAGGGACCGAAGTTCTATAAGCGTGACGGCTGGTACTGGATCATGTGTCCTGCCGGTGGTGTGCCGACGGGTTTCCAGTTGGCCATGCGCTCGAAGTCTCCTTACGGCCCTTACGAGCACAAGATTGTGCTCGCCCAGGGTAAGACGAGCGTCAACGGCCCTCATCAGGGTGGCTGGGTGCATACAAAGTATGGTGAGGACTGGTTCCTCCACTTCCAGGACAAGGAGGCATACGGTCGTGTGGTTCATCTGAATCCCGTAGACTGGTCGACGGGTTGGCCCGTCATGGGAAAGAACGGCGAACCTGTGATAACCCACAAGAAGCCTCACACCTCACTTCCCACTTCTATCGTCAATCCCGTGGAGAGTGACGAGTTCAATGCGCCCGTCATGGGCAAGCAGTGGCAGTGGCATGCCAACTATGACGAGAAGTTTGGCGTGCCAACAGCGTTCGGCACCTTCCGTATCTATACCTATAAATTAAGTAAGGAGTGGAAGAATTTCTGGGAAGTGCCCAATCTGCTTCTTCAGAAGACGCCTGCAGATGAGTTTACTGTGACGACCAAACTGCGTATGACTTCGAAGGCCGACGGACAGTTTTGCGGCCTTATCATGATGGGTCTCGACTACTCGGCGCTGGTTGTGCGTAGGGTGGGGCAGGTGTTCGAGTTAGTACAGATGACCTGCCATGCTGCTGATAAAGGGCATGCCCAGACGGAGAACGTCATTGCCACGCTGAAGCCGACGGCCATCGACAAGATCGACTATAAGCCAGGCATCCATGAGGATATCTACCTGCGCCTCTCTGTGAAAGACAGTCAGGTGCGCTTTGCCTGGAGTCATAATGGTAAAAAGTTTACTGATTGTGGTGACATGTTCCAGATGAAGGAGGGCAAGTGGATCGGTGCGAAGTTTGGCTTTGTGGCCGCAGAAACTGATCCGAAGTGTGACCGTGGCTGGGTGGATGCCGATTGGATCAGGATAACAAAGAACTGATGTGTGACGGCATAAAATAACATGGAGGCTTCAGACGAAGCCTCCATGTATTTTTATTTTACAATCTTAGTTATTTGATTGCGTCAGCGAGTTCAGCACCAGCCTTGAACTTTGCCACCTTCTTGGCAGCAATCTTGATCTTCTGCTTGGTAGCGGGGTTGATACCCTCACGAGCCGGGCGCTCGTTTACGCTGAATGTACCGAAACCTACGAGAGCGATCTTGTCACCTGCTACGAGAGCGTCCTTAATAGCTGCTACTGTGGCGTCAAGAGCCTTCTTTGCGTCTACCTTTGAGAGACCAGCACCTGCTGCAATCTTCTCTACCAATTCTGTTTTGTTCATAATTTTTAAATTTAAAATGAATTATTAATAGTAATAAAACGAATGATTCGCTGAAATTCTTGGCAAATATAGTGTAAAGTATTCAAAGAAACAACAAAAAAAGAGAAAAAATTGCTTTTTTAATAAAAAAAAGTGCTATTCCCCTCATTTTTAAGTCTAAAACGAGATATTTTTCGTAATTTTGCAGCGCAAATGTGCAAAACGCACAAGGAAGAGAAAAATCGAAAATAAATAAATCGTTAAAGCGTATATAGACATGATGTTCCGCATACCACCCGTCACGAAGAACCTGCTGATCATCAACTTGATCGCCTTCCTTGCCACACTGGTATTCCAGATGCGCGGCATTGACTTGGCAGACATCGGCGGACTGCATTTCTTCATGGCCAGCAACTTCCATCTTTATCAGTTGGTGACCTACCTGTTTCTGCATGCCAGTTTTATGCACATCCTCTCCAATATGTTCGGTCTTTGGATGTTCGGTTGTGTGATAGAAAATGTATGGGGTCCCAAAAAGTTCCTTTTTTATTACATTACGTGTGGCATCGGAGCTGGCTTGTTACAGGAGTTGGCACAGTTTGGCTCTTTCTATATGACCGTTGCAGAGCAGGTGCCGGCAACAACATTAGGCATGGTGCTGGAGTATGGCCATCAGTATGCTTCTGCCCTGAATGCCTGGACCACCATCGGTGCTTCGGGTGCCGTCTATGCTGTCATCCTCGCCTTTGGTATGACCTTCCCCAATGAGCGGCTGTTTATCATCCCCTTCCCTTTCCCCATCAAGGCGAAGTGGTTCGTGTTGGGCTATGTGGCCATAGAGTTCTTCTCGGCCCTCGGCTCTTCGGGCGATGGTGTGGCTCATACGGCTCACCTGGGCGGCATGCTCTTCGGCTATCTGATGATCCGTTACTGGAACAAGCATCCGAATGGGAGCTACGACCGTAGCCGTGGTCAGCAGTTCTTTGAGAACCTGAAGCGCAACTTCGATCAGCGGCAGCAGAACAACCGCCAGAATCACTCGCAGATGCATGCAGAGCAAGGCGGCGGGACGCGAGAGGCGGATCAGGCATATAATGCCAGAAAGCGGAAGAACCAGGAAGAGATTGACGCCATCCTCGATAAGATTCGTAAGAGTGGCTATGATAGTCTGACGAAGGAAGAGAAGAAGAAGCTCTTCGATGCGAGCAACGAGCGATGATCAAGCAACTGAAGACTCTGACCGTCAACATCTTTGCCGGGGCGAATGTGGTTACTGTGCTGCTGATGCTGTTGGCGGGCTATTCTGACCATATTAATCCTGCATCCTTCTCGTTGCTCTCTAACCTGGGTATGGCCTTCCCCATATTCATGTTGGTCAACCTGCTGTTTATCTTTTTCTGGCTCACGTTCAAGTGGCGGAAGGTGTGGATTCCGATAGTGGGCTATCTCTTGGCCTTTCCCCCGCTGACACTCTATATGCCGATGCACTCGGCTCAGGATGTACCCGAGGGTGCAATCAAGGTGCTGTCGTATAATGTGTGTATGTACTCCGGCATCGACCGCTACAAAGACAATGAGGGCTTCGACACCATCTATAACTTCCTGGTCCGTCAGGATGCCGACATCGTATGCCTTCAGGAAGATGTGGACACCTGGCGCCGATATGTCCTCCATCGCTATAAGAAGGTGTATCCCTATAACGATACCATCTTCCTCTGTACCAATGATGAACTGACGAACGGGCTTGGTATTCACACCCGCTATCCGATTCTTTGGCGGGAGCAGATACCCTATGAGTCGATGTATAACGGCTCTGTGGCATGGTTCCTGAAAGTGGGCAGCGACACCGTGATGGTCATCAACAACCATCTGGAGGGCACCCATCTGAGTCTGGAAGACCGTGACCGCTATGAGAGGATGATCCGTGGAAAGTTGAAGCGCGACACGGTCAGGGAGGAGTCGAAGGCACTATTGGAGAAGGTCAGCCGGTCCAGCGTCATCCGGGCCAAGGCGGCAGAGGCAATACACCGTTATATCGAGCAACACAGCCAGTACCCTGCCATCGTCTGCGGTGACTTCAATGATAACCCTATCTCCTATTCCCGTCATGTCATCTCCGAGGGACTGACGGACTGCTACGCCGAGACGGGCCGTGGCGTGGGTTTGTCATATAATCGGAAAGGCTTTTTCTTCCGTATCGACCACATTTTGTGCTCCAGCGACTTCACGCCTTACAATTGTAAAATTGATAACGAAATTGACGCCAGCGACCATTATCCTATCTATTGTTGGCTAAAATTAGTGCATAAACCTTAAAAAATGAATGAAAAACACCAATATTTTTTTCCATATCTAAAAAAATGTCTATATTTGCACGCTAAAAATGTACGCGAACAGAATATAATATAATAAATAACATCAAAAATTAAAATGCAAAACAAAGGAATTGTAAAAGTAATCGCAGTGCTTCTGATGCTCGTGTGCTGCTTCTACCTCTCCTTCTCATTCGTGACACGCCACTACGAGAGTAAGGCTGCCGCCATGGGTGAGGAAGCTGGTGCGGAGTACCTCGACTCAATCAACAACGAGAAGGTGTATATGGGCATCTACTCGCTGAAGCAGTGCCGTGAGATGGAGATTGGCCTGGGTCTTGACCTGAAGGGCGGTATGAACGTGATTCTTGAGGTGTCGGTACCCGATGTTGTCGACGTGCTCGCCGACCACAAGCAGGACGCTGCCTACAAGAAGGCAATGGAACTGGCCAAGAAGGAAGAAGAGACAAGCCAGAACGACTTCATCTCTCTGTTCGTGAAGTATTGGAAACAAGAAGGTAACGGTCGTCCCCTCGCCGCCATCTTTGCTACCCAGCAGATGAAGGGTAAGGTAAGCACCCAGAGCACAGACTCTGAGGTAGAGTCAGCCCTGCGTACCGAGGTGGCTTCCGCCGTCGACAACTCGTTCAATGTGGTTCGTAACCGTATCGACAAGTTCGGTGTTGTCCAGCCAAATATTCAGAAACTCGAAGGCCAGAGCGGCCGTATCATGGTCGAGATGCCTGGTATCAAGGAGCCGGAGCGTGTGCGTAAACTCCTTCAGGGCTCTGCCAACCTCGAGTTCTGGGAGACTTATAACTCTCAGGAGATCACCCCGCTGCTGGCACAGCTGAACCAGCGCTATGCCATTCAGGGTGGTGAGGTCGTTGAGGAAGATACGACCGCTGCTGCCGAGGCTGTGGAGGCTGTTGCCGACACTGTGAAGGCTGCTGCCAACGACCTGGCAGCCAAGCTGGCCAAGAAGGACAATGGCGCCGACACCAAGGCTGTTGAGCAGGCCAAGAAGCAGAATCCCCTGTTCTCGATCTTCCAGCCCACTCAGGGTAACACGCTCGCAGTGGTAGGTTATGCCAACGCCCGTGATACCGCAGAGATCAACAAGATCATCTACTCCGACCTCGCCCGTCAGATCCTGCCTGCTGAGCTGAAGCTCCGCTGGGGTGCCAAGGCTGAGGACTTTGGTGGTCAGAATACCCGTGGTGACATCTTCGAGCTCTATGCCCTGAAGATCACGGAGCCCTCTGGACGTGCACCGTTGGAGGGTGATGTCATCACCAACGGTAAGGACGACTTCGACCAGATGGGTCATCCCTGCGTGTCGATGCAGATGAACTCTGACGGTGCCCGCCGCTGGAGCCAGATCACGAAGCAGAACATCGGCAAGGCCGTAGCCATCGTGCTCGACGACGCCGTTTACTCTGCTCCCCGTATCCTGACACAGATCGATGGTGGTAACTCTCAGATTACTGGTAACTTCACCATCGAGGATACCAAGGACCTTGCCAACACGCTGAACTCAGGTAAGATGCCGGCTCCGACCCGTATCGTACAGGAGGAGGTCGTTGGCCCGTCACTGGGTGCACAGTCCATCAAGCAGGGTGTCATCTCCTTCATCGTGGCCTTCGGGCTGCTGATGATCTACATGATCATGCTGTACGGCTGGATTCCCGGTATCCTCTCCGATATCGCCCTGCTCTTCAACCTGTTCTTCACACTCGGTATCCTGACATCGTTCCAGGCTGCACTGACCATGCCCGGTATCGCCGGTATCGTGCTGACCCTGGGTACGGCTGTGGATGCTAACGTGCTGATCTATGAGCGTATCAAGGAAGAGCTCCGCAAGGGTCTCTCGGTGAAGGAAGCTCTCAACAAGGGTTATTCGAACGCCTTCTCAGCTATCTTCGACTCGAACCTGACCTCTTTGATCACAGGTATCATCCTGCTCTACTTCGGTACAGGTCCTGTGAAGGGCTTCGCCACGACCTGGATCATCGGTATCGTCGTATCATTCTTCACGGCTGTCTATATGACACGTGTGGTTTACGACCACATGCTGAGCAAGGACAAGTGGACCAAGCTGACCTTCGTCACCGGCTACTCGAAGAACCTCATGCAGAATGTACACTACAACTTCATGGGCATCTATAAGAAGTCGTTCATCATCTGGGGCGTTGCAGCTGTCATCTTCTGCATCTCGTTCGCCGTTCGCGGCCTGAGCCAGAGCATCGACTTCACGGGTGGTCGTAACTACGTGGTCACCCTCGACAAGGAGACGCCTGTGGAGCAGGTTCGTCAGGCTCTGGCTGGTGCCTTCGTCAACACGATGGGTGAGAACGCCCAGAAAGAGGCCAACACCAGCGTCATCGCCCTCGGTACCGACGGCAAAACCGTTCGTATCTCTACCAACTGGGATATCGAGTCGAACAATCCTGATGTCGACGACCAGGCAGAAACCATCCTCTTCAACACCCTGAAGAAGGCCGGCCTCGTCTCGCAGGAGAGTGTCGAGTCGTTCAAGAATCCTGATATCCGTCAGGGTGGAAGTATCATCTCAAGTGCGAAGGTAGGTCCTTCGGTGGCTAAGGATATCACATACGGTGCTATCATCAGTGTGATCATCGCCCTGGTGGCCATCTTCCTCTACATCCTGCTGCGCTTCCGCAACGTGGCCTTCTCCGTAGGTTCTACCGTTGCCCTGGCTCTCGATGCCCTCATCGTGATTGGCTGGTACTCTGTCCTCTGGGGATGGGTTCCGATGTCACTCGAGATCGACCAGACCTTCATCGGTGCTATCCTGACGGTGATCGGTTACTCCATCAACGATAAGGTGGTGGTCTTCGACCGTATCCGTGAGAACATCGGCCTCTATGGCAAGCGCGACCGTCAGACCCTGTTCAACGACTCGCTGAACCAGACGCTGGCCCGTACCATCAACACCTCAGTGACGACTCTGATCGTGTTGCTCGCCATCTTCATCCTCGGTGGTGATAGCATCCGCTCGTTCTCGTTCGCTATGATCCTCGGTGTTGTCTTCGGTACGCTGTCGTCTATCTTCATCGCTGCTCCTGTGGCCTACCTGACCATGGGTCGCACCATCAAAGAAGACGAAGCAGCTCAGGCACCCGCAAAGAAATAAGGCTTACACCTTATTAATATATATAATATGAAGCATCGCCACCTGGCGATGCTTCATATTTTCGTCTAAGGCTTTGTTAACAATGACTTAATCTTCATGGGTTTCGGCTTATGTTTGAAAAACAAACATTGTCTTTGCAGTATATTGTTCAAGGTATAAACATGACGGTATGAAGACGACACACTAAAGAGCAAACCCAGCGTGAAAGCTCCCTGCTATTTCGCCACTGGCGATGGCTGGAAGTACACGATGATCAAGACGAGCACGGATGTGATAGAGTGCAAGGCCAACTCCTATCCACCCTTCGACTTCGACTGGGCTCCAAAGGAAAGCGCGGACGAAAAGTTGGATTTCAACGCTCTTGAACTCGATCCCGACTGTGCTCCCGCCGGCTACTTCGGCTTCCCGTCTGGTTATCAGTGGGGAGGCTGGCCCGTGTTCGTCAGCTCGAAGTGTGAGCCGGGTGAGTACAATCTGAAGTTCCGCGTGAAGAGCAACCACGATGTCTACTGTATGGTGAAGTTCATCGTCTCGCCGGAGGAATAACATTCAAGAACTCACGGGGGCAGGTCCCGTGAGTTAATGCAAACCCTCTTTATCAATCATCCCCGAAGCTTCACACCGGCTTCGGGGATAATTAGTAGGTCTTGCAGATCCACATTTCCATGAAGCGGTCGGCGACGCTGTAAACCTTTGTTCGTTCCTCACTTTGATAGGTCAGGAGTTGTTTCTCCAACAATATGCTGATAGCATACTGGACGGAACTGGGAGATTTCAGCGCATGTTTCTTGACAAAACGGGCAGAGGTGACTCCGCTGACCTTTCCTTCCTTAGCAATGGCAACCAACGTCTCCTTTTGCTGGTAGTTCAGCTGGTTCATCACCATGGCAAAGGTGCGGCCTTTCTCTTCCAAAATGTCACTGAGCGTCTTGTTGATATCTGGTTCATCCAAGACCTTGTCGGAATCAAAATAAGCGAAGGCGTTATGGAGCACATTGTGGACATAGTATGTGTGACCCTCGAAAAGGTCGTAGGCAAGAGATAGTGCCTCGGGGGTAATGCTGCGGGCGGTTTTTACGAATTGTTCTGCTGCAAACCCCGTATAGATGTCTTTGGGGATGCAGTCCAGATAAATCTGTTCTGCGCTATTGTAGAAGGGTCTCGCAGCAGAGTTGAACATATTTTCCAAGATATGACGGTTGCTGCCGGCATAGATGAACAGGCAGTTGTTCATTTTTTGGATATGGGTACGTAGCGTTGCTTCTACGTTTTTTTCCGGATAGTTGGCGATCTGTTGAAATTCGTCTATGGCGAAAATGCAGGGTTTGTCTGCCTGCTCCAGATAGCGGAAAATCTCTTCCAGCGTCAGTTCAGGGGAGTGGATGTCGCCCAGTTTGATATTGAAAGTGGGTGTGTTGGAGATCGGGTCGTAGCCGAAACTGCCTGCCAGCGAGTGAAGAGCCGCCAGGAATTTGTCAAGCACGGTCTTCCCTTTGGGTACCAATACGGCATAAATCTCCTTGCTGAGGAACAAGACAAACTCATTCAGACTGGTGGTGGGGTAGATATCTGTATAGAAGGTATAGTAGTTGTCCTTGATAGAAGACTGTTCGAATACGTGGCGCACCAACTGTGTTTTGCCCATTCTTCGGGGCGAGGTCAACAGGATATGCGCCTTGTTCCCTAATGTACGCACCATCCAAGCCGTTTCTTTCTCCCTATCACAAAAATAGGGCTCTGGTATGATACCTGTTATGTAAAAAGGATTCTCCATCATGTTGCTTTTGGGCACAAAGTTAAACAAAATATTTCAATTATACAAATTCAATAATAGAAAATCTATAATTTCCCTTTCCTTATTCTTTCTTCTTGACCAAGTAGGCGGTGCCGCTGTTGGTGCGCTTGCTTTCGAACTTGTACTCCGGGCGGCTGAGGTAGCCGCCCAGTTTGATGAGCGTGCCAGCCTCCTCCTTGTAGTTGCGGAAGTGCTGCTTCAGCAGGGCAGAGAGGTCTTTCAGCAACATCCACTCGCCTTCCTCGTCCTGACGGGGCTTCTGGACGACGGCCATGAGCATCTCGCCGAGGCCATTCAGCCGCTGGTACTGTAGGTTGTGCTCCATCAGCGCCCGCTCCTCGTCCTTTGTCAGCCAGTAGCGCTCGCCGTGGCGGATCTCGCTGAGCAGCTGGGCGAAGAGCTGGTCGTGCTGCACGGGCGACAGGAAGTCGATGTCGCCGTCGACGGCCACGCAGACAAACCGTCGTGAGCCTGAGGGATCGGTCAGCGGCGTCTGTTCGTTGGTGGTGCCGATGAACGAGGCGTAGCGGCGGTTCACGGTGTAGGCCTTGCCATAGGGCGGGCGGTACTTCAGGTCGGCCGTCGACACGAGGTACTTCAGCACAATCTGCTGACGGCTCGTGATCTTGTCGAACTCGTCGAGGTTGATCAGTCCGAACGACGTCAGCCCGAGGTTCAGGTCCTGCTCGTTCTTGAAGTTGATGCGGTCGTTATAGTAGTCCAACAGGTCGCGGGGCAGCAGGATACGGCAGAAACTCGACTTGCCGCAGCCCTGCCTTCCTATTAATAAAGGTACGAGGGCATTACCCGTCAACTGTCCCTTGCCGAGCCACATCGCCACCATCGAGCGCATCCAGACGTGGAACAGGTGCGTCCATTCCTCCCACTCCGTCGGCACCCTCTGGGCGAGAGCCGTCACACGGTCCTTCCCATCCCAGCGCGGCAGATGTTCTAAGTAGTCGTTCAGCGGGTCGTAACGCCCGATGTCGTCGGAGTTCACGTAGCGCCTGATGTCCTTGTCCCAGCAGCGGATGCCCTGCTCCAGGGCCCGCATCGTGATTGAGTTGCGGGCCTCCTCCGTCAGGTCCTGAAACGAGAAGCCGACGCCCGTCCTCATGCGGTATTCGGCCACACCCCGCATCACGTTCTTCCGCAGTTCGTAGTTGGCGTTGAGGAAGATATTGATCTTCATCGTCAGCAGCGCCTCGGGCGGGATGTGCCTCGTGCGCTGGATGCCCTTCTTCTCCATGTACCGCCTGACGTGGCTCTCACGGTAGGCGTTGTCGAATACCCGCTCCACCAGTTCGGCGTCGGCGCCGATGTTGGCATAGAGCGTGGCCATCCTGCGGGCCACGGCCATCGGCACGCCCGACTCCATGCAGTATTGGGCCAGACGGATGAGCGCCGCATGTCCCCGCTCCTCCCTGTCGGCCACGTCCTCCGTCTCGTCGAAGGCCTTCGTCAGGCAATGCTCGAACACGATGTGGTCATTCCTGTAGCGGTCGTAGCTCTGGTCGAAGTCCGACGCGCCCTGCTTCGAGGGGATGGCAGAG
>JAFTFO010000024.1 GCA_017449495.1 Prevotella sp. | reverse complement strand
TATAATATATATATTATATATAATATTATTACTAAGTCGTTCTATGGAGGAGGTTACTTATTATAAAACTGTCAGCTGTCAGCTGTCAGCAGATGGCCTGTTTTCGTGAAATGAATGTACTTCAAAAATATCTTACAATTTTGACGGTTTGGAAATCTACGCCGGCAAAGGGCAGGGGAATCTCAGAGTTTCATGGCAGGAAAATCCCAGTTTCATTATACGAAAGTGGGAGTTTCCTTAGACCTTCGCCGGAGGGACTGAAAAGCACGAAAAAAGGCTGTTAAAGGCTGTCCGAGACGTCGGTAAATAATGTTTACTTCTGCGGAAAGAAACGTGCGGCGGCGAAGGTGATAGTAGCCGCGCTCACGGCTCTCTTTTAATTTATATAATATGTGAGGGGGGAAGTCTGAAAAGTGAGGGATTCTTGCTTTTTTGTTATTTTTTGATAATTATTTTTTGATAATTCAAATAAAAGCATTATCTTTGCAGGAAGAATATAACAAAACTCTATAAATTAAGAAGAACAATGAAGAATATCAGTCTTGACATCACAAAGGCCGCTTGCTTCCTGGAGGCAGGCGCAGTAGAGGCTTTCGAGCCCAAAGTGAAGGCCGCCCAGCAGGCCCTTGAGGACGGAACATGTCCCGGTAACGATTTCTTAGGTTGGCTCCATCTGCCGAGCAGCATCACCCCCGCTTTCTTAGACGAACTGCAGGCTACGGCCAACGTGCTCCGCGAGAACTGCGAGGCCATCGTCGTGGCTGGTATCGGCGGAAGCTACCTCGGCGCCCGTGCCGTGATCGAGGCCCTGAGCAATTCGTTTGCCTGGCTCGTAGGCGACAAGAAGAATCCCACTATCCTCTTCGCAGGTAACAACATCGGTGAGGACTACCTCTTCGAGCTGACGACCTATCTGAAGGACAAGAAGTTCGGTGTGATCAATATCTCCAAGAGTGGCACGACGACAGAGACTGCCCTCACCTTCCGTCTGCTGAAGAAGCAGTGCGAGGAGCAGCGCGGCAAGGACGAGGCCAAGAAGGTGATCGTGGCCATTACCGATGCCAAGCGCGGTGCCGCCCGTACCTGTGCTGACAAGGAGGGTTATAAGAGCTTCATCATCCCCGACAACGTGGGTGGTCGTTTCTCCGTGCTGACCCCAGTAGGTCTGCTGCCTATCGCCTGTGCCGGCTTCGACATCCGCGAACTGGTGGCTGGTGCCCAGGATATGGAGAAGGCTTGCGGCAAGGATGTGCCCTTCGCCGAGAACCCCGCCGCCCAGTACGCAGCTGTGCGCAACGGCCTCTACCAGAACGGCAAGAAGATCGAGATCATGGTGAACTTCCAGCCGAAGCTCCACTTCATGAGCGAGTGGTGGAAGCAACTCTACGGCGAGAGCGAGGGTAAGGACAAGAAGGGTATCTTCCCCGCCAGCGTAGACTTCACGACTGACCTGCACTCGATGGGACAGTGGATTCAGGACGGCGAGCGCACCATCTTCGAGACGGTGATCTCTGTTGAGGAGCCTGAGAAGAAGCTGCTCTTCCCCAGCGACGAGGAGAATCTCGACGGTCTGAACTTCCTGGCTGGCAAGCGTGTGGACGAGGTGAACAAGATGGCAGAACTCGGTACACGTCTGGCCCACGTCGACGGTGGCGTACCCAACATCCGCATCACCATGCCTCGCCTGAACGAGCGTTACCTTGGACAGCTCATCTACTTCTTCGAGATAGGCTGCGGCATCAGCGGCAACGTGCTCGGCGTGAACCCGTTCAACCAGCCCGGCGTGGAGGCTTACAAGAAGAACATGTTCGCCCTGCTCGACAAGCCCGGCTACGAAGAGGACTCGAAGGCCATCAAGGCAAGGTTGGCAAGCGAAAATTAAAATACGGCATGGAAGAAATTGTCAATTATCAATTATCCATTGTCAATTACTTAAAAACTCACGGCTTTGAGGCTTTGCGCCCCAAGGCCGTACTCTTTGACATGGACGGTGTGCTCTACGACTCCATGCCCAACCACGCTATCGCCTGGCAACAGTCCATGGCCCAGTTCGGCATCCACATGACAGCCGACGACGCCTACGCCACAGAGGGGGCCCGAGGCGTGGACACGATAAGGAAGATGGTGCTGCGACAACAAGGGCGGGAGATCGACGAGCAAGAGGCCCAGCAGATGTACGACGTGAAGACGCAGATCTTCCACTCGCTGCCAGAGGCTCCTGTCATGAGCGGCATGCCTGAACTCATGCAGAAGATCACTGCCGACGGCCTCCAATGCTGTGTCGTCACTGGCAGCGGACAGCGTCCGCTCATCCGTCGTATCCTGAAAGACTTTGGTGCCTTCGTCGACGAGCAGCATATCACCACCGCCTACGATGTGAAACATGGGAAACCTGCTCCCGACCCTTATCTCATGGGATTGCAAAAGGCAGGCGACTTAAAGCCGTGGGAAGCCATCGTCGTGGAGAACGCCCCTCTTGGCATACGTGCCGGCGTAGCAGCGAAGATATTCACCATCGCCGTGAACACGGGGCCCCTGCCCGACCAGGCACTACTCGACGCTGGCGCCAACCTACTCTTCCCCACGATGATCGACTTGAGCATCTGGTGGGGTGTCCATCTGGCTATCACGGCTGATGGCGACGTCGCCGAAGTTGCTCAAGGTGATGACTAATGGGATATACTCGTCCGTCTGCGGATGACTCACGCTACCGGCGAATATCAGCTGGTGACCTTCGACACGGTCGAAGACCAGCCCTTCCAAGATGCCCGTAGCACGATAGTCATCGTCGAGATAGTCGTTGAAAGAAGCCTTGGTGAATGTCTGACTGAAGAACACACTACCATCCTGACGGATCACCTTCAGAAGGATACGGTTGTCGACGAACTTCTGTCCCGTCTCGTCCTTTACCATCCGCAGGCTGTCGTCAGCCGTGCGACGGATGTCCACCTGATACGCCCGATCCAGCCATTGGACATCCTTCACTTGGTTATAATCCTGCATCCGGATGGGAGCCTGTGGCTTGGGAGCCTCCGTCTTGTGGACGATGATGTCCTCCGTCTGTTTCTTCTGCTTACAACCTGTCAGCAGTCCTGTCGCAAGGACAGCCGTCAGCACGAGTACGATTCGCTTCATTGATTCTTTTCTTTGGTTTCTGTCTGCAAAGGTACGAATTAATTAAGAATTAAGAGTTAAGAATTAAGAGTTTTTTATCGGGGGCAGCAAATTTTTCACTTTTCACTTTTCACTTTTCACTTTTATTTTGTACCTTTGCCGCATATTTCAGACAGCAACAGATCAAGACATGAAGAAATACCTCATCTTTCTGCTGGCCGTGGCCTTCGTCATCATAGGTGTGCTGATGTGTCAGGGCACCCTCGTACAAGAGTCGTCGGACGGTAGCGGCGAGTCACAAGACTATCGCAGCGTCGACACCCTGCCGATGCTCATCTCCCAGGTGCGGAAATGTGCCCGTCTCTACACGGCGGAGTATCGTGTACACAAGATCGTCACCCACGACGACGTGCTGCGCCTGAAGGGGTCGGTGCTCCAGCGACAGTTCAACATCAAACTGCCCTTGGGCGACCGTAAGATCGCCATCCCCATCGATGCGAAGCTGAAGGCCTATATCGACTTCAGCCAGTTCTCGGAGCGTAACATCGAACGTCGGGGCGACCACATCACCATCATCCTGCCAGATCCTCAGGTGACGATGACGAGTTCGAAGATCGACCAACAGCATGTGAAACAATATGTCGCCTTAGCACGTGCACATTTCAGCGATGCAGAGATGTCGGCCTATGAGCAGCAGGGACGTGCTGCCATCATCGAGAGCATCCCGAGCCTCGGCATCTTCGAGACGGCTCAGGCCAACGCCGCAAAGGTGCTCGTGCCTATGTTCACGGCGATGGGGTACGAAGAGCATCAGGTGACTGTGGCTTTCCGCAAGCACTACGATGCAACAGACATTCAGGACCTAATCAAGATGGAGGACTAAGCCATGGGAAAATCATTCAGACTGGGCATCATACTCTTGTGCGCCTCACTGATCATTGTGGCCCTCTTCTGGCTACGTAACTGCACGAAGAACGACTATCTGGAGGTGGGTGCCGACGACACTATCGATGCCACCCCCACACAGATACAGAGCATCAAGGCCATCGGCGAGTGGGAGTTTCTGAGTGTCAGCCTCGAAGAGCTGACAGATACCGTCCGCAAGGGTTTCCTCTCCGACGACGAGCTCTCACGCATTTACTACGGCACGCTGCGCATAGGTATCAACATGCACCAGGTGGAGCCCGGGTGGCTCACTGCCGACGGCGACAGTGTGAGCCTCATCCTGCCACGTGTAGACCTCCTCGACCATGACTTCATCGACGAAGCCCGCACGAAACCTTTCTTTGAGAGTGGCTCGTGGAAGCCCGAAGACCGTGAGGCCCTCTACCGTCAGGCCCACGAGCGCATGCTGCGTCATGGCCTCACACCCGAGAACCTCGCTGCCGCCGAGACCAATGCCCGCGAACAGATCACCAGTCTCATGCATGCTATAGGCTTCCAGAAAGTAAACATGACCTTCGGGCATTAATTAAGAATTAAGAGCATGAACGAGATACTCACAGAAGTCAGCAATTTCCTTTGGGGATGGCCGATGATCATCCTGCTGTTAGGCACCCACATATTCCTGACTATCCGTCTGCGATTTCCACAAAGACATATCTTCAAGGCCGTCCGTCTCTCCTTCAAACACGACCGCAACGCTGAGGGCGACGTGTCACAGTTCGCCTCTCTCGCCACGGCCCTCGCCGCCACCATCGGCACAGGTAACATCATCGGCGTGGCGACAGCCATCGCCTTAGGAGGTCCCGGGGCGGTACTCTGGTGTTGGCTCACGGGCGTCTTCGGCATCTCTACGAAATATGCGGAGGGGCTGCTGGCCATCAAATACAGGCAGAAGACACCCAGTGGCAAGATGCTCGGAGGACCTATGTATGCACTCGAGAAAGGACTGGGCTGGAAGTGGCTGGCCATTCTCTTCGCCCTCTTCACCGCCATCGCAGCCTTCGGCATCGGCAACACGGTACAGGCCAATGCCATCGCCACCGTCGTCAGCGAGTCGTATGGCATCTCTCCGGTATTCTCGGGCGCTTTCATCTGTCTGATGACGGCAGCCGTCGTCCTCGGAGGCGTGAAGAGTATCGCCCGCGTCTGTTCGATGCTCGTGCCTTTCATGGCAGCCCTCTATGTCCTGGGCTGTCTCTATATCCTCATCGTCAATGCGGCCTACCTCTGGCCCGCCCTCTGTCTGATAGTGAAGGCGGCCTTCAGCCCGGAGGCAGCAGGGGGCGGCTTCATCGGATCGACGGTGATGATGGCAGCCCGCTTCGGCATTGCCCGGGGCCTGTTCTCCAACGAGAGTGGCATGGGCTCCGCACCCATCGTGGCAGCAGCGGCACAGACACGCAACCCCGTGCGCCAGGCACTCGTATCCTCCAGTGGCACGTTCTGGGACACCGTGGTCATCTGCGCCCTCACAGGACTGGTCATCGTGAGCAGTGTCCTTGCCTATCCCGACATCGACTTCTCCAATGGTGCCACCCTGACGAAGGATGCTTTCACGAAGATTCCTGTCGTAGGACGACCATTGCTCACCTTCGGCCTCCTCACTTTCGCCTTCTCCACCATCCTCGGGTGGTGCTATTACGGCGAGAGGGCCGTCGAATATCTGAAAGGAAGACGCTGGGTATTAGGCTATCGGGTACTCTATATCATCGCCGTCTTTGCCGGTGCGGTGATGAACCTCGCCGTCGTGTGGAACCTCGCAGACTGCATGAATGCCCTGATGGCCATACCAAACCTGATCTCACTGTTGTTCCTCAACGGTGTCATCGTCCGTGAGACGAGCTCCTACCTTTGGCGCGCCCGCACACTCCACCACCGTTAGCACACCGTCTTTCACACGGAAGCGCACGTCCATATTTAAGAATGGCATGCCATAAGTCCGCTCAGGGTCGTCGTGGAAGGCGGGCCTCGGGTCCTGCGCCAGCGTCGCCTTCAACGCCTCACGGTGGGCTACGGGAATCTTCACGGCCAGCATATCAGGAATCTCCACGTGCAATGGCTCCCATCGCTTCTCATCAACGAACCCGCTCCGGGCCTCAGCATGGGCATCGGCATAAGCCACATAAGGTTTGATGTCGAAGATGGGCGTACCGTCCATGAGGTCTGCCCCACGCACATAGATCACGGGGCCCAGAAGTCTGTCCTCCTCCACCCTGTCGATCCTGACACAGGAAAGTCCTATGGGATTCGGACGGAAGGGAGAGCGCGTAGCAAAGACCCCCATCCGACGATTACCACCCAGTCTCGGTGGCCTGACGGTAAGATTTCTCACGCCACACTCCTCACTCCCCACTCCACGTTTATTCGCAGAGAACTCCCAGATCAGCCACAGATAGTCGAAGTCCTCCAGTCCCCTGACGGCCTCCACCTGACGGAAAGGCTTCTCAAACACGATCCTACCCGTCAGCTCATCCACCAGACCGCTCTGACGCGGTATACCGAACTTCGACTTCAACGGTGACTCAAAATACGCTATAGGCTGAATATCCATGCGGCAAAGATACACATTTTTTAGCTTTAAGCCAATTTTTTCCTAAAAAAGTTGGATATTTCAGATTCTTTTCGTATTTTTGCACATTGAAAAGAACTGATATTGATCGATCATGACGAGAGTTCTGCTATTGACCCTGACACTGACAGTCTTCCTGCATTCCACTGTTCTTGCAAAAGACTATAAGGACGAGCCCGAGTACATCGCCCTGCGCGACTCCATGCACCACGCCTTCAACGACGGCGACAGTGCCCGTTTCTACCCCGCCATCAAAGCCATCGAGGACTATGTGCTGCAGAAGAACGACCTGCACGCCTACTACACCCACCGCTGCAACGAGATCGTGTTCCTCATGAACGCCAAGAAAATCTACGAGGCCTATAAGCTGGCACGCAACCTCTCACAAGAGCTGCGCGAGAAAAAGGTCGACAAGGAGATGTACATGGCCTACAACATGCTCGGCCACATCAACCGCATCTGCGGCAACAGGGAGACCGCCAAGGAGAACTTCTACAAGGCTCTGGAGCTCATGGAGCAGCAAGGCTACTACGAGAACATGCCCCCCATCTATATGAACATCGTCAACGTGGAGATGGGCGACAGTCCCGACGAAGCCCTCCAACTGCTGGAGAAGGCTCGTGAGATTGCAGAGAAGCACGCCCCGGAACGTGTGTTTGACATCGAGACGCGCAAGACCGTCAGCTACTACAACCGTGGCGACATCGAGCACTTCCTCGAAGGATACAAGGTCTATAAGCAGGGCGTGGCTGAGGGAAAGAGTTCCGTCCACGGCAGGATCATGGAAGTCTATTACCTCGCCTGTCAGGGACAGATCGACGAGGCCGTGCAGAAGGCCCGCGACATGGGAGAAGACGGCGACGATGCCGTCACGATGGTCTACGAGCGTTCCGGCAGATGGAAGGAAGCCTATGAATCGCTGAGGAAGGAATATACCGCCAACGACTCCATCAACAACGTCGTGCTGACGAACAGCATGCAGGGTATCAAAGACGAGCTGACCATCTACGATGCCGAGCGCAAGGCCGCACGCAACCAACTGTACGTGCTGTTGACAGCCATCGCCCTGCTCGCCCTCCTTGTCCTCGCCCTCGTCTACATCATGTTCTCCCGGCGCCGTCACATGAAGCAGCTCAAGAATGCCTATCAGCACGCCTTAGAGGCCGACCAGATGAAGACAGCCTTCATCCAGAATGTCAGCCACGAGGTGCGCACCCCGCTCAACATCATCAGCGGCTTCTCACAGGTCATCGCCGACCCCGAGCTGACAGACAGCGTGGAGGAACGGCAACACATGGCCGGCATGATGCAGAAGAGCGCCAACCAGGTGACGAAGCTCATCGACGAGATCATCGGCCTGTCACTCATCGAGACCACCTCCGCCATGGAGAAGAACGACCATGTGAAGATCGGCAGCTTGCTCCAGGATATCGTCGACGAGTACAGAGGTCAGGCCACGATGGAAACGGAGATGAAGGTGGAGAATCAGCTGACAGCCGACTTCACGTTGCTCACGAACAAGGCCATGCTGAGGCGCGTCCTCGCCGCCCTCGTGGAGAACGCCACCAAATATACGGAGAAAGGCAGTATCACCCTGAGAGCCACTTCTGCCGACGACACCCTGACCATCCAAGTCGAGGATACGGGCTGTGGCATCCCCGCCAAGGAAGCAGAGCACATCTTTGAACGCTTCGTCAAGCTCGACTCCTTCAAGGAAGGCATCGGCCTCGGACTATCCCTGAGCCGCAAACTCGTCGAGCAGATGGGTGGCACCGTCCGCCTCGACACCACCTATACCGCCGGCTCACGCTTTACTGTCACCATGCCCATTGAACAATAATCATTAAACATTGAACAGATAAAATGAAAACAAACGCTTTGAGAATCCTGGTATTCTCCTTCCTCCTCCCACTTTCCACCGCCCTCTCTTCTGCCGCCCAGAAGACCGACGAGTTCACTACTAAGAACGGTAAGAAAATCACTATCACGTGCATCAAGCACGCCAGTATTGAGATCAACTACAACGGCGTCGAGATCGAGGTCGATCCCGTCGGCATGTGGCTCAAGCCCGAGACCGACTACGCCACCTTCCCCAAGGCCAACATCATCCTCGTCACCCACGAGCACAAAGACCACTTCGACCGTGCCGCCATCCATGAGATACGCACCCCGGCCACAAGCATCTACGTCAACCAGGCCGTCTTCGGGCATTTCAGGAACGGTCTCGTCATGCAGAACGGTGAGACGCGCAAATATGCCGACGACATCCTCATCGAGGCCGTACCAGCCTACAACACCACGCCCGGACGCGAGGAGTTCCATCCCAAAGGGCGCGACAACGGCTACATCCTCACCCTCGACGGCTTCCGCATCTATATCGCCGGTGACACCGAGGACATCCCCGAGATGGCCGACCTGAAGGACATCGACGTCGCCTTCCTGCCCTGCAACCAGCCCTATACAATGACTGTTGAGCAGTGTGTCAAGGCCGCCAAGACCATTAAGCCCAAGGTGCTCTTCCCCTACCATTACAACGACACCCCCGTCCACAAAATCTCCATGCAGCTCGCAGGCTCGGGCATCGACGTCCGCATCCGCGACTACAAATAATTATAGAAGAGGGGCTCGCAAAAGCGAGCCCCTCTTCTTGTATTAATGCCTATCCATATTGGTTTAATCTCCTGTATTTGTCTGCAACTTCCACCAACCGCTGGAATTTCTCAAGCCTATCAGGAGGGTAGCCACCTTTCGCTAATTTTTTCTTCGTGGCCTTAAACCAATTGAGCATATCGTGCTCTTCCAGCCTGTGCTTGGAAGGTCGTCGATGATTGGCCTCCATGAAGGCCATCATCTGCTCATATTGTCGATTCCATCTCTCGTCTTGCGTCATTTATATCAGCTTCATGTTGTAGCACTGGTGCAAAGATAGCATAAATTTTCGATTTAGCAAAAAAGAAATGAGAATAAAAAATATCCCACTTGTATAGGGACTTTTTATATTATTGTGAATTAACCGCAAATTATGTCAACAAACGACGAGATTCTCAAAAATATTCGTATCTTTGCGGCGTGATCATTCATACAATAATAAAATCACCTATTAAAATCGACAACAATGATGAAAAAGAACATGATTATGATGACGCTGGCCGTGGGACTGATACTGTCCAGCTGTGCCAGCAAGAAGGATCTGGAGAACTGCCAGACGGAGAACAAGTCGCTCACCGAGAACCTGCAGGCAGCCCGTGAGGACCTGGCAGCGAAGAACGCACGCATCAGCGCCTTAGAGGAGCAGCAGCGCGGCATGCAGCAGATGCTCAAGGCCGCAGAGGCCAAATACGCCAAGCTGCAGGAGTCGCTCGACAAGAGCCTGACGAATGCCTCGCAGAACAACATCTCGATCGAGAAGCTCGTGGACCAGATCAACGAGTCGAACCAGTACATCCGCCATCTGGTGGAGGTAAAGTCGAAGAGCGACTCGCTGAACATGGTGCTGACGAACAACCTGACACGCTCGCTCTCGAAAGAGGAGCTGAAGGAGGTGGACGTGCAGGTGCTGAAGGGCGTGGTCTACATCTCGCTGGCCGACAACATGCTCTATAAGAGTGGCTCATACGAGATAAACAGCCGTGCCGCCGAGACACTGTCGAAGATTGCGAAGATCATCAAGGACTACAAGGACTACGACGTGCTCATCGAGGGTAACACGGACAATGTACCCATCTCGAAGACGAACATCCGCAACAACTGGGACCTCTCGGCCCTTCGTGCGTCGAGCGTGGTGCAGGCCCTGCAGAACGACTACGGTGTGGACCCGAAGCGCCTGACGGCTGGTGGTCGTGGCGAGTACAACCCCATTGCCACAAACGACACGGAGGTGGGCAAGCAGCGTAATCGCCGCACACAGATCATCATCACGCCGAAGCTCGACGAGTTTATGGACCTGATCGGTCAGGCACCGGATAATTAAAAAGGTAAAAAAGAGGCTCGCGGTTTGCGAGCCTCTTTACTTATGCCTTAGCCTAAGTATTTCATCAAGATGCGGGCGTGACCGCTGTCGTGGAGTTTGGTGATGCTCTTCTCACGAATCTGGCGCACACGCTCACGGGTCAGTCCCATCTCAGCACCGATCTCCTCGAGTCCACGCTCCTGGCAACCGATGCCGAAGCACTCACGGACGATCTTCAGCTCACGGTCCTTCAGCACCGAGCGTAGCACGTTCTCCAAATCGCTGGTCAGCGACTCGTAGTCCACCTGCTTGTCAGTACGGCTGTCATCGCCTGAGCTCAGAAGGTCGGCCATCGAGTTGTCGTCGTCCTCACCGAAGGGGGCGTCGATACTCATGTGGTGACTGTCGGCCTTGGCCGTCTGCTCAATCTTTGCCTCATCAATCTGAGTGAGTTCTGCCAGCTCTGTCACAGAGGGGCGACGCTGATGAATCTGCTCGAAGCGGTTGATCTCCTGATTGATCTTGCTCAGTGCTCCACTCTGGTTCAGCGGCAGGCGCACGATGCGGCTCTGCTCGGCGATGGCCTGCAGGATGCTCTGACGGATCCACCATACGGCGTAGGAGATGAACTTGAATCCGCGTGTCTCGTCAAATTTCTCAGCAGCCTTTACCAGTCCGATGTTACCCTCGTCGATGAGGTCGGTGAGTGTCAGGCCCTGATGCTGGTACTGCTTAGCCACGGAGACGACGAAGCGCAGGTTGGCCGTTACCAGACGCTCCTTGGCCTTCTCGCCTTCGGGACCGCCCTTACGGATAGCCTGTGCCAGCTCAATCTCCTCTTCGATAGTCACAAGGGGCTGACGACCAATCTCTACGAGGTACTTGTCAAGTGCTTCACTCGATCGGTTGGTAATGCTTTTTTGAATCTTTAATTGCCTCATAAATGTCTCGTTACTCTGAAAAAGTGTGCAAAGGTACAAAATTCTTTTGTAAGTTGCACGCTTCAGAGCTAAAAAGCGCCTCTTTTTATAAAAGTTTAACCAATCGAGGCCTATTTGGGACTCTTTTCGAAGCAGAATTCATCGATATCAATATATCCGCCTGCTTTTTTGGTAGCATAGCAGAAGATACCAAACTTGGTGCCCATGAAGAAACGGCGCCAGTCGAAACCGAGGTGATAGTTCTCGGTGCCGATCTTGGTCCACTCCACTCCATCGAGGCTATAGTAGAAGTTTGCAAGATCGTTGCCCGGCATGAAATTCTTAGCAAAGCTGGGACGGAAGTCGGCATCGATGCGGAGGTAAATTTTCGAGGAGTGAGGCGTGAGGAGAGAGGAGAGAGGGATGCTTTCGATGACCTTCTCCTCGGTCTTCGTCACCAGCTTGTCGCGGTCGGAGAGTTCCACCTTCTGTTCGCTCATCTCCAAGAAGAGTTTCTTGCCGCGCTTCTTGATGGTCAGGGCACCTGTATCGCTATTGAAGGCTGCCAGTCCGGCACAGTCGCCGTCCTTCATCTTCGAGCAGTCCAGAAGGATGCTGCCACTGCACGTCGGGCCCTCCATGCGCTGGGTCAGCGTATTAGGAGCGAGGTAGAGGGTGTTGACCACGTGATTGGTCTTCAGTCGCAGGAATCCGGGACGCTCCGTGAGCGACCAGGCTGCGTCGACGGGGTTGTGGTTCCACTGCCAGTGGAGACCGAGTTTCGCACTCGAGAAGTCGTCGGACTTGACGATATCCGTCTCGGGCTGTCCGCTGACCAAGGGGCGCACGGTGTCGGGCACCTTGCCGTTCTCATCGCCCAGCATCGGCCAGCCGTTGATCCACCGGCAGGGCATGACGGTGAGCACACGACCCACGCCGCCACGATCCTGGAAGATGATGCCGTACCAGTCGCCGTCCTGTGTATCGACGATGGTACCCTGTGCCTCATAGGAGAAGCCGCCGAACTCACTCTCGAGGATCACCTGTTTCTCATAGGGACCATGAATGTCGTCGGCCCTGTAGCACACCTCCCGACGATGACGGCCCGGGGCATAGGTGTGGGAGATCATGAGCAGATAGTACTTGCCGTTGTGCTTGATCATACGGGAGCCCTCGAGCAGTCCTTTCTCATCCTCCTCGCGCTGGAAGATCTGCATGTGGGTGCCCTCGATGACATCCGAGAGGTCGGGCTTGAGTTCCATCAGCTCTCCCGTACCGTAGATGACATAGACGCGCCCAGACGATTGGTCCTCACCATCGTCTTCATCGAAGAACAGGGAGCAGTCGTGGAAGTGTCGCATCCTCGACACAATCGTCCACGGTCCCTCAGCCTTCTCTGCAGAGAAGATGTAGGTGTCGCCCATCGCCCCCTGCTCGTTGGGAGCCAAGAGGGCATAGAAGCGCCCGTTATGGTATTTCAGTGAGGTGGCCCACTGTCCCCGGCCATAGGCGGTGCCCTGCTGCAGGTCGTACTTCGGCGAGTCGGTCAGACGGTCGAAGATATAGCCGACGGTCTCCCAGTTCTTCAGGTCCTTCGACTTCATGACTGGGGCACCGGGCATGAGGTGCATGGTGGTGGAGACGAGATAAAACGTGTCGCCTACCCTGATGACATCGGGGTCTGGCACGTCGGCCCAGAGCATGGGGTTCTGGATCTTCTCCGTCTTCAATGTCTCGTAATCGTCATGGGCTTGGGCCATCGCAAAGCCACAGACCGACAGCAACATACATGCTGCAAATAATCGTTTCTTCATCGTTTTAAGTTTTATTCGCTGCAAAGATACGAAAAAAGCCACAGATTACACAGATTATCACAAAAAATTATCAATTATCAATTGTCAATTATCAATTATTATGTATCTTTGCACCAAAAAGAGAACCTATGACCAAAATTCAGACCCTTGTGGCCTCGCTGATCTTCACGGCCTTGACCACTACCGCCCAAACCCTCGTGACCCCGACAGACGACCAACTGCGCTGGCAGGACATGGAGATGTATGCCTTCATCCATTATTCGATGAACACCTACACCGACGAGGAGTGGGGGTTCGGCAATGAGCCGCTGGCGCTCTTCAACCCCTCGTCACTCGACTGTCACCAGTGGGCTCGTGTCTGTAAGCAGGCAGGCATGCGGGGCATCATCTTCACCGCCAAGCACCACTGCGGCTTCTGCATGTGGCCCTCGAAGTACACGGCGTATTCCGTGAAGAACACCCCTTGGAACAACGGACAGGGCGACGTGGTGCACGAGCTGGCCGAGGCCTGTCGTGAGGAAGGGCTGAAGTTTGCCGTCTACCTCTCACCATGGGACAGGAACCATGTCGACTACGGTAAGCCCGAATACATCACCTACTTCCGCAACCAACTCCGCGAGTTGTTGACGAACTATGGTGAGATGTTCGAGGTGTGGTTCGACGGTGCCAACGGCGGTGACGGCTGGTATGGCGGTGCCAACGAGACGCGTAAAATCGACCGCACGACCTACTACCAGTGGCCTGAGACCTACCGGATGATCCGTGAACTGCAGCCTCACTGTCTGATCTGGAACGACGGTGGCGACCGTGGCGACCTTCGCTGGGTAGGCACCGAGGCAGGCAATGTGGGCGAGACCAATTGGAGCCTACTGAACAAGGAGGGTGACGTGCCGTATGAGCAGTTGCACTATGGTGTGGAGGACGGCGATGTGTGGGTGCCTGGTGAGACGAACACCAGCATCCGCCCAGGCTGGTTCTACCACGACACAGAGAACGAGCACGTGAAGAGCCTCTCGAAGCTGATGGATACGTATTATAAGTCTGTGGGGCGCAACTCCACGCTGCTGCTCAACTTCCCCGTGGCTCCCAACGGGCGCATCCACCCCACCGACAGTCTGCGCGGTATCGCCTTCGCCAAGATGATACAGGAGGTGTTCAAAGACGACCTGTCCAAACAGGCTACGGTCACCACGACAGCGCATGGCGAGACTTCCGTCACGACCCTTCTGGACTTCAAGCAGCCCACTGCCTTCAACCGCTTCGTCGCCGAGGAGGATATCCGTTACGGCCAGCGCGTCAGGAAATTCACGTTAGAGGCCTTTGTCGACGGGCAATGGCTGCCACTGAAAGATGCTTTAGTAGAACAGGGCGACGGACTGACCACCATCGGCCATCGCCGTATCATCTGCTTCCCGACCGTCACGGCCACCCGCCTGCGCTTCACCGTCACCGATGCCAAGGCACGTCCACTCATCAGTCGCGTCAGCCTCTACAAGGCGCCTGAGCTCACCCCCGACATCGCGGACTCCGGCGAGAAACTGTCGTCGCCACTCCATATATTCTTCATCAGTCCCAAGCAGATGATCATCGACTACGACAGTCCGCAGACCATCACCTCATTCCGCTACCTGCCTCCTCAGGCGGAGAAGTCGGGTACTGTGACCCACTACACCCTCTGGGCTTCCTCCGACTGGCAGAACTGGCAGAAGCTGGCCACGGGCGAGTTCTCTAACATCGTGAACAATCCCATCTGGCAGACCATCAAGTTCGCCCCCGTACAAGCCAAGATTCTGCGACTGGATGCTGAGAGATTAGCAGAGGGCGAACGGATGGGCTATGGCGACATCGAGGTGGTAACAGACCATGAACCGCTGAAGCCTCGCCTTGTGGTGTGCACCGATATTGCCCCAGGCGATGTGGAGCCCGACGACATGGAGTCGATGGTCCGGCTGTTGGCCTATGCAGACTGTTTTGAGGTAGAAGCGCTTATTACGTCGGTAGGATGGAACTGCGACCCATACCCTACGGAGTGGAAGGCCTATCTCGACCGTGTCATTGAGGCCTACCGTAAGGATGCTTCAAAGTTGATGATTCGCTCAGGACAACAGTCATTTCTTCCAATAGAGCAGGAGAATGGTATGCAGAAGATGGGCTACTGGCCGAGTGCCGCCTATCTGGCCTCGCGAGCTGTGATGGGTAGCCAACGGGGTGGTATCAAAGCCATTGGTGAGGGTAACGACACGCCGGGCAGCGACCTGCTCATCCGTCTGGCTGACGAGGATGACACTCGTCCCATCTATGTGGCCGCCTGGGGTGGAGCCAATACGTTAGCACAGGCCATCTGGCGTGTGAAGCAGACGCGCTCGGCAGAGGAACTGAAGCGCTTTGTGCGAAAGTTCCGCATCTATACCATCACAGACCAGGACATGGACTGGGGACATCGCATGGACCGGGCCCGTAGCTCTCATCTTTGGCTGCGTCAGGAATTTAAAGATGACTTACAGTTCGTCTGGGACGAGGGCACATGGCAGGAGCAGTGTGAGCTGGGTAAACAGCATTGGCAGGAGCACATTGACTACATTCAGGGTCATGGTGCCCTTGGTAGTGAATACCCTAACTACAAATGGGGTGTAGAGGGCGACACGCCGAGTTTCCTTTTCGTCATGCCCAACGGGCTGAGCGACCCAGAACACCCAGAACAGGCTGGATGGGCAGGCTACCACCAGCGTGGCGTCTGTCCCGACTCGCTGACCACTGCCTGGAACAGTTGGCAGGAACCAGTATACACTGCCTCTATTGGTTACAAGCGCCGTTTCTACCCTGACGAGCTGAACGATTTCAAGGCTCGCATGCAGTGGGCTGCCGAAGGAAAGGGCAATCGCAATCCACGTGTTGTAGTGAACGGCGTACATGGTACAACGCCGCTCATCATCAATGCCAAGGCTGGCGACACCATTCGCCTGGATGCCAGCGCGTCGTCTGACCCCGATGGCAATACCCTTGGTTTCTTCTTTTGGCAACAGCCGGAGTTGGGAGTGCCCGTATCCATTACCGCTAACCAGGCAGTGGCGTCGGTCGCCATCCCTGCCACGACCCCCAAGGGCGATATTCACATCATTTGCGAAGCCCACGACAACGGCCCGTTCCACCTTGTCGGCTATCGTCGAATCATCATTAGATTATAATAGCAATTGAGAACCATAACCTAATTCATTATTTATTAAAAGATGAAGAAGATTCTTATCGCTGTTGCCATGATGTGGGGCATGGCAGACCAAGCGCAAGCTTCCGACTGGGAGAATCCACATGTTCTTGGCCTCCACAAACTGCCGTATCACGCAACGCTACAGCTGCCTTCGAAGGAGAAGGAGTGTCAGGAGATCGTTTCGCTCGACGGTCAGTGGTATTTCCAATAGTCACCGCTCAGCGATTAAAGACCGTCGCACGTCCGAGGGCATCCAGGTCATCACCGATGGAGGCACCATCACAATTGACCGCACGGGAGCCATGACCAGTTGGATCGTAGACGGTCAGGAGATGCTTGAAGCGCCACTGGAGCCCTACTTCTGGAAACCGGAGAACGACAACCAGCATGCTGCAGGCTTTGCCCAGCGTGTAGACGTCTGGAAGGATGCCGCCGAGAAGCGGACGGTCAAGGCCATCCGCACGGAAAAGATCAGAAACGCGAAGAAAGAGGTGACAGGCATGAGGATCATAGCAGAACTGTCGCTGCCTGTCGGTGCAGACCTGACACTCACCTACACCATCACCGCCAGCCATCAGATTCAGGTGGATGCCGACTACCAACCCATCGCAACAGACATTCCCCTGATGCCTAAATTCGGTATGCGCATGCGACTGCCGGCAGACATGACACAGGTGAAGTATGTGGGCCGAGGTCCCTGGGAGAACTATCCCGACCGTAAGCGCAGTGCCATGATGGGCCGTTACGAGATGCCGCTGAGCGACTTTGAGACGGAGTATGTGATGCCACAGGATAATGGCTGTCGTACGGATGTCAGTTGGCTATCCCTGTCATCAGGAAAGCGCCAGTTGGAGGTCACGGGATGCCAGCCACTCTGCATCCGTGCGTGGGACTATGGTGAGGAGGACTTGGAAGCCGCCCGTCATCCCTACGAAATACGCCGTGGACGCTTCGTCAATCTGAATATTGATCAAAACATCCACGGCGTCGGCGGAGCAGATACCTGGGGTAAGCGGACCTTGCCGCAGTACACCATCGACGGCCAGCAGCCGCACCACTATTCGTTCATCCTCACGACCGTCTCCTGTCCCTGATAACTGACGGTCTGGCTCTGGCCGTCGGGCATCACGATGGTAAACTGACGGGCGTCCAGCATGCCGGGATAAGAGCCATGGCGTTCACCGATGGTGAGGGTACGGGCACGGTCGTTCCAATAGAACGGAATCGTAGCGTAGGCACCTTTCTCGTAGTTGTAACCGTCGCCCTCGTCCTCATAAAGCGTGAAGGAGCCGTCGGTACCGGGATAGAGACGCAGTTCCAAGTGATCCCATGCCTGCTCGCCCACATACTGCATCTCCGGTCCGAGAGGCAGGATGCTACCAGCACGCACGAACATCGGCACACGGTCGATGGTTGTCTGGAGGGTGACGCTCTGCCCGCCCTTCATCCGCTGATTGGTCCAGAAGTCATACCAGTCAGCACCCTTCGGCAGATACTTCACAGCAGTCTTCGTGACCGTCCAGTCAACTCCTGTCTCCTGACTCCCGTCTCCTGACTCCTTCTTCCTGTCCCAGCCGGTCATGGCATCTTCCTTGATGATCCGTTCCTCCGTGTACTGAGGATCGAGGATGGGGGCTGCGAGGATGCTGCGGCCAAACATGAACTCGTCGCCCATGTCCCACACCTTCTTGTCCTGAGCGAAGTCGCTGAACAGGGGTCGCAGGTAACTGTCGTTATTTGAGGTCACCTGCCAGGCGGTGCTATACAGATAAGGAATGAGACGGTAGCGCAGACGGATCATCTTCTCGATGGCATCGTAGACGGGCTCCCCCTTCTGCCCGAACTGCCAGATCTCCCGAGGAGCGTCGGCACCGTGACTGCGGAACACGGGACAGAACAGACCGTACTGCATCCAGCGCACATAGAGTTCCTGGAACTGCGGGTTCTGCGGAGCCGAGCCGGGACCCCGGGTATTGTAGGCATTACAGAAGAATCCACCGATATCCGTATTGAAATTGGGATTACCCGTCAGCGAGAAACTCAGTCCTGCGGGCACCTGTTTCCGCAGCATGTCCCACGACGAGGCCACGTCACCGCTCCACATGTTAGAACCATAGTGCTGCTGTCCGGCAAACGACGAGCGCGTCATGATGAAAACTCTTTTCGTGGAGGGTGGAGTGTGGAGGGTGGAGTGAAAAGACTCCTTCCGCTGTGCCTGATAGACACCGCGGACAGTCTCCAATGGGAAAGCATTGCGCTGGGAGCGCCATGTGCCGCCATAGACCTGATGGTCGTAGTCCGACTCACGCGGATTGAAGAAGTCCGGATCAGTAGAGTCCATCCACCAGGCATCGGTGCCGTAGTCGTAGAGTGTCTTCAGGTACTTCCAATAGATGTCACGAGCCTCAGGACTGAAGGCGTCGTAGACCTTCACGCCAGAGGGATAGTCCATCCTCGGTGGCCAAAGATGCGAGAGTCCGCTCTGCGGCCAGGTCTCGATGGGCAGCAGCAGTCCTTTCTCGTTGAGTTCCCGGTACTGTGGCGTCTGCGGCCCGAAACTGGCCCAGATGCTGATCATGAAGTGGGCGTGCTTCTCGTGCACGTTCTTGATCATTTGCGGGCCGGTGGCGAAGTCCTCGGAGAGGAAGTCCATGGCGTTCCACAGATAGTTGCTGCCCCAGTACTGCCAGTCCTGGATGATACCGTCGAGGGGTACCTGTAGTTCACGGTACTTGTCGACGATGCCCTCCGTCTCGGCAGCCGTCTTATAGCGTTCCTTCGACTGCCAGAAGCCGTAGGTCCACAGGGGGAACATCGGCACGTCGCCCGTCAGCCAGCGCATCTGGGCAATCACGCCGTCGGCCGAGCCGCCATACATAAAGTAGTAGTCGACGCCCTCGCCAGCCTCCGAGGTGAAGGTCATGCCGCCCTCATCGTCGTCAAACTGTGTGGGCGAATAGTTCTCCCAATAGATGCCCCAGCCCTTCACGCTCTGCAGCACGTTCTGGAAGTCCTCGAGGTTCGACTGCTCCATGCGCTTGTGCTCCCCATGACGGTTCAACTTGCCGTTCTGTATGGTGCCTAAGCCATAGATGGCCTCATTCTTGTCGAGCACAAATGTCTGTTGGGGAGTGTGGAGTGAGGACGAAGGAGTGTTCTTGGACGAGCCAAGCGGCAGAGCCGAGCGGGCCTCACGGAGCAGCACCTTCCCTTTGGCTGTCAGGAATGTGAGTGCCCCCGTCTTGGCATCCTGGCGAACGATGAGTTCGCTGCTCTTCCACACGCTGCCCTGACGGGTGACTTCCACCTGCTGGGGAGTGGCTGTCACCACGAGCGTATTCGTGGGCTGCCCTTTCACGACGTGTACGATACTCGGAGTGTAGAACTCTACCCTCACCTCCTGTTGTGCCATCCCTGCGACAGTCGTCAGACAGGCGGCCACGATCATCAAAAACTTCTTCATGATTCGCTCTCTACGTTATTATTTGAAATTCACTAAGATACGGAACACCCTGCCCGGGTTGTCGTTCCACCACTGCATGGTCTCTGAAGCCTCCTCTGGTCGCACCTCCCGGGTGATGAGGCGGTCTACGGGACACGTGCCCCGCTCCAGATAGTGGATCACCGCCCTGAAGTCCGATGGCTGGGCGTTGCGCGAGCCACGGATATCCAGTTCCTTCTGTACGAAATACTTCGTCTGGAACGACACCTCGGTCTTCGCATAGCCGATACAGATCACGCGCCCCGTGAAGGCCACCTCGTCGACCGCCATCTGATAGGTGGCCGTTGAGCCCACGGCCTCGATCACCACGTCGGGACCGAAGCCTGAGGTCATCTCCAACAGTCGGGCGTGCACATCGTCCTTCAGCGTGTTGATGGTATAGCTGGCACCCATCTCGCGGGCCAGCGCCAGCTTATCGTCGTCGATGTCGGCTGCCACGACGGTAGCGCCCCGCTGTGCCGACCTGACGACGGCTCCCATGCCCACCATGCCACAGCCGATGACGAGCACCACGTCGATATCCGTCACCTGTGCCCGACTGACGGCATGGAAGCCCACGCTCATCGGTTCGATCAGGGCGCAGGTGCGAGGGGTGAGCAGTCCCGCAGGGATCACCTTCTCCCACGGCAGGGCGATCAGTTCGCGCATGGCTCCCCAGCGCTGCACGCCCAGGGTCTCGTTGTGCTGACAGGCGTTCACCCGACCGTTACGGCACGAGGCACACTTGCCACAGTTCGTGTAGGGGTTGACGGTCACCGTCATGCCCACCTTCAGGCCCTCCGGCACATCCTTGCCCACACCCACGATCGTCGCGCCCACCTCATGGCCGGGCACCACTGGCATGCGCACCATCGGGTTACCACCACGGAAGGTGCTGAGGTCGCTGCCACAAAATCCCACGTACTCCATCTTCAGGAGCACCTCTTCATCGCCCATCTGGGGCTCGGCCATCTCGATGAGTTTCATCACCGACGGCTCGCAAATCTGAATTGCTTTCATCTGTACCGCTACAATTATGATCAATTACGGGAATTCGTTTCCCTTTCCCTTTTACTTTTTTACCTTTCCATCATTCACTCATGTTCTTAATGTATGGCATCGGCTTGAGTTCCCCGAAGCCATAGAACCGCTGTGCATTCCCGCCCAGCAACTGCTGCTTTTCCTGATCCGTCAGTGCCGCCGTCTTCAACAGGAAGTCGTACGACATGCGGTAGGTGATGGCCGTGATGGTGCGCGGGTAGTCGCTGCCCCACATCAGTTTCTCCATGCCCACGAGGGCTGCTGCCTCGCGGATGGCCCTGACGGCCGAGGGGAAGGGATAGAACTCCGCGTTGTAGAGCCACGTGATGCCACCCGTCTCGATATAAACATGTTCGTTTCGCGCCAGCATGATCTGTCGCCGCCAGCTGTCGTTCTCCCACGGAGGCGAGACTGGCGGATTGGCCATGCCTAAATGACCGATGGCAATCTTCAGTTGCGGGCACTCGCTGATCACCTCCTGCAGTTCCTCCACCTGCCAGTCGCCGTCGGCTAAGGTGATCGAGAGCAACACGCCCCTCTGCTCCATTTCGCGGAACATGCCCATCATCTCCTCGCTCGTGAGCGATCGCCCCAACAGTCTGTGCCCGGGTATGGCCAGTCCCCTGAAGCCCTGGTCCATCAGCGCCGTCGCCTGCCTGCGGAATCCGTCGTGCAGATAGTCGGCCATGCCGCACACGAAGAAACGGTCCCCATGCTGTCGCATCACCTCACCCAGGTAGTCGTTTTGCAGACCGTCGATAAACTCCTGCACCACCACTGCTGCCGACACCTGTGCATAGTCCATGTTCGAGAGGAACACCTCGGCCGTGTTGCGCCCGTCGATCATAAACGGCGGCAACATCTGCACCTCCTCACCGAGGAACACCGACCGTCCGTTGCTCAGCGTCCGTATCGGCCTGCCGTCCCACTCCGCGTCCTGCCGCAGCCATAAATGGCTATGGGCATCAATGATTGAAAATGACAATGGCATCGCTATCAGTATAAATGGTGGGATTTGCACCGATTGGAAGATCCGAGAGATTGATTTTCTCTTTCAGAGGCGTACCGTCAGAGGTGACACCCGCCACATACCACTTGTCGCCACTGCGACGAGCCATGATGACATACTTGCCGGGATAGCCATCGATGAAGCGGGTCTCGTCCCACAGTGTCGGCACATCCTTCATGAACTGCACAGCCCACGAGGGGGCATCGTCGAGGTTGTTGGGGGCGAGGGCGAAGTGCTGCACACTGCTCTGGAAGAGTACGGCCGTCGCCAGGGCAAACACGTCGCTGGTCTTGCGGGTAGTGCCGTGCTGGTTGTCTATGTTATAATGCTTGTTCAGGGCCGAGCCGCCGAAATCCATCGAGCCGACGGTATTGCGGATGAACGGATGGGTGCAGGCATTGACAGCCTCAGCGTCACAGGCACCCTGTCCGAAGTGCAGGTTCTCCGACGCCAAGACGGCCTCCGAGGCCACGTAGTTGGGATACATCCGTTCCCAGCCGCGGGGCAGCGTACAGCCGTGGAAGATCACCTGCAGTCCGTAGTCATTGGCATCGGTCAGTATATCCTCGTAGAGTTGCATCATCGGCTGCTTGTCGCCTCCGAAGAAGTCCACCTTGATACCCAGAATGCCGTTCTTCTGCATCCAGGCCATCTCCTGCCTGCGGGGTCCCGCCTTGTCCATCTTGCCCTTAGGCGTCTGCGGGGCATCGTTCCACGAACCGTTCGAGTTGTACCACAGGAACAGTCCCACGCCCTTCTCCTTGCCGTAGCGTGCCAGTTCCTCCATCTTCTCGTAGCCGATGGCCGTATCCCAGAAGGCGTCTACGAGCACGCTGCGGAAGCCCATGGCGGCCGAGAAGTCTATATAGCGTTTCTGCTCGTCGAAGTTACAACTGGGGTCCATGCCGATGATCCACGACCAGGAGCCCTTGCCGTAGGTGTAGTCCCTCTTCGGTTCGTATTTCGGCGAGACCAGGTCGTTGGCGATGGTCGTCTCCACGATGGGGGCCAGGGTCGTGCCGAGGGTGATGGTGCGCCAAGGCGTCAGTGCCGGCAGCGCGACGGCGGCCCCCGTAGAGCCCCAGCCGTTCATCTCACCTTCCTGCGGGAAGCCGATGGCGTAAAGGTAATTTCGAGAATTTATCAGCCTGCACCCTACATAGCTGCCGTCAGTACCCGTCTCGGAGATGAGCACCCAGCCATGAGGCGTCTTGAAGAGGCAGGGGAAGGTATAGCCCGCGCCCCAGCCGTTCTTACCCATCTCGTCGTCGAGGGTATAGGGCGTCTCGTAACTCGGCGCCGTCCTCGCGAAGCCCGTCATGGGCATCGACTGCGGACAGAGGAATGTTGTCGTTCCCTCAGGCAGGGCAAAGCCGCTGGCCTCGCTCTCTACCACCGCCACCATCGTCTCGCCGCCGCGCACCTTCTTCGGATAGATCTGATAACGATAGGCCACGTCGCGGTTGGTCACCCGGAAGATCACCCTGAGCGCCTCGCGCCCGTCCTTCTCGAAACGGCACGTGCCCTCCGTCGCCGTCACCTTCACGTGGCTCTGCTTCGAAGTCTTCACCTGGTATTCGTCATCATATTGGCTCGTTTCAAAGGTTTTCAGCGTCAATCCCTGCGTCAGGTCGTCGAAGTTTGTCTTCAGTCCCAATGGGGAGGGTTTGATGAATACCCGGCCGTCGAGTTTCACCTCATACTTCGGCCGTCCATCCTCGGCCGTCACCGTCACCGTCAGCCTGCCGTCAGGACTCCCGATCACTCCCTGCTGAGGTTGCCCTTGCGCCAGAGCCGAGACAAGAGACAATTGACAAACCATACATGTAGCGCCCATCCATCTGCGCCATCCGTTTAGAAAATGAGTCTTCATCATGCACGTAATAAATGAATAATTGATAAATAAGATTTCCTTTCTGCGTGCAAAGATATAAAATAATGAGCAGACCGCCAAATATAAACGCAAAAAAATGAAACAACAGCTCCCTTCAGGGTCAGTGGGGGTCAGTGGTGACAGTATATATTACGCATTTCTCCTGCGTACTGCGTATATATGCGTATATATGCGTATATATATAATAACCTACGGTACGCATGAGAAATATATAAATATTAGTGTCCCCACTGTCACCCCAGAAGACAGGAAATCATCCATTGAAAATTTTAACGTTAGCGTTTGCCTATAGGCGAACGGTCGTTTGAGTATAGGCAAACGGTCATTCGAGTATAGGCAAACGGTAGAAAGGATAGGGTAAACCCCCTGTTGGAAGGCATCTTATACTGAGTGGATCAGCGAGCCTCCTTTTAGAAGTCCAACGTTTTTATCTTGTCCTCTGCATTCTTGATCATCTCCTTGAGCTTATCAGTTGGTTTCTCCTCCTTGCGGGCGAGGTCGAGAAACTGGCGATAATACGATTCTGCCAACTTGCTGTCTTTAAGGATATAAGCGTAGGCATTGGCAAGATTATAATAAGTGGCCACGGAACCTGGGTTATAGGCGAGATGTTCCTTCCATGCCGTGATGGCCTCGTCGTAATGCTCTGTCATGTAGTAGCCCTCGCCCTGCGAAAGTGTGATGGCCATCATGATGGTGGTATCGGGTTGCATCAGTTGTTTGGCGAGATCGAGATAACCAAGTCCCTCAGGATAGCGCTTCGTGTCGATGCAGACCACCCCAAGACGGTATGCGCAGCCATAGTGCTGCATGCCACTAATGAGGAAAGCCTTTAGCAAGTAATGATAGGCACGCTCAGGATCCTTAATCTGCGAGTAGCACATACCCGCAGAATACAAGGTATTAAAGGTAGAGTCGCCCTGTTCCATCAGTCGATCATATAACTTGCCAGCCGCTGTGAAATCACGATTCATGAACCATGCATCTGCCAGCGCCCTATTCACGAGGATGTTCGTGGAATCCCTCTGGCTGTATTGTAGTCCAAAGATAATACCATTTTGCGGTTGCTGGGCTTTGATATGTGCGAGTATGAGATTTGCAACTATCTCGCCATCCATAGGATAATAGTAAGTAAACTGACTTGCCCAGAAGACAAAAGAGTCGTTGTCGCCCTGCTTCTGATAACTCAGCGCCAATTGGCGGAAGGCATCGTGCGATAGACTATCCTCTGGCACCAGTTTCAGCAGGTCGGCTGCCTCGCGGTAGTTCGCCCGCTTATAATAGCAATTAGCCAGTTTGGTGCGCACCTCGTAGGTATCGGCCATGTCGAAGGCTTGCTGATAATATTTCAGCGCCTCGAAGGTGTTATACCGCTGCATGCAACTGTCGCCAGCCTGTATAATGAACTGCAATGAACCTGCCTTTACTTCTGCAACAGCAAAGGCAGTTATCCATAACAGATAAAACATATTCACTCTCATTCTGTAAACCATTTATTTCAGCGAAATGTTGCGGATGGTGAATGCGCCCTCGCCGTCACCCTCCTTGAAGTCGAAGGTCTCAGGCATGCTGTCGAACGGCTCAAAGGTAAGCGTGAAGTCGCTGTAGTTAATTTCGCCTATGTAGTCTTCTTTGGCTGTGAAGGCATTTACTTCGGGGTAGTTGTCTGCGTCGAGTTTGATGCCGTCGGCTGCAGTCAACTTGTACTTTTTACCGTTAGCCTCAAGATAGGAATCCTTGCCGATGCGGAACCAATAGCCTTTCTTTGTATAGTTACGGAAACTGACCTTGGTGCCATTCGCATTGGCATCGACTTTGCGAACAACGAACCCCAGATTTGAACTATTGTCTTGTTTAGGACAGTTGAAAGTCTCTGCCAGTCCTAAGAACCATCCTGGACCGTAGCCAACGGCTTTCCACAAAATGCGACCTTCGGGCGAAATCAGTACATAATAAGGTATGGCGTCCATATCGCAATATCTGCTGGTGAGGCTACTTCCCTTCTTGCCGTCGTTCCAGTTTTTCCAGACAATACGCTTGCTGAATTCGTGATTCTTCCATTCAGAGAGCGTATTCTGGTTGATGCCGACAATCTCCAACTGGCCTTTCAATCGCTCATAGACCTCTCGCATCTCTGGCTCTGACATCATACAAGGGCCACAGCCGATACCCCAGAAGTCGAGCATTACGTAGCGGCCACCCGAGAAGGCTTCTGACAGGCGATGCTTGTTACCCTGCATATCGAAGAGTTCGGCATCTACATATTTGTCGCCTACATGCAATAGCGGCGCCGGATAGACATAGTTGTGTATCTCTGCCATTTGCTCTTCAAGCTCTTTCGGTGCATGGGCAGCGAAAGACTTCTCCAGATTCTTCAACTGCTCCATATATGGGAAGTCCTTCGTGTTTTTTGCCATTCTGGATATGCTCCAAAGTGCATTTACCGAGGCTGCATCAATAGGCAATGAGGGCAGGATGTCCATCTGCCGCTTCATGAATACCATGCTGATAGAGTCAAACCGATCCCAATCTTTGTTCTGTTCTATTTGAATCATTTCTATAATGACATCACGGCAATGTTCCGTCATACGGTTCTGCGTCTGCTGTTCGGGAATCGGGCTTTCCACTTTCCATAGTGGATAGAGGCAGTCAGTGCCCGTCACTTTCACCGTCACATCAGGTTTCATCATGAGGGAGAGCGAGAAATTCGGGCAACCTTCGCCGATAAAAGAGAGAAAGCCCATTGTAAGTTCCTCAACGGGCAGGGTGAAGGCGAAGCGTCCGTTCTGGACGGTGTCTACCACAGTACCCATAGTGCCAGTACCAGCAAGCACCAACGTGCTGTCTTTCAGTGCGGGTGAATAACCTGTGACTGTTGCGGTCTTTGTTGACTGTGCCCAGCCTGTCATTGCGACGAGGGCGAGCATTGTGGCGATGATAAGTTTCTTGTTCATAATTCTTTTGTTTTTATGATGTTTGTTACTATTCTTTTAAAAGCAGCACGCGTCATCACGACGAATGCTGAATACATGTGGAATTCTAATCCTATTAGTTATTATATTAGTTAGTGGTATTATTCTTATTTGACGACGATGCGCGGATGATACTCAAACAGGCGCTGATTAACGCGGAGCCGCTGAATGTCGAGGGTAAGCACTTTGCCTGACCAGTTGGCACCCCAAGCACTGAAGGGCTCGCCTGCAGGCTCGATGTAGGTAATCGCAGATGCGCTGAGCGGTATCGGATCGAACACCAGCACATAGGCTACATAGTCGCCAGCCATTCCCTCCATGAAGAACAGTTCGTCCATAGGAAGGCCCTGTATCTCACGGAGTTTGTACTGATGACCGGTCTCGTCAAGGAGCTTGATGTCTTTCCTGAACTCCCAGTACTCGCGTGTCCAGTTCTGCTCGCAGCCAATGGCAAGGTAGGTGGCCTCTGGGGTGCGCCATAGTGCCATCGTCTCATCCTGCAACGGCTTGATCAGGTGCGCACCCGTCATCACCTTCCAGGTGTTCCAGTCCTGACGGTCGTAGGGGTTGTTCCCATACATGTGTTCTTTGAGCAGCCGGGGCTTGTGGAACTGCGGAATGGTATCGTGATACTGGACAATCATGTAGACCTGCTGACGAATGGTGACAGGCAACCCCATCATTCCCCAGTTGGAAACGCCATAGATTCTGATGTCTTTAGTCGTTTCTGGCAACGGGGCGAAGAATATCTTCAGGTCGAGCACTTCGCCCTGCTTTGCCTTGACGGTGAAGTGTTTGTTGTAAGTATCAGGCTCCGTCCGGCGGATACGGTATTGCGCTCCTGTTTCCTGGTCTACAAGACATGTCTCCTCAGAAGCCAGAAACAAGTTGCTCACTTCGTCGGTAGGCATGCGGAGATAACAGTGAAGGACGGTCTCGCCACTCTCTTCCGTCAGTCGCCAACTCATCGGGATATAGGATTGGTCGTTCTGTAGAGCAGTGACTATCTCTGGGAACAGTTTCAAGTAGTCTCTCTCTATAGCGACATGTTTGGCTTCGCAATGGTCCTTAATCCATGCCATGTTTGACTTATGCCATACGGCAGAAGTCATTTTTTTATCCTTGTCCGACTTGACTTCAGGACGAGATACGAACATACCTACACTCCTGGCATACTCCTTCGTTTGTGCCTGCGAGGCAAACGCTGTCAGCGTTAGCATACTTATTAATAAGACTCTTTTCATACGGCTTCGTTATTAAAAATGTGATATAATATAGTCGGTATTCGTCAGTTGTTCGAGAAATGCCTGATAACAGGTTAAGGAGGCAGAGGCTTCTATCGGCGAGTGGGTACTGAAGAGCAGAATGCGTCCGTCCATAAGTCGCTCCGTTATCCAGATATATTTCTCACCTTTGCGCAGATCTTTCAGGGTAAAGAAGAACTGCTGCCGAGAGAAGTTGATCAGATAGCCGGGTGTCTTGGTGTCGTACCAGCAGGCCACCTGCAACAGTCGTGCGAAGAGGTCGAGTTTCTGCCCGTCCTCGAAGACGTAGGCCGTGCTGACTATGGTGCTGTCGTCTGGGTCAGAAGAGCAATGAAGAGGCACAGCCTTCACCTTATTGAACTCGGCCAGTTTTGCGATGAACTCATCCATTCGGGCCGGATCCTGATAGGCTGTGGTGTCTTCCTTGTTGACGCTGGCAGCATAATGCAGATTAGTGTCCTCCGTTTTCCCGTAGGGAGCGAACTCTGAGTCTGTAGGGAGCGATTTCTGAGTCCGTAACGTACGGACTTTATGCCTGACGGGCTCGGACTGTCGAGGTACGTGGGTCGAGGGTGTCGAGGTACGTAGGTCGAGGGTGTCGAGGTACGTAGGTCGAAGGGTTCGAGGTACGTGGGTCGTTGCCAGCGTCCCTTTCTCTGGAACCGCCTGATTCGGTTTCACCAGCAGAACCAAGAGCGCAATGCAGGCAGCAATGGCTACTGCCGTGATGGCTGCCACCCTGATCCTACCTGCTCTCCGCTTAGGCCTTGTCCGCCGCTCCATGCTGGTCATGAAGTCTGCGGGCAACGGTGGCGTGTCAGCATATTTGCGTCGCAATGCCTCGCGCAGGTCTGAATCCTTAAATGTACTGTTCATATCCTTGTCAGTCGATTATACAATTTCCTTCTTATCCGATAGAGGCGCTTTGCCAGGGGACCTGCCTCAATGCCTGTGATGTAGGCAATCTCCTTTAGTGGGCGGTCCTCGAAGTAGTAGAGCGTCAGCAGCATCTGTTCGTCGGCAGACAGTTCGTCCACCAGTTGCTGAAGCTGCAGGATGCGCTCTTCATCAGCGGTAGAGAGTCCCGCTTCGAGTTCCTCACTGCTGATATCGTTCAGGCACTCCTTGGAATCGTCGATGGAGACAACGAGCGGATGGCGTCGCTTCAGGAAGTCAAGTGTCAGCCGATAGGCAATGCGACAAAGCCAGGTGGAGAGCGATGCCCGTTGCGAGTCGTAACTGTCGATATGGCTGAAGGCTCTCATGAAGGTATCCTGTGTCTGTTCCTGAGCGTCCATCACGTCAGTCACCTGCCGCACAATCATGGCGAAGACACGTTGAGCATAGCGGCAGACCATCTGGTGCTGCCCTTCCTGTCGTCCAGCCTTCACGGCCTCGACAATCTGCTGTTCTGTCAGTTCACTCTTTCGACGTCTCACTTCTATTTGTTATACGACAAGACTTCTGAAATATCCCGCCTTGTGAACAAAAAATATTGTATATCATAATTCTGTTGCAGAAAACTTTGTGAGTTTCCTATTTGTTGTCGAGTGCTTTCTCTATTTCATTCTTAATGACATCATTGCCTGGGAAACCGATGCTCTTGTAGGTCTGATGGCCCTTGGTGTCGTAGATGGCGTAAGTGGGGATGCCTTCAGACTCGAAGTGATGGAGGATGTAGTGGTTTTGTTCCTCTGTCAGGTAGTAGTGGTCGCCGTCGATGTCCTTAATCATTTCCTGCCAAGTGGTTGGAGGCGACGAGGGCGGAGTGATATAGACAAACTGGATGTTCTGGCCTTTCATTTCCTCTTTCATTGGTGCCATTGCCTTGTGCCCAGCACGACAGGGTCCACACCATGTGGCCCACATGTCAATGAGTACGGCCTTGCCCTTATACTTGTCGAGGATGGTCTGGAGGATGTTCTCTGGGGCCACGTCGTCGTATTTCTTGAAGAACACGCTCTCATTGCTGGCCAATTCCCCGGCTATCTGCTGATCATCCTTCGCATAGACATAGGAATGAATCTCTGCCAACTGGTCTTCAAATCCTTTGGGTGCACGGGCTGCGATAGTCTTTTCCAGATCTTTCAATTGTTCCATGTGTGGGAAGTCTTTTCCTTGCCTTGCCATTATCATTGCCCATTCGGATATGTGCATCAGTGTACGGATTGTGGCGGCATCCACAGGCAGTGATGGCAGGATATCCATTTGTTGCTTCATCCACTTCACTACAATGAGGTCTCTCTCTGCCTCCTGACTCCTGTCTCCTGACCCCTGTCGTATTAATTCTGTCAGCACGTCACGGCAATGCTCTGTTATACGGTTTTGTGTCTGCTGTTCAGGGAGCGGACTCTCCACTTTCCATAAGGGAGAGAGAAGGTCGGTACCCGTCACTTTCACAGTTATGTCAGGCTTCAGAAAGATGGTCATAGACATATTGGGGCAGCCTTCGCCATAGAAAGAGAGGTTGCTATCGGTGAATTCCTCAACGGGCAGGGTGTAAGCGAAATGTCCGTTTTGGACGGTGTCTACGACAGTTCCACTAGAGCCAATACCGGCAAACACCCACGTTCCGTCTTTCAGTGCGGGTGAATAACCTGTGATGGTTGCAGTCTTCGTTGACTGAGCCCAACCTGCCATTGTGACGAGGGCGAGCATTGTGGTGATGATAGTTTTCTTGTTCATAATACGTTTATTATAGTGAAATGTTGCGGATGAAAAATGCGTCCTCGTCGTCGCCAGCCTTGAAGTCGAAGATTTCAGGAATGGTTTCGAAAGGCTCGAAGTTGAGGGTGAAGTCGCAATAGTTGATGTCGAGTCCAAATTTTACTCTGACTGAGTATGCTTTTTCTTGGGGCGTACTGTTCTCATTGAGTTTGATACCGTCGGCTGCTGTCAGTTTGTATTTCTTACCGCCTGCAGTGAGGTAACAGTCTCGAGCAATGTTGAACCATAAGTCTTTTCGGCAATAAATGCGGAAACTGACTTTAGTGCTCCGTCCGTTGGCATCTACACGACGTACAGCCAACTGGGGACAGAAATAGTTATCCTGCTTAGGGCCATTTAGAGCCTCCGCTATACCTAAGAAATCCCCTGCGCCATAACCAGCCATCTCCCATAGAATACGGCCATCGGGCGACAACAGGACATAGAAGGGTGCGGCATTCCAGTCGTAATAGCGGCTCTTAATGCCTTTCCACATCTTTCCATCGTTCCAGTTTTTCCAAACGATATGCTTGCTCCACTCGTGATTTTGCCATCTTGATATCGAATCTAAGTTGATAGCAACAATTTCCAGTCGGCCTTTCATTCGTTCATAGACTTCCATCAACTCAGACTCAGACTGTCGGCACGCGCCACAGCCGAGATTCCAGAAGTCGAGCAGCACATAGCGGCCATCAGAAAAAGCTTCTGATAAATGATGTTTGTTACCTTCCATGTCGAAGAGTTCTCCATCAACGTATTTATCACCTACCTCCAGAATATGCAGAGAATCAACTGTTTGTTGCTCTGATTCTTTTAGAGAACCTATATCGTATGAGTACATATATGGATCTGATCCATCCTGTAGATATCCAGAATAGAGATAAAGCGTCTTACCGTCGTTGGATATCATAATCTCTTGCCCAAACCTATCAAGATGTATGATGTGTTGCTTGATGCCTTCCCAGTCATATACCTCAACTGTATTACCCCACGGGAAGGGGTCTTTCAAATCAAAATTCTCCATGATTTCGCCCTTGATAGTGGAATGCTTATAAAGCAGATATATCCTGTCATTGTCTGCACAGCAATGAATCCGTTCGAGTGATGGTGTCTTGGCAATCCCCGGGATTGGGAGGCGGTCAGAATAGATTTGGCTTAGGATGTTCGTTTTAGTCCCGTCAATGGTAAATATGAAAGCGAGTTTTCCCGAATCATCCCAGTACAGGAATCTGTCTTTGCCATTCCCTTTGATACCACTCCCATTAGTATACACCATCAATTTCTCCTCATCCAAGACCTCTGGTGTACTATCGTTGGGCCAATAGTCAAGCGGAATGACTGTCTGGTTCTTGAAGTTGAGGACTGAGAAAATGTGGTGTCTATCGTCTAAGGGGGTTCCTACCGTGAGAATGGTGGAGTCTGACAATACGACGAAATGATCACCGCACAACTCAAAAGGAGGTAATTGTGTAAGGTCATACTTCTCCCAATTATTCGGATTCTTTATGGCGGTCAGATTGTCTGGATGCTGAATCTTCGTCAGCGCGATCAACTTATTCCTATAAACCATATTGTCTTCCATATAACAATCTATACCATATAATGCGCCATCATCGCCTTGCGATAGATTCATATCCCCAAACTCATTCTGCCCATGCCCGCACACAAAGACCTTTTCAGCCTTCTGCCATTCTGTTCTTGTCAGTTTCCCTGCATAAACGTTCCACTCCCTATCCCGAGCATAGAGGTTGTCATCAAACATCCATTTGGGCCATTTGCCCTTATTCACATCTGTTTTTACAAGCTGTCCTTCGAGAGACACTTCAAACTCTGCACCACCTTTGTCTGAACAAGAAAAGAATGATGCCATTACCATCAAGATTGCAATTAAATTCTTAGTCTTCATACTATACCTTTTTGTTTATTTGACGGGAGCAAAGTTAGGATGAATCCGTGAACCGCGCAAGGATTTGAACGGGAAATCGCCATCGGGGGTGTTGCACGTTTTTCGGAGTTAAAAGACTGATAAAGTGAGAGATAGGCGAAAATGGGCGGAGAAAAAAATGGCTGAGAGGAACGGGCTGAGAGCGAGAAAAGGCGCAGAAAGCCTTGCAAGTTTGGAGAAAAGGCTGTAATTTTGCATCCAAATAGAAATCGATATGAAGAAACTGGTTATCATACTGGCAGTCATGGCCGCCATGATGGGATGCTCAGAGCAACATCCCCCTCAGTTTAGGCAGGTCTGGAAAAAGATCAATAGGCCAGAGGAGGCAAGACCCATCTTGGCAAAGGTCAATACAAGCACTCTGACGGAGAGCGGCCAGGCAGAATACGGGCTACTGAAAACGATAGTGGTCTATAAGACCAATCAAAAGATAGAAAATGACTCACTCATTTCCGCCAGCATAGCCTATTACGACCGTTATGGTGACGACTGGCTACGTAGTCGAGCCTATTTATACCGCGGCGTGATAAGGATGTATCGGTTTGGCAATATTATCGATGCCGTCAGGGACTTCAAGGTGGCAGAGGCCATTTCGGAAAGAAATGACGATGAGGAATTGAAAAACCAAGTCTATCAACGTTTGGCTCATGCCAACTACTATTTCAGGAATCATCCGTTGATCCTCAGGTATTCAAAGAAGTTGTTGAACAGTAGCATTGAACTTAAAGACAATACGATGATATTAAAGAGTCTGCTCATGTGCGCTACTGCTCATGCCGACATGGATCAGATGGATAGTGCTTTCATTTATATTAAAAGAGGGGTTGAACTGGAGAAAATTGCAGACAAGTCGATGTTGTCTGATATCTATAGCATGATGTCGGAGATATATGCGGAGCAGGGTGAAACCATCAAGGCTGTGGAATACCTGAATAAATGGAATCAGATAGACAGCACCCACACGACATGGTATCTGGTACCGGCTTACATACGAAAAGCCCAAGGAGATTATGACAAGGCAATCAGACTGGCCAAGTTGGGTTCGGAAGATGGCGATCAGAGGACCCGCAGGAAATGTCTGAAACTCCTGGCTGAACTCTATGATTTGACGGGCGACGAGGAGAAGGCCGCAGAAGCAAGGATGCGAATACATGAGTACGACGATCTGATGTACACTCATCAGGCCATGCTGATGATTGACTGGCAGCAACAATTCGATGAGGTGCGGCTGACTAAGGATTTCTACAGCCGCATGACGTGGATGCAGAGGCTTACCATCGTTTTTGTCGTTGTGCTGGTGCTGGCTATCGGACTGGGTATATGGTGGCACCGCAGGAAGGTGCGGCGGCTGAGTTCACGACTGGACGAAGACGCACGGAACACAAGCGAACTGCACACAAAGGTTGATCTGTTGGAAAACCGTATGGAGCGCATATCGGGCACACTGCTGATTGGCACGCAGATGTACAACCAGTTGCAGCAACGCCAAAGTATCGCTGAGGCCACGGCCAAGGAGCTGCAGTGTCTGGTGGACTACTTCGCCCAACTGCGCCCCAAGCGCTGGCAGGAGTGGGAGCACAAGTACAAGGGTCTCTCCACGGCACAGTACGTCTTCCTCATCATGCAGGACGACCTCCACTACGACGACGAGGCCATCGCCGCCGCCCTCGATGTGAAGCGTCCCTCCGTCCGCAGCATGCGCTCCAGAATCAAAGGCCGGGAGAAATAACCGAATAAAATAAATATGAAATCACTGAAAAGTTTCAGTTTTATTTGGTAGTTTGCGCACTTATTTGTACCTTTGCACTGCAAAAATGGTCGAATATGCGACTGTTTTTGCAGTAGAACATATTAAAACGAATAGGGGTTTGGGGTAATTTCGTAGAACAGATAAACGAGAATATTGGCAATGGGTAATTTAAGATATAGTATTATTTACGCTGTGATACGCCCTGAAATCTCAGAGCAGGTAAGTGTAGGGCTCATTATCGTAGACGGGGAGCAAGTTGACGTACGCTATTCTCGTCAGAAGTTGAATGCACTACAGGGATTGTTCCCAGAAAAGGAATACAAATTTGTTTCTCGAGTGGTCAGTCAAATGAAACGAAACGGGAAGGTAAATACCGTAGAGGACATTAATTATCTGACGCGCTACTCTAACAACCTAATATCCTTTTCGCCTCTGCAAAGCATTGATGTTGATCCCACAGATCAGAGCAAAGACTGGCTGTTCCGAAACTACGTATACGATAGTATGAGGCGAACTGCATAAAGAAGGCTACCCAATGGCAGCCTTCTTAAATCGGATTAACTAAAGTAAAGAATCATTGTAAATGTCGCTATCCAGGCAACGAGACATGTCTGGATGAAGTGGTCATGGAGCAGCACGTTCGTTGGGCTGCCACTTTCCTGGTCGACGAAGGTGAGTTGCATATAGCGCAGGATGCCTGCCAACACGAAGACTGACGTGGCATAGAGGTAGCGGCTGCCGATGCGCTCAACCACTTCGATAGACACGGTGTAGAGAATATAGCACATGATGGTTATGCTGCCAAGAACGCCGATAGCAACCCCGAGGAAAAACTTGTTATAGCGATCTACACTCTTCCGCGCCTTCACGCCCGACGTTTCGCGGATGACCACGTCGTCGCGACGTTTAGCCACCGCCAGGAAGAGTGCCAGCAAAAACGTGGTGAGTACCATCCAATGGGACAGGGTGATGCCCGCGACCAGTCCGCCAGCCACAACGCGCAACACAAAGCCCGTGGCGATGATGAAGACATCGAGTAGGGCGATCTGCTTAAGCCTAACGCAGTAGGCTACGTTCATGACGATATAGAGCAGCAGCGTGCCGATGAGCCCTCGCTGCGGGCTGCCGCTATAGACACTGGCCAAGGCTGTCAATAAGAAGGCGGCACACCATACGGCGCCCATCGTAGCGTAGGCCGCCCGTTTGCTGACGGCACCGCTGGCCACTGGTCGCCTGCGCTTCACGGGATGCAGGCGGTCGGCTTCGGCATCGTGAATGTCATTGAAGCAGTAGATGCCGCTGGCGGCCAGACAGAAGGCAAGGAAAGCCACGATGCAGGGCCAGACATAATGCCAGTCGGCAGCGTGGCGGTCGAAGAACAGGGGCGCAAAGACAAACAGGTTCTTCAGCCATTGGTGGGGGCGCATCAGCGTGATCGTCTGTCTATTCATGTTTCGTCTGTACTTGGTAGAGGGTTAATGACGGGTGGTCGCAGTGGTCTATAGCGGTGATCACGACCGAGGTATCTGCTTTCAGTTTGTTCACATAATGGGTGATGGGCTGGTCGAACTCATCGCCGAAGGACGGCTCGATGATGTAGTCCACGTGACCGATATACTCCGTCGGGAAGATGCCTGCGAAATAGCACGTGTCGCAAACGGGCTTTATCTCATAGAATGTGGAGAAGGGACAGACCACGGCGTCAGACGGACGGAAGTGCTGTCGCTGCACGAAGGAGCGCAGATTCTTGGACGAGCCAAGCGGCAAAGCCGAGCGCTTATAGTTCCACTGACCGACAGGCCTCATCGACCTGATGCCGAAGACGGTCAGCAACAGGACCACTACGCTAAACACGACGCGCCAGAATCGGTGTCTGGATGCAATAGTCGTGACGGCAGCCATCAGAGGCAGGAAAGCCATCCAACGATAATAGACGGTGAAACGCCCCGCCAGACTCATCATGACAGGCACATAGAGCGCACATAGGAACAACAGGAATGCCTTGTCGCCCAGAAGACCCCGCCAGTTACGCCTGAAACTGGTAAGATAGGCAAGCAGGGCGACAAGGGACAGGATGACAAAACTGCGGTATTCCGCCATAGGGGCAAGCCGCTGGAAAAGGCTTGTCTCCGTGTTCAACTCAAGCAACTTCTGGGTGAAGGGCGCCGAATGAAAGCCGAACACGTCGCCAGCCCAAGGGAGCACCGCCAAGGCTATGCCCGAGAGTGTGGCGGAATACTGCATGATGCTACAGGCAAAGGCCAACAGGCGACCATGAGCCAACATGAAGAGTGACACCAAGACCAGCCCCAGTAGAAAGCCGCTCAGAAGGAGCACGAGCAGACGAACCATTTCCTTTCGCTGCCCCCTCATCGTTATGAAGAAGAACAGCCAGAGGGCGCACAAATAGACGGCAGCCTGGATGCCGGAACACAAGAGCAGGGCCGAAGTGGCGATGACTGTCAGGCGATGGATGCGCGACTTCACCAACAGGTAATGGTCTATGGCCAGGACTGTGATGACGAAGACCAAAGCGCACAGCATGTCCGGTCGTCCATTGCGATACATCCACGCCATTTCACTTGTGCCCCACAGCAGTATCGTGAACAGGGCCACAGTCCACGGCGTCAGTTGCACCCCATGACGCTCCATCAGCCGAAGGGATACGCTGCCCAGCACAAACGCGCAGAGCAGGTTCATACTTCTCACGGCTACCAGACTGCCACCAAAGAGTCTCATCCAGCCACAGGCCAGCATCTGGTAAAGCGGCGGGTAAGTGGAGAATGGGTATTGGCCGACTACCCGATACCAAGCCGTTGTTTCCCATGAGCCATGAAAAGCCATATTATAGGATGAGTCGAGCATCATCACCTCGTCGATCCAAGGCGGAAGATTGCCCAAGGTGATGGCATTGACGAAGGCGAACGCCATCGACAACAGGACATACCCCGCTTGCTTACGCCGTTTCTCCGCTAATCGGGGAAACTCAAACATCGAAGATCTCATTGGCCTCCAGAATTCACAGTCGGCTCTTCACATCGTTACCGGCTCCCTGTCCGCGATATTTGCTCTTGGCGGGGTTGAAGTGGTACTGCACGGTGAGCATCAGACTGCGATTATCGGAACGCTTGTCTAAGTGGAACTGATGAATGCCGCTGTAGATGGTGATGGCTTGTCGCATGGAGGCAAAGACATCCTTGCAACTGAGTTTCAGACTGAGGCGATCGTGGAGGAACGACTTATAGAGACTCAGGTCGAACTGCCACGACTGGCCGAGGTGGATGTTCTCTGAGTCGCCAGCGGAGCGCCACGACAGGTCGGCATTCAACCAGATGTCATAGGGCAGATTGACGGCATTGTTGAAGCGGACGATGCTCATGGGCTGGTTCATCTTTTTGGTCTGGCGCATATATTCCACCTCCAGGTCCTGCCACATGACGGCCAGCATGAGTTGGGGGTGATAGCAGCCCAGCGTGGGAGCGACGTGAAGCATGGCCTGCAGATTATTGTATCCGCTGGTGTTGTCTTTGCGTAGAAGAGCGATATTCGGGTCGTTGCTATAGGTGGAGTAGGTGCTGATGATGTAATCGTGCACATGGGCATAGTCTATCATGACCGTCATCCATCTCCAGTTGAGGGCCAGCGATAGATTGTCCCGATAGGTAGGACGGAGGTAGGGATTGCCACTCTCGTAGAGATAGCGGTTAATATAAGTCAGATCGCTCGATAGTTGGGCAAAGGCAGGGCGACTGATGTTGCGGGCATAGCTGAGCCGTGTCTGCACGTTGCCTAACGGGTAGGACAGCATGGCTGAGGGGAACAGGTCGTGATAGGTTCTGTTGGTGTCCACCACCATGATCTGACCATAGAAACGGCTGTCGACGTGCTCATAGCGCAGTCCGATCTTGGCGGAGAGTTTCCCGATCCGCTGGGTCAGTTCTGCAAACAGGGCCTCGTCGGTCTCCTTGGTCTTGGTATCGCTGCCGGAGATGATGCGCTCCTGGTTGGCAAAGAAATCTGTACGATGGACGGTGCTGCCTTCTGCCCCGAACTCCAGTTTGCCCTGCCATAGTTGACAGCCTGCGACCATCTTTGCGGCGTAGAGTCTGTTCTTGGCCTCGCTGCGTGTCGTCACCGTACGGTCTTCGCTGACTCGGGCGTTCTCAATGGTGAGGGCATCGTTGGCCTCACGCTGAAACAGCATGTCGGCATTGGCATCCAGCGTCCACTTGCCCAGGCGACCTGAATAATAGGCATTGACCATGTGCTCGGTTCTCTTGACATCCTCACGCCCTTTACCTGTCAACTCATCCTCGCTCACGTCATCCTGATAGGTCGTGGTGAGCATGTCGCTGTTCTGCTTGGAGGGTCTCGAGGCGGCGGTATAGGTCATGCCGAGGGAGTGATGGTCGTTGAACACATAGTTGAAGCCCAACTTTCCGTCGTAGATATTGGTGTGGGGACAGAAACTGGTGACATGATGCTGCATATAGTGGTGGCGGAGATACGTGTCTTGTCGACTGGTGTTTGTTGCGCTCATACGGAAGTCCTCATAGTCGGCCATGCCGAAGATGTCGAGCCCGCCCACACGGTAGTTCAGGTTCACTTCCTCCTGCCCGATGATATGGCCATTAGTCCCGACCATGGTCTTACTGCTGAAACTGAAGCCTTCGCCTACAGGGCGGATGGTCTTGATGCGGATGACTGACCGAACCGAAGCGTCGTATTTGGCACCCGGCGTCATCACCACTTCTATATCCTTAATCTGGCCACTGCCCAACTGGCCGAGTTCACTCTGATTGCGCATCTGCCGACCGTTAATGTAGATGATGGGTGTGCCACGTCCCAGCACTTCAACGCTTCCACCACTGCTTAACACGCCCGGAACGTGGTTCAGCACTTCGCTCGCTGTGCCCATCTTTGACAGGTAACTGCCCTCGACGGTGGTCACAAAGGCATCGTCTTTGATCCTGACCAGCGGACGGGCGCCTTTTACCTCGATGCCGTCCAGCCTGTAACTATCGGGCTGCATCCTGATCGTGCCGAGATCTGAGGTCTTGCATCGTCTATAGATAGTCTTGTAGCCAACAAAGGAGATGCGGGCCATGACATCCTGTTCGTCACAGGGAATGACAAAGAGACCAGCCTCGTTGCTCACGCCACCACCAATAACGGTCGAATCTGATGGAGAAAGCAGGTAAACATTAGCGTAGGCAACGGGCTGACCCTGTTCGTCGACGATGGTGCCCGTCAGGTGGTGGGCGGCCTTATGGGTACACTCTACGAATATCTGATTTGTGACTATTTCCATGCGGATGGGATAGAAGCCTATCATCTGCTGAATGGCTTCGGGCAGGCGCTTGTTCCGGAATGAAGTGGTAACGCGGAAGTCTTCGAGTTCGTTATACAGGAAGTGAATGGTATAGTCGGAAGACTGCTCGTTGAGCTGGCGCAAGGCTTCGGACATGGATACGTCGCGGAAGATGTGGCTAACCTTCTGAGCCTCTGCTATTGTGACGACGGCAAGAATAGCGAGGGTAGATAGTAGTCTTTTCATCGCACAATCAGTTTCTTGTCGTCCATCACTATGTTCACACTCTCGAAATGGTTGAGCGTCTCTACGACCTTGTCAAGGGGCTGATCCTGATACCAGACGAAATAGAAACGCAACTGGCGGGCCTCTTCATTCTGGAAGACGGCCTCCGAGTGATAATAATCGGCTATCTCGGACAGCATCTGGTCGAAAAGAACGTCGTCGAAAGTGACAGTTTGCTTGATGTTCGTATCGGCTGTAAGGGTATCGGCAGGGACTGCAGGCTGGTGCGAATTTGACCTTAGCACCTCTTGGGTCGGGGATTGCAAATCGCCTCCAGCCCTATTCCTGACAATCTGCACGGCAGCAAGAGCTATACCTGACACCAAGAGCAAGCCAATAAAGGAGGCGGCAAGTTTTCGGAGTGTGGTGTGAGGAGTGTGGAGTGATGAGTGCGCCTCAAACCGCTGCCATTCTTCATCAATGACTTGATCGGTGATCTGTTCGTCTGCACGTGCTGCATCGATGGCGCTTCGGGTCTTAGACATCAGCGTGTAGAGTTCGCGACACTCCTCGTCGAGAAGTATCTGCTGCCATTCGTCGGCAGAGTATGCTTGCGGATGCTCCAGCATCTGGAGCAAAAGATCAGTCTTGTTCATACGCTTTCTGGGGTTTTAAGTTGAACACGAAGTGACTCCAGGGCACGGCGCAGATGTTTGTAGACGGTGGTCTCGCTGACTTGCAGTCGGCGGGCTATCTGGCTGAAGGTGAGCCCGTCGCGGAAGTGCCACTGGATGATGTCGTGGCAGATGGGCGGATGCAAACGGCGGATGCCCTCGTTCAGAGCGTCGATCTCCTCACGCAGCAGTCGCTCCGAGAGGATGGTCGTCTCCAGATCAAGGAGATAGAGTCGCTGGATGCGCTCCTGTATCTGGCGGTTGCGCACCACGTTCAGGCATCTGTTACGTACGCTGGTGAGCAGAAAGGCCTCGGCTGTGTCTTCTCGAAGCGATCGCGAGTCACTGAGAAGTTGGGCAAAGACGTCGTGCACCACGTCCTTGCTCTCGGCATCGTCGTGCAGAAGTATGGTGGCCAGCCGATACATCTGACGGTAATGCTGTCTGAACAGCCTCTCTATGTCTTTTCTGTCTGTCATACATACTCTATACACATGAGAAGCCTATTTACTAAACCCCTAAGCGAAAAAAAGTTTGGCCGACGGGCGGGTTACCTGATGGCGTAGAGGTATCCTAAGAGGGCCATCTTGCCGCGCATGGTCTCACGGGGCGTGAACTCACCGTTGACCCAGAAATAGCGCTGGTTGAAGAAGGACTCCTGAAGGGGCCAGGTGGTAGTGGTGGCACCGCCTTCGACAGTCCACGCGGGATAACAGTATTTCAGAATGACGCGGGCATCGCCGCCGTTATGTCCGGGCGACCACGTCTCGGTGCCGTTGAAGGGTGTCTGACCGGGATGGCTCTCGGGGGCACCGTCGTTGCGGCCGGTGGTGTAGCAGTCGGTGATATGGCGCTGGCCTAAGCCCGTCATCTCGACGATATTACCAGGATTGCGCCCTAAACTCCAGGCGGCCTCGGTGAACATGACATGTTCCAACTGCTGGCGACGGCTCTTATCGGCAATATAGTGGGCCAGCATCACGAGTTGCAGATTCTGAGACACCTGCCAGCGACTGTCGTTGGCACTGCGGCGCGAGGGGCGCTTGGCCATGTTCGAGATGTTGTAGGCCTCTGCCTGCGCTTGGACGCTCGACTTCAGGTTCTCATAGAGGTCGGGATAATGGCGGGGCTGCGGACTGGTGAGATAGGCTGCTGCGGCCCATATCTGACAGAAGAGCTGCAGACGGCGGTTCTGCTCGTGCATGACGCCCACGCCGAAGAAGCCGTGACGACCCTTGCTGAAGAGGGGTGACTGGGAATCCTTGATCATGCTCTCTTCGGCAAAGACCTGCTCCCACTCTGTATCACCCGTGAGGTTATAGAGGAAAGCGGCGGCCTGCTGACGGAAGTCACGACCACGCATCTGCATCGAGCCGATGTCCTGCAGGTCGTCGAGTTGGCTCCACTCTTGCTTCGAGGCATAGCGGAAGGCCTTAATCGCCTCGTCCGTGTAATACTGCTGCAAAGAGTCGTTCCGTTGCAATCGGAAGGCTTCGGCAAGGATGGCACAGTTGGCGGCATTGGCCCAGGCGGCCATCGTGGTACAGCCTGCCTGGAACATGACCGTCCAGTCGGCACTGGGGTTGGTGACACCCTGCGAATAGCCTTCACCGTCGCGGATGGAGAGGAAAAAATCTACCTCGTTGCGGGCCTCGTCGATGATGTCGGGGATGCCGTTGCCGCTCTCACGGATGCCAAGGTCGTCGTCGGAGAGCCGTCCGCCAGAGAGGATATAGGGCAGGAGCATGTCGTAGATATTACTGACATGGGCCAGATGACGGTCCCAGTCGAAGGCGTCGGAGTGGCCACCCTTCACGTCGAGGGCCACGGGATTGCCGGGCAGACGGTGCTGCCAGAAGCGGGAGGCCATGACGGGCTTGAAGTGGGGCTCGTCCCACACGTCGGTATGCAGGTCGCGCCACTCCTGACAGAAGGGGTGGAAGTCGGTCTTATAGATGGTGAAGCCTTTGGGATCGGTCTCGGGGATGAACTGCGGCTGACGGGGCACAGGCCACACATGGTCGGGGGCTTTCGGCTCTCCAAGACGCATATAGTAGTAACCGCGCACGGAGTAGCGGAAGGGCTGGTAGTAGACATTGGCGGCTATGTCGAAGTCCATTGAACAGCCCACATCCTCGACCACCAGACGGTAGCGACCGGGGGCAGTGCCACGGAAATCGATCGTCCAGACATCGGTACCCACGAGGTTCTTCTGTCCGGCTTCCTCAGTGGCATCGGCGGCATGTTTCCAGAACTTCACCACCCCGGCACTCTGCCGTTTCTTCGTGTTCACATTGTAGAGCCACACCTTGCGACCCTGCCACGACGAGTAGTCACGCCCGCCGCCATCGCCTAACCACTGGTAGAGGTCGGCAGCATGGACAGTCTCCATCGGTGAGTAGCCGATGATATTCACATGGACGGCCTCCGACTGACAGTTCCAGATATCAAACGTGACAGACACTTCTGTCTCCTGACTACTGACTCCTGTCTCCTGAGGGATAGTCACCGTATAGGTGCAGCCCTGTCGCATGGGCTGCGGCAACTGGAGGAACAGCCAGTGGTCGTTCTCGCTGGTCAGCGTGTGGTCGGTATTCATCGGCTTCGACTTGCGCCACACGTTCAGGGGTTGTGCCGGGGCGAAGGTCTTGTCGTCGGGCGAACTGATTCGCCAGAGTGTGGCTTGCTGGGCCTCGGCTGTCTTCAGCCGCTCGCCAAAGACGAGCAGGGTGTCGTCGCCCTCAGAGAAGGAGTGACCGAGATAGGCACTGGGGCCCTCGCCGCTGTCGCGATAGTGCACCTCGCCGTCGCGGAAGTGTAGCATGAGGTAACTCTTGTCGATCACGTGGATACTCATGACCTTTGTGGCTCTTACAGGGAGTGATGTCAGCACGAGCAGAGCTGCCAGCACGATGGTGAATCTGTTTCTATTCATTTGTATTGTGTCTGTTGATTGATTCGGAAACCGTAAACTGTTACTATGAGGAAGCAAAGGAGGGGCAGCAGGAACGAGAGATTGAGTTGCCCGGCATCGATGATCTTCGCCTGCATCCAGGGCAGCACGGAACCGCCGAGGATGGCCATGATGAGACCTGCCGCACCGAACTTCGCATCGTCGCCTAAGCCGTCGAGGGCTATGCCGTAGATGGTAGGGAACATGAGCGACATGCAGCCGCTGACACAGACGAGGCAGTAGACGCCCGTACGGTCATGGGACATGATGACACCCACGGTGAACACCATCGCCAGGATGCCGAAGGCCATGAGCAGACGGGCGGGGCTGACCCACCGCATGAGCCACGTGGCGATGAAGCGCGAACAGATGAAGAAGAGCATCGCATAGATGTTGAAGCGCTGCGACAGCACCTCGGCGGCTTGTTCCTCCATGCCCTCGGCCATGAACACCCGCGTACCATATTGGATGATAAACGTCCAACACATGATCTGCGCACCCACATAGAAGAACTGGGCCACAACCCCCTCACGGTAACGCTTCAGGCCGACGAGGCGGCGCAGGGTGGGCAGGATATGGAGGTCGTGACTCTGGTCGCCGTTCTTCGGCATCTTCGTGAAGAGGATGATGAAGAACATCGCCACGATCACGGCACCGATGGCGAGATAGGGTGAGATGAGAACGTCGAGGTCGGCATTCTTCACTGCCTCGAAGTCGGCGTCGCTCAACAAGGCCCGTTCGTCGCTGCTCAGGGGATTCAGGCGGGCCTGGATGAAGTGCATGGCGACATACATGCCGATGATCGAGCCACAGGGATTGAAACACTGCGCCAGGTTCAGTCGGCGCGTGGCCGTCCTGGGATCACCCATCGAGAGGATATAGGGATTGCACGAGGTCTCGAGGAACGACAGACCGCAGGTCATGATGAAATAGGCGATGAGGAAACAGCCGTAGATGCCGATGGCCTTCGAGGGGAAGAACAGCAGGGCACCCGTGGCATAGAGTCCTAAGCCCATGAGCACACCAGCCTTATAACTATACTTGCGGATGAAGATGGCCGCAGGGAAGGCCATGGCGAAATAGCCGCCATAGAAGGCCACCTGCACGAGGGCACCGTCGGTAACACTCATGCGGAAGATCTTCGAGAAGGCCTTCACCATCGGGTTAGTGACATCGTTGGCAAAGCCCCACAGGGCAAAGCAGAACGTCACGAGGATAAACGGAACGAGATATTTTCTCATGTTCAATTATCAATTTTCAATTATCAATCTTCAATTGCTTACGTATTTTTCCAACGGACGAACATCTGGTCACCGATGATCTGCTGCACCTCGGCGACCAGCGCCTCGTCGAGAGGATCGTTCACGTAGGCAATATTCTTCAGCACGTTGGCCGGGTTGGCGCTGCTGAAGAGCGTCGTGGCGATACGGGGATTCATGCTGGTGGAGAACTGCATGGCCAGCCGCTCTATCTCGCAGCCCTGCTGCTGACAGTAGGCTGCCGCCTTGGCACAGGCCGCCTTCAAAGCCTCCGAGGCTGGATGCCAGTCGGGGGCACCTCGCTGCGAGAGCAGACCCATCGACAGCGGTGAGGCATTGACCACCCCTACCCCATGCATCTCGAAGAAGCCGAGATAGTCGGCCAACAGCGTGTCGTTCAGGCAATAGTGGCAGAAGCAGAGCACACTCTCCACCACACCGTCGTCGCAATGCTCGATGACCCACTTCAGGTTCTCGGGCTGAAGGTCGGTGATACCCACATGGCGCACCAGCCCCTCACGCTTCAGTCCCACGAGCACGGGCAACGTCTCGTCGACCACCTTCTGCAGACCGCCCTCCATCCGCGACTGGAACTCAATGTCGTGCACGTTGATCAGGTCGATATAGTCCACATTCAACCGTTCCAGACTCTCATACACACTCTCCACCGTCCGCTTGGCGCTGTAGTCCCAGAGGTTCACACCGTCCTTGCCATAGCGTCCCACCTTCGTAGAGAGGTAATACTTGTCGCGGGGGATCTCCTTGAGGGCCTTGCCCAGCACGGTCTCCGCCTTCGTGTGACCATAGTAGGGCGACACGTCGATGAAGTTGATACCATTGTCCACCGCCGTATGCACGGCTCGGATGCCCTCCTCTTCACGGATGCTGTGGAACACTCCTCCTAATGACGAAGCACCGAAAGAGAGGTTCGACACCCGCATCCCTGTCTTTCCAATCTCGTTATAAACCATTTGAATGAATAGTGATATTGATATAAGTTATTGTTCAATCGTCTGAAGGCTCTTGTCTCCCGGCTTGAAGAGCAGGCCTGTACACTTCGTGGCTTCGACCTTGTAGGGACGCAGTTCGATGGCCTTCCAGTTGATCTGGTCCGTACGCTGGGCCAATGGGGCATGGGGAATGAGCGAGCCGTCGCGAACGAGGATGATGGCAGGAATCTTGTCGGCCTCGATAGTCTGGTAGCCACTCGCATAGACCTTGCCCGTCTGATAGTCGATCCACTGACCCTTCGGCAGATAGACCATGCGGCTGTTGCCCGACTCCAACAACGGAGCCACGAGTATCTGCGAGCCGAACATATACTCATCTTCCACGAGCCAGGCACCGGGATCCTGCGGGAACTCCACGAGCAGGGCACGCACCATCGGCAGACCGCGCTCCGTGCAGTCCTTCGCCTGGGCATAGACGTAAGGCATCAACTTGTATTTCATCTCCGCACACTCACGGAAGGCTTCTGTGAAACTCTCCGAGATCAGCCAGGGCTCTGTGGGAGGAGCCCCGTGGGCACGGGTATGACTCGACAGGAATCCGAAGGGCAGCCATCGGCGATAGATATCCTCGGGCGAGGCGGTCACGAAGCCGCCCATGTCGTGGCTCCAGAAAGAGAAGCCACTGAGTCCGAACGACAGTCCGCCGCGCAGGTCACCCAACAGACCGGTGTTCGTGGTGGCGGCATCACCGCCCCAATGCAGGGCATAGCGCTGTGAACCAGCCCAGGCTGAGCGTGCCCAGATGATACCCTCGCCGGGATGCGAGCGCTCCACCTGTTCCCAGAGGGCCTTGTTATAGCGCAAGGGGTAGAGGTTGTGCTCATAGAGTCCTCCCTTGCCACTATGATAGAAGCCGTTATAGGGTGCAGCCTCGCCAAAGTCGCACTTGATGGTCGACACACCTTGTTTCATCAGTCCCTCGATCTTCTGCTGATACCAACTGACCGTCTCGGGGTTGGAGAAGTCGAGGATGGCGTCCTCCACCGGCATGCCGCCCGTGGCATTCACCACGTGCAGCCCCTTCTCGACGATCTCAGGGAAGAAGCGGTTCTTGGGCGTGAAGTAAGGCAACTGCCACAGACAGGTGTGGAAACCGTCTTTCGAGAGTTGCTTCAGCATGCCGACGGGATCCTTAAAGCGATCCTTGGCAAACTCGTAGTCGCACTGCCAGTCTACGCCGAACCAGCCCGTATCAAAGTGGATGACATCGGACGGGATCTGGTGTGCCCTCAACTGACGGGCAATCTCCAGACCCTCCTCCTGCGAGAAGTAGGTGATGCGGCTCATCCATGTGCCGAAACTCCAGAGGGGTAGCATCGGCGACTTGCCCGTGATGTCGGTATACTCGTTGAGGATGTCCTTGGGCTCGCCGAAGAACACGAAGAAGTCCACCTGCTCGTCGGCCATGAACAGACGGTCGGCACCGATATACGAGGCCCCGAAGTCGCAGGTCACAGGGGCTGAGGTGTGCATGAAGATGCCGTAGCCGCGGTTGGAGAAGAAGAAGGGCACGGGCTTGTACTGTCCGTCGGTCTCCGGGCCTTGAGGATCGGTGACGGAGAGGTGTACCTTCTGCCCTACCTTATTCAATGAGGTGAACGACTCACCACAGCCGTAGATACGTTCTCCCGGTGCCAGCGCCAGCACAGGGTTCACACTTCGTGAGTTGTCGGAGCCGCGCTTGATGAACGAGAACGGCAGCAGTTTCACCTGCGAGGAGTCGTTGTCGATGATGTGGCGTGTCTGGGTCAGCACCTTCCCTTTAGCATCCTTGATCACGATGCGCCAAGGGTACTTCTGAATCTCGATGCTGCCATACTCCGTCCGATACTTAATGGCCTCCTGCGACACACGGGGACTGACCCCTGTGTGCGTAGCCTGCGAAGCACTCGGGGTCTGTCCCCAGCGTGTCGCTCTGCCCTTAAACCCATCGCAGAACATGGGATCATCCTGATCCGAGTTCTTCGGCTCAATCGGTGTCGTCAGCATCCTGATCCTCACCGTCCTCGGTGTCACCCACTCCACCTTGATCTTCAGTTCCGGGTCGTTCTCATACGCCGCGTCGGGGAAGTCAAGCATCTGCATCCTCACAGGCCAGTAGCCATTCAGGTTGAAGGCCTGTCTCGGACTCATCCTATAGCGTTTCCACTGCACCAGGCCCTCGCCCTTAGCCATGTCGAAACTGACCAATGAGTCAGCCAGGAAATAGGTATTCGACAGGTCGTAGAAGTCTGTCGACATATCCTTTTGCATACATTGCAGGTACTGCACGCCCGCATTCGTCTGAATCTGTGCTGCAGCCGATGTCAGGCCGCAGACAGCACAAAGTGTCAAGAAGAATTTTTTAGTCATTACAAGATAGTTTGGTTACTTGCCCAGATACACACGAAGACTCATTGCTTTGCTTTATGACGGCAAAGGTAGCAAAAATAAAGCAGAAAAAGAAGAAAAACTTCCTTTTCTACATTCCAGTTAATAACTTTTAGCCTTTTTGGGGCCTTAAAGCCACAAATTAGTATTTGATCTTAAAATAGTCCAGCAGGGTTTTATACTGATCCTGCGCTGTCAGACAGGTATCGGTTAAATAGCCGTCGACGTGGCCCCACTCACGAAGGCCACGATAATAGAACATCTTCAATTCATCGGTGATGATGAATGGAACAATGCTGTTAGCCAGGCACTCCTTGAACATCAGCAGCCGCCCTACCCTGCCATTACCATCCTGGAATGGATGAATCTGCTCAAAGCGGACATGAAAGTCAAGAATGTCCTCAAAAGTCTTCACTCTCTTCGCATGATAGTTGCTCAGCAAAGTCTTCATCTGGCGATGGACTTCCTCTGGCGAACATGTTTCCTGACCACCAACCTCATTAGGCAATCGTTTGTAATCCCCTACGGCAAACCAATCTTTACGGCTATCCGATGTTCCTGTTTTCAATAGCAGGTGCAGGTGTTTCATCATCTTCTCCGTTATATGCTCTTCCGCATGGTCGATAATATAATCTATGCAGCGGAAATGGTTGACGGTTTCCACGATATCATCTACATTGACCGTCTCATTGGTAATGCCAATCGTATTCGTTTCGAAGATGTAGCGCGTCTGGTCATATGTCAGACGGCTACCCTCAATATGGTTGGAATTATACGTCAAGTCAATCTGCGTACGATGATAGATACCACCTTTCAGCCTGCTTGACATTTGTTCGCGTAGCACAGCAAGCAGGGGCATTTCTAAAACAGATATATACTCCATCTTCTTCTATCGGCAAGTTCTGATTACCTTTTCCTGTGCAAAGATACTCATTTTTGATGATATAGGCAAGAAAACACCAAATTATTTGCGATTGCCCTTAAAGAAAGGTGCCACCTTTCTCCCACTTTCCTGCCACCTTTCTCCCACTTTCCTGCCACCTTTCTCAAGGTCAGCCCTTTGCGCCTCGAATGGTTGCACGGTCGCATATGCGACCATGCGACTTTCTGAATGTCGGAGGAAGGAGCCAGAGAACTCGGAGAGAGGTGGCACCTTACGTTGTTGCAGATGCCTTGCATCGTTGTTGCTGATGCCTGATAACAGGGACGATGATGCCTGTTTATAGGGTTAAACAGGCATCTGCGCAGGGGTTTTACCCTATCCTTACTACCGTTTGGCTGTACTCAAACAACCGTTTGGCTATAGGCAAACGCTAGCGTTAAAATTTTCTATGATCGACAGAGGAGGGTCATCTCAAAATGAGACACCCTCCTCCATCACCCTTAGAAGGCATCCCTTACTCTGTTGAAAGGCATCTTAAACAGCTTACTCGAAGATTTCTGCAAGTTTCTTCCCTATTTTCTCACCGCGCAACCCACGGGCGAGGATGGTGCCGTCGGGGGCAAAGAGGATGGTTTCGGGGATAGCCTCAATGCCATAGAGGTCGGTTGCTATCTTCTGAGAGTTAAGTATCTGAGGATAAGGTATCTGCATTTCATCGATGGCTTTCAATGAGGTTTCTGGATTATCCTGTGCTGCAACGCCAAGCATCTGAAAATCCTTATCCTTATACTTCTTATAAAGGGCAACAAGGTTAGGGATTTCTTGTCGGCATGGGCCGCACCATGAGGCCCAGAAATCAACAAGTACATATTTTCCTCGTCCCACGTAATCGCTTAGGTGGGTGGTCTTGCCGTCGTAGTCAACAGCGAAGTCCTTGAACATGTCCCCCTCTTTTGGTCGTGTCAGGAGAAACTCGGCCTTTTCCTTTACTTTGGCGACAGGAGGATGGTGTTGGGAGTCTTCGCTTAACTGACTGATAAGTGCCAGCAATGTGTCAGGCTCCAACATACAACCGTCCAACATGAGCAGTAAGGGGATTGCTACTGCATCGTCTTTGTGCTGAATAAGAAGGTCTTTGGCTTTCTCAATGAAATCGGGCGTGTTGCGTTTTGAAATAACATCAGACAACACATCATTAAGGGGTGTTCCCTGAATTATGGGCATCTGACTATTACCATCGAATTGTATTTCGCCCGGCTCGATGATAATGGGCAATCTGTAATTCTTACGCTTTACTTCACCATTGACCTCTGAAGATATGCTGATGTTGAGTTGGGCACAATATGGCTTATCAACCGTTCCTTTGATAGTGAACACGCCATCGTGAATGGATTCTTTTGCAACCACTTCAGGTATTGCATTATTCACAAGGGTAACGGAATCAAAACTGAGACCCTGCTTTGACATAGCTTCTGCAACTTTAGAGAAGTTGCCATGAATAGTGAAGTTGTTCGACTGAGCCGAGCCCTTCAGTGCTTTCTTTATCTCATTCTTAATGGGATCAAGGCCAGGGAAACCGATGTTCTTGTAGGTCTGTTCACCCAGGGTGTTATAGATGGCATAGGTGGGGATGCCGTCAGAGTCGTACTTGCTGAGGATGTAGTTGTATTGCTCCTTCGTCAGATAATAGTGGTCACCATCGATGTCCTTGATCATCTCATGCCAAGTCTTCAGGGGTGACGAGGGAGAAGTGATATATACAAACTGGATGTTCTTGCCCTTCATTTCCTCCTTCATCGGTGCCATAACCTTGTGTCCATAACGGCAGGGGCCGCACCAAGTGGCCCAGATGTCGATGAGCACGGCCTTGCCCTTATACCTGTCGAGGATGGTCTGGAGGATGTTCTCTGGGGCGACATCGTCGTATGTCTGATAGAATATGCTTTCCTGACCAGTTAGTTGCCGGACTATCTGCTCCTGCTCGACCAGATATTCTCGGACTACGTCTTTACAATCCTCAAAGGCCAAATCCTTGAGCATCGTATCGGCAATACTCTTGTCGTATGAACCCAACACAGATGGAATCTTACGGAGTTCTACGTTATAGGCATTCTTTTCTTTTGCATTCTTGTCAAAATTGTCTATCGTCGTGTACCAGAACGCCAGACTGCATGGTGATGCGGGCTCGTTCAGATATTTCCAACTGTAAGCGGCAGCCTCTCCGGAAAGGGGAAGCATATCCATACACTTTTTGTAGTTTTCTTCAAAATTCTCAAAGGTCCTATAGACTTTCCCGTCTTCACCAACCTGATACTGGCAGAAAGTGCTTGCAAACAGATGTGTCCATCTCGTATAATTCTCTTCTACGGTCATCGAGAGCAGGTCTTTTGCAGCAGTGGTATATTTCGTTTTCTCGATAGCAGCAATCCGCTGATTGAAGATGTCCGTCAGGCACCGCAATCGTTCGTCAGGCGTCTTGCACTCTCTGACCTTCAAAAAGGTCTCATCATCATCTGTAAATGATTTGTGCATGTCATAGGCATCCACCAAATCCATATTGGTCTTAGCGAGGAAGCCCTTGAAGGCCAGGAACGGACGATGGTCATCGGTGACCTTCATCAGAATGGAAGTTTCCTGTCCTGGGGCAATCATTATGTGGGGGTAAGATATGCCCTCGACGCCAATAGTCACCTCGCGAGTCAGCCACAGGGGAATCTCAACCTTCAGCGTTCCATCATCAGCAAACGGGAACAACTTGTCCATTTGTTCCGTAGATTCCAAGGGCACAAATCCGCCCACGTAGAATTCCATTTTCATGTCAGGTTTGTAGCCCAGCATCTTCACCTTGATGGTAGCCACCCCTTTATTGATCTTAGCGGCAGGCAATGTCTCGTCTTTCGCATATTTCACGTCTTTCCAATCGGCAGGAATCTCAAGTTTCTTCTTGTTGCTTTCGTCGCAGATATTCCAAAAGCGGAAAGCCCCTTCATCGTAGCCCTCTATGAAATCCATTTCTTTGGTGTCGAGCGGCACAGGTTTGAAGTGCAGGGCCAAATCGGCCTCGCCACTATCAGGCATCCAGAAGAGCGAATCGAGTTGCAGGTCGCTCTCCCCCTCGATGGTCTTGGCCCCACTCGTAACGACATACTTTTTCCCGTCTGGTGTTCTCAGGAACGACTCCTTAGCAAACCTTATCCAGTGGTGGGGAGCGTATTTAGCACTGAAGTGCAGAACTGTTTCCGTTTCTTTCAGTTCAACTTTGGTAACCTTAAACTCGGCACTACTCTCACCCATAAAAGCCGAAGGATTCTGCCAAACAATTTCTTTTTGTGCCATTGCTGTCATTCCGACCAGCGCCAGCAATGCGGTGATGATAGTTTTCTTTTTCATATTCTTATTTGTTGATTTTGATTGCAAAGGTAGTCTTTCCATTGGAATCCAACGAAGAAACTACCTGACATTTGTCTGACATTTATTTCTTCTTCCCTTTCGGCAGGTCGCCGGTGCGGGTGAGGGTGAAGTCGGTGGCGGAGAACCACTTGGCTCGACAATCTTGATTCGTGATGGTCCTGTCGCTTGTCATACCGTAGGCTATGGTGCCATCGGTGGAAACGATGTTGTCGATGGTAACCACTGACCAACTGTTGAGATATTCGGCGTGATTACGCACATCTGCCGAGTCTACTTTCAGGTTGAGGAATTTCAGACTGGCGACCTTGTCCTGCCCATACTCCTGCTCCTGCAGCAGCAATTCATAGAGTCCGGCAGGCTTGTCCTCGTATGCCGGAATCTCCACGAGGTAGGTACTATCCTCAGCCATTGCATAGACGTATGCCCCAGGTCCTTCGGCACGCACCAAACAGTCCAGACGATAGACACCAGGCTCAACCTCTTGGTTACGCTCCACGCGAAGCACGGCCTCGCAGTTCTCGTTATAGGTGTCGAGATAACGGACGTCAGGATCGCCATTGGGATACTGCCCATTCCAGGTATAATGGGCGCAGTTGACCGCCGTCAGCAGGTTCCATCCGCCCTTTCGCAGGAAGTCTCTGTCCTCCTCACTCATCTTCACGCCCTGATATCTATAACTGACATGATTTTCATACTTATGGTAAAAGAATTCCTCACTACATTGATTCATGATGATGCCACAGGGCACTACACAGCAGAGGGCTGCTATCCAGAGGAGAATGAGTGTGATGCGCTGCCCGATGCCCATCGGCTGTGTCTTGCCCGTAAGTGAGAGCACCATGTGGATGATGGCGTAGATAGGAATCAGCAACAGCATGAACAGTGTGAAGGTGAAGAGCACAATCACCATGGGATTAGACTGATAGAGTCCCGCCAGTCCTAATGACTCCAAACTCCATGGCATACTGCTGGAGACGGGTAGAACGAGGGCGCAGACCACCATTACAAGAGCAACCAGAGCACATACGCAGAGAAACAGACATACAATGAGAGCTATGCCCACGGAGAATCCAATGAGCAGTTTCAGCAGTATGGAGAAGAGTGAGCGTAGCAGGTTGGGGCTCTGAGTGGCAGTCTCGTTTTTCTCCACCACAACATCGGCCAAGTTCTGCGGTGTCACCTCCTTGCCCTCCATCTGGAGCATCTGCTCTGGCGTCTTGGCCTCAGGCAGTACGATAGCCAGAACGATATAGGCTATCAGGCCGATGCCGTAGCAAGCTGTGAACACGACGGTAGCCAGTCGCCAGATGACGGAATCGGTATTGGTGTATGTCGCAAAGCCAGAGAGCACACCCGCCAGCATCTTGTCCTTGGGATTGCGAAAGAGTTTCTTGCCTGCTGTGCGAGATCGGATTTCATCGCGGATACCGTTGGCGGCAGACTGGAACGAGTCGTAGCGATGACTTTCGCTATCCTCGCCTTTCTGTTCGCCTTCGTCGCCAGTTAGTTGTTCTGGCTCCCCAATTCGGGTTATGATTTCCTTCACGTGTTCAATGGTGATTGCCTCAATACCGTTCTGTCGAAGTTCGTCGAAAAGCTCTGCGATACGGGCTTCGATGTCGTCGACAATCTCTTCGCCTCCTTCTTGGCGGCCAAACGATGAACGTAGTGACTCTATATAGTGCTGCAGCATCTCGTATGCATCTTCATCAATCTGGAAGAGACGGCCACAGAGATTAATGGTAATGTTCTTTTTCATTTTTCTTCTTTATTATTAATAAGGTGAATGTTCTTGAGATAGTTAACTGTGTTTGAGAGTTCTGTCCAGGCTCCTTCGAGTCCTTCGAGAAACTTCTCACCCTCAGGACTGAGGGCGTAATACTTGCGGGGAGGCCCTTGAGTAGACTCCTGCCATTCGTAGCAGAGCAGTCCGTCGTTCTTCAGTCGGGTCAGCAGCGGGTAGAGCGTTCCCTCCACCACGAGCAACTCGGCGTTCTTCAGTTGCTGGATGATGTCGCTGGCATACGAGGGACGGTGCTTCAACAACAGCAGCACGCAGTACTCGAGCATGCCCTTGCGCATCTGTGACTTTGCATTTTCGATGTTCATACCATTGCAGTTTTAAATGACTTTCGGCTGCAAAGGTAAGCAAAAACTTAGTACCTTGCAATACAAAGTACCAAGTTTTTGCCAAGAATTAGGCAATATTAACAATCTAAGGCATAAAACAATAAAGGGATGCCCTTCTGGACATCCCCTCAATCGTTTATAGTTTGATCTCTGCCGGCTTCAGCATCGGCGACTGGGCCTTCAGTGTGCCCTTGCCCTTCACCACCACGAGGCACTTGCCGAAGAAGGCCTTGCGCTGCGGTGCCTTGAAGTTCTCCATCGAGGTCTGGCAACCGTTGTCGGTGCCGATGATCTCTGCGTCGCTGTCGAAGTAGACCTGATCCTCGGCCCACGGACAGAGATTGCCGTCCTTATCGACCACCTCCACGCAGACGAAGGTGGTCTCCTTGCCCTGATAGTCTACCGAGAGGCGGAGATGGTCTGGCTGGCCTGCGGTCTTTATCGTCTGTTCGCAGACGGTCTTGCCATCCTTGCGGCTCATGGCCTTCACCTCGCCCGGCTCATACTTCACCCGCCAGCCGACGTGATACTCCGTGCAGAGTCCGGCCTTCCAGCCGTCAACAGCAGGTTCGGTCTTCCTCTTCACCCCCTGGCTCTTGCCGTTGATGAACAATTCCACCTCGTCGGCATTGTTGTAGTAGCACCACATATCGATCTCCTGTCCGGGCAACCAGTTCCAGTGCGGGAAGAGGTGCAGCATCGGCTTCTGTGTCCACTCACTCTGATACATATAATAGGTGTCCTTCGGGAAGCCCGCCAGATCGATGATGCCGAAGTAACTGCTGCGGGCGGGGAAGCCGTAGGGCGTGGGCTCACCGATATAGTCGAAGCCCGTCCAGATATACTGTCCACCGACATACGGTGTGTGCTTCACCACGTCCCACGTCTCTTCGTGCGTCGAACTCCACGAGGCGTGCATGTTGTCGTAGGCCGAACACATATACGAGGGATCGGTATAGGGCAGCCACCACTCCTTCGGTGCCACATAGATAGAGTCCGACGGCATCATATAGAAGCCACGCGTCTGCAGGGCCGATACGCTCTCTGAGAAGATGAACGACTTGCCCGGGAAGTTCTGCGGCACATCCTTCACCCACTGGTGGTGATAGTTGAATCCAATCAGGTCGATGGCTCCGCTCTTGAAGAGGTGGTTATTGGGCGACGGCTCGTTGCAGCCAGCCGTGACGGGGCGAGACGTGTCGTAGCGCTTCACGATCTCCGCCAGATGCTGTGTCAGGAGTGACTGCACGCTCAGTTCGCCCTCCTTGGCGAGTGTCGAGGCGTCGTGCCCGGCATTCAGGATCAGGTTGGCCTGCTCCAAGGTCAACGTGTCGGCCTCAGCCGAAGACCACTGCTCCAGCACCTCATTGCCGATCGACCACATCAGGATGCTCGGGTGGTTACGGTCACGCAGCAGCAGGTCGCTCAGGTCGCGCTCGTGCCACTCGTCGAAGAAGCGGGCATAGTCGTTCTGCGTCTTCTTGCGGCGCCACATGTCGAAACTCTCGTCCATCACGATCAGTCCCATCGTGTCGCACATGTTCAACAATTCCTGTGCGGGAGGGTTATGCGACGAACGGATGGAGTTCACGCCCATCGCCTTCAGTTTCGTCAACTTACGGTGCAGCGCGTCCTCATTCAGGGCGGCTCCCAAGCAGCCGAAGTCGTGGTGCTCGCAGACACCATTCAACTTAAAGTTCTTGCCGTTCAGCCAGAAGCCCGTCTGTGCATCGAACTTAAAGGAGCGGAAGCCCGTCGTAGTCTCGTAGGTGTCCACCACCTTGCCACCCACCTTCACCTGTGTGCGAACCTTATATATATGGGGGGTCTCACAACTCCAGAGCAGCGGCTTGTTGACGGTGATGGCCGACTTCAGGCCCTTCGACCGCCCCACCACCTTGCCGTTGGGGTCGATCAGGGTGTTCTCCACCGCACCTTGTCCCTCCAGCGTCACCTCTATATTCACTTTGCCCTTACCCTTGGCGACGGTTGTCTGCACGTTCGTACCCCAGTGGGCCACGTGTACGGGTGCCGTCTTCGTCAGCCAGACATGACGATAGATACCGCAGCCGGAGTACCAGCGGGAGTTCGGCTGATCCGAATTGTCCACCTTCACTGCCACCACGTTCTCGCCCTCGCGGACATACGGTGTGATGTCGTATTCGAACGAACTGTAGCCATAGGGCCGGAAGCCCACCTTCTGCCCGTTCACGAATACGGTAGAGTTCATATACACCCCGTCGAACTCCAGAAACACCCTGTCCTGTGCGCTGTCGTATCTCGACAGCGTAAAGTGCTTCCGATACCACCCGATACCCCCGGGCAGTGCTCCCCCACCCGCTCCGCTGGGATGGCCGGCATAGAAGTCACCCTCTATCGCCCAATCGTGCGGTACGTCGAGCCGCCGCCACCACGAGTCGTTATAGTCCGCCTCCGCCATTTGCACGGAGTCGGCCAGCACGAAGCGCCAGTCCTTGTCGAAACACTGTCTCTCACGAGCCTGCGCAGTCAGTCCAGTCAAGACCGCTGCAATTACCAATAATCTTTTCTTTATCATCATTCAAGTATTTATAGTTTATAGACTTACACGCTTTTCCTTAATTGTGTAGGAGTGACACCGAAATGCTCCTTAACGTATCTGCCGAAGAACGACGTGTTGGGGAAGCCGAGCTGGTTGCATATCTGCTTGATGCTGTAGTCGGTCTGCTTCAGGTAGTAACGGATGTCCTCCATCACGTGTTCAGTGATCCACTCATTGGCCGTCTTCCCGGAATGCTTCTTGCAAATGACAGAGAGGTATTTCGGGGAGATACAGAGTTCGCTGGCGTATGACTCGACCGTACGGTGCTTGTTATGCTCGGCGTGCAGCAGATCGAGGAAGCGCTGGAAGTGGGCATTTGCCGTATTCACCTCCTGAGTGCGGTCCGTAGCAGGCAGCAACTGTTTCATATTGCCGCAGAGTCCGAGAACTGCCGCCCTCAGGAGCGACTGGATGATGTCAGTGCCGAAGGGATTGCCCGCCTGACGGTTCATACAGAAACGCAGCATATCGTAGAACTGATTGAAGAACAGCAGGTCTTCATCCTTCTCAAGCGTGACCACATGGAGCCGATGGATATACATCAAGTCATTCCACACGCTCATCTTCTCTCGCAGGAAACTCTGCAGGATGCCGTTGGTGAAGAACATCGCCTTCAGGTCGAAGTCGGGACTGATCATCAACTCTGTGATGTTCACATTGGGGGGAATCACTGCTACCTGGTTCTTACACAACGTGATAGGCTGTCCGTTCATCAGTCCTTGTACCTTGCCATTCAGACAGACGGCAATAGCGCTCATCGTGACGTGGGCGGCTGAGATTTCGGCAAACTTCTGGATGCTGTCGATGATGACGATATCGCTGTCGGAATAGCCGACGTGGATGTCCTCGTTGTTGGTCAGTGCCTGAAATGTTATCTCTTCTTGAAGCATCATTCATCCTATTTTGGTTGCAAAAGTAATCATTTTACACCACAATCTATGATATATTTGGATATTTTTATGTTCCATTTGGCATTTAGCCGAGAATTAGATAATAAATAGTTCGAAATAGGACAATATTATTAGAGATATTTCCACTACTTTTGCAGCAAAAATCAACAATAACGTTATGAAGAAAGTCATTTTAGGACTGCTGACAGTGATTATTGCCAGCAGTTGTAGCGAAAAGAAAGAGAGTGCAGCCAAGGCACCTACACGTGTCAAGACCGAGGTCATCAGTACCCTGTCGTCTCATGCCAACGGTCAGACCTATGTGGGCATTGTGGAAGAACAGGAGGCGACAGCCGTCAGCTTTACCGGCATGGGAGTCGTGAAGCGGGTACTCGTCAGCGAAGGTCAGGCCGTCAGTCGTGGACAACTGATTGCCGAGATGGACGACACACAGGCGCGCAACCTGCTGAGCGGTGCTGAGGCAGCAATGACACAGGCCAATGATGCCCTGCAACGCTATGGCATGCTCCACGACAACGGCTCACTGCCCGAGGTGCAGTGGGTGGAGATACAGAGCAAGGTGGCTCAGGCCAAGTCACAGTTGGAGGTAGCCAAGAAGAACCTGGCCGACTGCCGACTCGTAGCCCCTGTCAGTGGCATCATCGGGCGGAAACAGATTGGGGCCGGAGAAACCGCCCTACCCTCTCAGGCCGTAGCGACCATCCTCAATATCAGCAACGTGAAAGTGAAGGTGTCCATTCCAGAGGCAGAGGTGGGCAGCATCAGCTCTAACACCTCTTCTATTATTAAGGTGGAGGCCATCGGCAGAAGCTATGAGGGTGGTCGTATAGAGAAAGGGGTGCAGGCCGATGCGATGACGCATACCTACGATATCCGCATCCATGTGCCGAATGGCGACCGCAAGTTGTTGCCGGGGATGGTGGCAAGTGTACAGTTTACTGCGGAAATACCGCAGCATACAGAACAGGCAGCAACACTGCCTGTGACGGCGGTGCAGAAGAAAGCCGACGGCAGCCTCTTCGTATGGACCATCGCCAAAGACAGCACAGCCCATCGCTCACCAGTCGTCATCGGCTCGACACAAGGCAACCGCATTACCATCAACAGTGGCCTCAGCAACGACCAGCGGGTGGTGACCGAAGGCTATCAGAAACTGAGTGAAGGAACAAAGGTGATATTCTAATTGACAATTGATAATTGACAATTGATAATTATGAAAGACAAAATGAACTGGCTGAAATGGCCATTAGAGCATTACTCGATATCACTGCTCATCATACTGATACTGTTTGTGATGGGCATCTATGGCATGTACGTGATGCCGAAAGACGAGTTCCCGCACGCCACCATTCGACAGGGCGTGGTGGTGGCCGTCTATCCGGGTGCTACCAGCGAGGATATAGAACAGCAAGTGGCTCGTCCTTTAGAGCGCTATCTCTTTACCTACGGCGAGGTGAACCGCACGAAGACCACCACCTCCTCGCAGAACGGCATGTGCATCGTGATGGTGAAGCTGAACGACGATGTGAACAATAAGGACGAGGTATGGAGCAAGATCAAGCACGGTCTGAACACCTTCAAGTCGTCATTGCCTGCCGGGGTGCTGGCAGTAGTGGTCAACGATGACTTCGGCAACACCTCCGCCCTGCTCATCGCCGTAGAGAGCGGACAGCGCAGTTACCGCGAGTTGAAAGACTACTCAGACCGCCTTTCCGACCGTCTGCGCCACATCCCCTCTGTAGCCAATGTGAAGATGTTCGGCGAGCAGAAAGAACAGATATCGCTCTATGTAGACCGCCAACGCTTGCAGGCCTACGGCGTCGGTCAGCAGATGCTCTTCAGCCGCTTGCAGGCTCAGGGCATCACGACCCTAAGCGGCAGCATCAGCGACGATGACCAGCAGGTGCCTATCCATGTGGCGCCGACGGAGAACAGCGTCGAAGAGATAGCCAACCAGATTATCTTCAGCGACCCTGTCTCTGGCAAGGTGGCTCGTGTCCGCGATGTGGCCCGTGTGGTGCGTGAGTACGACACCCAGAGCAGTCGTATCGAACAGGACGGACACCCCTGTGTGCTGTTGTCGATGGAGATGACGCCAGGCAACAACGTGGTAGAGTACGGCAAGGAGATAGACCAGGTGCTCGATGAGTTCCGACAGAACGAACTGCCAGAGGACGTCACCATCACCCGCATCGCCGACAAGCCGAAGGTGGTGGCACTGAGCGTCAGCGACTTCCTACGCGACCTGCTCATCTCGATGGCGATTATCATCCTCGTGATGATGGTGCTCTTCCCCCTTCGGTCGGCCATCGTGGCCTCGATTACCATTCCGCTGAGCACATTCGTCTCCGTAGCCATCATGTATATGGCGGGCATCGAACTGAACATCGTCACGCTTGCGGCGCTCATCGTAGTATTAGGTATGATTGTCGACAACGCCATCGTGGTCATCGACGGCTATCTGGAATATCTCGGCAAGGGCTATGCGCCCAAGGATGCTGCCATCGAGTCGTCGCGCCAGTACTTCATGCCGATGATGCTCGCCACGCTCTGCATCTGTGCCATCTTCTACCCCTTCCTACTGACGATGAAGGGTATGTTCCACGACGCGCTTGAGGATTTCCCCGTCACCATCACCATCAACCTGATGGTATCACTACTGCTGGCCGTCACGGTCATTCCTTTCCTGGAGGTTAGGATTATCAAGCCGGGCAAGGTGAGTACCAGCGGTAATGCCATCACCCACTGGGTGCAGAACACTTATAATCATGTGCTCGACTGGACGTTCGCTCACCCCTGGCTGACTATCGGCGGCGGTATTGGTGTGATCCTGCTGTCGAGCCTCATCATGCCGACACTGAAGATCCGTCTGTTCCCTTACGCCGACCGCGATCAGTTTGCCGTGGAGATATTCCTGCCAGAGGGCAAGGGCATGGCTGAGACGGAGGTCATTGCCGACAGTGTCTATCGCGTCTTACGACCCGACAAGCGCATCACAGGTATCACGGGCTTCATCGGCTGTTCATCGCCCCGCTTCATGGATGCCTATGCCCCCCAGATGGCTGGCAAGAACTACGCACAGTTCATTGTCAACACGAAGTCGGACAAGGCGACGCTCGATCTCCTGGCCGACTATCAACCCCGACTGAGCGAAGCCTTCCCAGATGCCTACGTCAAGTTCAAGCGGCTCGACTATTTGGAGGTCAGCGAACTGGAGTATCGTTTCTATGGTGACGACCTCGACTCGCTGCACACCGTGGCGGAGCGGCTGATGGAGCGTATGCGGGAGATGCCCGAACTGGAGTGGGTACATACCGACTACCTGCAGCCCTATCCGATCATTCATGTGGAACTTGATCCCGTCACCTCGGCCCAATTGGGTGTCACCCGTACCACAGCGGCACTGGCACTAAGTGCCACGTCGAGCGACCTGCGGGTGGGTCAGATTTGGGAGGGCGACTACGAACTGCCCATCGTGGTTCGCGACAACAGCGACATGACCTACTCCGACATCGAGAACTTAGGCATTGCCACACCCGTCAGTATGGTGTCGGCAGGATTGAACAGTTCCAATAAGACCGTGCCACTGCGCCAGATAGCCAAAGTCGGTCCGCAGTGGAGCGAGAGCCGTATCCTGCATCGGGGCGGTGAACGCTGCATCACGGTGACCGCCCAGTTTGCACAGGGTGTCTACACTTCGCCCGTAGAGCAGCGCATCGCACAAATTATGCAGGAGGAAATAGATATTCCTCAAGGTGTGCGCACAGAAGTAGGCGGCGAGATAGAGTATGGCGACGAGGCGCTGCCACAGATCTTCTGGGGCATCGTCATTGCCATGATCATCGTGTTCTTCTTCCTGCTGTTCAACTTCAAGAAGTATGGTATCACGCTGGTCTGCATGGCAGCCCTCGGACTGATGATCCCAGGTGCTTTGATCGGTCTGGGCCTGATGAACCGCGCCCTCGGCCTGACCTCCATCTTCGGCCTCATCACCCTGATGGGAATGATCATGCGTAACGAGATACTCATCTTCGAGCACGCCATCGACCTCTTAAGAAGTGAAAAGTTAAGAATGAAGAGTGAAGAATTTGCTACCGCCACTTCTGAGCAGAAGGCCAGCATGATTAGACATTATAACGACTGTGTGAAGCTAGCCGCCTACGATGCCGGCAAGCGCCGCATGGTGCCCATCTTCCTCACCACCGCCACGACGGCTGTCGGTGTGGTGCCGATGATCATCGCCCAGAGTTCATTCTGGATGCCCGTAGGTGTCACCATCTTCGCCGGTGGCATCGGCTCACTTATCATGGTGGTCACCATGCTCCCCGTCATTTATTGGAAGGTTTCAACGAAATAATTATGATGTCATTATGAAGAAAATAATTCTCAGTATCTCTGTGTCTCTGTGTTCAATCATTTTGCATGCGCAGACCTACACCCTCCAGCAGTTGAAGGATTCAGCCCTGCAGAACAACATCGCCATCCGCACGGCCCGTCACGACATCGAGGCTGCCAGCCAGCAGCGCAAGGAGGCCTTCACGAAGTTCTTCCCCAGTGTCAGTGGCACAGGTCTCTGGTTCAATGCCAACCGAGGCATGGCCAAGATGGATGTCAACCCCTCGGAGATGATCTCGCCAGACATGGGTGCAGCCCTGGCACAGAGCTTCCCCGCTGAAGCACTGGCCGCGCTGGCAAACCCCATCAGCATCTCGATGATGAAGAATGGCACCATCGGCAGTCTGATGGCACTACAGCCCATCTTTGCCGGTGGTCAGATCGTCAACGGCAACAAACTCGCCAAGGTAGGCGAGGACGTCAGCCGTCTGCAACTGCACTTGTCGGAAAACGAAGTGGAGAAGACGACCGAGCAATACTACTGGCAACTTGTGTCGCTTCAGGAGAAGACCAAGACCGTTGCTGCCGTCGACACCTTGCTGGCCGATATCGAGAAGGATGTCAAAGTGGCCGTCAAGGCGGGCGTGGCCTTGCCCAACGATCTGCTACAGGTACAACTGCGACGTAACGATGTGGCTAGTCAGAAACTAAAGTTAGAGAACGGCATCAGCATCGTCCGTCTGCTCCTCGCCCAGTTCTGCGGACTTTCTGAGAGTGATGATTTGAGCGTGAAGATTGAAGAATCTCCTTCTTCACTTTTCACTTTTCACTCTTCACTTAGCAACCTTCCCGAATACCAGCTCTTGCAGAAGCAAGTCGAGGCCACCAAACTTCAGAAGAAGATGGCCATAGGCCAACAGCTACCTTCCGTGGCCGTCGGGGCAGGCTACAACTACCACAATCTGCTCGACAACGATCACACCTTCGGCATGATCTACGCCACGGTCAGCGTACCCATTTCAGGCTGGTGGGGTGGCTCTCATGCCGTCAAGCGCAAGAAGATTGAGCAGCAGAAGGCCGAGGAACAGCTCGCCGACAATGCCCAATTGCTACAGATACGCATGCAGAATGCCTGGAACAATGTCGTGGAGGCTCGCCAGCAACTCGATCTCTCGCAGCGTAGCATCGAACAGGCAGAGGAGAACCTGCGTCTGAACCGTAACTACTACCATGCCGGCACCTCCACCATGAGCGATCTGCTCGAAGCCCAGATGCTCTATCAGCAAGCACTCGACAAGCACACCGATGCCAACGCCGATCTGCAGAACAAGCTGCTGGAGTACAGGCAAGCCACTGGACAGTAGAAGGGGCCCGTTATCACCGAGTCACGGTGCAGAGTTTCTGGATGTGGGCTACTCTTCCATCCTGCCGTTTGACATCGGCAAGGTGGAACAGCGGATGATGCAGTTTGCAGAGGCTAACAACATTTGAGGATATTTTGTTCGGTGATTTGGGATTCTGTCCTTATCCTCCATGCCCATTTCGTAGAGGATGAGGAAGAAGGTGTTAATCTAATTACCATTTTTGCTTTTCTCCCTAATTTTTCGTACCTTTGCACCCGCATTTTAAGAAGTGGAACGAAATGAAGAAAGCAATATACCTATATGTGACGTTGTGTCTGCTCACTATCTTGACAGGATGCGGAGATAGACAGATGCCAAGGGAACTGCAGGCGGTCAGCGAGATTATCAACGACCATCCTGACTCTGCCCTTGTATTGCTCGACAGCATGGAAGCAGAAAAGGCTACCTGGAATAAGGACACTCGTATGCGCTATGACCTGCTGCGGATGAAGGCACAGAACAAGGCTGGCGTACTCTTTTCTTCCGACTCGCTCGCCAAGACGCTCACCGACTACTTCGACAACTACGGAACACGCAACGACCGACTGCTCACCCGTTATCTGCTCGGACGAGCCTGTCAGAACATGGGCGATGCTCCGATGGCTTTGCAGACTTATTTTGATGCCATCGAACAGGCTGACACTACAGCCACCGACTGCGACTACAACACGCTGATGGGTATTTACGGCCAAATGGCTACGATTTTCCATCAGCAAAATCTGCCCCACGACGAGATACGCGCCATCCATCACTACGCCGACTGCATCAGCCGCTTTGACAGTGACATAGGAGTCATCGAGGCACGGAGCCAATTGATAAGGCCTTACTATCTGCTTGGTGAGAAAGACAGCGTACTGCAAATCATCAACGACACCTACGAGTCACTGTTGAAACTCGGCAACCGCCATGATGCAGCCGATTGGGTCGGCCCTTCCATCTATCTCTACTTAGAACGTGGAGAACTGGAGAAAGCCCGTCAGATGAAGGAAATCTTTGAAAACGAATCGAACCTATTTGACGAGCAAGGAAACATTGCCGCTGGCAGGGAGTTTCATTATGTCATCCGAGGCTTCTACGATCTGGCCTTCCATCATGTGGACTCGGCGGAATATCATTTTCGCAAGGCACTCCGATATGGCCATGCCTCCGACTGTTACAAGGGACTGATGACCGTCTATCAGGAACGTCACAATGCAGACTCCGTGATACACTACGCCCTACTGTTCGAGGCTGCGCAGGACTCGCTCCACAACCAGATGCGCACTGATGCCATCCACCAGATGTCGGCCCTCTACGACTACACCCGAAGCCAGCAGCAGGCTGAGCGTGAGGCGCAGAAGGCGCGGACAGCCCGTACATGGACCGTCGCCGTCATCGTCCTCGCCACGCTTATCGTTGCGATCATCGTCTATTACTATCGCCGCAGTCAAGCCAAGCGTCGCAGGGAAATCCTTCGACTCGACAAAGCCCTATCCGATGCCAAGACTGAGCGTGAGGGCATCTTGCAGGAACTGACCCGCCTCAAAGCACAGGACTATGAGGGCCTGATAGCCGAAAAGGAACGCCGCGAGCAGGAATTGGAGCAGATGATAGCCTCACTACAGAGCGGGAGCAACCGCCAACCGACAGACAACCTCGAAGTCTTTGCTGATAGCAAGATAGCCGTGCTGTTCAAGCGGAAGTCGGAAGACAAGACCGAGCGTCCCATCCCGACAGAAGCCGAATGGCGGTTGCTGGAATCGCAGTTCTGCAAGGACATGCCCGCCACCTTCGAACTATTCTGTGCCGGGCGCAAACTCTCGTCTCTGGAACTGCGCACCTGCATCCTCCTAATACTCGGCTATCCAGAGAACATTATCGTCAAGATGACGGAGAAATCGCCCCAGGCCGTCACCACCGCCAAGACCCGTGCCAACGAAAAACTGTTTGGCCAGAAAGAGGCTCATTCGCTGAAATCCAACCTGCTCCGCCTCCAAAACCGCGTTTGATTTATTTTGATTTAAAGTTTTTGTAAGTCATTGAATGGCAAACGGATAACGCGCCGTTTTCTTTTGGATTGCTGTTCTCTTTAACGTTTTATTAGCAATTCCACATCTTCTTTTATTGCGTTTTTCCCTAACTTTGCAGAACATTAACATCAAAATTATAACGCAAATGAAAACAATGAAGATTTGGAGAATCATGTTTATAACGCTTGCAGCCTTCTCCCTCGCCTCTTGCGACAAGGACGATCCCTTCGTGGAAACGGACACAGGCAAAAACACCTTGGGCTTTTTGCTTAATGGGAAAAAAGTGGAATACGCCTGGGAGCCGATACTTCCATTCGTCGATTATGGATATAAGGTATATGCGATGGAGGATTATATGGGAAACGACACGCTTTACATTAATGCGGTATTGGAACCCATCGAAGAATTGAGAGGCTCAAATTATATCTCCATCAAACTGCCCATTACGAAACTGTCGCCTGGTGCTGTCTTAGAGAATGTGGCAGACATAGAACTGCCTTACCTTGCCGGGTCAGAACAGAAAGGGGAAATCACCCATAAATACAGACAGAATCTTGCCATCACTTCTTCGCGTGTTGGCATCCGCACCTGTAAAAGAGGCGAAGTGCTCTCTGGCACCTTCGAATTCGAGGGTGATGCCCATTTCATGGATGGTACAGACAAACACTGTAAGATAACCGAAGGACATTTTGACGTGGAATGGCATAGGTAAATAATTGTATAACAAAAGAACCGTCCCTCTGTTATCCTCTGAGAAACCAGCCACCTTTCTCCCGCACTCCTCACCACGACACACGAGATCATTAATTATCTAAGTGAATGCAGCCTATATAGCAAAAATCCCCAGCCGAAGTGGCTGGGGATTTTTGTATGTATTAGATTAGAGTTGTATGCTCACGGCTTTGCCGTTGTAGTTGACCAGCTTGCCCGCGGGATTGTCGAGGTTCAGTGGCTGGGCGTTGTCGGCGGTGATGAGCACGACATTGAAGCGGCGCTGCTTCAGCATGCCAGGGAACTGTCCCTTGCGGGCACCGAACGTGACGGTACGGGCGGCATCGTCGTAGGTGATGTCGATGGTGGCATATTTGCCACGCTCATAGTTGTAGTTCGTACCCTCGTCCTCATAAAGACGGAAACGACCGTTCTGTCCTGCGTAGACATAGAGGTTGATGAACTCTGCGGGTTTCTCGTCGCTCCACTCCATCTCAGGTCCGAAGGGGATGATGGCACCCTCGCGGACATAGACGGGAATCTGTTCATAAGGAGCAGCGACCACAAGGCGCTGACCACCGTCGATGTGCTCACCCGTATAGAGGTCGTACCAGCCGCACTGCTCCGGGAAGTAGACGCTGCGGTTGCGGGCCTTGTAGTAGCCTACGGGACAGGCCATCAGGGCAGGGCCGAACATCCACTGGTTGCCGATATTCTCGACGTTCTTGTCGCCGTTGAAGTCCATCACCAGTGCACGCATCAGCGTATAGTCGTTGAAGTGGGTCCAGCCAGCCATCGAGTAGAGGTAAGGCATGAGGCGATAGCGCAGCTTGTCGTAGTAGACGAACGACTTATAGGCGGGATGGTTGTCGGGGGCGATGTTCCATATCTCGCGCAGCGGCCACTGACCATGGGCACGGAACAGAGGGATGAAAGCACCGAACTGGTTCCAGCGGGTCTGCAACTCGCGCCACTCCTTCAGGTCCTCGTTCTCAACACCTGTACGGTCGTAGATCTGCTGGGCTGCCACATAACGGTTCTCCACGCAGAAGCCGCCCTGGTCCATACCCCAGAAGGGGATGCCCGACATCGAGTAGTTCAGGCCAGCCGTCATCTGGGCACGCATGTCCTCCCAGCGGGTGCCGATGTCACCGCTCCACGTAGCCGTCGAGAAGCGCTGCTCGCCAGCGAAGCCGCTACGAGTGAGCAGGAAGACACGCGGCTCATTGGGCTTGCCGTTATAGACCGAACGCTGACCGTTGTAGATAGCGTCGGCATTCACCGTTGAGTAAGCGTTGAAATACTCCGTAGAGGTGCCGAGGGCCGTGGGGCCGCAGAGGGCCTTGCGATACCACATCGGCGTGCAGTCACGCACATTGGGCTCGGAGGCATCCATCCACCAGGCATCGACACCTGCGATGCCGTCGTGGTTATACTTCGAGTAGAGGTTCTCGTCCATCTGTCGCCAGAACATTTTTCTTGCTCCAGCATCGTAGGCATCGTAGAACGAGCCGCGGAAGCCCAGCCAGTCGTGGATATCGTCCTTGATGGCCTGATGGTACATCCAGCCGTTCTTGTCGAGTTCCTTGTAATTATCGACGGTGTCGTAGAACTTGGGCCATACAGAGATCATGAAACGTCCGTGCATGGCGTGTACGCTGTCGAGCATCGCCTGCGGATTGGGATAGCGCGAGGTCTCGAAGGTATGGTCGCCCCAAGAGTCGAGCTTCCAGTAGTTCCAGTCCTGTACGATGTTGTCGACGGGGATATGACGCTTGCGGAACTCTGCGAGGTTGCTCTCGATGTCGAGCGAACTCTGATAACGCTCGCGGCTCTGCCAGAAGCCCAACACCCACTTCGGATAGAGGCTGGCCTTACCCGTCAGCGTGCGATAGCCACTGATCACCTGGTCGAGGTTCTCGCCCGCAATGAAGTAGTAGTCCATGTCCTTGGCCATCTCACTCCAGATGGAGAGCTTCCCGCGCTCCTCGACACTGCGGGTCTCTGCCACGCGCAGGCCGCAGTAGGCCTCACCGCCGTCGGGCTGCCACTCAATGCGCAGCTGGGCTTTCTCACCCTGTGCCAAGTCGGTCGTGAACTTATAGCTGTTGGGGTTCCAGGCTGTGCGCCAGCGCTCAGGCACCACTTCCTTACCGTCGATATAGACCTTCACATAACCAGAATAATAGAGGATGAACTGGTAGGGGCGCACCTTGCCGACGCAACACGGCATGCCGCACTCCACAGGCTCGATAAAGCCCTCGTAGACCACGTTGGCACCCTGCAGGTTGAAGCCCTGCGGCAAGTTCTTGATGCCGCCATTATCGGTCTTCACAGCTATCTCAGAGGTAGCAGGGAAGGCATACTCGAAGTAGATAGAGTCTTCATCACGCACGAGTTTCTTGCCAGCCTTATCAATATAGGTACCCGTGAGATGTCCCTCCTTGCCCAGACGGTCGTAGAGCTTAAAGGCACGGTTCAACTGCAGGTAGTCGTTGGGATTGCCGAAACGGCAGTAGCTGTAAGAGTCCCACAGGATGCCATAGTTCTTATTCGAGAGCACGAACGGGATAGAGACCTTCGTGTTATACTGGAACAGGTCTTCGTTCTTGCCCTTCATGTTAAACTCCTCGCTCTGGTGCTGTCCGAGTCCGTAGAATGCCTCGTCGTCAGGTGAGTCGAACTTCATCTGCCACGAGAGTCCATGCTTCATCTCTTCTGTGATGGCAGGGCCACCCTTTAAACCGTACTCACGCTCAGGCACGGTGAAGTCCCAGAACTTCTTGCCGTCCTTGGCCTCCGCCAACAGCTGGTTACCATCGCCGTCGAAGAAGGTGACGGCACCCGTTGCCTTGCAGACAACAGCCTTCACGTTCTTTGCCTTCACAACGATACAGCTGTCATCGTCGCTGACCGTATAACTGCCCTTAGCGGGTGTTGTCTGCGGCACGATCATCAGCGAGGCAGGCTTCTCAGGCAGTGCCTCCTGCGAGGTGGCTCGCACACGAATAATGTTGTCGTTCATCACTTCCAGGCGAATCACCTTCGCCTGACCACCGTCGGGACGGATGGTTACCAGATTCTCACTGGTCTGTATGTCTGCTGCCAGCGACATCATCGCCGTGAGCAACACAGACCCTAATACAATCATTTTCTTCATACAATTAGTTATAGTTTTTACTTTCTTACTTTTTTACCTTTTTACCTTTTTTACTCCTCTTGGATGACCACAGCCTCTTCCACCTCGTCATACTGCAGGGGCAGGGTGATGGTAAACACAGAGCCGCCGCCAGCATTGTTGTCGCCTGTGACCGTGCCGCCATGAGCCGTCACGATATCCTTCACGACCGAGAGGCACACGCCTGAATCGTCGTCGCTCACCACGGGGTCGAACATGTGTTCCTTGGCACCCTCCGGCAGGCCGATGCCATTGTCGGAGATGCGGATGGTGCCGACAGTGGATGTCTTGTCGACGAACACCTTGATGCGACAGTCCTTCGGAGAGAACATCAATGCGTTGTTAAGGAGTATCTGCACGGCCTGTCCCAGCATGTCGTGGTCGAAGTCGATAATCAGGTCATGGGCCAGCGGGAAGAAGGAGAACTTCACCTTCTTACCCTCGGGAGCCTTATATTCAGCACACTGCTCCTTCATGAATAGCTGCAGGTCGCCAGGGGTACGGTTCAGGTCCTCGGGCTGCATAGACCAGGGGCGATCCGTCTGGAAGGCACGCTTCTCGTCGTCACTGCTCTCCTGCTTCATCTTCGTCAGCATCTCGTTCATCCACTGTTTCTTCTCCACCTCACGACGGATATCCTCGAGCTCGACGCGCTCCTTATGACGCTTCAGGAAACGGAGACGCCAGAGCCAGGCGATCAGGGCGATAGCGATCATATAGAGGAGGATCATCCAACGCGTACGCCACAGTGGTGGACGGATGGTGATCTCCAGCTGACTCTCCTCCTTGCCCAGCGATCCGTCATCGTTCAGCAGACGCACACAGAGCAGATAGGAGCCTGCACGGAGGGAGTTGTAAGTGATATTGGGGTTCTGCTCGGAGGTCTTCACCCAGTTGTCGTTGAAGCCCTCAAGACGGTATGCAAAGCGTGTGGCGTTCTTGACATTCACCTCGTTGGTAGAGAGCTGGATGGTGAACTGCTCGTCGTAGCGCAATGACAGCTCACGGCACACATCGAGGGCCTCGTCGAGGATGACACGCCCTTCCACCTCACGCCCCACGACCACGTCCTGATCGAAGATCTGCAGGCCACTGAACACAGGTCGCTCACGGTTCGTCTTGTCCTGCATGAGCGAGGGATCGATGATGTCGAGTCCTCCCTGTCCGCCAACGAGAATCTTCCCGTCGCGAGTCAGCCAGGCACTGCGCTGGTTGTAGGTGGCCTTCTGAAGACCATCGCGACTGTTGAAGCTGCGCACGGTGAAGGTCCATGTGCCGTCTTCCTGACGGGAGGGCACGATGTTGGAGATGCCGTGATCAGTGACGGCCCAGATGGTATGTTTCTTGTCTTCAATGATGGAGTTGATACCTGAGCCATAGAGGCCGTCGGTCATGTCGATGAGGTTCTGGAACTTCGTCTTGGGATCATAGACGATGATACCCACATTGGAGCCATGCCAGTAGAGTCCACGGCTATCCTCGATGATATAGTTGGTGCTTCCCACGCTGGCTGTGATGGAGGGATCCTCAGGGATTTCCTGATTCAGCAACTGACGGCTCACAGGGTTTACGATCGACCAGAAGCGGCTGGTACCTGTCATGAGCCAGCCTTTCTTGTTCCAGCCGACAGAGGTCAGGTAGTCGCCAGGGATCTTGGAGTTCTTCGTGTCCCAGGTGGTGAACTTGCCCGTCTTGGGATCCAGCATCTGCAGGCCACCGCCGAGCGTGCTAAACCAGATGCGGTTCCACTTATCTTCCGTGAGTGCCCAGACGCTGTTGTTCGCCAATTCGCCTGGACGTGCCTGATAGTTATATACCGTTGCCTGACCGGGATTGGAAGCCGAGGGGACGCAATGGGTAAGACCACCATTGTAGGAGCCGAACCAGAGGGAGCCGTCGCTGGCAGCCCAGGAGCCCACAACGATATTGCTGGCCATGGCACTGTTGCTGGCGGTGAAGTGGCCGATGATCTCCTCGGTCTTCGGGTTATAGACAAGGATACCTTGGTCGTTGGTACCCAGCCAGTAGTTACCCTGACGGTCCTCTGCTGTCGATGTAATATCTCCCAACTCCACCGTACGCAGGCTGGTAAGACCAGGCACATACTGACAGACACCGTTCTTATAGGTGCCGATCCAGGCACTGCCGTCTTTTGCGAGGTAGACCTTGCGCAAGGTGTTGTCACTCAGTGTCGTCTCGTCGTACTTATTGTTCTTGAACTGTTTCCACTGTCCGTTTTTCAGGTCTACTATCACCAGCGCATCGTGGTCGCAAGCCAGCCATAGCCAGCCATTCTCGTCGATCTGGATATCCCACATCTGGAGGTTCTCAGGGAAGTCGGCCACCCCCTTAGCATGCATGTACTCGGCCAGCGAGTTATACCAGCGGTTCTCCTTCTTGATAAACACGAAGGAACAGCCAGGCGCACATGCCCAGAAGTTCCCCTGATGGTCGACGATCAGGCGGTAGTCCTGATTCTCAGGGCCCCCATTGCGCCGCATATAGTTCGTATCCCAATAGATGTCGCCCCGCTCACCGTTCAGGCACACCAGTTCTCCACTATTCGTGGCGATGATCATGTTATTGTCGTCCTCAGCCAGGGCAGACATGCCGTAGTCAGGCTTGAGCTGACCCGAACGGTAGCCGAAACGAAAGGTGTTTGTCTTCTTCGTACGCGGATTATAATAGACGAGGCCGACGTCATAGATGCGTATCCAGAAGTTCTTCTTCGAGTCGATATGCAGTCGCTCCACACTACCCGTGATGCCATACTTGGCCAACTCACGCTGGATGTTTCGCTCAAAGCGCTCCGTCTTCGGGTTGTAGATACAGTAGTTCATGCCCTGTTTGATCCAGAGCTTACCGTCGTAGGCCTCAAAGATCTGCTCCGTGTAATTGTCGCGCATGGTCGTTGAGTCGCGTTTGTTGGAGTAGAAGGTTTTTATGCGGTAGCCATCATAACGGTTCAATCCGTACGACGTGCCAATCCACACATAGCCACGGGAGTCCTTGAAGATACAGTTGATCAAGGAACTCGACAGCCCGTCAGGTGTATCCAGACGACGGAACTTCATGTCGGGGATGGAAGTCTCTGCACCTGCCCACAGGCAAGTCAATAATAGGGTCAGGCCCAATAATCGTTTCATTTGGTCTTGGTTTTTAGTTTTCTATATAAGAACCACGCGGCGACGAGCAGTAGGACATAGCCGATGATGGCCCACCACGAACGATACCACGGGGCGTCGATGGTGATGTCGAGGCGGCTTTCCACCTCGCCCATCGTTCCGTCGTCTCTTAACATTCGCACACAGAGGGTATAACTGCCTGGAGGCAGTGACATATAAGTAATGTCGGGGTTGTTGGCCGACGATTTGATCCACTTGTCGTTGAAGCCCTCGAGCTGGTACACGAAACGGGTGCTGTTGTTGATGCCACCGTTGTCGGAAGCCATGTGGATGGTGAACTGGTTCTGCCCGTAGGCCAGCCGGATACTGCCCTGCATGTCGAGGGCCTTCTCAAGGATGACACGCCCGTCGTACTCATCACCGACCTCCACCTCCTGGTCGAAGATCACAAGGCCGCTGAACACAGGACGCTCCTTCGTGTCGCCGTTGCCTAATTTCAGCGTACTGATGATGTCGAGGCCGTCTTGTCCGCCGATGAGCAGTTCGCCCGTACGGGAACAGAAGATGGCGCGCTGGTTGAACGGTCCTGGCTGCAAGCCGTCGCGACTGTTGAAGTTACGGATAGTATAGGTCCACGTACCGTCTTCCAGCTTCATGGGCGTGATGTTCGACACACCGTGGTCCGTAGCCACCCACATCGTGTTCCGGGTATCCTCTGTCACAGAGACGGCGTTCGATCCGAAGAGGCCCGACTTCATGTCGAGCAGCGTCTTCTGCTTCGTCTTCAGATCATAGATCACTACGCCTGATGGTGAGCACTGCCAGAGCAGTCCGCGACTGTCGACGATGGCCTGTGTCGTGGCTGTAGAGACGGTGATGGCACGACGGTCATTGTCGACGGGGAACGAGCCATTGATGATCTTGAAATTGCCCGGATGGATCAGGGCGTAATACTCGGAGTTACCCAGCACGATCCAGCCGTTTGAGCCTGTCGAGATGCTGTTTGTCCAGACGGTCTTCAGCTCGGAGTTGTCGGCCGTGAAGGAGCGCTGCCTGCCGGTATTCTTGTCGATGCGCACGGCACCGCCGCCGAGCACGCCCACCCAGATGTTCCCCCAGCGGTCTTCGGTGACGCCCCAGATATTGTTCGTCACCAGGGCACTGCCCGGATCAGTCGTACGCAGATTCGTCCAGCCCCCGTTCTTATAGCGCAGGATACCGCCCTCGTAGGTACCGAACCACAGGCTGCCGTCCTTGGCCGTATAGCTGCCCACGATGATGTCGCTCGGCACGCCGAGGCTCTGCTTCGTAAACCGCTCCACAGGCTCCAGCGTCTCTGGGTCCATCTTGATGATACCGCCGTCGTTACGACCAATCCAGTAGTAGCCCTCACGGTCCTCCGTGATGGTGTTGATATCGCCGATGGGCAGGCTCTTGAAGTTCGTCATCGACTCCAGACACATGGCCACACCGTTCTTATAGCTGGCGAGCCACATACGGCCCAGCTGGTCGCAATAGAGGTGTTTGATGGTGATATCAGGCAACGAGGTCTCGTCACCCTTCACGTTCGTGAACTGTCGCCACTGACGGTTCTCCTCGTCAAGCACGAGCACGCCCAGGTGGTCGGTGGCCACCCACAGGAAGCCCTTCGCGTCGTAGCACACTTCCCAGACGAGCACATCATTGGGCACATCCTGATAGCCCTGTGCCCGCATCAGTTCGGTCAGCGAGGTGTACCAGCGCTTCTCTTTCTTCACGTAGATATAGGTACCCGTCGAGTGGGTGATCACCCAGAGGTTCTGGTGTTTGTCCACCGTCACCCAGTAGTCGTTATAGGCATTCAGTGCATTCTTCACATAAGGCTCCTTCCACAGCACCTTGCCACGCTCACCGTCGATACACATCAGCTCGCCGAAGGTCGACACGAGCACCATGCCCTCTTCCGTTTCGGTATAGGCCGACACGCCAAAGTCCTTATGGAACTCATAAGGGCCGTAGCCGAACTTCAGGTGTTGCAGATTCTTCGACACGGGGTTGTAGTAGTAGAATCCGTCCTCGTAGGTCTTCACCCAGTAGTTCTTCTTCGAGTCGAGGTGAATGCTCTCGATGCTGCCCTTGATGCCCTGCTGGTTCAGCCAGCGCGACGGCTGACGGTCCACCTTCTCCGTCACAGGGTCGTAGACCGAGTAGTTCATGCCCTGCTTCAGCCACAGCCGCCCGCCGTAGCCTTCCTGTATCTCGTCGATGCGGTTGTTGCGCAGCGAGGTCGTGTCCTTGTCGTAACTGAAGAAGGTACGGATACGGTAGCCGTCGTAACGGTTCAGGCCATAGCCGGTACCAAACCACACGTAACCTTGGGAGTCGCGCAGGATACTGTTCACCATCGAGTTCGACAGTCCCTCGCGGGTGTCTACACGGCGGAAGCGCATGTCAGGGATAACGGCGGCAGAGGCCACCATCGCGACGCATAGCAGCGTCAGGAGGAATGAGAGTCGTTTCACTATTTTCGAGTTCATTGTAGGTCGTTCGTAATTTTTATCGTACAAAGGTACACATATTTTCTCATATACGCAAATAAATTCAGAAAAAATCACATTCCTACGACATTATTTATTGTTTTCGCCTCACCTGAACGTTTCTGCGAGTGAAAGAGCACACCATGGCAATTGACGCTGCTTCGCTGTGACGCTGATTCGCTGATTCATTTGCTATTTTGGATGATGGTGAAAACAAATGGTCGTTCCTTATTATTATATTATATATTAAAATATATAATATAATAATATATAATAGATAATATATAATTCAGAAGTAACAGTCAGATT